>NZ_JASMRR010000002.1:0-255017 GCF_041431175.1 Psychrobacter sp. Arc29 | reverse complement strand
ATGGCAGGGGTAGCTGGACTCGAACCAACGGATGTCAGGATCAAAACCTGATGCCTTACCAACTTGGCTATACCCCTGTAATGTCTAGGCTATGAACAACCGAAAGCTAATAGCGACTAATAGTCATTTTCAGAATGGTGTCACGACCTGTCAGTTATCTTATAGACGATTGAGCCGTCTAAAACATAACCTTTCCCTAGCGGTGTTCATTGCGAACTATACCGAAACTGGGATAACGTTGTCAATGACAATAGCATAAGAGGTTATTTATAAACCACTTATACTCAATGTATCTCTAACGCTTCGTACTAAAAAATGGCAGGGGTAGCTGGACTCGAACCAACGGATGTCAGGATCAAAACCTGATGCCTTACCAACTTGGCTATACCCCTATTGTGGCGACCTATTATAAGTAAATTTTCAGATTTTGCAAGTCATTTGCGCCTTTTTCTGGGATTTATTCGAAACTAAGTGAATTAGCCTGAGTTGCATCGCTACTATTGTAGTGAATAGAGGTCTTTTTATTAAGCCTGTCAATCGTAAGCTAATGCTGTGCGAGTTAATTTTGTACGAGAGGATTGACCACTCTACCACTCATAAATACCGCAGGTTCCGTCAAACAAGCTGTATTCTCTGGGTCTTCGATGACAATATCACCTTTTCGTAAATAGTAACTACCTATACGCTCTTTAATTATACCGCTAGTGACAACCTCCTCACCGAGCTTAACTTTGGTTCCATTTAGAGAAATGGCTTGTTCATTCTCAAAAAGAATCGCTCTATCTGGATAAAAAATAGGGCTGAGATACTTATCATCGTTCTGAACAAAGTATAAGCAGTTATCTTTTATAACGTATTTGCCCTTCAAAACAAAGTTTATCTCTCGCATTGAAAGAGTCGGTGCGTAAGTAAATAGTTCAGTAGGCGAGCTGACTTTGGAATCTTGCTGAGAAACCTCTATATTTTGAGAGTTGTCTTTTACTTTTATGTCTAGTTGTTGTGGCAAAGTTATTTTATCGGATAAGCGATTAGCATGAGATTCATCGTGAGATTTAGATAGTAATGAACACGCAGTCAAATTCGATGATAAGCAAATAAAAACGGTGGCGGTTATTAGACTCTTATTTAGATATGAATGGTTCATATTAATACCAACTTATTTGAGAGTTTGAGTAGGGCACGTCCATCTTACAAACTGCCAACGAGATACCCTGCACAAGGCGCACCCTTAACCCACTTTGCCAATAGCTTTTTATCAGTAGCAATGCTCGCATCTAAGGGTAAAAATACTGCACTACCAGAGCCAGTCATGCGTGCTGTGCCCAGTGCTTGCGATTCTAACCCTTTCAAGTAATCTAAAGCCTCTGCAACAGCAGGAGCGAGGCTTGTCACTACTGGCGTAAACACATTATGATAAGGCGTATTCAAATTTTGAACATAATCATTGGATTGATTTTTAATCGTATCAATCGATAGAGGAGCGATATCTCGCTGTAGTTTGGGGTGGGCGAATAGTTTGGCAGTATTGACATGCGCCTCAGGCGTTAAGACTAAATACTGCTGGTCAGGTAGGTCAATGGCAGTCAATTCTTCACCAATACCCATCGCAATGGCATCTTGCCCAAAGATAAAGATTGGCACGTCTGCGCCTACCTTTGCACCAATTTTTATAAGCGCATCACAAGGAACGTTAAGTTGCCAAAGCTCATTGAGCACCAGCATAGTCGTTGCGGCGTTGGATGAGCCACCGCCCAATCCTGCGCCCATTGGTAAGTGCTTGTCTAACCTGACAGTGACTTGTGCCAATTGCTTAGGTAGAGCGTCTGACTGTATGGCAAACGCTAGCAATGCGCGCGCCGCTTTGAAAATTAAGTTGTCTTCTATATTGGCCGTGATTATCTCTGCACCAGCCAATACCAACAGCTGATGACAGAGGGTATTGCTATCTGATTCACTATCGGCCGTTTGTACCACAACATCATCCATGAGTGAAAAATGCAAGTAATCACCCCAATCGAGCAAGCGAAATACCGTTTGCAGATTATGATAGCCGTCAGCGCGCTTACCTGTAATATGCAAAAACAGATTGATTTTTGCAGGAGATAAACGAGTAATAGTAGAGTCAGATTCTGTGGCTATGTTTTTAATCATATCTTTTCATCATAAGGTACAGTCATAAACGGCTATGGTAATGAGCACTACTGGCTAATTTTTTTGTGGTGATGCACTAGTAATGAGAGACTAGTGATTAATCGTCATTACCACTTTATTGCCTTGTGGCTGCACGGCACTGATTTTACTCGGTAATTTATCATCACCCTTATAAGTAAAGCTGGCGCTCCAGTCGCCATTGACCGAGCTTACCAATCGGTTTTGAGCATCTAATTGCGGCGCGCTATCTGAAGGTGCGGGGCGACCAGAGATCCAGTAAGGCATTTGTGAGATAGGTGCTTGCCAGCCTGTGGCTTTTTTGAGCAAGGTTTCAGGGTCATCAGCGGTCAATGTGCCTGTCTTTTCGCTCACGAGCGTGGCTGTTTGACCATTGTACTCAATGTTGGTTTTACCAATGCCAAGCGCGCCAATCAGCTCAATCGCAAAACGATCATTTTGTTGACCCCATGCATAAAATGCACTACCGCCTTGCGTGCCTGAGGTGTCACTAGCAGGCATCGTCACGCCGATTTTACCCGTGATGTTAAAGTCTTCTAATTTCTTAGGTTGGTTAGCGTTTTGACCTTGCATGGTGGTTGGTTGATTGGTCGTATTATTGGTTTTTAATGACTGGCAACCAGACGTAATAGCAATTGCTGTTGCCATGGTCGCTAATAGCGTCAATTTGTTAGATTTGTAGGCAGTAATTGAGGTAAGCATAATTATCTCTTAAAAGTAAAAAGTTAGCATGACAAAGCATTCAGCTTAAGCGCTATTTGTTGCGCGGTTATGCACGGCTGTTAGCTTCTTATACGTCGCTTGTAATTTATGACTGCTTATAATTTGTGAGCGCTTGCTATTTATAAGTGCTCATTATGTATAAGTAATTAGCCTAAACAATCATTTCGATAAACCAACATCAGTATAGCTGTATACGGTCATTAATATTGTGCTGTCCATAGGAGAAGCGTTGCTGCAAATCTGCGAGCAGTGTCTCGACCTTGGCATTATCACCAAGCCCTTGATAGGCACGCAATAACAGACTCCCTGAGCGCAGGGTCGGCAGCACATCATAAGGGGTTTGCAGATAGTCGATGACTTGTTTATAGTTTTCTTGCGCGAGCGCATTAGACGCCAGTACGTTTAGAGCTTGCAGATGAAGGTCATTATCATAGCGCGGGTCATCATAGCGAATCTGAATGATCGATGTGGCGAGCGCCAAGCCTTGATCAGAGCTGCGCTCGTTGACCAATAACAACTGAGCATAACTCAGTTGATAGGATAAGTTGCTAGGATCTAGTGCTTGCAAATGGTTGAGCAGCGTGCGTTTGACAACATAGTCGCTTTTGTCATCTAACAGTTGGACACGGGCAAAGAGTAACATCTCATTGTCAGGATATTTACGAGCGGCCCGCGTCAATAGACGTAAGGCTTCTTCTGACTCATTTTGCTGCCACAAAATATCGGCTTGCATCACAAAGGTGTCAGGGGCGAATACCGTAAAGTCTTTGCGTAGCTTTTCTAAAGTAGCAATGGCGGCGTCGACATCGTCGTTGAGTAATTCAAATGCGACCACTTTTCGACGTGCTTCTAATACTAAGTCTTCTTGCATCACGCCATTGAGATAGTATTTGGCTTTATCAAACTGCTGCTGACGCTCAGCACTGATACCAAGATAGTAATAAGCTTGGTCAAGGTAAGCGGGGTTTTTGGCAAGCATATTGAGTAGATCATCTGCGCTCGCATATTCTTCGATATCCAAGCTCACTAGTGCTGCTAGCAAGGTAATCTCAGCATCATCATTGAAGCGGCTGTGGGCTTCGAGCAATAGTTTCCAAGCTTGGTCGCTTTGTTTTAAGTCTAATAAGTAGCGAATCTCGTACAGGTACAAACTTTTGCTATCAGGATTGCGCAAGCGTGCTTGGCTCACGTAATTAATTACGGTTTCTGCTGTAACGATTTTGCGCAAGATATCAGCCTTTAGGGTGATAAAAGGCACATAATCAGGCTGACGCTCTAGCGCACGGTTAATATGCACGATAGCGATTTCAGGCTCATTAAATTGGTAAAGTAAACCGGCCTTTAATACGGACAGTGAGGCATTTTGCTCACTATCTAGTGGCTGCAAAGCGGCAAGCAGCTCGCGTTTGTCATCGTCATTATTGGGATAAATACCGATAAGGATTTCGCTCAAATCTGCACGCGGATCGTAACGCAAGATACGGTTTAAGGTCTCGCCAGCTAAGATATAGTCATGTGCCCGTAGTGCCAAATGTGCCACATAAAACCAAGCAGGTACATGATCAGGATTCTGATCTTGCCATGATTTCGCAAATGCTAATGAATCCTCAACCCTTTCATTACGCAGTGATAGAGTCAGTGCCCTCTCAAATACCGCTGTGGCATCTTCTTTAAAAGATTGTTGCTTATAGATCGTAATCGCACGTTGTTTATCATCACGATCCGCAGCAAACTCTGCATCTAATAGAGCATATAAACTGGGTTCGTTGAGTTCAGGCTGCCATAGGCTGGCTGGCGCTAGACCATCAATGTTGGTCACGCTATCGGTCATTTGGCTATTTTTATGAACAGTCGTGCTGATAGAGGTGCTAGAAATAGCGTTGTTATTTACCCCATTATCGCTAGTAATGACTGATGCTCGTGGCGTTTTTGCGGCCAATTCTGTATCAGCATGACTGGCATGCGCAGGTACGGCAAGGCATAAGCAGACGGCCAATGACAACGCTAGCTTATAACGCTGGCACAAACGATCGATAACGACCTGCAATAAAGCGCGGAGGCTAGATTGCTCGTTATAAAGAGGTTGTGATCTAGATAATGATCCAAAAAACATCATAGATAGCCGTGTTCGCCCATGGTTTACCTACATAGCTGAGGCAATTTTATTTTAATCATTTCAAATCAAATAGTGGTAACGAGTACCCATGACAAACATTATAAGAGCAGATGAACAGTATAAACAATAGCATCCGTGTTACTCATATCTGAGCAACCATTATTCTATTGATACGCTATGACGGATACTTGTTTTAAGCATGAGTTATTTTGCTAGGACTTTTATACAAATAGCCATGCTGATCAGAATACTGTGGAAATATAACAAGTTAGGCGACACTAAGCGAATGATTTATGGTGGTCTTAGCGACCATTTGCCAAAACACATCCATTGATTTTATCAATCATATCGGTAGTTGATTTGTTACATTTGCGACCAGATACAGAGATATAGCTATCATAGATGGGTGAGTGTTAATTAACGCCAGCAATAATGATATAATAAGCGGTTTTTAGGGTCTTCCTTTCAGCGCTGTCGTCAAAAACTGTCTTTTAAAAAATAATGAGATAGCGTGAGTGAGCAGCTGAGCGGCATGTTTATGGTCTATCAATAATGAGATTAGTGGTCATTGGGGTCAATCACAAAACTGCACCAGTCGCTCTGCGAGAGCGCTTGGCGCTGGTGGGTGACGATGTGAATGTCGCGCTTGAGCAAATAGAATCCTTCACGGATGGCAGTGTGATTGTCTCTACTTGCAACCGTACTGAGATTTATGCGCTTGTGCCCCATACGTTGACCCCGCACCACTCACACGCATCAAGCTCGGCAGTCAATGAGCAGACAGACCATGCCATCTCTCATAATGATTTTAGTAGCAGTGCTCATGTCACATCAAGCATGATCAGCGCTCATATTCTCAAGATTAAGACGTGGCTTGCTGAATTCAAACAGCTCCCACTCGCAGATATCGATCCTTATCTATATGTGCACCGCGACACGCACGCATTGACCCACTGGCTAAGAGTCGCAGCGGGGCTGGACTCTATGATATTGGGTGAGCCGCAGATACTTGGTCAAATCAAGCGCTCTGTGCATTTGGCACAAGAGCAAAAAGTATTGAGCAATCAGCTCGGTTGGATCGTTGATCAGGTATTTGCCGCTGCCAAACGAGTACGTAATGAGACGCAAGTGGGTGCACAAGCGGTATCGCTGAGCTTTGCGGCGGCCAAATTGGTCACGCAAATATTTGATGATCTGCCTAGTCGTACATTATTGGTGGTCGCGGCAGGTGAGATGAATCGCTTGGTTGCCACCCATATCGCTGGCCTTGGCGTCGGGCGAGTGATTATTTGCAATCGTAATCCCGAGCGTGCTGAGGCATTGGCCGCTGAGTTACGTAGTCCCAATCGCCGTATAGACGTCAGACCCTTGCAAGAGTTGCCACAAGTATTGGCGGAAGCCGATATTGTCAGCAGCTGTAGTGGTAGTATGGATTTATTGATTGATAAGCCTATGACCATGCAAGCGCTCAAGCGTCGTCGTTATCAGCCAATGTTGATGATAGATTTGGCCGTACCACGTGATATTGACTCAACCATCAGTCGCATTGATGATGTCTATCTGTATTCTGTCGATGATTTGCAGCATGTGATTGCCGGTAATATTGAGCAGCGTCGGCAAGCGGCGGTCGATGCGGAACTTTTAGTCAGTCAATTAGTCGTTGAAATAGATCGTCGCTTTCAAGTTCGTCAAGTGGGTAAAGACATCCAGCAATACCGCACCTGTACTCAAAATCAAGTAGATAAGCTACTGCATGAGTCCATTGCCAAGCTGCAACAAGATGATGTCAGTCCAGAAGACATTCTCATTGAACTATCACGGCGCCTAACCCAAACATTGACGCACGCACCATCCAAGCTCATGCGTAAAGCCGCCCGCGAAGGTGATAGCGATTTGCTAGATTTTGTGGTGTCTGGGCTACAGGATGCCCATCGCGGACGTTAAGATTCTCACAGTGCCGTTCAAAGAATACTTACCAATAAAACTATAATCGCGCAAGCCATATCATTGCCTGAGCGTATCGTTGTCAACCTCTAGTATCAGTGCTACTATCGAATCTTATGGATGATTTGGGTAAAGACAGTATCCCGATACTTATAGCCCTCATCGTCACAGACAATAGCACTGCTCTAACCTGCTATCTCGTTAATCTTGTATCATCTTCATTATTTTTCGCTATCAGTACTCGTTGATACCAATTATCCATGGTACTGAGCTAGATCAATCTCTATATTATTTCCTATCCCGATATTACGGTACGAAGAATTAAGAGACAGTCATCATCTAATCATATACTAGGAGTGTTCAATGCCTGCATTACGTCAAGATATCGATCCAAACGGCTTATTAGAGTATTCAGTGGTTTACACCGATCGCGCGCTGAACCATATGTCAAAGGCCTTTCAGCAAGTGATGAACGACTTATCTAGTGATCTAAAATCTGTCTACAACGCGGATGCCGTGGTGATCGTGCCGGGTTCTGGTACTTATGGTATGGAAGCAGTGGCTCGCCAACTGGCAAATGACGAAGATTGCGTCATCATTCGTAATGGTTGGTTTAGCTATCGTTGGACGCAAATCTTAGAAAAAGGCAAAATTGCCAAATCATCAACCGTGCTCACAGCCAATCGTACCGAAGATAGCGAGTCACCAAAGCCATTTGCACCCGTCGACATCGACACGGCGGTCGCAAAAATCAAAGCAGAAAAGCCAGCAGTGGTATTTGCGCCGCACGTTGAGACCTCATCAGGTATGATTTTGTCAGATGACTATATCAAAGCATTAAGCGCGGCTGTGCATAGTGTCGGCGGATTGTTGGTTATCGACTGCATCGCGTCAGGCTGTGTCTGGTTAGACATGAAAGACTTGGGTATCGACGTACTTATTAGCGCCCCGCAAAAAGGCTGGAGCAGTACCCCAGGCGCTGGTCTAGTTATGCTAAGCGATGCGGCTGTCAAAAAAGTAGACAGCACCGAGTCTGATAGCTTCAGTATTGATCTAAAGCAATGGCTAAACATCATACGCGCTTATGAAAATGGTGGTCATGCCTACCATGCGACGATGCCGACAGACAGCTTACGTCAGTTCCGTGATGCGGTGAATGAAGCCAAAGCCATTGGTTTTGATAAACTATGTGAGGCGCAGTGGACACTCGGCAAACGTATTCGTGAAGTACTAGAAGCCAAAGGTATCGAGAGCGTTGCGGCTGAAGGCTTTCAAGCGCCTGGCGTTGTCGTGTCTTATACCGATCGTGATGATATGCATAAAGGCAGCGCTTTTGCAGCAGCGGGTGTACAAATCGCTGCTGGCGTACCCTTAAAAGTAGGTGAGCCTGATAGCTTCAAGACGTTCCGTTTGGGTTTATTTGGCTTGGACAAGCTGACCGATATCGATGGTACAGTAGCGCGTTTTGAATCAGCACTGGATGAAGTATTAAGCCAGTAGTTATGATTGAGAAACCTTTTAAAATGATATCGCTACTTTTATAAGTCGTTCTGAAGACGCTTTTACTATCATAGAATACTGAGCCGTTATTATAATCATACGTGCTCAGTATTTTTTTACCCTTTTATTATATTTTATAATATAATGTATTTATATAAATCGAAATTAAGCAAATACTTAATAAACCTAAATGGGTAGTCCGTTATGAGTATACAAATAGACTGGCAGGCATTTACACCGATATCTCTAGTAGGTGGTCTGATGCTAGGGGTAGCGACAGTTATCTTGCTGCTCGGCATTGGGCGTATAGCTGGTATCAGTGGTATTTTTTCAAGCTTGCTAAAGCCCAAGCGTGTAGAGATGTGGCAGGTACTGTTTATACTGGGCTTAGTCATATCGCCCGTGCTGTACGGGCTAGCAAGACCGCTACCTAATGTACAGATCAGCACTTCTTTGCCATTGTTGGTTGTCGCAGGGCTATTGGTTGGCTTTGGCACGCGTCTTGGCTCAGGTTGTACCAGTGGGCATGGTATCTGCGGTAATGCCCGCCTGTCTCCACGTTCATTGGCAGCGACCGTCACCTTTATGCTGTTTGGTATTGTGACCGTATATATCGGTCGGCATGTACTAGGGCTACTGTAAATGCTCAACGGCAGACTGCTATGAGATTGCTAGTAGTAGCACTAAAGCACGAACGACATATGATAGTTAATAGAAGACAATAATAGCGAGATACAACGATGCTAAAAAATATAATCGGATTGCTGGCAGGGTTACTGTTTGGATTTGGATTACTGGTGTCAGGTATGACCGACCCTGTAAAAGTACAAGGGTTCTTAGATGTGTTTGGCGCATGGGATATTTCCCTTGCACTGGTGATGGGTGGTGGTTTGTTCGTTGCATTTTTTGGTGTGCTGTTGGCCAAGCGTCAACAAAGCAGTTGGATTGGTACGCCCATTGACATGCCAAGCAAAACCGTCATCACCAAACAACTGATTATCGGTGCTATGTTGTTTGGTATTGGCTGGGGACTGGTGGGTATTTGCCCGGGACCAGGCATCGTCTTGCTCGGTACGGGACAGTGGCAAGCGTATGTGTTTATCCCTGCAATGATCATAGGTATGCTGGTCTATCAGTGGCTTGAGCCAAAAATTGGCTAATTAAATAATTTGAGTATTAACAAAGGTCAGCCACGTATATGTGTTTGACCTTTTTTATGGATGTTAGTTGATGATATGACTCAATAAGTTGCCATGTTATTTAATACTAGCAGTGACTTTTGGCGTTTCATGCGCCAATGATTTGGCCGCTTGGCGTAGCTCAAACTTTTGTACTTTACCCGTACTGGTCTTTGGGATTTCGGCAAAGACAATATATTTAGGAACTTTAAAACCTGCTAAGTGCTGACTACAATGCTCCATCACCGTATCACGTTGCAAGGTACTACCAGCATGAATCTCGATAAAGGCAACGGGCACCTCACCCCATTTATCGTGTGGCGCGGCAACGACCGCACAGCTTTCAATCGCAGGGAGTTTGTATAAGACGTTTTCTACCTCAATGCTAGAGATATTCTCACCGCCTGAGATGATAATGTCTTTGAGCCTGTCCATAATTTTGATATAGCCGTCAGGGTATTTGATACCCAAATCACCCGTGCGGAACCAGCCATCAGCGAAAGCATCTTCAGTGGCTTTGCGGCTTTTTAGATAGCCTTTCATCACCATATTGCCACGTAGTGCCAGCTCACCCATCTCTTCGCCATCGGCGGCAACAGGCTCGGTAGTGCCTTGTTTAAATACCTCAAATCCTGCCATCAAATGAGAAGTCATGCCTTGGCGTGATTTCCTTTGGGCGCGGCTAGCTACATCAAGACCTTTCCATTCTTCTTGCTCAGCGCAAACGGTCACTGGCCCATAGACCTCAGTCAGACCGTAGACGTGAGAGATATCAAAGCCCATCGCTTCCATTGCTGCTAGCATGGTTTCAGACGGCGGTGCCCCAGCGACCCAGCCTTTGACTGTATGAGTAATAGCTTCTTTGTATTCAGGTTTGCCACCTGCAATCATATTGTGCACGACGGGCGCAGAGCAATAATGGGTCACTTGATGCTTTGCAATCAGTTGCAATATTAAATCCGCATCAATCTTTCGTAAGCAAACGTTGACACCAGCGCGCTCAGCGATGGTCCACGGAAAACACCAGCCATTACAATGAAATAGCGGCAATGTCCATAAGTACATGGGGTGCTTTGGCATATCCCAATCTAAAATGTTCGACACTGCATTGAGCGTAGCACCGCGATGATGATAAACGACGCCTTTTGGTTTGCCTGTTGTGCCAGAGGTGTAGTTCAGCGCAATGGCATCCCATTCGTCTGCTGGCATTTCCCAATTATCCAGACTGTCTGAGCTGGCGACTAGCGCCTCATAGCTCATCTGCCCAAACGGCTCGACATCGATAGCGTTATCGGTCGCGTGAATAACAATTAAGTTTGGGAAAGTCTCATCGATGATCTCGGCGTGCTCCGCAAACTCACTGTCCAAGATCAGCACCTTTGCCTCTGAATGCTGCAAACAAAAGGTAAGTGCATTGATATCGAGACGCGTGTTTAGGGTACAGAGTACGCCGCCTGAC
Organism: Psychrobacter sp. Arc29; assembly: GCF_041431175.1. Classification (NCBI taxonomy): domain Bacteria; kingdom Pseudomonadati; phylum Pseudomonadota; class Gammaproteobacteria; order Moraxellales; family Moraxellaceae; genus Psychrobacter; species Psychrobacter sp. Arc29. The sequence continues at coordinate 243,928 of NZ_JASMRR010000002.1, read as the reverse complement.
ATAGGGATACCAAAGGCGCATTCGACCATCACTGGCGTGTTTGGCAGCATGACGGCGACTGTGTCGTTTTTATCAATACCCAGTTTGCGTAAGCCATCCGCCAGTTGGCGACAGCGCGTATAGGTCTGTTGCCACGTCTGGGTGAGGTTGTTGTGCGCAAGATCATCGTAAATGATGGCAGTCTTATCAGGATAAACCTGAGCGCTACGAATGATAAAATCAATAGGGGTGAGCGGCTGATAATTGGCGGCGTTTTTGCCGAGGCCAGTATGAAAATCTGTCATGATGATAATCCTTTATCGTATTTTTATATTGCGTCAATAGGGTAACGCAGCACCGTAATTTAACACAGAAAGGGTTTAGAATAGTCGATGTTTATTGATTAATTTATTATTCTGTGTGGAGTAATTTATAAAATATCCGTCTCATTATAGACAGTCGTTTTAGAAATTTAGAGTGGTTTAATGATACTCACCTAACCATACGCCACAAGTCAACGTTATAGTCAGCGCAATTTCCTATTGTCTGATTGCCACTATTCATATATTGCTCACTCATCAGTCGTTTGTCTGCATAGCTGACGATAATAGCGGTGTGTTACGATACCAGTAACGCTAAATCCCGTAGCACCACTATTTCTAATTCTAAAAAGACGTTTTTAAGAAGCCGTTTCAAAAACCATTCATAAGGAAAATGATATGACCGCCAGCCGTTCTGCCAATACGATCGATACCGCCAGCACCAACGAATATTATCCGCATTTATTTGAGCCACTAGATTTGGGTTTTACCACGCTAAAAAACCGTATGGTCATGGGCTCTATGCATACGGGGCTTGAAGATCGCTTTTACAACTACGGTAAGCTGGCAGCGTATTTTGCAGAGCGTGCCAAAGGCGGCGTGGCAATGATGATCACTGGCGGCATCTCACCGAACCGCGAAGGGTGGCTTTTGCCTGCTGGTGGCACGATGAATACCAAAGCTGACGTCATCAATCACCAACGCATCACTCGTGCTGTGCATAAGCATGACAGCAAAATCATCATGCAGATATTGCACAGTGGTCGCTATGGCTACCATCCTTTTGCAGTATCCTCCAGCCCAATCAAATCACCAATCTCACCGTTTAAACCGCGCAAGATGAGCATCAAAAATATCGAGCAGACGGTCAAAGACTATGCTCGCTCAGCGCGTCTTGCCAAGCAAGCTGGCTATGACGGTGTCGAAATCATGGGCTCTGAGGGTTATCTACTCAATCAGTTCTTATCTAGCCATGTGAACAAGCGGAAAGACAGTTACGGTGGTGATATTCAAGGTCGCATGAAGTTTGCCGTTGATGTAGTTAAAGCCGTTCGTGAAGCCGTTGGTGAAGACTTTATTATCCTATTCCGCCTGTCGGTGATCGACTTGGTTAAAGATGGCAACGTCATGGATGAGGTCATCACCGTGGCCAAAGCGCTAGAAGCAGCGGGCGTGACCATCATGAACACGGGCATCGGCTGGCATGAAGCGCGTGTTCCAACTATCGTGACCAGCGTACCACGCGCCGCTTTCGTTGACTTCACCGCTGAGATCAAAAAACATATCAGCATCCCGATGATGGCGGCTAACCGTATCAACATGCCAGACACGGCAGAAGAAATCGTTGCTACTGGTCAAGCTGACATGATTCAAATGGCACGTCCATTCTTGGCGGATGCACACTGGGTCAATAAAGCCAAAAACGGTCAGACAGACCGCATCAATACCTGTATCGCCTGTAACCAAGCGTGTCTCGACCATACCTTTGAAAACAAACGCTCGACTTGTCTCGTCAATCCGCAAGCGTGCTATGAGACAGAGCTAGTGTACAAAAAAGCGAAAAAACCGAAAAAAGTCGCCGTCATCGGTGGTGGTGTCGCTGGTATGTCAGCCGCTCATGTCGCCGCCTTACGTGGTCATGAGGTGACTTTGTTTGAAGCCAAAGACGTATTGGGTGGACAGTTTAACTACGCCAAAGTCATCCCTGGCAAAGAAGAGTTCTTTGAGACCGTTCGCTACTATATCAATGAGCTTGAGCATTTAGGCGTTGAGATCAAACTCAATACCTTTGTGGATAAAGCCATGCTGGAAAAAGCTAAGTTCCATCATGTTATCGTCGCCACTGGCGTCGTACCTAGAAGTCTCGCAGGTAAGCTCGAAGGGGCTGATCTACCGCAAGTGATCAGCTATGCTGAGCTACTCTCTGGTGAAAAAGCAGTGGGCAATACGGTAGCGGTCATCGGTGCTGGCGGTATTGGCTTTGATGTCAGTGAATATCTGACTTCCAATCATGGTAAGTCGCTTGATGAGATCGGACCTGAAGGATTAAAAGATCCAAGCTATCGCCCTGAACCGCAATCCATCAGCGAGTGGCGCGAAGAGTGGGGCGTGACTAATGATACAGACTATCAAAGCGATGGCGGTCTGGTTAAACCGATCGCGATCAAGCCAATTCGCCAAGTGTATTTAATGCAGCGTAGTAAAGGTCGTCTAGGCAGTGGTCTGAATAAGACCTCAGGCTGGGTACATCGCGCGCATATCAAATCTCACGGCGTCATCCAAGTCGCTGGCGTGCAGTATGACAAAATTACCAATGAAGGTATTTGGGTCACCAACTCACAAGGCCAAAGCCAGCTACTCCGTGTCGATAGTGTCGTCGTCTGTGCTGGTCAGGAATCCGTGGTCGAGCTGATGCCAAATGTGGGCGATGCACCAGACGCGCAATACCATCTCATCGGAGGTGCTAAGCTCGCAGCTGAGCTAGATGCCAAACGCGCAATCCGTGATGGGGCAGAGGTTGCGGCTCAGATCTAAATTTTTTAGCACGAGTGTTAAATAATGGACGGCGAAGGGATATTTCTTGCCGTCCTTTTTTGTTTAGAATGAAAATTTAACTTATTAAACTAGATCTTCAGTTCAGCTTATGTTTATTCTGAGACAATAAAGAGATTTTGTTCACTTACTCTCGTTCTAATATAATCCCGTCAAAATACCCTCGCATACCACAATGCAGTTCTCTATACTGGTTATCAATGTCTCTCAATAACAACTGAGTCCTACCTTTATAAAGTGCTGGGTATAAACGTAGCTCAACATCTTTATTTGACTGTTCATCATTAATGACCCAATGATTTTCTGACCATATGGCTTTACTCTCTCCCAAATCACAGGTATGAGCATTGGTAAAAATCAAAACGCCATCGATAATAGAAAGATAAGGCTTATTAGCGACACTATGAATCGATACCGTGTTTTTTGCCTCTCCCGTATCTTCCCAGCGCTGAGTACCTGAATTATATATTGAGATTTGAGAGGTTTGAGAAAACTTACCAAAGGCACTTTTACTCGGTAAATCAGAAGGACTTAATTCATCTGAAAAATTCCGAGCCACACCGTAATTGGTTTGCTCTTCGATATATTCTTTATACTCACGCATCAGACACTCTTCACTTTTACAAGTATTACGTTGAAACGTAAGCCATGTGCGTTGATTAGTAATGAACCTATCTTTAAAAGCTTTGCTGTCTTCATAGTCAGGAGCAGCGTCAAGATTGCTTTTATATTTTTTTGCCATTGTGTTATCAAGCTTAGAAAGCTCAGAGCTTTCGCAAACTGTTTTTTCTACCCACGTAGCAGCCTTATTGCAATCAAAACTTGCTGAATTTGCATAAGTGGAAAGTAGGCAAGTGCCTAAAATACCGATTGTAGTGATGCATAACTTTTTCATATTGTCCTCATTTTTTAGAGCTTGGTTATATTTTAAGAAAGATATAACTGTGATATACGTGTCATCATCACTTTCTACAAAAAAATCAGCCTCGTTAGCCTTACTGACCTACCAACTGCCAATATTTTCCATCGAAATCCAGGGCTCAGTAGGTTCTAAGTCTTCACCATTTTGTAGCAGCTCAATTGAGATATTATTAGGGTCTTTCACAAAAGCCATATGGCCATCTCTAGGCGGTCTTAATATCTCGATCCCTGCCTGTATAAAGGTGTCGCACTGTGCGTATATGTTGTCGACTCTAAAGGCAAAGTGCCCAAAATTATCGCCATTGGTATATTCTATTTCATCCCAGTTGTGCGTCACCTCAATCTCCGGCGCACCCTCATGCGTTGCTAAAAAATATAAGCTGAATCTGCCTGATTCAGAGTCTCTCTTTCTTAGCAGTTGTAAGCCCATAAGGTCACAATAGAAAAACAACGTTTCTTCTAGTTTGTTGGTTCTAATCATTGCATGTAAGTACTTCATAAAAATACCTTAATATTGATTACTCATAAAAAATCGAGCAATGGCAGGGTGCTTGTTATGCATCATTAATATACAAAATCTCAGATGGCGTATGTATGATATCAATACCGTTAATTACATAAAGCGCATTTGTGTCAGTAACTTTTTATCAAGCAGTGCAAGCGACATACCCTGCAATACTTGCTAGATTAAATCTCACGTCGCAAAACCTAACCTTCCATCTCACCAACCAACCATTTTTCAAAATCATTCACCTGAGCCGCCAACTCAGGTTGCACTTTTGCTAGTTCATCGAGTTTATCTTGAATCTCTTTCTTGTTATATTTAACACCCGTCAATGTCTCTTTAAGCAAATCAATCAGCTCAACATTTAGCGCGTCAGAGAAAATAACAACTTCTGTAATCACAGCTTGCTTCACATCCATATGCACATCTATCATGCCCCAATCAAAGCGCGTCTCGACATGGTGGCTAAACTCAGGCGTTTTGCCAAAGCGCCAATCCCAGTCAGCCATCTGCTGATAGTAAGCATTTAGCGTTGGCTGCTTGGCAAGGCTGGCTTCATCCAACTGCTCAATTGGCGCAGTCTCTCCGTAATATTCGCAAAACGCCTCGATAATCGCATCAGACAACGTCTCATGATTGATGGCATCATTAAACTCTACCAAGTTTGCCACGCGCGTACGTACAGATTTGATGCCTTTGGCTTTGAGCTTTAAGGGATGCGGATTGAGATAGTCGCCGAGCTTTTGCATGTTTGCATTGACCAGCAGTGTCCCGTGATGAAAGCTGCGATCGGCGGCATGTTTAAAGGCGCTGCCTGATATTTTTCTGTCGCCCACTTGCATGTCATTACGACCAGATAGTGTAGCGTCTATGCCCAGTTTTTTTAGCGCATTGATGATAATGGTAAAGTTGGCTGTCTGGTCATACGCGTGTTTCGGGGATAAAAAAGTAAAATTGGTGTTGCCCAAATCATGAAACACCGCGCCGCCGCCACTCTGACGCCGAGCCAAAAATACATCGTCTGCTGCCATTTGATCGGTTTTGCACTCGACCCATGGGTTTTGCGAGCGCCCAATAACCACAGTCTCAGAGTTGCGCCACAAAAATAATGTATGCGAGTCGGCATCGAGTGTATTAAATATCCAATCTTCGGTTGCAAGGTTAAACCAAGGGTTGGTCACAGCAGATTTTAAGATACGCAGTTTCATGATAGATCCTTCTTTCAGATAGTTTTTATAGAGTGAGCGTTATAAATAGGCACTGACATTCTTACCGATGCGGCGTTGGAATTCAATGAGTGTCTAGTAGGGACGGTGGCTTGGGCTTTGAGTAAGATAACGCGATTCGGTAGATTATCTGAATGATTCTTATCTTAGAGCTAAGGCTGATAAAGATAGCTTATTAGGTTTTGACAACATTTACTAAAAAGCTGAGTAAAATACTCAGCTTTATTACCTCTCAAATTTCATAAGTATTTCGCTTTATTTAGCACAAATTTCCCACTGCGATTTGGTACTAAGATAGCACTGCATAACCGCTTTACCAGACTGCGCATAAGCATCACTGACGATACGCTGATTGGTTGGCAGACGATATCTGATGATCGCGGGCTCGTCATTGACTGTGGTCGTCCATCCAGTGATCTCATTACGGTTATTGTAGTTTGCTTGATTAGATGTAGCCATTTTGCCAAATCCTGGCAAGGTATAAGAAACTTGCCTAAAACTATAACTCATCGCTGCACCCTCAGCGCCCTCATACTGACAGTTTAGCTTTTTTTGCAGTTTATCTTGTTTATAAACATAGCAGGTGGTCGCATCTGAGAACTGACCAACCCCGCAAAAACCTGCCGTCGCAACGGACATACTGCCTATCAATAAAGCGATTTTCTTCATAATTATTCCTCAATAAATGGTAATGACTGCTCATCCTGTTTGCCAGTTATTTTTTTGGCATGATAACACCAACTAGCATTCCAAATATTAAGTAATTAGCAAACAAATATCAACTTTTTTATTTTTAATATGGATTTGGATATATTAGATAAAGTCTGTCCTAATATTGATATTATTAAGATTATCTTCTATAGCACCTTGTTATGATGAGCGTTTGATATCAAAGTGAGTTTGATTTTTATACCTACTGAAATAACAGATTACTCAAGGGTGACTTTGGAGTTTGCGAGTATATGAATAGAGAGTCGCTAAAATAAGCTAAAGTAGGCAAGCTAAAGAATAAGAGCTTCTGACGGTGTATGGCTCGATAAAATGCTATGCTCAATTTATGTGTATATAGAGCAGCTAGAAACCTGAAAACAGCTTTAAATAAATGAAAAAATAAGAAGAAATCTTACCATAATTTTTATAAAAATTACTCACCAAACCATCAAAAATTTATCGTGATATGTTTTGATAGCATGATAATTTATACCATATATCAGACACTTATGACCGACACGAGTTGGCAAATGCAGTCTACACGCTTAATAGGATTATCCGATGACCAACCGTGATCTCATCATCTTTGTGACCCTCTCTTTTATGTGGTCACTCTCTTTCGTTTTTTATCGCATTGGCGTGCCTGAGTTTGGCTCATTGGCATTCGCCAGTTTGCGTGTGATATTCGCCGGATTGGTCATGCTCGTCTTTGTATTGCTCAATAAGAAAAATAGAGTCGGCATCAAGGAGCATTGGAAAATGCTAGCGCTGGTTGGTTTGTTCTCGGCAGCGCTGCCATTCGTGTTGTTTTCTTTTTCTGCGCAATCAGTGAACGCAGGCGTACTCGCCGTACTAAACGCTTCTGTACCGATGATGAGCGGCTTTATCGCTCGTGTATTTTTTAAAGACAGATTGTCCAAAAAACAAGCGCTTGGTTTGGTGATTGGGGTAGTCGGGGTAATTATATTGATGAGCGAAAGCTTATTTGGTGGCGGCGAGCAGGGTAAAGGCTTGGTCGAGGGATTATTACCAATGGGCTATGCCTTGTTTGCTTGTGTGGGTTACGCGCTTGGCGCGAACATCACCAAAAACTACTTATACAACGTCTCACCCGTTGCCATTACAGCAGGGTCACTCATCATCGGTAGCATCATCATGTTGCCAGTGGCCTTTACTGAGTTTCCTTATGGCAAAGAGATCAGTATAAAAGCATGGGTATCGGTCATTTGTATCGGCGTGTTTTCAACAGCCATTGCGCTTATTTTTATGAATCAGTTGATCAAAAATATCGGGCCGACGCGTGCCACGAGTATTACGTTAGTCATCCCAATTTTTGCGATTATTTTGGGCTATCTATTGCTTGGCGAGGCGCTAAATATACAGGCCATTATTGGTTCAGTCGTGATATTGTTCGGCACATATCTGTCATTAGAGCTGTCAATCAAGAAGATGCTAAAGCCAAAAAGCAAAACTCAGACGAACAGTATTTAAGGCTTAGTAAACAGTCTTCGTAGTAACCAAACACAAAGATTTGTATAGGTGAATATTGCTGTATCTGTTTGTAAATATTGCTTGGAATAATAAGATCTATCCCCTATAAAGATAGGCGTTAAACGTAGATTTTCTAATAATATTATAAGTATTTCTAAACAGAGTTTGATAGTTCTTACTACCGCTCAATAAAATAACGAACAGGATATATCATGGCACACGATAACTTATTTGAACCCGTTAAAATGGGCACCCAAACCCTAAAAAATCGCATCATTATGGCACCACTCACGCGTCTGCGCTCAGTTGAGCCAGGTGACGTACCAACCGCATTGGCAAGTGAATACTATTCACAGCGCGCAGGGTCTGGTTTGGTCATTACTGAGGCGACACAAATCTCATTTCAGGCAAAAGGCTACGCTGGCGCGCCTGGTGTGCACACTCAAGATCAGACCACTGCATGGAAAACGATTGTAGACAATGTCCATGCTAAAGGCGGTAAGATCGTCGTACAGTTATGGCATACCGGTCTTGTCTCGCATGAGAGCGTACAGCCTGAGCGTCGCGCACCGATTTCAGCATCAGATGTCGATGTTGGTATCCGCACCTCACTACGTGATAGCGATAACCAAGCGATCCGCGTGGATGCCACACCGCCGCGTCCAGCCACGCTTGATGAAATCAAACAAGTTATTGCTGATTTTGCGCAAGCGACTAAGAATGCCAAAGAAGTCGGCTTTGATGGGGTAGAAATCCATGGTGCTCACGGCTATCTGTTACATCAGTTCTGGGTTGAGCAAACCAACCAGCGTGATGATGAGTACGGCGGTAGCCGCGAAAATCGTGCGCGTTTGACCTTAGATGTCATCGATGCGTGTGTGGATGCTTGGGATGCAGACCATGTCGGTATCCGTATCTCACCACTTGGTACATTCAACAACGTCGAAGCGGGCTATAATGAAGACGAAAACGTTTGGATGATTGAGCAAATCAATAAACGTGGTCTAATGTATCTACATCTATCTGAGCCAGATTGGGCAGGTGGTACGCCTTATAGCGATGAGTTCCGTCAGCGTGTCCGTGATGCGTTCGATCAGACCATCATCGCAGCGGGTGGCTACGATGCCGACAAAGCAGAAAGAAATGTCAAAGCTGGTTATATCGATGCGGTAGCATTTGGTCGTGACTATATTGCCAATCCTGATTTGGCTGAGCGTATCCAAAAAGGCGCACCGCTCAATGAGCAGCACCCAGAGTCTTTCTATGGTGGCAGCTCTGAAGGCTATACTGACTATCCGTTTATGGATCAGGCGCAATAGTTCGTTTATTAGTCGGTTTTGCTGACTAAATAGCTAAATCACGTTTCATAAAAAGCCCTCTAACTGTCAATAGTTAGAGGGCTTTTTTTACACATTCATTTTGATTAATGTCCAAAATTCCCCGTTTGATAATCACGAAAAGTTTGTCGTAGCTCATCTTGAGTATTCATAACAAAGGGGCCATGTCCTGCGACTGGTTCGCCAATAGGCTCCCCACTTAGCAACAGTAGCTTGGCCAGAGTGTGTTCATCGTTATCGGTAGAATAGGTGAGCTCAATAGCATCCGTAGCAGCACCAGATAGAGGTACATGTACAGGTTGAGAATCTACAGATGGTTTAATCGGCGCTGCAAACTGAATCAGATTACCTGCACTGATAGATGTGCCATTGACCAGTACTCGGCCTTCTTGTACGAGGAGTAAGGTGTTGTGCGTGCATGGTACTTGTAGCGTTGTCGTACCTGCGGTATGTAGCGCGATATCCCACATATTGACTGGCGTAAAGGTCACCGCACTACCTGTGACGCCATGCCAGTCACCTGCAATAATGGCAACTTGACCGATAACCGTTTGTTTGTCAGTATTTTGAGCAACAGTGTCTTGAGAGTTGGCATCGCGACTGTCCATCAATTCTATGATAGGCATCTCACCACGTTTGATAAATTGATATTTAGGATCAGTCAGCTTGTGTGCGCTAGGTAGATTGACCCACATTTGCACCATACTAAACACACCACCGCGCTGTCCGAAACTTTCCGAATGAAACTCTTCGTGTAGAATGCCGCGACCAGCGGTCATCCATTGTACATCGCCTTCCAAAATATCCCCACGTCCACCGATTGAGTCAGCATGACTGATCTCACCTGAATACGCGAGGGTGACGGTCTCAAAACCTTTATGAGGATGCTTGCCAATGCCATGTGGCTGCGTCTGATAATCAGGATTTGGTGCAAACGTCGTCGGCTCACCATAATCAAATAATAAAAATGGATCGGTATGACTGTAATTGAAGTCTGGTTGGTCATCGACATAATTGATCAATGTTTTCACAAAAAATCCGTCACCGACCCAATGTGGTGCTTTATCACCATGAATCTGTTTGATTGGGCGCATCGAGTACCTCGCAATTCTATCTAGCATAAATAACAGTAAGTGAATATTATACTATAATTCTATAGTAAAATGAACTTATGTCGTGTTTATTTTATACTATCAAATGCGCCTGCTTCTTAAACGACCTCGCCACTGACAAAACCACTGGCCCATGCCCACTGGAAGTTATAACCGCCAAGCCAGCCGGTCACATCAAGTACCTCGCCGATGAAGTACAAGCCCTCTTGCAAATTGCTCTGCATGGTTTTTGAGGATACCTCGTCAGTTTTTACCCCGCCGCGTGTGACCTCAGCCGTACGGTAGCCTTCAGTACCAGACGGCTTGAGCTGCCAGCCGTTGAGGGTAGCGCCAAGCTCTGTGAGTCGCTCATCTTTGATATTGGCAAGCTCGGTATCTTTGATATCGTCCCACAGCTGGGTCTGTAGTGCTGCCAGCAGTTTTTTGGGTAGTGCATTGTCTGTGTTTTCTGCCAATACAGTACGGATCAGTTGGCGTGGGTGTGACTTTTTGCGAGCCAGCAAAATCTCGGTGACATCTACATCGGGCAGTAGGTTAATGCTGATGGTCTCACCACTGTGCCAATAGTTCGATAGCTGTAGCATAGCAGGACCAGAGAGCCCGCGATGCGTAAACAGTACAGGCAGTTTAAAAGAGATACGCTCATTACTGGCAATGACTGGCAGGCTGATACCTGCTAAGTTACGAATCAGCTCACCTGTTTTGTCCGTGAAGGTAAATGGTACGAGACTGGCATCGGTTGCTATCAGTGTATGCCCAAACTGCTGCGCTAGCTCATAGCCGATGCCGCTTGCGCCCATCGTTGGAATAGACAGACCGCCAGTTGCCACGACGAGCGACTCACAGCTATAGCGCGCCTGCGCAAGTTGACTCTCACTTGCGACGTCTTTTTTGCCCAGCTTTTTGCTGGTCATTAGCGCAAACCGTTTTGCTTTATCATGGTCAGTCGTCTGTACATGATTGACTTGGGTGTTGAGCTTGACTTGCACACCGACAGCCGTACATTCATCAAGGAGCATAGTGAGGATATCTTGGGCAGAATCATCACAAAATAGCTGGCCGTGTTCACGCTCATGGTAGGGAATCTGATGCGCCTCTACCATGCCGATAAACTCCCAGCTGGGATAGCGGCTCAGTGCTGATTTACAAAAATGTGGATTGTCACCAATGAAATGCTCAGGCTCGACGAAGTAATTGGTAAAATTACAACGACCACCACCGGACATCAAAATCTTTTTGCCCGCTTTATTGGCGTGGTCGATGACCAAAACGCGACGACCACGGCGACCTGCGGTGAGCGCACAATACAATCCTGAAGCGCCAGCGCCGACGATGATGACATCATAGTGAGTAGAGGGTTGTGCATTGCGGTGATTAGTCATTGCGGTCTCGTAAAACAATAATTTTAAAAAAGGTGATAACAAAACCAATCGTATGTGTTAATAATACAGATCGGCGATGTTGTCTAAAGCAGTATCGGTAGGGTAGCTATTGTCCATATTTCATTTGAGGTTACAAGGATTAAATGTGATATCCGATGAGCTGTGACATGACATCTGCATATCAACAGCACTCTTGATTGCGATGTTGCAATAATCCTTACTAATAATTCTTTAATAACCGCTGCTATCAATTACCAAGTATACAGATGTACAGCGAAATTGTTATGATTGGCTGTTGATGCCTTGCAACCGACACGCTTATTTGTCAAACTATCGCTGAGTGTCACGCATTATGGAAGATGACTCTTATTGCCTACATAGGTAGTCGTTATAGACGATTATCTGTATAGGTCATAATAATTAAAAAGGACCAATACTATGACCCAGAAATCATTTCCAATCTCAGCCGAGTTTATGGCTGCTGCCAATACCACCCCTGAAAAGTATCTCGAAGACTACAACCAATCTATCGAATCAACCGAAGCAAATGATGCGTTTTGGGCGAAGCGTGCTGAGCTGATCGACTGGATAAAGAAACCGACTAAAGTCAGCAATGTCAATTATGACTTAGACAATTTTAATATTAAATGGTTTGAAGATGGTGAGCTGAATATCTCAGTAAACTGTCTAGATCGCCATCTTGAAGACAATCCCTATAAGCCTGCCATTATCTGGGAAGGGGATCACCCTTCATTACACAAGATTATTTCTTTTAAAGAATTACATGAAGCCGTTTGTCGTCTGGGCAACTCGCTACGCAAGCTTGGCGTTGGCAAAGGCGATCGTGTCACGTTATATATGCCAATGATACCAGAAGCCATGGTTTCAATGCTGGCATGTGCGCGTATTGGCGCGGTGCATTCTGTGGTATTTGGTGGGTTTTCTGCCGAGAGTCTAGGCAATCGTTTGATAGACAGTCGCTCAAAAGTCGTTATCACGGCTGATGAAGGTTTACGTGGCGGCAAACATACACCGCTCAAAGCCAATGTCGATCATGCACTAGAAATGGATGGAACTGACAGTGTCGAAAAAGTCATCGTCGTCCACCGCACAGGCAACTCTATCCCAATGAGTGGTCGCCGCGATGTCTGGTATCACAATCTCGTTGATGGGCAATCAGAGATCTGTGAGCCTGAAGTGATGAATGCCGAAGATCCATTATTCTTACTATATACCTCTGGCTCAACGGGTAAACCCAAAGGCGTCGTGCACACCACAGGGGGTTATATTACTTATGCCTTGTCTACCTTCCGTGACGTCTTTGATGTCAAAGAAGATGACGTTTATTGGTGTACAGCAGATGTCGGCTGGATTACTGGTCATACCTACTCAACGTATGCACCGCTCGCTAATGGTACAACCACAGTTATGTTTGAAGGCGTACCAGAGCACCCAACATGGGCACGTATCGGACATATCATCGACAAGCATGACGTGACTATTTTATATACCGCCCCGACCGCCATTCGAGCGATGATGAAAGAGGGTGATGCTTTTGTACGCGAGTCGGATCGCTCAAGCCTACGCTTGCTTGGTTCGGTCGGTGAGCCGATCAATCCAGAAGCGTGGGACTGGTACTATCATGTCGTTGGTGATGGTAAGTGTCCTATTGTCGATACGTGGTGGCAGACCGAGACAGGCGGTATTTTGATGGCACCTATCCCAGGTACTGTCGATCTTAAGCCGGGCGCCGCGATGACGCCACTATATGGTATTAAACCTGAAGTCGTAAATGCCGAAGGCGCAATCATAGACGGCGCTGCTGAAGGTAACTTAGTCATCAGTAGTGGTTGGCCTGGGCAAATGCGTACGATCTACAATGACCATCCGCGCTTTTTGAAAACCTATTTTAGCGATTATCCCGGTCATTATTTCACAGGTGATGGGGCGCAGCGTGATGAAGATGGACATTATTGGATAACAGGACGTGTGGATGACGTATTGAACGTTTCTGGGCATCGCTTGGGTACTGCGGAGATTGAGAGCGCGTTGGTTGCTCATCCTGCTACTGCCGAGGCCGCGATTGTCGGTATGCCGCATGAGATTCGCGGGACAGGTATCTGTGCCTTTATCATTCTAAAGTCTGGCGAAGAAAAAACAGACGATCTAAAAGCGGAGCTAAAACGTCATGTGCGTTCTGAGATTGGGCCGATTGCGACCTTAGATGCCATTTATATGGTTGAGGCGCTACCAAAGACTCGTTCAGGAAAAATCATGCGCCGTATCTTGCGTAAGTTAGCAGAAGGTCAATATGTCGGATTGGGTGACTTATCCACGCTGGCGGATAGCTCAGTGATTAATGATCTGGTCGAACAGGTCAAAGCTGGTCGCGGAGAGTAGGTTGATGAATGGATATGCATTGTTGAAGAAGTAATTTAAACCTAACCTTTAACACTTGCCTGTCACAGTCGAATAAAAGCCATGTTATCGTGAATAGCATGGCTTTTTTACGTAGACGATATTGATATTGCGGCGTTTTGACGGTTCAATATCAATGGTTAATTAACATTGCTACCTACTAGTTGCCCGCCATATAACAATCGTCTTGCCATTTATAGATGGTAGCGACTCATAAATACTCGATAAGGTTTACTGTCATTATGACTGATCATACTTTGCTCTCAACGGATGAATCCTCGCCAAAAATCGCTATCATTGGTGGTGGTCTGACAGGACTGCTAACCGCGACACTACTAGAGCGCGCCTCAAACCATAGCCTTGCGCAAACAACTACGCCGCAAATCACTATCTTTGAAAAATCACGTAGTGTCGGCCGTTTAGCGACGCGCTATCGCACCGACAGTGACACAGGTAAAAACTGGCAATGGGCATTTGGCGCACAGTTCTTTACGGCAAAGACCGCTAGTTTTCAGCAGTTTATTGCCCCTTGGTTAGATACTGAGCTGCTACAGCCATGGTGTGCCAACGTAGTCGAGTTAACGCCAGCGAATGATCATAGTCAATTACCCGATATCCAAAGTAAAGAGCAATGGGATACCGTGCATGCGCGCTATATCAGCACACCAAAAATGACCAGTTGGGGACGTGAGTTAGCCGCTGGGCTCGAGCACACAAACATAATGTTTAAAACGCGTGTGGCTCCGCTTGATGAGCATACCACTCACTCAGATGATAAAAAAACTGAGCTATTTGATGAGACAGGGGAGAGCCTCGGTTGGTTTGACTGGGTCATTTGTACTGCACCAAACGGTCAGGCAGTAGAGCTGATGGCAGACAGTGGGTTTAGTCAGCAAGATAACATCACCCAGCCACAGATGCAGGCCTGCTATACGTTGATGCTAGGTTGGGACAATGCCAAAGAATTACCTGAGACATTGAACTCTCAAACAGCACCGCAGTGGGATGTTGCTTATTTAAATAATACGGTACTCGATAGAATATTTATTGAACATCATAAACCTGCTCATGATGAGCTATTACCAAGCATTACCATTCATGCACGCAATAACTGGTCAGAAGCCCACGTTGATGAGGATTTGGAGACAGTCAAAGCCGCGTTATTAATGGTGGCGCAGCAAGCCTTAAACTGGAATGACGACCGCGCCCCTAGCCAAACAGATTGTCATCGCTGGCGCTATGCGGCTACTATAATAGATACAGATACTAAAGAGCTAGGTATCTTAGTCGATGAAATCAGACAGTGGATTGTCAGTGGCGACTGGTGCGCTCGCGGCAATATCGAAAGCTGCTATCAGGTGGCGCAGCAAACCGTTGAGGCGATCTATAAGACAAGATAACGGTGCTGTGATGGTCTGTTAGCAGCGCTGGTTTATAACTGAGATCTAAAGATACTTTTTATTATATATGAGAGGCTATCGTATCAGCAAAAAGGCAAAAAAAGGCCCACAGAGGAGGTGCTGTGGGCTGAGGAAAACGGGCTGTGCAGATTGGTCACAAGTTCCGTGGTCGTGATTTATTATAGTTATTGGCTTTCTATACACTTATTTATTAGGGCAATAATAACCAATACAATAGGTACATATATTTGCTTACATATTTAAGTGTACAAGTGTTTTGTGACAGTTGCTATCATAACCCGACTGACTGCTATTTGGCTGTTTTGGTTACAGTATATTACGTTATAAAAACACTAAACCGTATGATCAATGCATTAAGCTTTTATTTGGCTAGTAATCTATTTAAGTAGTAAGTCTTATGCCAAGCTATTTAAGTAATACGCCATTAAATCAATGGTAACGTCTTAGCGTTTTTTACTATTAATATCTATAGAAGCACTCAATGTTTTCAAGAAATTATATCGATATGAAAAGAGACATCTGATATTGATACCTTTGGTGACTCAATCGCTGCAGAGATGGCATGACGGCTTGCCGGAAAAATGCTAAGCTATCTGCCATTATTATGTCTATATTAAACTGGGTTTGCCATGACTGAGAGCACGCATTTGCATACGCAGGAACCGTCAAGTTCGCAAAATACCAAGAGTATTTTTAACTTGCCCAATAATCTTACGATTGCTCGTATCTTGATGATTCCGTTGTTTGTTGCAATTGCTTACTGGCCGCCTGCCATGGGTATAGGCTTGCCTGCAATCTCAGACAATGTCATTGCGCGAGTGGGGATGAGCGAGTTTAGCGATAGCCTATTGCGCCATTTATTATTAACCAGTGTTTTTATCATTGCGGCGATTACCGATTGGCTTGATGGATACTTCGCTCGTAAATTAAATGTCATGTCAGCGTTTGGACGTTTTTTGGATCCTGTCGCTGACAAATTAATGGTAGCCGTCGCACTGATCGTCCTTGTGCAATGGCATCCTAATATTATCATGGCAATCGCTGCGATCGTCATCATCTCACGTGAGATCGCTGTATCCGCATTGCGCGAGTGGATGGCAGAGCTGGGCAAAAGCACCAGCGTCGCCGTGTCCTATGTCGGTAAGTTAAAAACGACGTTTCAGATGGTGGCTATTACGGTGCTCTTATTGAACTGGGAGTCGCTTGAGACGATCGGTTATGCGCTGATGGTCGCCGCTGTTATATTGACGCTTTGGTCGATGATGATTTATCTCAAAGCCGCTTGGCCGTACCTAAAGCAAAGCGGATAATAGTGAGACAAATAATCGTAACCTGTACAAAAAACGCCAGTGGCTCATGCGACTGGCGTTTTTATTTGTCTATTCTTACTGTTTTAACGACTAAATCATTACAGCTCTATCGAAAAATTCTCACCTAAGCTTTTTTCAATGGCAGTATCGGTGACAGCTGCCGCCGCCATTTTGACAGCGCTGGTGATGGCATTACCATTCGCCCAATATTCAGCACCATGTGGAGTAACTTTGATTAGCTGAACGCGTGGATCTTCTTTGCCTTTTTCAAAATACGCATTGTACATAGGTGACCATAGCTCGTTGAGCTTTTCTTCGTCTTCAACCAGCTCGGCTGTACCAGCGATAGAGAGATATTTTTTGCCATCTTCACTCACGTAGGCCAAGTTCACTTCTGGGTTCTTTTCAATACTGCTCACGGTTTCGCAAGGGCTGTGACCAATAAACCAAATTTCTTTTGCACCGATACTGGTTTCAGTAGTATTCATCGGGCAAGAGTGTAGATGGTTTTCATCATTACGAGTGGTCATCATGGTGTATTTGATGTCTTTTACCACTTCTTGGATGGTGTCCATTTGTTGTTGCTTGCTCATCATAGTTATCCTTTACTATTTAAAATTTGGAGTAAAAATTATTATTCGGTAAGTGTGACCTAGAGTACTAATAAGGTGGTCAATGATGCCTATTAACAGTTATCAATATAGCGATATCACCTAATAGAACGATACAGCTGGTCTGTAATACCCTGTGAAAGTTTGTAATTATCTGCGTGATTTTATTCAGTAGATGATTTATCAATCAAAAAATACTGTCTAAAAATAGCCTTACCAAAAATAAGGCAATAAAAAACGCCAATAAACCAGCGCTTATTGGCGTTTTGGGCGACTCATTGACTATAAGCTTATCTGAGCCAAATCGAGTTATATGTTGCTTCTAAACTATAGCGTTACTTCAAACTGCTCGCCGATGTCTTCGGCTGTTTTGCCATCTTGTAGCGCGGCGGCTGCCATTTTGAACATATTAATAGTAGAGCTACCGCCTAACCAGCACTCAACGCCATGCGGGACGACTTTGATTAGCTGTACGTTTGGATCTTCTTTACCATGTTCAAAAAACGCATTGTAGACTGGTGACCACAGTTCTTCTAATTTGTTTTGGTCTGTTGGTAACTCAGCGTTGGCGCTTACAGAGACATAATCTTTTTCATCTTTAGAAGCATAAGACAAGCCAATTTTTTGATTGTTCTGGATGTCTTTGACGACGTCTGAGGTTTTATCGCCAATGAACCAAATCTCTTTACCACCGATACTCGCTTCGCTGGTCGTCATTGGCCAAGCATGGACATCGCCTTTGCTGTTGACAGTGCTTAACATCGCAAATTTTACGTCTTTGATAACGTCTTGAATTTTGTCGATTTGTTCTTGCTTACTCATAGGGATTTCCTTTTCTTTATAGTGATTAGCGTTAATAAGTTGTAGTAGTAATTTTTATTCAAGGTAGATGTGATAGTTCTCAAAAAACATCACATTAACAACTGAAACTAGAATACCGAGTAGTGGCCCTACATTTATATAGGTGCCCAGTAATGCGATGTGAGTGTTTGTAAGGAGTATGAGGGTTAGGTAAAAATTGTGATATCAGGCATGAAAATAATAAGGTCTAAGAAGTATCGAAGCAAAACTATAGTGAACAATAGGTCGATTAGACTTGGCATTTAGCACATATGTGATGCTGACAGAAGACAACTTATCGGCAATTTATCTTGGTTTAGACCTGCTTATTATAGGTCTTCTTGTTATAATACCCAGACCATTTACTTAGCATGGCAGAGATGCCTTGATCTTACGGATTATGCCTTTATGATGACCATCGCCGGACAACCGTTTCTTACCGATTTTCAGACGCAGCAACTCATCAGTCAGTTCCAGCAAAAAACCGAGCTAAATGTTAGTCAAATAAGTACTCAGCAAGTATACGTGCTATCACGCGAATTGAGCGGTGATGAGCATAAAAAAGCGCTAGATTTACTGGCGGTTGATGCATCAACAACGCTAGATGCGCCGCAAGACAATCAAAGACAAGTGATCGTTGGGCCACGTTTTGGCACCATCTCACCATGGGCAAGTAAAGCGACCGATATCTTTAATAATTGTGAAATCGAGATCAATCGTGTTGAGCGTGTGGTTGTTTATACGTTAACCCTCGATGAAAAAACAGACGGTGACGCAGGCGAAAAACTATCCGTAGACGCTGAGCAGTTATTGTTTGACCGTATGACTCAGAGCTTGGTTTATGACTTGAGCGATGTCAGCAAATTGTTTGACGATCAAGCGCCAGCTTCACTCAATCATATCGATGTGATCGGCGAAGGTCAGTCAGCGCTAGAGTCTGCCAATACCGAGTTCGGCTTTGCGTTATCCAGTGAAGATATCGACTATCTGATGAATGCGTACGTCAATGAATTAGGTCGCAATCCAACTGACGTTGAGCTGATGATGTTTGCACAGGCCAACTCAGAGCATTGCCGTCATAAGATTTTTAATGCTCAGTGGACAGTTGACGGCGAAGCACAGCCAAAATCATTGTTCCAAATGATCAAAAACACTTACCAGTCGAACCCGCAAGGTATCTTGTCAGCATATAAAGACAACGCCGCTGTGATGGCTGGGTCTGATGGTATGCGTTTTTATCCTATCCCAACGGACGCGATGGATGCCAACTCAATCCATCCTTATGGATTTCATCAAGAAGACATCGATATCTTGATGAAAGTTGAGACGCACAATCACCCAACGGCGATTGCCCCGTATTCAGGCGCGGCGACTGGTTCTGGTGGTGAGATTCGTGACGAAGGCGCAACAGGTCGCGGCGGTAAGCCAAAAGCGGGTCTAGCAGGCTTCCACGTGTCGCATCTGCACATTCCAGAGCTTAGCGAGAAATGGGAGCAGTCAGGTCAGTTGAGCACGCAAGCATATGGTACGCCAGACCGCATGGCAACCAGCCTTGAGATTATGACGGAAGCGCCATTAGGCAGTGCCAACTTCTCAAACGAATTTGGTCGTCCTAATCTGTGCGGTTATTTCCGTAGTTTTCAGCTAGATACGTCTGCGGCAAAAGACGGTAGCGAGATGCGCGGCTATCATAAGCCAATCATGCTGGCAGGTGGTTACGGCAATATCAAACGCAATCTGATTGAAAAAAATGCCATTAAAAAAGGCGATTTACTCATCGTTCTGGGTGGCCCTGCGATGCAAATCGGTCTAGGCGGCGGCGCGGCATCGTCAGTCGATAGTGGCGAGCTCGATGAAGGGTTGGATTTTGCCTCAGTTCAGCGCGATAACGCTGAGATGGAGCGTCGTTGCCAAGAAGTCATCGATCGCTGCTGGGCGCTGGCCGGAGACGATGTAGACGCCAGTAATAACAGTAAAGACGGCAACCCAATCGTCTCACTACATGACGTAGGCGCAGGCGGTCTGTCTAATGCGATGCCAGAGCTGGTCAATGACCATGAAATGGGCGCGCATCTGAACTTGCGTAAGATCCCCTCATTGGAAGCGGGCATGTCGCCAATGGCGATCTGGTCTAATGAAGCGCAAGAGCGTTATGTGCTAGCGATTCGCCCAGAGAGCAAAGATCAATTCGACGCCATCTGTGCCCGTGAGCGCTGCCCATATGCCATCTTGGGCGAGGCGACGGATATCCGTCAGCTAATCGTTGATGATGAATTATTGGCTGAACAACCAGTCGACATGCCGATGCAAGTATTGCTCGGTGGTACACCAAAAATGCAGCGCAGCTTTGAGCGTCAAGAGAATACATTGCCAGCACTAGAGCTTGGCGAAGTTAACTTAGCCGAGTCAATCACCGATGTATTGCGTCACCCAACAGTAGCAAGCAAATCGTTCTTGATTAGCATTGGTGATCGCTCCATCACGGGTATGGTCGTGCGTGATCAGTATGTGGGTCGCTATCAAGTGCCTGTATCAGATTGCGCGGTGACGGCATCAGGCTTAGTGGCACTAGATGGTCAGCCGATGACTGGTGAAGCCATGAGTGTCGGTGAACGTACGCCTGTTGCGTTGATCAGTCCAAAAGCTTCTGCACGTCTGGCAGTCGGTGAAGCCATTACCAACATCGCTGGTGCGCGTATCGCTCAGTTGTCTGATATCACCATGTCAGCGAACTGGATGGCAGCGTGCGGTGATGATGCAGAAGATGCGGCACTCTTCGATGCGGTACATGCAATCGGCGAAGAGCTGTGTCCAGCACTCGGTATCGCTATTCCAGTCGGTAAAGACTCGCTATCGATGCGTGCCAACTGGAGTGATGAAGAGGGCGCTGATAAATCAGTCGTGTCACCAATGAGCTTGGTCGTGACTGCGTTTGCCCCTGTCGTTGACGTCGCAAAAACGCTAACCCCTGAGCTAATCAATGGCGACAGCGCGTTTTACCGTATTGACTTGTCTAAAGGCAAGCTACGTCTAGGTGGTTCAATCCTTGCGCAAACGTTAAGCCAACTCGGTAACGACTGCCCAGATCTAGCGCAGCCAAGCGACTTGATCGACTTCTTTAACTTTATCCAAGCGGGTAACGCGCAAGGCGTCATCAGCGCCTATCACGATATCGGTGATGGCGGTCTATTAGCGACCATCGCAGAGATGCAGTTCACCAGCCGTCAGGGTATTAAGCTGTCATTAAATGATGACAACTTACTCGGTCAGCTGTTCAGTGAAGAGCTGGGCGCGGTCATCCAAGTACTGCCAGAAAACGTCGCGGCGCTAATGCAATTAGCAGAAGAGTTCAACGTCGCTGATATGCTCAGCCTCGTCGGTCAAAGTTCTGAAGAAGACAGCTTACTAATCCAAACGCCTTTGCACATGGGTGATGACACTCTACGCTTTAGCCGTACTGAATTGCAGCAAGCGTGGACGCAGGTCAGCTATCAAATCGCGCGCCGCCGTGATAACCCAGCGTGCGTACAGCAAGAGTATGACTTGATTAGCGACGCGAGCCATAAAGGCCTCATAGCTGCGCCAAACTTTGATCTGAATCAAAAAGTGGAAGCGCCTTATGTAAACAGCCGTGCTGATGCTAATAACAGCCAACCAAGAGTCGCCATCCTGCGTGAACAAGGCGTCAACGGTCAGACAGAAATGGCAGCAGGCTTTACCCAAGCTGGCTTTGAAGCGGTCGATGTCCACATGAGCGATCTGCTCAGCGGTCGCATCAACCTACGTGACTTCGATGGTCTGGTCGCTTGTGGTGGCTTTAGTTATGGTGATGTACTCGGCGCAGGCTCAGGCTGGGCGAACTCTATCTTGTTCCATGACGAGCTGCGTATGCAGTTTGTGCGCTTCTTCGCCCGTCCTGATACCTTTAGCTTAGGCGTCTGTAACGGCTGTCAGATGATGGCACAGCTAAAAGACCTGATCCCAGGTGCAGAGAACTTCCCACGCTTCGTCGCTAATAAATCCGCTCGTTTTGAAGCGCGTACCGTCAACGTAAAAGTTGAGCGTACCAAGTCAATTCTGTTCAAAGGCATGCAAGACAGTATCTTGCCAATCGCTGTGGCGCATGGTGAAGGCTATGCTACGCTGAACAATACCGAGATCGACGGTATGGCAAACCACGGTCAGCTCGCGATGCGTTATGTCGATAGCCAAGGTCATCCAACCGAGACCTATCCGCTCAATCCAAACGGCTCGCTCGGCGGTGTCACGGGTCTATGTAGCACCGATGGTCGCGTCACTATCATGATGCCGCATCCTGAGCGTAACCTAAAAGCGTATAACCACAGCTGGAAACCAGAAGCGTGGGATGAAGACGGCGCGTGGATGCGTATGTTCCGTAACGCTCGCGCTTGGTTTAGATAGGTTAAGCTCGTTTAGATTATTGTTGTAAGCATAAAAAAAGGTGGGCGTAATGCTCACCTTTTTTGTGTTTGGAATTTGGGTTTTAAAGGTGTGGGAGCTGATCCTGCTTTTCGCTACTATCTTGGTCGTCCACTGGGGCGGTGGCTAAGGCTAGAGGCGTTCCAACATTCAAGCGACCACCTCTAGCCAAGCCTCCGCAGCCCAGTGACCAACCAAGTATATCCGCTGCAATCAGGGCTAGCGGTAGCATCGGGTTCTTGCTAGTATCAGATGTAGTTTAAACTTTTTATCATGTACAAACCTACATATCATCTCGTTAGATTTATGTCGTTTATGCTCAATCATCAACATCTAAAATAAGAGTTCTAAATTTATGCAGCGTAAAGAATATTATGATGGCATTGAAATGCGTTTAAACTGGTTAGTTGAGCGCACTAATTCTAGAGCGAAACAAAATATATTAGACTTAAATATTCATGCAGAGACCTTCTTTGAAAAACTATTAAATGTTATCTATGACTTATGTCTTGAAAATTTAAATAAAGTTAGTAAAAATGCAAAAGGTGTAGACTTAATCGATAGGACTAATAAAATAGCATTCCAAGTCACAAGTACAGCTACTACTACAAAAATTAATAATAGCATCAAGAAGTTAGGAAAAGATTATCAAGGATATACGCTTAAGTTTATGTTCATAGGTAACGGCATTCACAGTAAACTTTCGAAAAAATCATATAACGATAATTCTTACGTTAATTTTGATCCAGCGAATGATATTTTTGATGTAACTACTCTTTTAAGTGAAATTATTCATACCAATGATATTCACAAAATAGAAAAAATATATACTTTGTGTGAGAGTGAAATTCCTCTAAACGAAGTGGAACGTAATACAAATCTAATTGAAGAATATAACTATAATAAAGTCCTTTCTAGTGCATACCAGTACAACAAAAATGCTTACTCTGAGATATCTATCCTTAGTGTACAAAAACCTATCGGCTTACAAAGTCTATGGATTCCTTTAGAAGCAAATATTGTTAATGATAAAGAGAATGAGAATCTGAACTTAGACTCAACTATCGAAAGGTATCAAAATTGGTACAAAGAAAAACGTAATAATGAAACTACCATTGACTCCTTTACCTTTGGAAGGTTTATAAAAAAATGTGTTGTAATAGGTGGCGCTGGTATAGGAAAAACTACGCTATTTCGTAAGCTAGCCTTGGATTATAGCGACGAAGGGTACTTTGTTCTATTCGTTAAGTTGTCAAAACTAACGGATATGCTATCAGATAGTAGCAAGGGTTTCGAAGAGTGCTTGATAAGTTGTGCGTTTGATAGAACGATTCAAACTGATAATGCTAGTGTATTACTGAAAAATGCAGTGATATTAGCTGATGGTTTAGATGAGTGTTTTCAACATCAGCCTAAGATGATTCAATACTTTTCAAAACTCTCGAAAGACTATCCAGAATCACGAATTTTGATATCAACTCGTCCAATAGGCTACAAGCTAAGTTTAATAAGTGATTGGCGACGCTATGAACTAAAGCCCATTGATGATAACGAATTTGAAAGTGCAGTAAAGCAACTCTCTACAGTCATTTCTCCAGAGGTATCAATTGATGAAGCTGTTCTGAAACAGATAAAAACCTCTAAAATCAGTCATCTAGTTAAAAGAAACCCACTGATTCTAAGTTTAGTTATTGTTCTTGTACAGAGAGGTATAGAGGCAAATACTAATTATGCTTCTTTGTACAGACAACTATTCTTTTTGATTGAAAAAGAAAGTTCAAATAGAGAAGTATCTATAGAGATATCAGAAATTCAATTACAGGAATTTTTATACCTGTTAGGGTGGATAATATTAAGAGATGGATATAAGCCGCTAAAGGAAGTAGTGATCCTATGCTACGAAGAATGGAGAGAAGAATTACAACTTCCAAGGTTTCAAGCAATCAAATTAATCGAAAATTGTATTGAATACTGGGTAGCGAAAGGAATTATTGAAAGAGTTAATGACTTAACAGATGAAACTGTTTTGTTCATACATAAAACATTGGGTGAGTATGCTGCTGCTGAATATCTGAAACTACAAAGTATCGATGTTAAAGAAGAATTTATTTTATCAGCATTTTCAAATTCTCAATACAGTGAAACTCTGACATTTCTTAGTCACCTAGGTCTAAGCTCCAAGATTTTGGAATTATGGAATGAGAAATACTCTGCTAATAATAGACCTAAAGATATCAATATATATGAATTTATATTGAATGCAGGTATTGATTATAATTCAGATGAAATAGACAGCTTTATAAATTTGTGTTGGGAAATAACAGAGGATTCTTTTTCTACAAACCGTTATACGAGCGGAGCAATACTATGTCACATTGCTAAATATACATGGAATAAAATTGAACTTAGTGTTGAAGAAAGAATAGATTCTGTTGACAACTGGGTATCGTTTATAGCACTAAATTGCAAATTGACAACTCAGGAAATGATCACGCTAAAAGATATTAATGTCTGTATTAAGAAATTAGAAAAAAATACTGTCTCTAGAAAAAATATAAGTATTCGCTCTTATATGAATAATCAGACTATAAGTTTAAAAAATAATTTTATAAAATTATTGTTAGAAAAAACTTTGGATGCTGGAGAGGAAGATGGGTTGGAAGTATTGGAGTCTTACTTAAATTCTAAAAATGGTGAATTGAGTATAGGCTTAATATTAGATATAAATAAGATATATTCTACGTATGATAAGCCTAGTCCAAATTATGGGCTGACAAGTAGTATATTACTTTCTAAGTCAGATACTAAAGAAATGGAAAGTGTCTTCAGTTATTTGTCTAGTCCGTTGTACAAGACACAAGAACGAAAGAAAAGTCTTAATTTCTTCAAAGCAATCGCTAAACAAGAGTATAAAATAAATCTCGATTTTAAAAAAATGTTCGAGTTAAGTGCGCTTGTTAGTCTAAGTGGAATAATGGAAATGTATCCACGAGATTTAGATGTTTTCATTCAAGATATTACTAAAGATGATGCTAGGCATTTAATTTTTATATCATTAGCAAATCTTGTTGATTTAAATTATGAATATATATCGAATCAAGCTGGTTCGATAATTAAAAAGCTAATGGATAAAGAAAATGAGCTTATTTATCCTATACATAGGCTTCCTAAAGTAGATATCGAATTGCAATTTGAGAATAAGTTAAGTATAGAATTATTAACAGTTTTTAAGGAAATTATATTAACATCTGAAAGATTTTTAATAGCAAATGCTTGTCGCCTGTTCCTATCATATCCTGAATCAGAAAGCTTTGAAACGTACTTAGAGCTTATAAAAGATGGACAAGGTCTATCGCTTTCATATATAGGTGCTATGAGCGAACATTATCAGAGTCTGGAAAATACTGATAAGATTCAAAAACTATTTTTAGAGAAGTTGTTGAGAGATAATTTAGTAAGTGGCTGTGAGTATTTATACCAGTATGTTAGAGAACCGTATAACGAGAGTCATATCCAAGTAATAATAAAAGGTCTTAATTCAACAAATCCAATTATTGCAATTGGAGCAACAGAACTACTTGATAAGATGCCACTTAATCTTATAAGCTTAGATAAAGCGAAAGAGCTTTACTTGTTATGGAAAGATATAGAAGAGCCATATCCAGTCAAAGGAGGTACTGTTCCACATACTCCAAGAGAAAATTTAGCGAAAATACTAATTAAATATCATTATCACGATGAAATTTTCATACAACAAATGATGTTAGATATGAGACCTGATATTAAAAAACAAGCAATACAGCCTTTCGTTGATTATTGTAAAGACTCAAGTCAGTTAAGATACTGGTTTGTAGGCAAGGTTGAAAGAAAAGAGATAAGTGCAGACTTGTTAAAGAAATGTATTACTGAAGGCAGTTTTTTGAAGGATAGCCATCTTGTCTTAGAACTATTGAATAGTGAGAGTGCCGGTATTCGAGAAAATGCTTTAGGAATCTTAAACACAAAATACTGCTCTAAAATTGAAGTGGAAGCTTATGCAAAAAAATTATTAAATGATGAAGTTATAAAAATTAGACAATTTGCTAAAGAAGTCTTAGAGCAATCAAATTATGAATCTTAGCACTTTCTTTTAGCACACAAGTATAATAGGTAGAAAGCGATTTCACCTCCTGCTCTTGTTCTTGCTTGGCTTTTTCTTTTAGATATTTTTGTAGATCGTCTTACCTAGAATTACTCATTATTTACCACTATTCTTATTTTCTAATATCCAAAAAAACGGCACTGAGATCAGTGCCGTCTTATAAATCGTGACAATGTAAAAGCTAATCACGACTCCTCAAATGATGAATCGCCAAAATCAATCCCAGCTTAAAATCACCTTACCGCATTGCCCACTTTCCATGACATCAAAGCCTTCTTGAAAGTCATCGATGTGCATGCGATGGGTAATGATTGGCGACAGATCAATACCGCTAATCAGCATTTGCTCCATCTGATACCACGTCTCCCACATCTCGCGACCATAGATACCTTTTAGGGTTAACGCCTTAAAGATAATCTTGCTCCAATCCACCGTGGTGGTGTTAGGTAAAATGCCCAAGAGCGCAATTTTAGAGCCGTTATACATGTTAGTAATCATCGAATCAAAGGCCTGAGGCGAGCCTGACATCTCAAGCCCAATGTCAAAGCCGTGCATTTTTAAGGTATCGATAGCGCCTTCGATAGTTTCGCCTTTGGCTGGGTTGATGGTCATCGTCGCGCCCATTTTTTTGGCAAGCTCTAGGCGATAATCACTGATATCACTGACCACAATATTACGCGCTCCTGCGAAGCGGCAAATCGCTGTTGCCATTGAACCAATCAGCCCCGCACCCGTAATCAGTACATCTTCACCAAGGACAGGAAATGAAAGGGCAGTATGAGTAGCATTGCCAAAAGGGTCCATAATGGCGGCCATCTCATCGCTGATACGTTCATCGAGTTTGATGACATTATCGGCAGGTATCACCAAGTATTCGGCAAACGCGCCATCACGGTCAACGCCCACGCCGATGGTGTTTTCGCACACATGTAGCTTACCACGGCGGCAGTTACGGCAATGTCCGCAAGCGATATGGCCTTCGCCGGTGACTCGGTCGCCCACTTCCAGATGCTTGACGCCATCGCCCATTTCACTAATGACACCGACGTATTCATGTCCGATAATCATCGGCGTCTTGATGGTGTTTTGTGACCAATCATCCCACTTATAAATGTGTAAATCTGTGCCACAAATGGCGGTTTTTTTAATTTTAATTTTTACGTCATTGATGCCGACGGTCGGTTCTGGCACGTCTTGCATCCAGATGCCTTTTTTGGCATGGGCTTTAACCAGTGCTTTCATACTCTTCTCTTATTTAACGGTGTTGCATTTTATTGTTGAATCTAGGGCGTGTTTTCATTTTAAAAATGGTAATAAAAATGAGATAAATTGCCGTCAAACAAGGAAAATAGTGTCGATAATATCGAGATATTAACCAGCTATTTGACACAGTTTGGCAAAATTTAGCCATTTTTAACCCATTTAGATGACCATCGATTGAATTGAAGATATGCCCTAGATAAATACCGAACGACGCTTAATCAATCACTTTCATTTGCTTGGCGACTTTGGTAAAGGCGGCGATACACTGGTCTAGCTGCTCGCGAGTATGAGCGGCAGAGAGCTGGACACGAATGCGAGCCTCATTTTTGGGGACGACAGGGTAGAAGAAGCCAATCACATAAATGCCCTCTTCAAGCAGTGCCTCTGCCATTTGTTGTGAGACATTGGCGTCATAAAGCATCACCGCGCAAATTGCCGATTCGGTGGGCTTGATATCGAAGCCTGCATCTTGCATTTGCTTGACAAAATAGGCGGTGTTTTCATGCAGTTTGTCTTGTAGGGTATTGTCCTCTGCTAGCATCTCAAACGCTTTTAACCCAGCGGCTGCGATCATGGGCGGAATGGAGTTTGAAAACAGATACGGGCGTGAGCGTTGACGTAGCATCTCAACCATTTCTTTTTTACCCGTCGTAAAGCCGCCAATCGCACCGCCAAATGCCTTGCCCAAAGTCCCCGTAATCAGCTCAATATCACCGCGTAGATCAAACAATTCAGTCACGCCGCCACCCGTGCGACCGACCACGCCTGCTGAATGACACTCGTCAATCATGATCATGGCATCATATTTTTGTGCCAACGCATAAATCTCATCCATCGGCGCCACATTACCATCCATTGAAAACACGGCATCGGTGACAATCAAACGAAAACGCTGTGCTTGCGCCGCTTGCAGCTGAGTCTCTAAATCTTGCATATCTGCATTGGCATAGCGATAACGCGCCGCTTTACACAGGCGCACACCATCGATGATTGAGGCATGGTTTAACGAATCAGAAATAATGGCATCCTCGGCGGTCAATAGTGGCTCAAAGACACCGCCATTGGCATCGAAACAGGCCGCATAAAGAATCGTATCTTCGGTATTGAAAAACTTAGAAATCGCTGCCTCTAATTGCTTGTGCAAATCTTGCGTACCACAAATAAAACGTACCGATGACATGCCATAACCTGAGTCTTCAATGGCCTCGGTAGCTGCTTTTTTAATCTCAGGATGGTCAGACAATCCAAGGTAATTATTGGCACAGAAGTTCAGCATTTCACGGCCGTCGGCAATCGTGATGAGCGCATCTTGCGGAGAAGTGATAACGCGCTCAGTTTTATACAGCCCTGCGTCGCGGATATCGCTGATTTCTTGTTGTAGATGTTTTTGAAAGGCTTGGTACATAATGGTTCCTTTTTTACTATTATTGGCGTTTGCTTAGGGTTTGTTGATAGAGCCAAATTATTTGCTTATTGAGCCGGTTAAGCACAGATGTCTAAATACTGACGCACCACATTATCCATACCTTGCTCTAGTGATTCAATCGTAAACGCATGACCGATAGACACCTCAGCGATATCACCAAGACTGAGCAACTCGGCTAAATTCTCTAAATTCAAATCATGACCGGCGTTGACGCGAATGCCGTTGTCACTGGCGAGGGTAATACAGTCGCCAAAGCGTTGCTTGACCTCATCGAAATCAATATTGTCATCGTTCTTACCATTACTGTAGGTGCGCGCCCATTCTTCGGTATACATCTCGATCGTTTGCACGTCGCTGTCGATGACTGCTTTGATTTGCTCGATATCAGGATCGATAAATACCGCGCAGCGTGTGCCAAACCCTTGCAACTCATGACTCAACGCTGACAGCATGTCTTTATGTTTGATGATGTCGAAACCATGATCGGAGGTGAGTTGGTCTTCGCTGTCGGGCACGAGCGTACATTGATGCGGTTTGACTTCACGGATAATCTTTAAGAACTGCTCGTTTGGGTTGCCCTCAATATTGAACTCAATCTCTGGATAGTCTGTCAAAAACTGACTGATATCGTAGACATCTTGGTATCTGATATGACGCTCATCAGGTCGCGGATGTACGGTGAAGCCTTTGACACCCAGATCAATCAGCTTCTTCACAAAGTACAGCAGATTGGGATAATCTGTGCCTCTTGAGTTTCTAATTAAGGCGAGTTTGTTTAAATTGACACTAAATAGGGTGCTCATAATATGTCCTTTTTCATTGTTGTTATGTCCGATAATAAAACATAGACCTTATGTTATCACGCTTGACTGGTATGAATTTTCTGGCGTGCTGTGTCTACGCTGACAGAGGCTGAGAAAAATTCCTGCCAGTCGCGCTAGTTATCTTTTTAAACTACCTATATTTGTATCGCTTTAATAAAAATCATCGCGACTAGCATACTTCATATTGAGCGCCTGTAATATCGCATAGGTTTCGCTATCCATATTACCGGTTGGCTGCTGCGGTCTGAAATGCAGTTGAAACGCATAGATGACATCGCGGCTAGGCTTGTCCCACTCGTCGCTATTATTGATTTGATAGCCATATTTGCGAAAAGCTTGCTTGATCTCCTGCACGCTTGGCGCGACCAAGGTACGCCGACTCATAATTTCTTGCTTGTCCGCTTCATCATACCAAGCGCCGATACCATACTCTTTATACAGTCGCTCCCATGGAAATTTTGCACCCGGGTCGATCTTGCGCGAGGGTGCCATATCTGCATGACCGATTATATTTTTTGGTGAGATGTCATAGCGTCTAGCGATATCTTGCACCAGCGCCGCGACCTTCTTAATCTGCAATTCATCAAATTCTACATAATGCTCATAAGGATGGTAATCCATATTGCCATTCTTTAGCGCGTCTCGATATTCAGGCTTGATCCCTGCGTTGACGATTTCGATACCGATAGACGTATCATTGAGGATGGTTCTACCTGAAAAGCCACCGTCGCCTGCATGCCACGCGCGCTCAGACTCTGGAACGAGGTTATAGATTTTATCATCGTCACTGTCTAAAACCAGATAGTGCGCGCTCACATTGCCCGTAGTCAATGTTTTGATTGAGCGCTCATTATCTGAGACCGTGTAGTGCAGGACGATGGTTTTGATGCGCTGGCTTTTGCCAGTCGATTGATAGGTGTCGCTGTCGATGACGTAATTTTTGGTCGTTGCGACTGGTGAGGTCGTTGTCACGCAGCCAATCAAAGGCAGGGTTAAGCCAAGTGCTAAAAAGATGTTCTTTACCATGAAATGCTCTATATAGGAAGAGTTGTGGTTATAGCTTCGTTTGCGTTTGATGCTATTGGTGTCTATTTCGTTCGACAGGTAAATGCTACTTTCCGTTAACTAACGACAGACTTAACGTTAGGATTGACTGCGATTTTTTTATAACCAATTGCCCCGAGCAGAATAAAGAATCCCAATAAGACATAAGCATTAAATGATAGCGCCGCTGGTGAAAATGGTAGTAGCAATAGCGATATGAAGACCACACTGATCAATACAGAGAGAGAATTTAGTAAGCCTGCCTGTTTCTTTTTTCGCTCATTGATAAGGTCAGCGGTCGTGACATAAGCGAAGCCAACCGTAATGCCCAAGGACGCCATCGTCACGATATCGAGCAGGTAGTTTCTACCTAGCCAAGGAGAGAGTAGACATACCAAGCATATCAATATAACGGTTTTTTGCTTACTAAATTGGTTGCGTTTATCTGTAAATACGCTAGGCAATAACGACGTGTCGCCCATAGATTCTAAGAGCTTAACTGATGACAATATAAAGCCGTTGATACCGCTCATTATCGAGCCAATCATAGCGATCGATAGCAGCCAGATACCGATGCTACCAATCCGATTGTCTATGCCTTCACCTGTCGCCCAGTGGCTGTCTTTGATTGCTTGATAGTCAAAGTTCATGTTTAGCGCGGTAAAGTAATTGATTAAAAAGTAAAACAACACACCTGCGATGAGTGAAATTAGGATAATACTTTTGGTCTTGGTTTTTGAATCGCTAATGGCTTTTGAAATCTGAGGTGTGGTCTCAAAACCAACATACGCCCACGGCATAACGGCCAAGATAGGTAACCATGCCAGACTGGTGATAGAGCTGCTAGACATATCAGCTGGCAAAAACGCTTGGCTCGTTGGTGTCATCCAAAGCGATGCAAAAAACAGCGCGGTGACTGATAGAATCATAAAAAGGGCAATATAGAGTTGGATTTTTGCGCCGACTCGTATGCCTTTTAAATTGATATAACTGAACAAAATAATAGCCGCGCTGCATAAGAACACTTCACTGGCGTAGACTTCCCAACCAGCAATCGTATACAGATAGCCTAATTGTAAGCCGCTAGGTAACAGATAGCGCAATAGCAAAGCGACAGCTGATATATTAAGCGCGATAATAGAGATATAGCCTATCGTGACGCCCCAACCATAAATATAGGCATGCTTGCGATTGATGTATTTTTCAATCCAATAGATACCGCCTGATTCATTCTCTGGCGTTTGGGTCAGCAAATTAATATAGGCACGCGCAACCATATAGATGGCTAAAGTACCGATAATAATAGCAATAGAAGAGCCTAGTAGCTGTGACTGTGGCAAAAATAAATCGCCTGGCATGACATAAGCACCCCAACCGATAATCGCACCAACGCTAATCGCTATCGCTTGTAGGTAGCTGATACTTTCTGTCTTTTCACTCATGGGGTGCTCCTTCACAATTAAAGATAGAGAAGGAGAGAGTGTTTATTATGGAGCTGACATAGAACATGAAAAACCTTGTGACGCCATTACGCAGGGTAGTGGCTATCTTTTATAAATAGAAAGTCATATTAAAGGTTTTTGTTGAGTGTTACCTTTTTAATCCTGTTGGATTTTCTTAGCCAGAACCTTTTTCCAACTGTCTTCCAAACATTCAATCTCGAGCCACGGCTCAATCACCTCAGCGTCAAACTTCTCTTTTGAATTGGACAATTGCCAAAGTGTCTCAAGCGTAGCAAACGGATAGGGACGTTTGACCAAGTAAACTGGTAAATCATCGTTAATCATGCCACCACGCACCACTTGAAAGTACCAGCCTGAGATACCTTGCTTGCTGACCCATGCTGCAATATTTGGCACTTTGGTAAACTGACCAATCTGATCGTTGATTTTGTAGCACGGGCGGCGCGGTTGGACGATACGCAGTTGCACGCTATCTTCACCGTTTATATTATCGTCGCCATACTGATAAACGTCGCCAATACAGACGTTAGACTCATTCATTTCAGGTAAGCCATCGACGGCTTCAGTGGTAAGGTTTTCTCCGAGCGTACCGATACGTACTTTTAGGTCAAACTCTGTATTGATTTTTTCATAAGTGGCAGTTGGCAATTGATGCACGGCTTTGAGTGGGCCGCCATGATGTTTGCGGTCGGCTTGCTCGTCAGTGGTCAATCCCATAAAATTGACGGCGACGGGTGCTGTAATGGGCGCTTTATCAATGGCGCTCATTTCTTCACGAGTGAACGGCATGGCTTTGCCCGCGCGGACACATACTAAGTTTGCCACATACAAGGGTAGGTCAATCTCAGAATTTGAGCGGTGAGTAGCAGACATGGGCAATCCTTAGTGATCCGTGAGAGCAGGACAAAATTTGCGCAGCAATAGTGGTAAGGATGATAGCAATCTATCCGACAATTATCCATTCTAATGGCTGTTTATCATGATAGATATGTCTAAATATCGGCACAAAAAAAGACCAGAATAACAATTCTAGTCTTTTTGATCTCATGCTTTTAGTATGACGCGATTATTGTACTCAATAATCTTATTTGTTCTTGTTGCGACGACCAGCGGTTTTCTTTTCACGCGGTGTGGCGACCAGTTCAGCCAACTGATCCGGTGATGACCATAGGCCTTCTAAGTCATAGAACTCACGCGCTTGCGGGGTCATGATATGAACGACAACTGCGCCCAAATCAATCAGCGTCCAGTCAGAGTCGATACCGCCTTCACGGCCAAGCGGCATAAAGCCTGCCTGTTTTGCTTCAGCGCCGACGCTGTCCGCCATCGCGCGTACATGACGTTTTGAAGTACCATCAGCGATGACGATACGTTCGGTGACGTCGGTCAAGTCTTCTACATTCATTACAGTGATGTTCTTTGCTTTCATATCATCTAGCGCGCTTTGTACAAGGTTCAAGCACACGGTTAAGCGTTCTTCGGTCATGGTGTTGATCATAAATTTTAATCTCTTCAATCGTAACTATTAAAAATAAAGGGGTAAAACGTCAATTTGTCTGAGTCGACTGATCATATGTCGTCAGTCACGTATAGAGACAGGATAGGCAAAATGACATAGATAAGGCGATTTTAACGGAATTGAGCAGCAGAATATAGCTGATGGGCGATAATATAGTGATAAACGGCAGGATTGAGCCATTTAGCTGATGAATTGGGGTGAGTATTGCTCATAATATCATTTATTGGTGCGATAGATGCAATTTGCCTGTCAGTGACGGGTATTTTATTTGTTTCAGTCGCCAATATTTGTAGTTGTTCGCGTATTTGCGTGCTTGATACGGCAGTGATCGGTTGCGTATCTATATAAATGCGTCCTTTCATAGCGCTTTTCAAGTCAGTGCTATTTACGTCAAGGCTATTTGTTTTTGAGCTATCGGCTTCCGTGCTATCTACCAAGCATCGAGCAATTGGGGTTAATAGCTCAATCGGTGAATCGGTTACGTGTGATTGTAAAGGTAGCGGCAGTTGCGATTGTAAGGTAGCAAGATATTGCGAAGTTGCTATATTTTTTTCAAAGAATGTAGCACTGTCAGAAATTCCATTATTGATATTATCGCTACTTTCACGATTAAAGATCCACAGATTGACATAGTCAATGAGTCGTAATCCATCCTTCCATTTATCCAAACTGTGCGCGCTGTCCATACCCATGATAAATATCAAACAATCATTAGGATACTGCTGCCTAAGTGCGCGCACACTATCAATCGTATAGACAGGCGGCGCTTGCCATAGCTCTAGCTCATTGATTTGTATCGGCGTCTCTTGTACCGCAAGCGTCAGCATGGCTAAACGATGCGCAGGATCTGTGCTTTGCGTTTTAAAGGGTGAGCGTGCATTGGGCAATAAGGAGACGTGCAAGGGGCGGTTTTGCTGCTTTGCGATTGGCAACAAGTCCTGATAGACGTGTAGAGCCACTTCTAAATGACCATTATGTACCGGATCAAATGAGCCACCAAGATAGGCACGGATGGCAGGGGCAGTTATTTTTTCTTGAGAATTATCGCTCATATTTGGCATAAATAAATGCAAATAAAAGAATGAGGGGTATGCTCTCTTTGGTATACACCATTCTTTATCCGCTAACCTTTTTATATTAAGTTTTATATTAATTGGATCGTAGCGCTATTGTAGAGGGCGGGCGAGTATCTGTCATCACTATCTATCACCACCTATAGTCAGTGAAAATTAATACCGCTACATTATGCACTGTTAAATCAATTTTTTTGCTTGCTGTGCCTGCGCAGACAGAGAAAACCGACCATCATGACGATAGTCGGCGATATAAAGGACTTTAATTAGCAAGTATGACAGCGATTAAATCAGGTCGCTATACGCTTGGATAGCGGTTAGCGCGATGGTATAGACGATATCATCAACGAGCGCGCCACGTGATAGATCATTGACTGGTTTGTTTAAGCCTTGAAGCATAGGTCCAACGCTGATGACATTGGCGCTACGCTGCACTGCTTTATACGTGGTGTTACCAGTATTAAGATCAGGGAAAATAAAGACGTTGGCTTGACCTGCGACAGGAGAGTCAGGCGCTTTTTGCTTACCCACGCTCATGACCGAGGCGGCATCATACTGTAGTGGGCCGTCGACTTTGAGGTTTGGCGCACGCTCACGGACGATTTGAGTGGCACGGGCGACTTTTTCGACATCCGCGCCTGCGCCTGATGAGCCCGTAGAATAGCTGATCATCGCGACTTTTGGATCGATACCAAAGGCAGCAGCAGACTGTGCCGATTGGATGGCAATTTCTGCCAACTCTTCAGCATTCGGATCAGGATTGATCGCACAGTCACCATAGACAACCACTTGCTCAGGCAACAGCATAAAGAACACTGACGATACGAGCGAGTACTGCGGCGCGGTTTTGATTAATTGAAACGCTGGGCGTACGGTATTGGCAGTGGTATGAATCGCACCTGAGACCAGACCATCGACCTCATCTAGCTGGAGCATGATGGTGCCAAGATATACCGTATCTTTTAAATATTCAGCGGCGACGTCCGCGCCAGTTTTGCCTTTGCGGCGCTCCACGACGGCAGCGATATATTTGCTCATATCAAGGGTGTCGGGGTCGATGATTTCTAGACCTTCTGGCAACGTCAAATCGCGATTTTTGGCGACTTGCTCGACATCGCTACGCTTGGCCAGTAGTACGCAGTTGGCAATACCGCGGCTTTGACAGATACAGGCCGCTTCGACGGTACGTGGCTCAGAACCTTCTGGCAATACGATACGTTTTTTGGCGTGCTGTGATTTTTTGACCAACTGGTGGCGAAACGCAGATGGGGACAAGCGCGGTTCATGATTACGGCTAAAGTATTCTTTAATCCAGCTCAAATCCAAATGAGCAGCGACATAACGTGCCACTTCTTCTGCACGCTCAGTGTCATCGCTTGGAATCTCAGAACTCATATGCATCAAGCTTTGCACCGTCTGATAGCTGTCGCTCTCTACGCTCATGACAGGGATGCCGGTTTTGAGCGCTGATTGCCAAAGCTCAGCGACCGTTTTGCTTGGGGTGATACCGCCAGTGAGTACCAGACCTGCCAATGGAATCCCATTAATACAGGCCAATCCAGCAGCCAGCAATAAATCATCACGGTCACCAGGCACCACCATTAACGTACCGCGCTTAAAAACTTCGTTGACACGTGCTACCGAGCGCGCCGTTAGACTGATGCGATTGATGCGACGTGTTTTTGCTTCACCGACATTGAGCCAAGTAGCATCCAGCTCTGTGGCAATATCCCATGTGCGCGGTACTGATAACGAATCGCTGAAGGGGACGACACCGATGAGGCGAAACGCATCAGTATTGAACGAAGGCGATAGGCGCTGCACTTCTTGCAAAAAGGTTGGATCTAAGCTGACGACTGCCTCACCCGGAGCGACTGGTTGATTTTCAAAGGTATTGGGCACGTCTTGTACCCGCATCAAGATCACGCCAAGCGTACGTGCATCCATGACACCGCCGAACTCGCGAGCATGCACATCTAATTTGTCTGCTAAATAGGCAGGCTTGCTGATATCAGCCGTACTGACAAATATAATCTTGGCATCTAAAGCATGGGCAAGCGCACGGTTGATTTGTGAGGCGTAAGAGGTCTCAGTGGTCGGCACCAGACCTTCACAGATGATGACGTCAGGACCATCATCGATCGTGTGATAATTGGCAATCACTTCTTCCATCAAATCATCAAGATTGCCATCGCCTAGCATCCGCTCGACGTGCTGACGGCTGATCGATTTGGGCGGCTTTAGACCAAAGGCATGCATGGTCAATGCGCTTGAGCTGTCTAAGCTGTGCTGTTTATCTAGTGTATCGTCTTGCAAAAACGGCTTCATAAAGCCCGCTTTGATACCGTTGTAATCAAACGCGCGAATTAGGCCAAGCGCGGCTGATGTCACACCGATACCGCGGCTAATGGGAACAAGTAAAATGGTCTGCATAGTGTATCCTACGGTTTATTTTATTATTAAGTTCAATTCACCCTTGGCAGAATGAGCAATGTGTTGAGTATTTACGCCATAGCTTTGTAGCAAATGTTAATTATATAGATATGGCGTATCAAACACGCTCACGCTTATATTAAATTCAATGCCTGACGAGTCTCTTGAGCAATACGGTATTCTTCATCGGTTGGGACGACCCATAGCTCGATACTGCTGTCCTCTGCGTGGAAGTTGCCTTCTTTACCACGAACCAAACTGGCATTTTTGTCAGCATCTATTTTGATACCGAAATGACGCATCACTGCCAAAATTTTGGTACGTGTAATGTCGGAGTTCTCACCGATACCGCCAGTAAAGACAATACCAGTAAACTCTGGTAGCGCACAGCTAAGACTGGCCAGATATTTACCAGCACGATAGCAGAACATCTCGATAGCGAGCTGCGCATCTTCGTGACCTTCACTGGCTGCTTGCTCAATAGTACGCAAGTCGTTAGACAGTCCTGAGATGCCGAGTAGACCGCTGTCATTATTAAGCATTTTGTCGGTCTCTTCTAAGCTCATATCGAGCTGGCGTTTTAGATGCATATGCAAGCTAGGATCGACATCGCCACTACGCGTGCCCATCATAAGGCCCTCAAGCGGGGTCAAACCCATGCTGGTATCGAGACTTTTGCCATCGTATACCGCCGCGATTGAACAACCATTACCCAAATGCGCGGTCAACCAACCATGCGGGCCTTTTGCCTCGGTGATTTGGCTGGCACGCTCTGAGACATAGGCGTGAGACGTACCATGAAAACCATAGCGACGGATTCTATGTTCTTCGTATAGATATTTTGGTAGCGCATAGCGAAAAGCAACGGGTGGCATGGTCTGGTGAAAAGCGGTGTCAAACACCACTACTTGTGGCATATCAGGATAGATCGCCTGAACCGCTTCGATACCTAGGGCGTTTGCAGGGTTGTGTAGCGGAGCTAGTATTTTGAGACGTTTCACTTCTGCCAATGCATGCTCGTCAACGCGAACGGCTTTAGAATATTCGCGACCACCATGTACCACACGATGACCGACGGCGATGAAATGGTACTGCTCTAGTAGCTCAAGGATTTTTTGTAGTGCCAGCTTATGGCGACCACCAGGGATAGAGATTTCAAGCTTTTCACCGTTTAAGGTCGTGTGTTTGATACGGGCGGTATCGAGACCTAGGTTTTCGGCAAGACCGGTGATACGAGTAGAGTTGTCATCGCTAATCAACGCGTATTTGATGGAAGACGAGCCGCAGTTTAAAACCAAAGTTGGGCTGGTCAGGGTTGATGTTTCAGAGTTCTTATCATCAAAAGTGGTCGTTAGGCTGGCGCTCATACTCTATCCTTAGATTGGTTTTTATAGGTGGGTTTTTGTAGGTAGAAAATCATCATATCGTCAGATTACTATGATAAAAACGACACTGACATCGCATCGTGTTCATATTAAGGTGATGATAGATTGATCGTGTTTAACATAAAATTAGCCATACCCATGCTGATCTATCAAACAAGTATATGATCGATCTTAGTCATACTGAGGCTGATAATTTTATCTTATCACTACATAGCAGTACCGCTGAATCGCAGGCCTGCGCCTCATCATAGCCGTAAGGTCGCGGTATAATGTAACATATTTTTGTAGCTATACCGCGATAACGGTAAGGTTTAAAATTGTTGTCTATCAAGCGTTCAAAATATTGGTACATCTGTTATAGCTAGTGGCTCCTATGTACTTTAGCCATTGATTATTGGCTGTTGTAGAGCTGCCTTGTGAATATCAAAAATTGTAAGAAATATTGTCTAAATACCTATCAGACACGTTTTTATGCGCAGATTATCAAGCGATATCGTCAGTAAATTATGATAAAAGCATCAAACCAATCCCCGCTATGAGCCAAATTTATTAGCCAATGCTGTTCAGTATGCGTACAGCTTTGTGTCATAATGCTATGATTAAAACTTTGATATTGGCTATTTTTGGGCTGCCTTTTTCGCTCTTTATTTATCACGATTTTTTATCGCACTTACACCGCTACACGCTCACAGGTTATCCACTTTATGTCTACTATACCTCGCTCATCAGAAACTGGGCATATCGCCTTATGGAGACTTGTCAGTCGCCGCGCCATTACTGCTTTAGTCATTGGCAGTGCGATGATGGTAGGGTTGTCAGGCTGCGGACAAAAAGGCGCTTTGTACTTAGCCGACTCCAGTAGCCAAACGATAGAGGGTAGCTCGTCTGTACTGAGTAGTACAAGTAACCCACAAGATGCCGCTTTTGCAGGTATTGATGATGATACTTATGAGAAAAACGACTATTTAGATGAGCAGCAAATACTGCCTGAGCCGAGTACCGACCCTAACGATTATTAACTTAAACTTTTATTCTTACCCTTGATACCCTGATTATATTAGAGATGTTTATATGAGTCATTCTGAACTACCTGCTGACGTAACCGATTCTGCCAATGGTGAATCTGTCACTATCCAAACTGAGCAAGGTCTATATGTTGATCCTAAAGCGTTAAGCGCTCATCTGCCCGCGTTGAGCTATCGCGACGATGCACTATATATGGAGCAGGTCAGTGTTGATGAGTTGGCAAAACAATATGGTACGCCATGCTATGTCTACTCAAAGCAGGCGATACTGGATGTTTATAAAGCCTATACCGATAGCTTCGCCAGTCTCAATCATCAGGTATGCTATGCGGTAAAAGCAAACTCGAATCTTGCAGTGCTTGGGGTGTTAGCGCAGGCAGGCGCTGGGTTTGATATTGTCTCTCGTGGTGAGCTGATGCGCGTACTGGCTGCAGGTGGCGAGGCGGCGCGCGTTGTCTTCTCAGGCGTTGGCAAAACTTATGGCGATATCGAATATGCACTGACCCAAGGTATTGGCTGCTTTAATGTCGAGTCAGTCAGTGAGTTGACCTTGATTAACGAGGTAGCGGCAGCACTTGATAAGCGTGCGCCAATCTCATTACGCGTCAATCCAAATGTCGATGCCAAGACGCATCCGTATATCTCAACGGGTCTTAAAGACAACAAGTTCGGTATTACTCACGAAGACGCCCTAGCGGTCTATCAGCAAGCGGCGGATTTATCGCATATTGATATCGTTGGTATTGATTGTCACATTGGCTCGCAGCTGACTGAAGTCGCGCCGTTTGTCGCCGCACTAGATAAAGTTATTGAGCTGATACATAGCCTGCGTGATCATGGTATTGAGCTGCGTCACATTGATTTGGGTGGCGGTCTAGGCGTGCGTTATATTGATGAGACGCCCGTGTCTATCGATGAGTTTGCCGAGGCTTTATTGCCAAAATTGAGCGAGCTTGGTTTGACTGTATTCTTTGAGCCGGGTCGTAGTATCGTTGCCAATGCTGGCGTGCTATTGACGCAAGTCGATGTACTCAAGCCGACTGAGCATAAAAACTTTGCGATCGTCGATGCCGCGATGAACGACTTGATTCGTCCTGCTTTATATCAAGCTGAAATGGCCGTGATTCCAAGTACATTGCCGAGCGATGGCATTGATACAAATGGTACAAAGCCGTGGGACATCGTTGGCGCGATTTGTGAGACAGGGGATTTCTTAGCAAAAGACCGCTTACTATCACTTGCTGAAGGTGATGTGCTGGCTATGACAGGCGCGGGTGCTTATGGCTTTACCATGAGTAGTAATTACAACTCGCGTCCGCGTGCCAGCGAAGTGATGGTGTCAGGTAATAACCATCAGCTCATCCGCAAACGTGAAACGGTTGAAGCATTGTATGCTGACGAAATATTGTGGCAGGATAAATAAAACAGCCAACACTGAAACTGTTTTTGCACAATAAATAAAACCCACCGTGATGATAACGGTGGGTTTTTTATGGCAAACTCGAATGGTGTATATCAAGTTTGAAGTATAACGATAAGTTGGTATTTGATAGCGGTGATAATTATGATTGTAACTGACAGCGTGCTAATATAAGCCATACATAAAAATAGGATAGGACATCAAAGATATGCTAATAGAGTTTACTAAAATGCATGGGTTGGGCAATGATTTTATGGTTATCGATTTGGTGACCCAGCGCTTAGATTTGACCAAGGAGTTGGTAGAGTTATTGGGAGATCGTCACCTAGGTATTGGCTTTGATCAGTTGCTCGTGGTCGAGCCACCGATGCGCCCCGATGTTGATTTTAGTTACCGTATTTTTAACACGGATGGTACCGAGGTGGAGCAATGCGGCAATGGTGCGCGCTGTTTCGCTCGTTTTGTCCAAGCGCGCAAGCTATCATTTAAGCAGCGTCTGCGTGTTGAGACGGCGAGTGGCATTATCTCTTTGACTACTGATCGGTTTGGTTGGGTAGAAGTCGACATGGGTAAGCCCAAGTTTGAGCCAAATGAGATACCCTTTAGCCCAAGAGCCACGACCAAAATCCAAAACACTTATCACCTAGATGTAAATGGCACGCCTGTGCAGCTATATGTCGCCAATATGGGCAACCCACATGCTGTTATTAAAGTTGATGACGTGCTGGACGCCGAAGTTGAAACGTTAGGCAAGGCCATTGAGTCCCATCCAGCATTTCCAGATCGCGTCAACGTGGGCTTCATGCAAGTGATGAACCAGCGTCATATTCGTCTGCGTGTGTATGAGCGCGGCGTGGGCGAGACGCAAGCTTGCGGCACGGGCGCCTGTGCAGCAGTTGCAGTCGGTATAAGAGAGGGCTGGCTCGACGAAGGCGAAGAAGTGCGCGCGCAGCTCTATGGTGGCAGCATGATCATCAAGTGGCAGCCAGGCTATTCAGTTATGATGACAGGTCCGACTGCTTTTGTTTATGAAGGGGTCTTTAGTCCAGATGGTTTGATGGCGCAAGTAGGTATTAAGCCAAGTTCTGAAGGCTGATATCTGTCGTTAGACAAATGATATCAATAACATGGGTGCTTCTGATATGGTTATGTCCACTCATCAAGATGGTCAGACAACGCAAACGGCACCTTGGCTATCAGCCGAGCTGGCAGCAAGTATAGAGTCAGATGCCGCGCTACGAGCTTTATTAGCACCTGTCCATCGTTGGCTCAATACGCTGTCTGTGCGCAACCATTCGCCGCATACGCTGACTGCTTATTTTGCTGGCTTAAACCAATTAGCATTGTTCTTGCGCGGTAAGCGTCTGACGTGGACGCGCTGTGATAAGCGCCAATTGGCTCAGCATATTAGTCAGCGCCTCGATGAAGACAAGCTTGCGCTTGCTAGCGTTCAGCAAGAGCTGTCAGCGATTCGGCATTTTTATGGTTGGCTCATAGAGGAGGATTTGGCGCGTATCAATCCAACGACTGGCTATCAGCTCAAGCGTAGCCCTAGACCATTACCTTCGATTGCTGATGTGGATTTATTGACGCAATTATTGGATCAACAAATCCCTGATACACCAGAGCAGGCGCGCTTGTGGTTGCGTGATAAAGCCATGTTTGAGCTGCTCTATAGTAGTGGTCTACGTGTTGGCGAGTTGGTCGCACTCGATATGGCTGATGTGGACTTGTCTGATTTTCGGGTGCGCGTTACTGGTAAGGGTAATAAAACCCGCTTAGTACCATTAGGCGCAAAGGCAGCAGAGGCGATAACGCGCTATCTTCCGCATCGCAATCTATGGGTTGAGCAGATGGACAATGCCTTGTTCATTAGCGAAAAACTCGGCACCAGACTATCGACGCGAGCAGTACAGCAGCGTTTGAAGGTTGCTGCTACTCGCGCAGGTATTGCACAAAACATGTATCCACATCTACTGCGTCATTGCTTTGCCTCACACATGCTGTCAGGTAGTGGTGACTTGCGTGCGGTGCAGGAGATGTTAGGGCATAGCGATATCAGCACCACGCAAATTTATACCCATGTTGATTTTGCCAAATTGACCCAAGTATATGACCGCGCTCATCCGCGAGCGACCCACACTCAAAATGATGAAAATCCTACCTAATTAAGTAGTTTACGGTTTAAGTAATCTATGTTACTTCCTAAGTTACGCCAAACGGTGACAATCAAAGATAGGTAATTTCTGTCGACCTTGCACTTGAGCTTGCTTGTCTAACGATGCCATGACGATGGCGTATCCTTTATCTATGTCAGATGTCGTAGACAGATTTAGCTCACTGCTATCATGACTCGCAATAACGCTGCCGTCAAAAGCAGTAATGGCGGTATGTCCCCACGTCTGGCGAGTATTGCCATCTTTATACGCATGATCGCCGCCCTGTGCTGCCCCAATCACCATACACTGACTGTCCAAAGCACGTGCCTGTAATAATAGCGACCAATGCGCTTGCCCAGTCAGATAAGTAAAAGCAGAAGGTGCGCTTAATATATCAGCACCTGCTTGACGTAAGCGCTGCGCTAGAGCAGGAAAACGCAAATCAAAACAGACCATCATACCCAACTGATAGACAGTGTCGCCGGACTCAAGAGGCGCAACCACGGTCTGCGTGCCCGGCTCAAACGTCGCCGCTTCATTGTAGCTGCCTTGCTTGTCGGCCACGGTCGCGGTGAACAGATGGATCTTGTCGTAGCGAGCCACTCGCGACCCATCTGGCGCAAACAACTGACTAACTTGGCGTAGCCGACCATCAGGAACGACCATGCCATCAGGCCGATAAGGGCAAGGCAGTGAGCCTGCCAGTAGATATATATTATGAGTGCGGGCATACTCTGCCATCGTCGCTGAGAGCGCGTCAAAACGCTCTGCAGTCGCAAACTGCTGGCCCATGCTACAGCAGTTTTCAGGTACGACAACGAGTTCAGCACCTTGCGATTTGGCATCAATGATCGCCGCTTTTATATTCGCTAAATTGCTATCGATGTCTTGCTGACTGTTCATTTGAATGGCAGCTGTGCTAAATTGAGGGATATTTGTTTGGTCATGCATGACAATATTCTCCGTAAATGTTGAGTATTGATGGTCGC
Organism: Psychrobacter sp. Arc29; assembly: GCF_041431175.1. NCBI lineage: Bacteria > Pseudomonadati > Pseudomonadota > Gammaproteobacteria > Moraxellales > Moraxellaceae > Psychrobacter > Psychrobacter sp. Arc29. The sequence continues at coordinate 199,187 of NZ_JASMRR010000002.1, read as the reverse complement.
TCATTACGTTATTTTTATAATAAAATTTTGATGATCGTGAACAGGCCATTCATATTTATTGGTTGGCTATTGAGATAAAAGTGATAGGTTTATATAAGAAACATACCAATCGTATCTGGGTAGAATATAAATTATCGTAGCAAAATTGTCACAAAAAATGCTATCGTCATGTCCTGATTAGGTTATGTCACGGCCTCAATTGGCAAAATAAATATAATATCACCAAAATTGGAGTGTAATAAGCCGCCCATGAGTATGTCATTCGGATTGGCGAGCACGCTAAGCACCTCACAAAAACTGACACCGCAAATGCAGCAAGCCATTAAATTGCTGCAGCTCTCTAGTCTTGAGCTCGCACAAGAGGTTCAAGCCAAACTGGATAGTAATCCGCTGCTTGAACGTATCGAAGAAGATGATGACGAGTACGAGAGTAACCGTGACGATAGAGCAGATGAGCTAAGTGAGTCATTAACACTTGATAGCTGGAACCAAAGCAGCAGTGACGCATCTAGCGCAGGATCTGATAACCATACAGACTATGGTGACGATAGCACTGACAGTTGGGAGAAACTGCAGCAATCTAGTATTGATGACGGGGCGATGGATAGTGACAGCAGTTTTGACACTGATAGCTTCGATGCTAGCAGCTTTGATAAAGATAATTACGCTTCGACATCAACAGGCGCAGGCAATAATAGAGGCGATGAGGATTTTGATAGTTATCAGGGCGGTACTTCGTCGACTATCCAAGATCACGTACGTTGGCAGCTCAATTTTAAGCGTCTATCAGAAGCGGACACCCTGATTGCAGAGTATTTGATGGACTCTATGGATGACATGGGTTTCATACGAATTGATATCGATGAGTTGCTACAGAGCTTTGATACCATGGCCAACTTTTATCAGTGGGATGAACGCGTTGAGTACGACGAGGTCATGGCCGTGTTGCGTATGATTCAATCTTGCGATCCGATTGGCGTTGGCGCACGTCATTTGAGTGAGTGTCTAGCGATTCAATTGTCCAAGCTAGATGCCAATACCCAATATCTTGAAGAAGCAAAAGCGCTGCTAACGGCGGGCGAGCATCTAGTCAGTAACAATATCAAAGCGCTTACTGAACGGACAGGACTTGCCCCTGAGAAAATCACCCCTGCGCTTACCTTACTGCGTACCTTAAACCCTTCACCCGGATTACTCTTTCAGATCAACCAGCCTGATTATACCCAGCAGCCCGACAGTTACGATATTCCAGATGTGTTAGTCACACCTATTAGGAGTCGTAAAGCCACTACCAATGCTGAGGCACTAGAAGATGGTTGGCATGTACGCCTCAATCCTGATACCTTGCCGAAGCTGCGGGTCAACCAAGAATATGCCAATTTAGTCAAACGCGGTGATGACAGCCCGGACAACCAATATCTACGCGAAAACCTCACCGATGCGCGCCTCTTTATCCGCAGTATTGAAGAGCGTAACCAAAACCTATTAAAAGTAGCAACCAGTATTGTGCGTTATCAGCAGGAGTTTTTGCAGCACGGTGCGACGGCCATGCAACCACTTATCCTAAAGGCAATCGCAGAAGAAGTGGATTTACACGAGTCCACCGTTTCACGTCTCACTACCAGTAAGACGATTTTGACACCGCAAGGACTATTTTCACTAAAGCACTTTTTTTCTTCTCACGTCAGCAGTTCGGATGGCGATATCTCATCAACGGCCATCAGTGCCATGATTAAAAAGCTAATCGCTGATGAAGATCCCAAAAAACCGCTATCGGATAGCCGTATTCAAAAAGAGTTATTGGCAGACGGTATCGATATTGCCAGAAGAACCGTTGCCAAATATCGTGAAGCCATGAATATTGGCTCATCCACTCAGCGCAAACAGAAGTATTAATCGTTTAAATACAGCTATCTATAAAGATATTGAGTAATCATTGATATTTCTGTAGCAAGATATAAAAAATAAAATTTTTTGATTATATAGAAACATGATAGAAACAACAGGTATTGTTACACTTAATTACAATTTAACGTCTTGCTACTATCTCTCTTTCATGACAAATTAGAGTCATACCAACAACGAAATCTAAGTGCCAATCTATAGTATTTACTTATAATGAATAAAGGAGACGATAAAAGGATACGTCGAAATCTTACTAGAGGCATTAGATGAATTATTGGTAAGGCAGGATGATAAGAGCAGGAATGCGACTTCATCTGTTGAATGTAAGTTACAAATACAAGGACAATAATATGAATGTTTCTATCAGTGGTCACCATATCAGTGTTACCGAAGCTATGGACACAGCAGTTCGTGAAAAGCTTGAAAAAGTAGAGCGACACTTTGATCAGATACAGAGTATTAAAGTGATATTATCACTAGACAATAGCGGCGCAAATGATGGCGGTAAAAAAAGCCATAAAGCTGAAGCAATTATGCGCGTCTCAGGTCAAGAAATGTTTGTCCAAGCATTAGAAGATGATATGTATAAAGCCATTAACGAGATGGCAGACAAACTTGATAGACAAGTACGCAAGTACAAAACCCGTCAAGAGCGCAAAAAGACTCAGGGTGCTGGGCGTGATGAGCGCTATCAAGACACCACTCCTGCTGAAGCAGTACCAGCAGCTTAATGATACGTTTGAATCACGTTGATTAAGTAGGCAATCAGATCATCAAGAGCGTCTGAACAAGCTAAAAAATAAGAAATTTGACAAACAGCTATTTCATTCATTGGTGATTTACAAAAGAAAAAAGACCTCGAACGTTTGACACGTTGAGGTCTTTTTTAGTACTTCTCTAATGATGCGGTTAAGACTTCATAATTAATAAAAACTAATGACAGACTGAAATATAAAAAATCAGCCTCCGCCCACAGCCTGTACTACCTCTATATTCATACCCTCTTCAATACGCAATTGAGCCAGCTCACTTTTTGGTATCAGGTCACCATCTACTTCGACGGCATAGCGTCCTTGACTGAGTCCAAGTTCATTGATGACTAATTGTACTGTCTGATGAGTGGTTTGTAAGTTTTTACCATTAACACTAATGGTGCTCATATACAATCCTCCTTAATAATTTGAAATTCCTTATATTAGCCGTCCTCTTGTATTAATCGAAATATAGGTGCTTTGAATCTTATAGGCGACTATTTGTATCTATACTCATAACATCAATCAATTTTCGGCAAGTATGAGTAGAATGGATTAATCCATTGAGCTCTCAAGTCGAAATGTAGAGATAGCAAGCCACAACCAACCTGCAATCATAAGAACCCCGCCAATGGGCGTAATCGCACCAAACCAGCGCGGTGCCCCAAGCGTCATAGCATACAGACTACCGGCAAATATAATAATACCGATTTGCAATAACCAAGCCGTAGTTTGAGTGGTATATTTTAAGCGTATCAGTAGGCCCACGACTAATAGACCCAGCGCATGTATGAACAAATACAGCGTCGCGGTATGCCACCATTCAAGCTGTTGTGCACTGACCATGCTTTCTAAACCATGAGCACCAAATGCACCCAAAGCGACAGCAATAGCCATATTAATTGCGGCAATACCGATCCAGTTTAGCATGGCAAAACTCGTATTTTTTTAGAGCTACTGAATGTCATCTGGCAAGATCACGCTATCAATGGTCATGGCATCGCGGATTTTGTCCATCGCGTTTTTTTCGATCTGACGGACACGTTCAGCCGAGATAGAGTAAACCGCTGCTAGCTCGTGCAAAGTGGACTTTTGCTCAGAGAGCCAACGCTGCTCAACGATATCGCGTGAACGGTCGTCTAATGTCCCCATAGCAGCGATCAACGCTGATGAGTTGTTTTCTTCCCAGTCTTCTTCTTCCAACTGTTCAGCAGGATCAATGCCATCTTCCAAAAACAGCTGCGGTGCATAACGACCATCATCATCGTCACTTGACTGTGCTTCAAATGAGGCATCATAAGAGGTCAGGCGCGACTCCATCTCTAGCACTTGCTTGCGCGTAACATTCAAGTCTTTGGCAATTGCGTCTGCTTCTTCTAGCGTGAGCTGATTATTGGTTTTCTTTAAACTACGTAAGTTAAAGAATAACTTGCGATGTGCTTTGGTGGTTGCGACTTTTACGATGCGCCAGTTACGGATGACAAATTCGTGAATTTCAGCTTTGATCCAATGTACAGCAAAAGACACCAAGCGCACACCTTTATTGGGATCGAAACGTTTGACCGCTTTCATCAGTCCCAGATTACCTTCTTGGATTAAATCAGCTTGTGGCAGTCCATAACCTGAGTAGCTACGTGCAATATGAATAACAAAACGCAGATGCGACATCACCAGCAGACGTGCTGCTTCAACATCGCCTTCATCATAATAGCGATGGGCGAGTTCTTGCTCTTGTACAGTAGTCAAGATAGGGATTTGATGAACAGTATTAATGTACGCACCCAAATTGACCCCTGGCGCTGACAAATGGGTTGGCATTGCCGGCACCAAATCACGTGTACTGGTATTCTCTAACGTACTGGCGTCATAAGGTGGGCGCTGTGCAGCTGCCTTTAGTGCAGCATCGCGCGCATCGTTTTTTATAGGAGCTGTGCTGTCTTTTTTATTCGCATTCGCAGCATCAGAAGTAGTAGTAGCCATATTCTTGACCTTGGTTAAATAGTTAAGCAAATAGTCAGATAAAAATCTCTATAGTTGTAATTGTAAAGGACAGCAGCGTTTAGTTGCTATCAGTTTTGGTAATGATGAAGTGATATATTGTAGCGAAACGCTGCAATGATGTGCTATTGCCTGACAAATCAGTAACTTCGTTGACGATTAACGCTAAGTAGTCGTTTGTCTGTGTTTGCTGACTCTGACGACAAAACGCTGTGATATCAGCTTGCGAATTAGGATCCGTCGCGACCACATATAATGATTCACCAGCGGCTACATCACGTAACGCAACTTTGGTTTTCAACAGTGGCATTGGGCATGCAAGCCCGCGACCATCGACTAAACGCTTGATATTTAGTAAAGGTTGCTCTTTATCTGTTTTCGTCTCAGTGTCAACATCTGAGCCACCATTCTCTACTGGCAATAAGTCTAACAGATGACTGATCTCTTGCTGCTCTGGATCGGATAAGCTCGCTGATAAGTAAATAGAGTGTGATGCACGTTTAATTGGTAATTGGCTATCAGCGGACATAATACAAACCTTACAAGTATCAATATTTTGGTTTTTTTATCAAAAAAGGCTCTAACAATTATTCTTGATTACCGTAAATATATTTACGGCAACCATGAGCTTACTATTATTGTGTTTAGCCATTATACCAAATAGCCGATGTATAATTGCATTTGAATATAATCAACGTCATGTTCGGTTCATTAGAATCACACAGTCATGTTGCACAATCGTGACGGGTGGCTGAGTGATTGGTAGCTAAGCACATAGTAGAATTGACCTTATACAAACAAGCTCGTATAGTCAAAAAGACGTCGTCAACAATCTGATAGGATACGAATTTGTACCACGCTAATAGACCGCCACGACTTGCTAAAGCCACCAGCCATTCGTTAAATAAGCTGTCGGAAAGCTCGCTATCTAAACTATTTGGGCAAACAGATAGCCGCAAATCTGTGGTTTTATCTTTTTCAAATAGTATCAAAATCGGACTATCAGTGACACTGCTGGTAATCGCTACAAGTGCTCATAGCAAGGATGGTGATGACAGCCAAGCTATGCCATTTGCCAATCATTCATGGAAAACAGTAGAGTCACAATCGTTAGAGCTACCCAATTTGCGCGGGCAAGGACTGAGCTTTGCTGAGCAGTATCAAAACAAAATGCTGGGTGAGTGGTCGTTACAGAACATCAATGGTCGTGTCAAAATGGAGCACGACCCTTGGGTGCAAGAGACGGTAAAAGACATGACATGGCGATTGAATGCCCAAGCCCGTCAGCAAGCACCACTTGGCTTAGTTATCCTTGATAATCCTAGCATCAATGCCTTTGCCGCACCTGGTGGAGTCATCGGGATCAATACAGGGACGATATTGGCCGCCAAAAGTATGGATGAGTTGGCAAGTGTCATCGCCCATGAAGTCGCGCACATCAGTCAACGGCACTATGAGCACAGCGCAGACGAGCGCAAAAAAGCCTTACTGATGCAAGTAGGCGGTATGTTGGCTGCGATTGCCGCATCAGCAGTCGATGGTGATGCGGCGGCGGCTGTAATGGCGGGTAGCCAGACAGCTTCTATGAATAGCAGCATGGCTTTTAGCCGTAACAACGAGCGCGAGGCTGACCGAGTAGGGATGCAAATCATGACTCAGGCAGGCTATGACCCTAGGGCAATGCCACGATTTTTTGCCACGATGAATCAACAAAGCCAGCTCAATCAGGTTGAAAATCGCTTTTTACCAAGCTTTGTGCGCTCGCACCCACTCAGTGATGAGCGACTGAGTGAGTCGCAGAGCCGTGCTGGGCAGTATCCCACACTGTCATTGAGCCAGCAGCAGCGCCATCAAGCCTTGTTTGATTTGCTCTATTGGCGTGTACAAATTACTGGCAAACATGCTTCTGAAGTGACGCTCACAACCGCTGCTAAGAATAGTCTGGGTGCCAAACTTGCTTTAATGAGCTGGTATGGAGAACAGCAGCGCATCAAAGAGGCTAATGAGGTATTGGCTGAGATACATAAACTCCCAAATACGCAGCGTCAAAGCCTAGAACCTTTGCTATCGATTACTCATAGTCAGCTTTTAAGTGAACAAGGCAAATGGCAACAAGCCGCAGATATTTTAGAGAGTCAGCAGCGTCTGTATCCTGAGCGCCGTGACTTACGCCTATATTTGGCGGAAGCACTGACCAATAGCAATCAGCCATCAAGGGCACAAGCACTGCTAAAACCACTCACAGAGCAACAACCAAGCGATCGCTATGCATGGCAAAGTCTGCAGCTTGCTAATGAAAAGCTCGCTAAAACTGCAACGTCACCACAACTGGCTAATATTGCAACGATCAACGCGTTGCGTTATCGCAGTTATGATCAACTTTGGAATGGGCGCTATGAGAGTGCGCTGACATCACTGACGCAGGCCAAGCAATTGACTGAAAACCTACAAGCCACAGCACAAAGCAATAGTGCGCGCCCGTTGCTAGCCAATATCAATGCAGAAATCAAAGCAATAAAAACCGCCAAAGACTTTGAGCCTTAGGCGGTTTGTAAATAGTCAGTTTTTTGTACAATAACGGGTGCGCTTGACGACATCATTCTCAGTAATAGCAGCTCATATACCGTTTGCTACCCAAAATGAAAAATTAGCCTTGTAACGCGTCTTTAACCATTTTAGAGATCAACGCAGGATCAGCGCGACCAGCGGTCTTGTTTTTCAGTACACCCATCACGCTGCCCATATCACGCATAGAAGTGGCACCTTGCTCTGCGATTTCAGCGTTGACCAATGTCATGATTTCATCATGACTCATTTGCTGCGGCATAAACTCATTGATAATATCAATTTCAAACTGCTCTTTGGTCGCCAAATCATCACGGCCATTTTCAGTAAAAATAGTGAGCGACTCTTGACGTTGTTTGAGCTGCTTTTGTAGCACTTCTAATACTTGCGCGTCATCAAGCTCTGTTTGACGATCAATCTCAATTTGTTTGACCACTGACTGTACGTTGCGCAGTATTTTGACACGCTCAAGCTCACGAGCTTTCATTGAAACTTTGATGTTGTCTGATAACGTCTGTTTAAGTTGGCTCACTGCTATTATCCTTATTCGTTTGTTAAATGCTATTTGTTAGGTACTGTTTAATGAGTTTTTTTGGGGTAAAACCTGCTGAGAGCGGGCTTTAATAAAAAATTGCGTCAGCAGTAACAACGAAAATTGTAGCATAAAAAACGCCACTGATATCGATGGATAACAGTGGCGTTAGTGTAGCACTTGTACTTAACTAATCAGATTATTGATTAGTACATACGAGTAGTACGAATAGTTTCGCGTTGTAATTTCTTCTTATAACGCTTTACGGCAGCAGCTTTTTTGCGCTTACGTACTTGCGTTGGTTTTTCATAAAACTCACGCTTACGTACGTCTGATAATACACCAGCTTTTTCACAAGCGCGCTTGAAACGACGGATAGCGATATCAACTGGTTCGTTTTCTTTAACCTTAACTGCAGGCATGAAGACTCCTCGATTAGGATGAGATATAAGGGCATTAGTTTGGCTGTGTGTTAGTATTTAGCCGTAATATCTCAAGATTACAGGCATCAGCTCAAACTAGGACAATTCTCACGCATTGGCGTAAGGGCAGGTATTTTAATAAAAAATATCAACAAAGTCAATGATTTTAACGGTTTATTGTCTATTTATCACTCGTTTAGAGCGGTATTTAAACTAAACAGTCTTATTTTGAGTGACGTCAAAACACAAATTTTACGGTCAATAAAAAGTCCCTACGGTCTATAACGGTTTAGTGGGAGTTTATGCTATGATATTTCCCATATTATAGGGTCTGTTTGATATTCAATTATTAGGGCTGCTGATGGCTAAAATGGCACCAAACTAGGCGAAAACCGACGATAATGTCGCGACCTTAGCTAGGGTTTCAACAACGTTTGGGGTAATTTAGCATCAGCCTTTTAGGGCAGTACTCTTTTTTGCCACTATATGGCGAAACGGTTTAGCCTAGAATGACTAGGCGTCAACCATTTCACTACATATTGTCTAAAAAATAGTGACTGCCAGCGCCATATTTGAATATCAAACAGACCCTAATAAGCATATAAACCGTTTTGTGCGTATTTTATTGAGGATGTTGGAATGAAAAAAACAGTATTGAACACGGTGTTGAGCACAGCTTTTATCGTGGCGTTGGGTGCGGGCGTGAGTGCTTGTAGCGGCGGCGAAGAGCATGAAGAAGTATTGGCGATCGATATGGTAGATGAAGCGGCTGAGCTAGCACGCGCAAATGCCCCTGAAGCAGAAGACATGGAGTTTCCGGAGACTTCTGCAACTGCAGTGGCAGACAATGCGACGGCAGCTGATGAAGCAGGTGCGACTGAATCTGAAGCGATGAGTGTTGAGCAAGAAATAACAGGCGATACTGAAGCGGATAGTGCTGATACCGCGGCTGCGCCTGCTGCCACTGACAGCGCCGATATGGCAACACCTGCTGAATAAGCCTTTAATTAGACTCGTAATATAATATTGCGAGTCTATGAACTGCTATAAAAAATTTGGCCACAGACGCATCAAATAAAGGTAAGGTCATGATTGATATACAGCGGCACATAAAGAGACTGAGCTTATCTGTCATCAGTCTGAGTGTGTTATTAGTATTGAGCGCTTGTAGTGGTGATAACGCGACTACGGAAGCGTCTACCGCAGCCAACGAACCTGCTGCGACGAGTGTTGAAGAAACAGTTGCAACAGAATCTGAAGCTACGGTGCCTGAATCTATGGTTGAATCTGAGTCTGCCGATATGGTGGTTGAAGAAGAGCCTGCCGTTGCCGCTGAGCCTGAAGTGTTCGCTGCAGATGCTGGTGCTAAACTTTACGAGTCAAACTGTAAGGTTTGCCATACAGCGGGTCTATTGAATGCACCGAAATATGGTGACACAGCCGCTTGGGCGACTCGTTTGACCAAAGATAAAGAAACGCTGTATATGCACTCTGCTAAGGGCTTCAATAAAATGCCAGCACAAGCGGTAGATGGTGTCAGTGAGGCACAAGTCAAAGCCGCTGTTGATTATATGCTCGCGTCAGTAAGCTGATACGGTATATATAGACGATATCAGTCATTGAAATTTGTTAAACTGACCGTCATTGTGACTAACAATGGCGGCTTTTTTATGCGCGTTTTTTATTACTATCGATTTTAACAATATGACTAGCTGTGCGAAGCTGATTTGATTCGCTACTCAAAATTTTAAAGTGATATACAATAAAAGCGCGGCAAAAAATGGTCCGAAAACGAAAGCATAAAGGCAAAAGTATGAAGGTATTGGGTTTAGAGACGTCTTGTGATGAAACTGGGCTGGCGATCTTTGATAGCGAGCAGATCAATAGTGACAATCAAGGGTTGGTTGGGCAAGTACTGTACTCACAGATTGAGCTGCATACGCTCTATGGCGGCGTTGTACCTGAGCTTGCCAGTCGTGATCATATTCGTAAGCTTGTGCCCTTACTCAACGAGCTGCTTGAGCAGTGTGACATGAAAAAGAGCGAGATTGATGCGATCGCCTTTACCAAAGGTCCAGGCCTCATCGGTGCGTTAATGACTGGCGCATTATTTGGGCGTAGCTTAGCCTATGGTTTGGGTATTCCTGCCATCGGTATTCATCATATGGAAGGGCACTTGCTCGCGCCGCTTATGGGCGCCAATCCACCCGCCTTTCCATTTGTCTCGCTGTTAGTCTCTGGCGGTCATACCTTACTTATTGCCGCTCATGGTGTGGGACAGTATGAGATATTGGGTGAGTCGATAGATGACGCGGCGGGCGAGTGCTTTGATAAAGCTGCTAAGATGCTGGGCTTGCCTTATCCCGGTGGCCCTAATATTGCCAAACTGGCAGAAACTGGCAATCCTGATGCTTACGCACTGCCAAGACCGATGCTTCATCGAGGTTTGGACTTTTCATTTAGTGGTATGAAAACAGCGGTACATAATCTGATCAAAGACACCGATGGCTCGGATAGTGATCCGCAAGTTCGTGCGGATATCGCCGCGAGCTTCCAACATGCAGTGGTCGATACACTAGTGAAAAAATGTGTTAAAGCACTCAAGCAAGCAGATATGAGCCGTCTGGTCATTGCAGGCGGTGTCAGTGCCAATACGCATCTGCGCGAGATGCTAGAGGCAGAGCTGGCTAGGATCAATGCTACGGTCCACTATGCACCGCCCGCGCTGTGTACAGACAATGGCGCGATGATTGCTTATGCAGGGTTTGAGCGCTTGCAGGCAGGACAGTCTGATGACTTGGCCGTTAGCTGTATTCCGCGCTGGCCAATGACAGAGTTACCAGCCGTATAATTGAGCTTTTTGTCCACCAAACCTATTTGAACTAAGGACAGTCTATGCAGTGGCTTGCTATTGGTCTGGGAGCAGCATTTGGTGCTTGCCTGCGAGCGTGGCTCTCGCGTTTCAATGCTTTAAATAGTTGGGTACCACTTGGGACTCTGAGCGCTAACATACTGGGCGGGCTTCTAATTGGGCTTGCGCTGGTGTGGTTTGAGCGTATGGGAAGCAATCTATCTGATCATGTGCGTGTCTTTGTGATTACTGGCTTTTTGGGTGGGTTAACTACCTTTAGTACGTTCAGTGCAGAAGTATTTGGCTTTATTCATGATGGGCGGCTGCTGGCAGGCTTAGCGCTCATCGGTTTGCATGTTGGATTGACATTATTAGCAACCGCGCTTGGCTTTTATTTCTTTAAGTTGGTTTTGTAGGCGTTGATAGATATTAATCGTTCAATGGTCTGTTATAAGTGGTTCCATTATACCAATCTGTTTTAAGTAATATGTTAATAGGTTTGAAGGGTGAAATAGCTGGTTCTCTTGAGGTATAATTAAAAAAAATGGTGATAATATATGGAAATGGTTATAGATTTTAAAGATGTTGATACAGCGGACAAGATGCACATAAAATTAAAGCATGCTTTTGGTTTTCCAGATTTTTATGGTGCTAATATTCATGCCTTAATTGATTGCTTAGGTGACATACGCTATCCAGAATACGGCATGTCGGAGGTTACTATAGGAGAAAATGAAGTGTTAAACCTAACGATTAAAAACTTTCCTTACGAGAACGACATAATTATAAATATTTTTTTTCTTGCTATTAAATATGTTAATGCTAAGTCTATTCGAAATGAAGAAAGTCCTTCGATACATTTGATACTAGTTTAGGTCAACTGATAAGTGGCCCCTGCCGTTAATCTCGTAGGAATTAACTTGGGAGATTTTAATCATACAGCTCGATAATACTGTGCTATGAGTTTTATATTAATTAATTTCCTGTCTAGCACTAGCAGTTCGATGCCTGTATAGCGCACCGAACATGAATAGAGTATATATTGTAAGTACACCATGAAGTACACTGTGACTATTTCAGCGAGTTAAAACGTTGATACCATTAGCCTACAGCCAAAGATTCAAGTCCTCACTAGGGTACCATCAGTTTTCCTAACACCTACCACAACGTAAGAAAGCGGACGGTATTTTATAATCAAAAAATGTAATAAGCAGTGGAGTATTAAACTGGCTTTACGATCCCTTCCAATAAATTCGCAAACCCTTGCATGTATGCTATATCTTTACTTGAGGTGCGGGTTGCAGCATAAAGCTGACAATGTACGCCATCACCTAATGGTCGCGAGACGACCCAGCCTTTTTTCTCATATTCAGCAACCACCCAATCAGGCAATGCTGCCACACCGCGCTCGCTCGCGACCAACTGAATCAACATTGCGGTCAGCTCTGTCGTACGAACACTATCAAAGCTCACTTGTGCTGGCGTCATAAAATTGGCAATGATATCGAGGCGCTTGGCTTCCACTGGATAAGCGATTAAGGTCTCGTTGGTCAAATCATCTGGTTCAATAAATTTCTGTGCTGCCAAATCATGTGTTGGCGATAGTACCAAGCGACTCTCATACTCAAACAATGGCTGATAGCTGATACCGTCTATTGGTAAGTCACTGGTGGTAATGAGCAAATCGATATCGCCCTCCATCAATAGATGATGCGGCTCAGGCTCAAAGCCTGTCGCAAAGTCCAGCTCGACATCTGACCACTCACGGCGATAGTGATTGAGTATCGGCATGAGCCAATCAAAACAACTATGGCACTCTGATGCCAGTCGCAATCGACCAGCTTGACCGTGCGCTAAGCGTTTGAGGTTGGATTTGGTACGGGTTACTTGCGGCAAGATACTATCTGCCAATGCCAATACTGTTTTGCCCGCAGGCGTGAAGCTGAGCGGGCGAGTTCGACGATTGACTAAGCTGATGTCGTAATAGTTCTCTAGCTCTTTTAATTGGTGTGAAACGGCAGAAGCAGTGACGTGTAGCTCATCGGCCGCTGCTGCAAGTGAACCATGCGCTCGTAGCGCGGTTAATGTATTAAGATGACGAAGCTCAAGCATAATAGTACCTAACCGCTAAGGTGAGAAAAATTCATTATAGTCAATATGGAGCTGACTTTCACTCATAGTCTGCTACTAGTGAGAAGTTAATAAATAATCAACGTTTAGCGCTTGCGCAATAGTAACTGTGAGATGACTACCAATACTAGCGAGGCAACCAATAATAACGTACCTATCGCGTTGACTTCTGGCTTGAGACCGACGCGCACCATAGAATAAATACGCAGCGGTAAAATCTCATAACTAGGCCCTGTGACAAAGGTCGATACCACCACATCATCAAGCGATAAAGTAAAGGCGAGTAACCAACCTGCCATGACCGCTGGCAAGATAACGGGGATCAATACCGTGCGTACCATCGTTGATTCGTTAGCACCCAAATCACGTGCCGCTTCCATCAAACGCTCATCCAAACTACTCAATCGCGCAAAGACAGTAATCACAACAAAGGGTAGGCAAAAAGTAATGTGCGCCAGTAGCAATGAGACAAACCCTAGCTGCAAACCAATCAACAAAAACAGGGCGAGCAAAGAGATAGCCAATACAATCTCAGGCGACATCATCAGCACAAACAGCAGCCCGTTTAGCAAGCCTTTACCGCGAAAGTTATAACGATGTAAGGCGAGGGCAGTGAGCGTCCCTATAAGAGTCGAAACGGTAGCCGCGACTAGCCCCAAGACAATAGAATGCCAAAACGCATCGAGCATCGCTTGGTTGTTAAACAGCGATTCGTACCACTTTAGGCTAAAACCGCCCCAGTTGTAGCCGATTTTTGACTTGTTAAATGACATCACCACCAAAACAATGATGGGTAGATATAACAAAGTATAAATCAGACCGAGATAGCCTTTAGCAGCGATACTGCCAATCCTGAGTGTACGCGAATAAGACATTAGGCCACCTCGTTAAAGTCAGTCTTGCCAATGCGGCGACTACTGGCACGGTAGGCTAGTAATAATACCGCCATTGCCACTGTCAATAACACACTAGCAGCCGCACCGAACGGCCAGTCACGGGCGTCCAAAAACTGGTTTTTGATGATGTTACCGACCAACAAATTGCGAGAGCCGCCCAAAATATCCGCCACATAAAACATACCCATCGCAGGCAAGAGCACGAGCAGCACCCCAGAGATAATCCCCGGCGTCGTTAATGGCAGGACCACATGCCAAAAGGTCTGTGTTTTAGTTGCGCCCAAATCCTGCGAGGCGAGCAGCATGTCATTGCGCAAATCGGTAAACACGGCATATAACGGCAGTACCATAAACGGAAATAATAAGTAAGTTAGGCCTGCAATCACCGCGCCTTGCGTATATAAAATATCGATAGGAGCATCAATGGCACCGATTGCCAGCAGTGACTTATTAATCAAGCCATTATTCGCAAAGAGCAGTTTTAGCGCATAAGTACGCACCAAAGAGTTGGTCCAAAAGGGCAGGATCAACAGCAGCATGAGTAACGGCTGCCATCGCACTTTTACCTTAGATACGAGCCACGCAAAAGGGTAGCCTAGCAGTAGACAGATAACCGTTGTGATACCTGCCATCCATAATGAATGAACGAAGACCTCAAAATATAACGGATCAACCATGCGCACATAGCTGTCAATACTGACAGGCAAGCTAATAAAGGCGCTGCTATCACGGGTTAAAAAGCTGACAGCAATGACCAATATGTTTGGTAATAGTGCAAATACCAGTAGCCAACCCCAGATCAGCCAGAGCGTTGCCGTACGAAACGGACTTTTGCTGCCTAAGTGGTTGCGGGCCATCAGCTACCATCCTTTTGTGCAGTCGCCTTGTTTGTAGGGTCAGCGTCTTCTGGCAATACCCACTCCCAGCCATCGACCCATGAGACTTTGACGCCTTCGTTTAGTTTGTAATCAAAGCTTGGGTCGTCTTCATCAAAAAACTCAGAAGCCTTGATGATATGGCCATTTGCCAACTCAATAATCGAGTCTAACGTACTGCCTTTATAATTACTCTCGATGACCCGTCCAAATAGTCCGCTATGCTCGTTATCTTTTGGATCATATATTCGCAGATCTTCGGGACGAAGTAGTAAATTAACGATGTCGCCCACTTGTACATCATTGGCAAAATTAGGACGACGCAAGTTACGTAGCGTTGTTGGTCCTTCTTGCGCTTGAGCCTCACAGACTTCGACTTCGATGCGTCCATTGGTCACTTTGCCATCGCGATCGGGAAGGTCTGGATAGACACCCTTGACCTCAGCTTTAAACAGATTGGTCTCACCGATAAACTTGGCAGTAAACAAGTTGGCAGGGGTCTCGTAAATCTCGATAGGCGTACCGATTTGCTGGAATGTACCGTCTTTCATCACGGCAATGCGGTCTGACATCGATAGCGCTTCTTCTTGATCATGCGTGACAAAGACAAAGGTAATGCCCAGCTCACGTTGCAAGCGCTTAAGCTCAGACTGCATTTGCAAGCGTAGCTTGTGATCGAGTGCGGATAGGGGTTCATCGAGCAGGAGAAGCTTGGGTCGATTGATCACCGCACGGGCGATCGCCACGCGCTGCTGCTGCCCACCAGATAAATCTTGCGGTTTGCGATTGGCCAAATGCTCCAACTGCACCATGGCCAGCATCTCGCTAACGCGCGCTTGAATCTCGTCTTTTGGTACTTTTTTTAGCTTTAATCCATACGCGACATTTTGGGCGACGCTCATATGTGGAAACAACGCGTACTGCTGAAACACGGTATTGACTGGACGCTTGTCAGCGGATAAGCCTGCCATCTGTACGCCATCTAGATAGATTGTCCCCGCATTTGGCTGCTCAAAACCCGCAATCAAGCGCAGCAATGTCGTTTTGCCACAGCCTGAGGGCCCAAGCAAGGTCAAAAATTCGCCGTGCTTGATATCAAGGTTGATGTCTTTTAAAACCTCGGTTTGATCGTAGGTTTTTTTGATACCATTTAGTTGCAGCAACGTCTTGTCATTTTGAGGTGACGCAGAGGTTTTGTGCGTGTTTGGCGATGGGTCGGTCATAATATCTGTTCCTAAGCGTCCAATAGATCAGAGCAGTAAATCAATGCAGCCATCAAGGTATCTCGATGTCATCAAAAAACTGGCAGGAGCGTAAGCACGACTTGATTACTGTCTAATTGCTGCCTGATTGCTGCGTATTATAACAAACCCGTGATATAAATCAGTGCAAGTTCGTTATAAGTTACGCGAGTCGTACCGTCATAGCAGCGATGGTTACGGCTATATTTTTACAGTTATAGGTTGGTGTATAACGACATTTAAACAAAATTTTTTACCGTTTTTTGGCCTCTATTCCTATACAATCACGGTATGGCTGACAAACATAATGAGTCTGCTAGGTTAGTATCTGCTCGCACTTCGATGTCTGCATACATGTGTGAAAAGCCGTTTATAACTCTCATATTATTGATAATAAAGGATCTCTCATGCCTACTGATATACGTCCAACAACAGGTCAAGAAGCCCTTGAGCTTTTAAAAGAAGGTAACGCCCGCTACGTGGATAGTCTCACCAGTACCGATGAATATATGCAGCGTCGCCCAGAATTGGTCAAGGATCAAAATCCCTTGGCCATTATTTTGGGCTGCTCGGACGCACGAGTACCTGTTGAGATTGTCTTTGATCAAGGCTTGGGGGATTTGTTTGTCATACGTGTGGCCGGCAATGTGGTGGCGCCATCACAGATTGGCTCAATTGAGTTTGCGGCCGAAGCCTTCGGTACGCAGTTGGTGGTTGTCCTTGGACATTCAAAATGCGGTGCTGTTACAGCCTGCGTTGAGACACTGATTAATCCTGAGCAGAACTATTCACCTAATTTGCAATCGATCGTTGATCGTATTCGCCCAAGTGTTTATAACTTGCACGAACTGGCAACAGCCAATGGTCAAGACGTCGATGCCGATGAGCTGGTTGATCGTTCTATCCGTGCCAACGTGCGCATGTCAGTGAGTCAGCTCAGACATGGATCGCGTGCACTAGAGGACTTGACCAATAGTGGACAGCTACTTGTTGTTGGTGCTGAGTATGACCTAGAGACGGGTAAGGTAAGGTTCTTAGACGGCTAATATATCTGTAAATATGAACATACTCTGTTCATATTCTTACAAAACCCTATCAATTATTTTGCCAATTTTTATTATGATGAAAGAACCAAGCGAATTGCGATCATCGTGATTCGCTTATTTATAACTGCATTTTCTAAATTATATTGGGATAATTATGTCTACTCCATCTAATAATAATAACGCAACCATCGCACAGCCTGCGAGCAGCATAAGTGCAGATGGTGTGCAGTCGATTTCAGCACAAACGACAGGCTTTACTTTCAATCACACCATGCTACGCGTCAAAGATCCTGCAAAATCCTTGGAATTTTATACAGGTGTATTGGGTATGACGTTGCTTGCGGTCAAAAAATTCCCTGATATGGAGTTTGATCTGTATTTCTTGGCAAAATTGACCGAGAGTGAGCGTGAGAATCTGCCTGCTGGTGATGATTTAGAAATCTTTGCGTTCCGTCAACGCGGTATCTTAGAGCTAACCCATAATTATGGCACGGAGACAAAAGCTGACTTTAGCTATCATGATGGTAACCAAGACCCTCAAGGCTTTGGACACATTTGTTTTAGCGTACCGAACCTAGATGAAGCCATCGCTTGGTTTGATAAGAACGATGTCGAGTTCAAAAAACGTCCAGAAGATGGCAGCATGAAAAACATTGCCTTTATCAAGGACGTTGATGGCTACTGGATCGAAATCGTACAAGCTGATTTGATGTCATAACTGGTAAAACAGCAGTGAGATGTTCATTTATTTATTCCTTTAAACACGCGCTAAAACAGTAATAGGAGCAACCCTTTATGCCCACCCCCGACGTGAGTCGCATATCGAATACGCTAACCGATGGTGTAACCATCTATCAACAAGTGGTCTATACCACGCAAGACTTGGCAAGTGGCTTTATTGAGCGCATTCCATATTTTGTGGCGGCGCTCATTGTGTTGGGGATTTTTTGGCTGTTGTCGATTATTTTCAAAAAAGTCGTGCATAAAACCTTAGGCGCGCGCGTGCGTCATCAAAACTTGGTGAAAGTGTTTCAGCGGATAGGTGGGGCACTTATTCTGTTTATTGGCTTTATGATCGCTATGGTTGTTGCTATTCCAGGATTTACACCAGCCAAATTAATCGGCGCGCTAGGTATTGGTTCGGTTGCAATTGGTTTTGCTTTTAAAGATATTTTTCAAAACCTACTCTCTGGTATTTTATTGCTGATCTCAGAGCCATTTCGTATTGGTGACCAAATCGTCTCGGGGGACTACGAAGGAACGGTGGAAGATATCAAAATCCGTGCAACGACCATCAAGACTTATGATGGTAGGCAAGTGGTTATCCCAAACTCGGAGCTGTATACCTCGGCATTGACCGTCAATACCGCTTATAAGCAGCGCCGCTTACAAGTGGCGGTGGGCATTGGTTATGAAGACGATATCGAAATGGCAAAAGCTGAGATTTTACAAGCCTTAGATAAAGTCGATAGCGTGTCCAAGAAAGCGACACCAAGCGTGATTGCCACAGGGTTTGGCGGCTCGTCCATAGATCTGATGGTTCGCTGGTTTATTGAAGATGGCACGCAGGCCAACAAGGTCACCTCAATTCATCAAGTGATTGTAGAGATCAAAAACGCCCTTGATGCGGCAGATATCAATATTCCATTCCCAATACGTACGATAGATCTAAGCGATCCTTCTGTAAAATCTATCGTTAAGCAAATAAATAAGCAGCAAGATGATGATGCTAATAATGCCAAAAAAATAGAGACAGAGTAATTTACTCAGCGCGTTATTTCAAAGAGCTGTCTTAGCGTGATATTTTTTAAGCAATAAAAAACCGCCATATTCAATGATATGGCGGTTTTTTTGTCTTTCTACAAACTACTAGGCCAGTACAAAGCGTTAGTCATTCTTTGCTCTAAATTCAGTATGGCACGATTTACAGCTTGCGCCCACTTCACCAAAGGCAGGCTGAACGTCTTCAACACTAGTGGCCGACTGTGCAGCAGCATTTAGCTCAGCAGTCACTTTCTGAAAGTTGTCCGCTTCAGCACTGAAACCATCAGCATTTGACCAAACGGCTTCAGCGGCATTACCCATGGCTTCTTGGTTTTCAAAATGACTCCAAGGGCTTGAGGCGTCTTCTGCCAAGAATGCCGCTTGTTCTTTGAAAACCGCTGCATCAAAGGTATCTGGTGATTTGACCATATCACCCATGACCCCCATTGCATCCTCCCAGCTTTTCATACTGTCTTGGCGCGCTTTGATATCAGGGTCGTCGCCTGCACCACTACACGCTGTCAAACCCAGCGCCGCTGCCATTAAGGTGATGCTAAAAAAAGACTTCAAAGATTTTTTGGTATAAACCTGTGCCATATGACTTACTCCTTTAAACTTGGCTAATCGCAGGCGCCACTATAAACGCGCACTTTGCCTCAAATATTATTATAAAAATACCGCCGAACATTCTTTTACGTACAGTAGCCGCCAAAGAACTTCTCTTATTGTAGCGGTTATCTACAAAATGGTGATGAGATAGTTGTTATATCCTCGTAATCATTCAGGTTATTAAAAAGAGTTTATAGCGTCAATAACACGATTATTATTCATTTTATTCAAATGTCATATCAAGGCAGTAAAATTCAGTATCAGTCATGATATGAATGCAAAAAGGCCAGCTATCGTAGCTGACCTTTTAAATCATTTATTAAAAGCTTGAACTGCAAATTAGCTGCAAAATCTATAGTGCCAACCAATCGCGTGGTTTTAGATAATAATCAGTCAGCTCAAATTCAGGCGTACCCTCAGTCGGCTCAAAACGATAATGCCAGCTAGCAAGTGGCGGCATACTGACTAGGATAGACTCGATACGCCCGTTACTTTGTAAGCCGAACAGAGTCCCACGATCGTAGACCAGATTGTACTCAACATAACGGCCACGGCGATAGAGCTGAAACTCACGCTGTGCTTCGGTATAAGGCATATCTTTACGCTGCTCAAAAATCGGCATGATACCGTCAAGGTAACCATTGCCAACGGCTTTCATAAAGTTAAAGCAAGTCTCAAAGTCCCAGCCGCGACTCTCTGTACTGACGTCGTCATAAAACAAACCGCCGATCCCACGCTGCTCGTCGCGATGACGCAGATGAAAATACTCATCGCACCACTGTTTAAAGTCAGCATAAATATTGTCCCCAAAAGGCGCGCACAGATCGTGACAGACTTGATGCCAATGCACACAATCAGCAAGTACTGGATAGAATGGCGTTAAGTCAAAACCACCACCAAACCACCAAATAGGCGCTTCGCCTTCCGCTTCTGCGACAAATAAACGCACATTGGCATGGCTGGTCGGCACGTTAGGGTTTTTGGGATGCACAACTAGCGACACGCCCATGGCCTGAGCTTTACGACCAGCGATATTTGGGTGGCGGGCCGTCGCTGAGGCAGGTAGGTTATGGACATGAATATGGCTAAACATGACGCCCGCTTTCTCAATGACCTCGCCGTCTGCCAATACGCACGAACGACCGCCGCCGCCTTCAGGACGTTCCCAGTCATCAGGAACGAAGGTTGCATATTCGTTGTTATTAGTACTGCCATCACGCTCTTGTGCTTCTAGCGATGCACAGATGCGTGCTTGTAAATCAACTAGAAATTCGCGCACGCGCATGATGTCATTATTGGTTGGCGTCGTCACTGATGCTACGGTTGACAAGTCTGTTTCGTTATTTGTATTTGTAATACTCATAAGATATCTATTTATTCAGGTGTATGGCGGTATTAAGGTCTGTATCGAGAGAAGCATCTATATCGAGATTGATATTTTTATCAAACAAGTGGCCCATGCGATCACGTTTGGTTGCTAGATATTCAGCGTTCATATCATTAACACCAACCAACAATGGCACACGTTCGACAACGTCAATACCGTGCTCAGTCAAATAAGCAACTTTGTTTGGATTGTTGGTGATGAGCCTGACAGCGTCGACACCGATATGGGCAAGCATCGGACCACACATATCATAGATACGCGCATCGGCAGGCAAGCCTAACATGAGATTGGCATCCAGCGTGTCGTGTCCCTGATCTTGTAGGGCATACGCACGAATCTTGTTAGTCAAACCGATACCGCGACCTTCTTGACGCAAGTATAAAATAGCACCGCAACCAGCTGCTTGTATCGCTTGCATGGCAGTATTGAGCTGTGGCCCGCAGTCACACTTCAATGAGCTAAAAGCATCGCCTGTTAGGCACTCAGAATGAATCCGAACCAGTGGGACTGGTCTTTGCGACAATGTGTCATCTGAGCTAGGTACTGTCATTGTGCCTGTCGTTTGATCAACCACAGACAGACCAACGGTCAGCATGACATGCTCTTGGCCCTCGTCGTTTTCAAAGATATGAATATCAAACTCGCCGTGACGAGTGGGTAATTTGGCACTAGTGATAAATTGATATGACATTGCTGTCCTGCATAAGCCTATAATCGTGGCGGTGAAGGGTTTGTGATAGTGCTATTAAACCCG
Source organism: Psychrobacter sp. Arc29 (assembly GCF_041431175.1). Lineage (NCBI taxonomy): Bacteria > Pseudomonadati > Pseudomonadota > Gammaproteobacteria > Moraxellales > Moraxellaceae > Psychrobacter > Psychrobacter sp. Arc29. Next base: position 177,460 of record NZ_JASMRR010000002.1, on the reverse strand, counting down.
CGATGACATTCTAGCCTGAACGGTAAGGCCAAGATGATAGCAGTATAACCCTTTCATAAAGAACGCGTGCTTATTGTATTTATTATAAAAACACACAAAGTTCACAGACGACGCACGATGATTAAAGCGACAATTAAAAAAAAATGCTATTATGCCATACTATTTTGGTGGATACAGTGACAAGTCTTTATCCTTACATTACTATGTCGTCACTAACATCCGATATTGATGCAAAATAATAGGGCATAATAATAGTCCTTGGTATTAAAGCACGTAGTTTTGAGGCACGATCTACTGTGGTAGCGTGTTCATATGATACGTAGCGCAGCTATATACACGTAAAGTTGCATGAATAATTATATGGTCGATTACATCAATAATGATGTAGATATTATTGACGTCTCTCAGTTGTAGCTATTGCTATATTGGAGATGCGTCTTGTCAGCAGATTGGTAGGTATCGTACGGTTTATGCAGCAGTCACTTCATTCCCCAAAGTCTCAGTCTTCATCTGCATCAGTATCTGATTCTGCCGCCCAGCTATCGAGCTTACAGCAGACTTATACTGTGATTCCTCGCGTGCGTCCGCATACGCCATTGCTTGATGCCATTGACACACCTTCTGATATGAATGCGCTTTCAACCACTCAGCTGATTACGCTGGCTGATGAACTGCGTCTTTTTTTGTTGTATTCAGCTGGTCAGAGCGGTGGACATTTTGGCGCCAATTTAGGTGTGATTGAGCTGACGATTGTATTGCATTACTTGCTTGATACGCCGCAAGATCAGATTGTATGGGATGTAGGTCATCAGGCCTATGCACATAAAGTCTTGACTGGTCGCCGTGAGCAGCTGGCAACGATCAGATCAAAAGATGGTCTGACTGCATTCCCAGAGCGTGCAGAGTCTATCTACGATACATTTGGTGTTGGGCATTCATCAACCTCTATCTCAGCCGGTTTGGGCATGAGCTTGGCGCTACGCTATCAATGCCGCGCGCAAACCGTTGCTTGTATCATTGGTGATGGCGCGATGACCGGTGGTATGGCTTTTGAAGCCATGAACGATGCAGTCCAACAAGATGCCGATCTACTAGTCATTTTAAATGACAACGATATGTCGATTTCTTGTTCTATTGGTGGTTTTTCACGACATTTAGCGATGCTTTGGGAGTCGGGCTACCAAGTCGATATCTCTGAGTCAGGTAAGCCTGTGCTTTGCCAGCGTCCTGATATGCAAGCATTTGATCGGCGTAAACGTCACAAAGAGATGCGCGATGTGCCCCAGTTAGAGGACAACTTATTCAAAGCGATTGGCTTTACCTATTTCGGTCCGTTTGATGGGCACAATATCCCTGAGCTACTGCGTGTGCTGTCAATTGCCAAACAAGTCAAAGGGCCTGTTTTAGTACATATCTATACCACCAAAGGTAAAGGCTTTGCACTAGCAGAACTAGATCCGGTCGGCTATCACGCGATTAGTAAGCTGCCAGCAGAGATTCATAATGAGTCTCAGAGCAAATCTACAGAAGCACCAAAACAAAATACAAAACCTGCGCTAAAATACTCGCAAGTGTTCGGCAAGTTCTTATGCGATAAAGCGGCCGAAGATGAAAAACTGCTCGCGATCACACCTGCGATGGAAGAAGGCTCGGGCATGATTGACTTTGCTCGTCATTTTCCAACACGCTTTTTTGATGTGGCTATTGCCGAACAACATGCGGTCACGCTAGCGGCCGGTATGGCGACGCAAGGTGTCAAACCTATTGTGGCGATTTACTCGACGTTCTTGCAGCGCGGATACGATCAGCTGATTCATGACGTGGCGCTACAAAATCTCGATGTCATGTTTGCCATTGATCGAGCGGGCCTCGTTGGTGAAGATGGTGCCACGCATGCAGGCGTGTTTGATTTTAGCTTTTTACGTTGTATCCCGAATATAGTGATTGCAGCGCCAAAAGATGAAAACGAATGCTACCATTTGCTCAATACTTGCTATGAACATCAGGGATGTACGGCAGTTCGTTATCCGCGTGGCACCGGTACAGGTGCAGCTATCGAGCAGCCAGCACAAAACTATAAAATCGGTGAAGCCGTTATTGAGTCTGTATTGGGCAGCAATGATGCGCCTTATAAGCTAGCAATATTAGCTTTTGGTACGATGGTGGCGACCGCTCAGCAAGCCGCCGAGAGTCTAACCAGTGATGATACAGGGTTAGAGTGTCAGGTACATGTGGTCAATATGCGCTGGGTAAAACCGCTAGATACTGCAATGCTTGAGAGCTTACTGGCGCAAGGCGTGACGCATGTCGCAACCATAGAAGAGCATATGGTTATGGGCGGTGCGGGTAGTGCGGTCAATGAGTACTTACTCAATGAGTCGGCTGCTTTTAAACGTCAGCGTCCAGCTGTTGGCAACATAGGTATTGCTGATCGCTTTATCGCGCATGGCTCACAGGCAGAGCAGTGGGCTGATTGTGGTTTAGATGTTGCAGGTGTGATTAAACAGCTTAAGCAACTGCTGTCGTAAATTTTACTTTTTAAATTTGCAGTATTATTTACAAAAAAATTGCCTTAAAAGCTATTACTGTAAACAGATATAAGCTCTTGAATAGAGCAAACGCCTGCTAGCCGTAGGTGCTAACTTTTTTACAACTTGCGCAGTTTGTTTGACCACCAAAATATTGGCTTGGTCAGCGTGACGGTTTTTTCGTTTTTATCGAACAATTTTAGTATAATGCGGTTGTCGTTTATAAGTTTTTATTTATAGAAGACACGTTTTTAATCGCATAGATGTGGTGTGATGCGGCGGCTGTTTGGCATGTTGTGGGCACAGAGTTGGTCTTATTTTTTATATTCATTCATCAAGCAAATAGGTTATTTATGGAACCCATGGTCGTCATCGCAGCGCGTACTGCTGAAAAAGTTGGTAAAGAAATTTTATATGCGCATCAAAACCGTCACAAAATCGAGTTAGATATCGAGTCCAAGGGGCTTGATGGTTTGGTTACACGCATCGATCGCTTTAGCGAAGAGCTCACGATTGAGACGCTAAAAGCCAGCTATCCCAATCATTCGTTTTTGGGTGAAGAGTTTGGTATGCAAGAAGGTCGCGGCGAAGACGCTGACTGGTGCTGGATTATCGATCCGCTAGACGGCACTAAAAACTTCGTTCATGGTGTACCGCAGTTCTGCGTATCTATCGCTGTACAGCACAAAGGCGTGACTCAGCACGGTGTCATTTATGACCCGGTCCGTGATGAGATGTTCTCTGCTAGCCGTGGTAAAGGCGCACGTTTAAATCAACGTCGTATCAATGTCAGCGAACGCAAAACCATCGATGGCGGTTTCTTTACTACAGGTCATCCGCTTGAGCGTAAGCGCAATGGCGAAGTGATCTCTTATGCCAAGCAGCACTTTGAGAGCTTACAAAAGATCTCTGAAGCTGGTGGTCAGGTACGTCGTCTGGGTTCAGCGGCGCTTGATTTGTGTTATGTTGCTGCTGGTCGCTTTGATGGTTATTTTGAGATGTCGATCAAGCCTTGGGACATCGCAGCAGGTGAGCTTATCGTCACCGAAGCGCGCGGCGTTGTTGTCGATCACACGGGCGCGCACAACTCTATGACCTCAGGTTCTATCTTTGCTTGTAACGTCAAACTACTCAAGCCACTGATGCAAACCGTTGTGCCAATTTGGGGCGATGTGATCTAAGTACAAAATAAGCAGGCTTAAACGCCAAGCGAGTCAAATCTTAAAAAGCTGGTTCCGTTATGGAGCCAGCTTTTTTGTTTTCTTAACAGGTTTGTCTTCAACGGTGATACCTTTAAACGCCAACTCTTTACTGACAGTCTCTAACAACTGTAGCTCTTCTTCTATCAGCATGAGCATGTCTTGGACACGCGGTAATGCTTTACTACAAGCAGTGATGCCAAACTCAATTCTATCCAAATAACTGGCCAAAGTGATATTCATTGCTTGACCGTTGAATACGATAGAAGCGGGATACAGTGATTGTAAGCGTGCACCATTCCAATACAGCGGCTTCTCAGAACCAGGAACGTGAGAAATAATAAGGTTAAAGGCCTGCTTTTTTGGAAATACGCCAGTCGCCAAGTTGATACCTTGCCATGCATAGGCGATGACACTGTAATTAATAACTTGCGCTTGATTCATGCGGCGAAAGCGACGTTTGCCATTATTCATACTGCGATGGATAAGCTCTATCCTGCGTAATGGGTTGTCTAAATGTGTTCCCAAATTCGCCAATACAAATGATAGCTGATTGCCTGATATACTATCATCAGTACGCAGTGACATCGGTACAAACGCAATCAGCGGCTTGCTGGGCAGCGCATCCATCGAGATCAAATAACGCCGAATGGCGCCAGCACAGACAGCTAATACCACATCATTTCTACTGATTTTCAGTCTTTCGGCAATTTTATTAAAGCGTTGTATGTCGTAAGACTGCGCCGAGATACGACGTGATGCGGAAATGCGCCTGTTTAAAATACTCATCGGCGCGTCAAACGTACCGACATAGCCTTCATCACCATAGTTTTTTAGATTGTCTATCAGTTCTGTAAATACCGGTTTAATGGTAGATATTTGCTCTTTCATGATACGCCTGATAGATCTTTCGGCAGGCAAAATAGCATTCACTTGATTCCGGTGACGCGCCATCAGTGACCATACTGGTAGCGAGACGGGTTCAGTAGGGGATTGTGATAAGGATTTTTTTACCAAACGCATGGCAGCGATACCATCAACGAGCGAGTGATGGATCTTAAAATACCAAGCAAAACGTTCAGGTCCACCTTCTACTTCCGGTTCAATCCCTTCTATGACATGGCATTCCCAGAGAGGCATCGCACGATCTAACAGTCGCCCATGCTCTCTTGAAACATACATCAAAAGCTCACGGATACGTCCAGGACTTGGTAGTGCCACATGGTGAAAATGATGCTCAACATCAAAATCTTTGTCTTTTTTCCAAAACACCAAATGCTCTAGCACCTGATTGAACGGAAAGCTCGGCGGTACATCGGATTCTTGCATTTGTTTTACCAGCTGATAGACAAAGTCGCTATCAGCGCCTTCGGGTAATTCAAATAAAAACAATCCGCCAACGTGCATTGGCTGTTTACGCGACTCAAGAAGTAAGAACAACTGGTCGACTGCTGTGAGAAGTCGCATAATAAATCCTTTTATGACGATAATGAATAAAAATGATAGCTGACAGGTGGCTGATTAAATCAGATTTCTGTCTTATTATTTTATAATCGGTTTTTTGTTAGAGCTGACCCGAGCAAGCGCCTACTGGAAAAAGTAGCCCGTCTGCGGTGAGCTGGCAGTTGCCATTTTTCGCATCGGCATACGACCTGCCAAAAATGCGGCGCGGCCTGCCCATACGGCATGTTTCATGGCATGTGCCATCATCACAGGGTTTTGCGCATTCGCGATCGCTGAATTCATCAGAACGCCATCACAGCCAAGCTCCATTGCAATTGCAGCATCAGATGCCGTGCCAACACCCGCGTCGACCAAGACGGGCACGTTTGCGTTTTCAATGATGAGGCTGAGGGTATGGCGATTAAGTAAGCCAAGCCCAGAACCAATCAAGCTCCCAAGTGGCATGATGGCGACACAGCCCATGCTCTCTAACTCTTGGGCGACGATAGGATCATCTGAGCTATAGACCATGACTTCAAAGCCATCATTAACCAGTACTTGAGCCGCTTTTAAGGTCTCAGTGATATTAGGATAAAGGGTTTTTTCATCACCCAATACCTCAAGCTTAACCAAATTGTGTCCGTCCAATAGCTCGCGAGCAAGTTTGCACGTACGAATGGCGGTTTCGGCATCGAAGCAGCCAGCCGTGTTTGGCAAAATCGTGTATTTGTCAGGAGAGATGACATCAAGCAAATTTGGCTCGTCACTGTTTTGTCCGATATTGGTACGGCGAATAGCGACGGTCACGATTTCTGCTGCCGAAGCGGCAATGGCTTCTCCAGTCTCGCTCATGTCTTTATATTTGCCCGTACCGACCAGCAGGCGAGAGGAAAAGGTACGACTACCAACGGTAAAAGTATCTTGCAAAAGTGGTGTCGGGTGAGTAGCAGTGCTAACGTTCTCTGACATAACTAAAAATCCTAATGGCGAGCGGGCAAGGTGGACAGAAAAAATATAACGAGATTTCTAAGTAATATTAAAAAAGTGAAGTAGACAATAATAGCGCACTGTTAGCAAAATAAAAAATCGCATGATAAGTTGGCTATACATACCGTAAAAATAGGCGAGTGGCGATACGTAAAAAACGCCGACTACATAAAATAATACGCGTCTAATACAAAATGTTATTATAACAAACTCATGCGATCTTACTTGCAATCTTTTTGGGCTTGGTCAGTCAAGCTCAGTGTATTTACAGTGCTTTGGTGTGATTGTCTATTTGACACTATCTCTATTTATTAGGTCGTCTTTATGATGCAGTTGCCGTACAGCTTTGCGAAACGCCATCAGATTTTGGCCATACTTGCCATTGACCCTGAGTTGCCGCCAACTTTGGTGTTGACGAAAGCCACCCCGCTGTCTGCGATTAATGAAGCGGTGCGGTTTTTACAGCAGCAAGGTAGTCGCGGCGTACCAACTTACGAAAATGTCAGCTCGGATGATTTTGAAAAACGTATGAACGCGGCTTACGCTGGTAATACCGGAGAGTCGCAGCATATCGCTGCTGGGCTTGAGGATCATCCGGATCTTGATAGCTTAGCAGATAGCGTCCCTGAGACTGAAGACTTGATGGATCAGCAAGATGATGCGCCGATTATTCGTCTGATCAATGCGCTGTTGTCAGAAGCCATTCGCCTAAACGCCTCAGATATTCATATCGAAACTTTTGAAAAACGCTTGGTGGTTCGCTTTCGTGTCGATGGTGAGCTTAAAGAAATTATCACGCCAAAACGCCAGCTCGCGCCGTTATTAGTTTCGCGTATCAAAGTCATGGCCAAGCTGGATATCGCAGAAAAGCGTGTACCGCAAGATGGGCGTATTAGCTTACGACTGGCAGGGCGAGAAGTCGATGTGCGTGTATCGACACTGCCGTCGAGCTTTGGCGAGCGCGTGGTGATGCGTCTACTAGACAAGCAAGCGGGACGTCTTAACATGACGTATTTGGGGCTATCTGATAATGACTATACCGAGCTGAAGCGCTTGATTCATCGTCCGCATGGGATTATTTTGGTCACAGGGCCGACGGGTTCGGGTAAGACCACCACGCTATATTCGGCATTGACTGATTTGAATGACCAAACGCGCAATATTTTGACCGCCGAAGATCCAATTGAGTTTCAGCTTGATGGTATCGGGCAGACACAGGTCAATAATAAGGTAGATATGACCTTTGCCAAAAGTTTGCGCGCGATGTTGCGTCAAGATCCAGATGTGGTGATGGTGGGTGAGATTCGCGATTTAGAGACGGCAGAGATCGCTGTACAGGCGTCTTTGACAGGGCACTTGGTCTTATCAACGCTACATACCAACACCGCAATTGGCGCAGTCACTCGTTTGCAAGATATGGGTGTTGAGCCGTTCTTATTATCGTCGTCACTGATCGGCGTGGTAGCACAGCGCTTGGTGCGTACTTTATGCTCACATTGTCATGGCTGGCAGGCAGCGGACACCGAACAAGCCAAGCTTTTTACCGAAATTGGTATTGAGCCAGTTTTAGAAGGTAATGCGATTCGTCTACCCAAGCCAGTTGGCTGCGATAAATGCAATCAGTCAGGATTCAAAGGACGTACGGCGATATATGAAGTTGTACCAGTTGATGATACGCTGCGCCGCATGATTCATAGTAATACCGCTGAGTATGAGTTAGAAGCGTATGCTCGCCAGCAGACACCATCGATTCGCGCGGATGGTCTACGTAAAGTGATAGAAGGGCGGACGACACTGGAAGAGGTACTGCGAGTGACGAAAGAAAGTGCCCTAACGGATGATACGATACTGGTATAAATGCTTAGCTATAAACGATGAGAAACAGTGTCTGGTGCGCAATGTCTGAAAAGTAGAAAAAGATAACTGAGCGAAATAGCCAGTTATCTGATCTTTTTTCTGCAATTAACAGGATAACGTTTTCAACTGCTATTACTTGGCAGCGATGCACTCAATCTCAACGCTCGCTCCTGCGGCCAACTCCGATACGCCAAACGCTGAGCGTGCAGGATAAGGTCTAGACAGTTCTGCCTTATAGACTTTGTTAAAATCATCAAAGTCATCCATATCAGTCAGCATAGCCATGCATTTGACGATATCAGATTTTCGGTAGCCGTATTTTAGTAGCGTGCTATGGATATTATCTAGTGTTTGTTTGGTTTCAGCGTCGATACCGCCTTTGACCAATTTGCCGTCTTTAATACCAATTTGTCCTGACATATATAATGTATTGCCAACACGTACGGCTTCTGAAAAAGGATAGGGACCACCATCACCCAAAAAAGTTGGGCTAAATTTAGTATTAGCGGCAGGAGCTGTCGCTGGACTGGCGTTAGCACCAACAGCCGAGCCTAATGAGCACATAGCAACCAGTGGTACGATAGATAAATAGGTGCTAAGTTTGGACATCCTTGTCTCCTTACTGAGTTGATTGATCATAAACATGCTAGATGCGCCACAAAATGCAGATAGCATATGTTACGTCGGTTTAATCGATTATTTGTTATTAATAGTCTCGTCATCTGCAGAGAGTGTATCGTCTTGCTCGTTATCTACTGTAGTATCCGTACTATCTTCTGAGGCATTTTCATGTGCTTTGCCTTGGCGGCGCGCCTCTAATTCGGATTTTGGAATCCAAGCCCAAGTCATCTCCACTACAATCGGGTCGCGGTCACTCTCAGATTCACGGTCATCAATGACGCAAGGAATAACCATTTCACCTTTTGGCGTATTTAAAATCTGTAAGCGCTGCTCATCAGATAGACTGGCTACGGCTGCAATTTGACCTTTTTTGATCGGGCGATAGAAACTAACGGAATAGGATTTAATCAGTAGTACGCGATCAGAGGGTAAGTTTAACCCCAAAATGAAGCCTGTTGCCGTTTCAGCCAGTAAAGTAATGGCTACTGCATGGATTGAGCCAATATGATTCTGTACCCCTTTGACATTATTTAGACTGACGATGACTTGATTGGGCTCAACCATTTCATAGTACACGCCTGTTGTCCCTACGTAGGGTACAACTTTGCCAAAGGCTTTTGAGAGAATGCTTGAGCGTGCACTGGTAGGTAAATATTTGGTCACAGATAACAGTTTGGTAAATTGATTACTGATGGGTTTTAGCGTGCTGCTGGGTTTTTCGATGGATGATCTTGTGCTGTCAGAGACTTTGGCTGGTTTTTTATTGGTCAGCTTGACGGGCAGTTTTTTTAATAATCCTGACATACAAAATTCCTTAATGTAGATAAATCGAATGTTGTTTTTTGATAGTGGCAAACAGTCACTGTTAGCAAAGCCATTACAAACACTATGGTACATTAACCGCTGCTTTCCTACTATTATTAGCATGAACTGCTGCGCTTATAAAACAGCAGTCATTTATATTGTGTTGCTAGGATATAGTCTTAAATAATTAAAATAGCTCAATGGTGGAGCACGGATCTGCCTAGTAGACAATCTCTTAATATACCACCGCGCTATAATAGCGTGATGTTGGTACGTCTTATTTCATAAATTTTCAATGCTGGATGATGCTATGTCTGATATGTCTAGTCACGAGCCGACCAATATTATTTATACTGGCGTCGCGGGTACTGGCAAAACCTATCGATTGCTCCAAATCGCGAAGCAATATACCGATTATCTGCCTGAGATAAATAATGAAGCGCTACTTGGGCAGCTGTTGCAAAGCCTAAGCTGGCGTGAAGTACTGTGTTTGATATTTTTAGACTTACGGGCTGAACAACAGGATTTGGTAAAGGTGCGAGAGCTTGTTGACCATCCTTTTTTTATTACCAAAGCGGCACAAAACTCACGTGAGAAAAACCTAGATAGCACTGCTTGGTTAGAGCTTCGCAGACACAGTCCTATAGATTCTAAAACCGTCAGTTTTGATAATCGTGCCAGCCAAGCGTATTTTGATAAAGATAACAGCGGCGCATGGTATTTGCTGCCTGAGAGTATGGTATTGCTAACAGAGTTGTCACAGAAATTGGCGGAGTTTCAGCAGGCACAGCATGATAACCAATCCAATCAAAACCAAAATTCTGGTCAGCAGCGTTTTAGTATGGTGAGCTTTCATCAGGCTTATGGTTATGAAGAGTTTGTTGAAGGTATTCGTCCTGTTATGAGCGGCTCTATCCACGCAAATAACAGTCACTCGAGTAATACCCAAATGAGCTACGCCGTTCAAGATGGTGCCTTTTTAAAGCTATGTCAGCGTGCTGCGCGTGACCCTCAGCATCGTTACGCGATGTTGATTGATGAGATCAATCGCGCCAATGTGTCACGAGTATTTGGTGAGCTGCTCAGTTTGATCGAGCCAGACAAGCATGCTGGCAAGCCAAATGCGATGACGGTTCATTTGGCGTATTCTGGGCGTGCTTTTAGTGTGCCTGCCAATGTTGATATCTATGCCACTATGAATACCCAAGATCATTCGCTTGCGCCGCTTGATATGGCATTACGTCGACGTTTCCGCTTCATTGATTGTCCACCGCAGCCTGAATTATTACCAATAATTGGCGATATGAGCGGCGCGACTAATCGTGCAGCAGCGGACATGGTAGATTTAAGCAAATTATTAATAGGCTTAAACATGCGTATCACACAGACGCTAGGAGCCGAAGCGCAGTTGGGGCATGCTTTTTTGTTCGCAGTCGATGATTTAGAGCAATTACAAATGGTGTTGGTCGAACAGATCATCCCGCAGTTGGCGCAAGCTGCGGGCGGTCAAGTGGCTATATTGCAGTATATTTTTAGAGATGAGCAGCAACCGTTAAGCACCCAGTTCATCCACGACAGCCAAACAATGATAAATAATGATTTGTATGATCCGATGAGTAAGAACCATGCAACGACTCAACATCAAATGTTTGCAGGGCAGGGCGCCTTTCTTGGTCAATCGATGAACGTAGGTGGCTATATGATGAATCCTGACCTTATTGCTAAGACTGGTGAGTTTAGCAAGCCCGCTATCTATCAGCGCTTGTACGAATAAGGTGGCTGTTTAGTGAGAACTCATAATCAATATTATGCGCAAGGAAACTATATTAATGCAGATAATATTAATGCAAATAGTTTTTATGCTCGTATGCCTCAAAATAAGGCTCCCTCAGCGAAGGTTGTGACGGTATTTGAACATCGACGCCTCACAGCGCACGATTTCGCGTATGTCTCTGATTTTCACTGGCTAATGGCGCAAGAATTTGCCGTCTTTACCATCAAGCGCAAGCAAGGACAATGGCAGCTCAAGGTTGGGCATCATATAGGAATTATCCTCTTGCCTAGTGGTATGACACTTGAGCTATTGCCAAAGTTGGATCAATCCACTCAATATAATAATATTGCTCAAACTCGTCACTGGGTACAAGACATGTTAGCCGACTTGACTCGTCTTGATACGCGTCAAAGTCGTAAGCTGCCTAGTATGAAAAACCTAGGTCAATTTAGTGATCGGTCAATGCCATTACCTGTAGAGGCTCCGCCGTTGTCAGACTGGCTATTAGAGCAATTTTTGCAGCGCTTGGTTCGTTATCAGCCAACCCAGCACTATCAGGCGCAGATCAATAACCAATCATCGCTACAAGGGCGCCTGCTCATCAAAGAGCAGCTACGACATAACAGTATGCAGCCGCATAAGTTTGTCTGTGAGCGTAGTGTACTGAGTCAAGATATGTTGGCCAATCGACTGATCAAGAGCGCATTGGTATGGCTGATGCCATTACTGTCTAGATCTATATGTACACCGCTCTTACAACCATGGCAGCCGTTATCTGGGTTAAACCAGCGTGAACTACAGCGGCTAGAGTCAATATATGCTCAAGCAAAGCAGCAGTTAAGCGTCCTGCCATTACAAAAACAGCAACTGCAATCCGCACAGCAGTTGGTAGACCTAGCTTATTGGCTGTTACAGCAGTCAAAGGCATCGACAGGTTATGGTATTGATCCCACTCGACCAAACCTACCTCAGTCAAGATTGTGTCTATTGATCGATATGAATCAGGCGTTTGAACAGTGGGCGAGTCAGCGTATCGCGTCGATGTTTCGGCAAGTGAGTAGCCATTATCGTCCTTTTTACCAAACCCAAAGTGTCTGGCTCAATGATAGCGAGGGTCAAGCATGCGTATCGATACGACCGGATTTGCTGATATATAAAACGGCTGATAATGATAATGACCAAAATCAGAGTGATACCGCGGTTAGTAAAGAGACAATAAACGGTTGCTATAGCCACGTCATCGATATCAAATGGAAATATCTGCCTCATGCTGGTGCTATTACTGCCAGCGATGCCTATCAGTTGACCAGTTATGCACAGGCCTATCAAGCAGGGCAAGGTTGGATGGTATATCCTGTATTAGGAGACAAGAGACGACCAGTGGCGCTTAAGCAGCAGATTTATCATGACAGTGGTGAGAATAAAAGTGACATTAGCGATGATAATAAAAGTAACCATTCAAACCATGCGGATTTATGGCTGATACCGTTTGATGTGCTGACAGGTATGGTCAACGGTGTCTTGCCTACGAATTTGAATGAGGAATAATGATTCCATCAATCATAAGAATCATAATTAACAAAGGTTTTTGAAGAGACTATTTTTATAAAAATGCCTTTTTTGAAAGAATTTGGCATTTATTTAAAATTAATCGAAAATAGGTGTTGACACAATCGCCTTTACCCCTTAATATGTGCACCTCGATAGCGAGGAACATTAACAAGTTAGCGGCATTGCCAACAACGAGTTAATCAACAAACTATCGTGATAATAGAGAATTTCGGAGTGTGGCGCAGTTTGGTAGCGCATCTGGTTTGGGACCAGAGGGTCGTAGGTTCGAATCCTATCACTCCGACCATCTATTTTAAGAGCCTTACAGGCTTTTTTTTATGTATAATGATTTAGTTTCTGATATAGTAAAAATTATATTATAGACTAGGTTATAGTGTATAAAAGTCCTCTAAGAGCGCCTGTAGCTCAGCTGGATAGAGCATCTCCCTTCTAAGGAGGTGGCCGCAGGTTCGAATCCTGCCAGGCGCGCCATTTAGCCTGCAAATCTTGCCTATTCTTTTGGCAATAGTTATGGCGGTTGTAGCTCAGTTGGTAGAGCCCCGGGTTGTGATCTCGGTTGTCGTGGGTTCGAGTCCCATCAGTCGCCCCATTTTATTCTGCATTGTCTGCATATAAATCCTATCTTTATACTAAACCTTAGCTAATAAATAGCACTCGCCACTGTTGGCGTTTTTTTGTGTCTGCTTGATTTCTATTTCCCTGTATCATCCTATAATATTAAACGGTTAAAGCTTTCTGAACTTTTAATTGTTTAACGATTTACTGACTTCTTATTCATATCAATTTTGCGATAGGTTTTTCTTCAAAAACCTAAACTGACTGTGTCTGCTCTACTATTTATTAGTACTGCTTATGAGTAAATAGACATCATGTTTTAAATCGGGCATTATGCTTAGGTCTTGATGCATCCTGCTGATGAAAACATCGTATTGGCTACATAGAAAAAATTTAAAGCATTTTGGATACACCCCCGCCTTTTTAAGATTTGTTGTTATTGACCCTGTATTATTGAGGAACTGATTGATGGACGCATTGAGCGTATTGCTACAGAATGTGCACTTATTTGAGACCAAGTATTATCGTTTGAATGGTGCTGGCAATTGGTCTTATTCTATGAGTAGAAAAGACACCATTTTATTTTACTTGGTGATGTCGGGTGGTTTTTGTATAGACGTTGGCAATGGCCTACGCGAAGCTCGCGCTGGTGATATGATTATGATCCCGAACGCGCATAAGCACGTGAGTTATGCACTCAATCATCATGGTGACGTGGCTGAACCCCTCGATGAGTTACTGACCAATTGTCAAGATCGCACGCTTGAGATCGATGGCAATGGCGATCCTAACTCCTCACTGATTTTGATTGAATGTAAATATGATAAAGAGATGATTAGTCCTCTACTCTCTGTGTTACCACCGATATTACCTGAGCTCAATGATGCGGCTGATGGTCGGTTTGAGGTGATTGATGTAGAGATCAAGCTTTTGACCTTGGAGTCTGAGCGCGAACGCATGGGCAAAACGGCTGTGATTAATCACTGGGCAAGCATCATGATGATTGAATGTTTGCGCGTTTATATTGAAAGCTTACCTGAGGCGACTGAGAATTGGCTAAAGGCCATGAAAGATCCATTTTTGACCAAGGCACTAGCAGCGATGCATGAGGCGCCAAGTCAAAGCTGGACCATTCATAAGCTTGCAGAGGTGGCAGGTATGTCGCGCTCAAGCTTTGCACAGCGCTTTAAAGATACGGTAGGGATGCCGCCCCTCACTTATTTAATTGATTACCGCTTGCGTCTAGCAGCACGCTATTTGCGCTTACAGCAAAATAGTATCAGCCGTATCAGTGATATGGTGGGCTATGCGTCAGATTCAACTTTTAGTCAGGCGTTCAAACGCGTTTATGGCGTTTCACCAAAAGCGTACCGTCAACAGTATCAACAGCAAAAGCTTGCCTAAGTTATTTTTTGACGTCCTCAGTGTTCATTTATTAAAAGCGTTAAGGCGACCAAGGTATCCTTAGCGCTTTTTTTGATTGGTATATATCTAGTATTTGCATAGGTAAAATACTTGGCAGTCAACTGGCGCTATTTTGGCTAGGCAAGGCTGACAATACGCTTGTGTTCAGGTACTATGGAATAATGAGTCGTCGAGGTGTGAGCGTTCATATTTGACGCATAATATGTGACTGTATACCAGTGATATAAAAGGATCGAGACGATGTTTATTTTTGCTGCTGATGGTATGTTATGACTGAACCGACCGCAAAGCCAAGTACAGAAGCCAATAGCCACCAAGGTACTACTGCAACTGCTAAAAAAGAACAGAAATCTGATAAAGCTAATGGGCAAGATAACGTGCATACTGGCAAAATAGCGTCAGCTAATACGGCTGAGATGCCTGATAAAGCGGCATTATTAACACTATTTACTTTGTCAGATACCGAAGAGAGCATTGATGAAGCAGGCGCTAGCGAACAGCCTGACACCGATACATCAACTATACAGCCTACTGCCAATGAGTCAAACGTAGCTGCGCAGCGTGTGGCTCTTTATCATACCCAGCATGAACGTACTCGACTGCTATATATGGCATCCGCCAATACGCGCCCCACGTATTTAGTACAAACCCTCAAATCACAATTTGCAGAATATCAGCAGTATTTGCTTGCTCAACAGCTCGATAAGCGTGGTTTGATGGATACGGAAATGCTTGAACGACTTTGGCAGCAGCTGCACGTGGTCGATGATATTATTGCAGATATCGTGCATCATATGCCCGCTCAGCAGCCAGCAGGTTGGCAGCTTACCACGCAGGATGGGCGCAATCCGCTGTGTTTTGCCACTATCGGTAAGCTAAAACATGGCAAGCCAATCCGCGATCAAGGCAGTCTCAACAGCTACGTGCTTGGTCACTTTGGTGTGAGCAGCTTTACCTATGATCGGGGGTATTATATCGGTCACGTGGTTGGGTATTTATTCAGCTGTTATTTTTGCGCGCACTTATCAATCAGCTATGGTGTGGCAGCGCTCGGTCAGCAAGTCGTTGCTGATTATGACTATGCTAGCCTTGAGACGCCGCACATGGTCAGGCTTTTACAAGGTCTGGATGGGTATTGTAAAAAACGTGTCTATCAGTTGGCAGTGATTTGTGCGCGCTTGAGTGTGTTTGCAAGTGATAAACGCATTGAGAGAATGCTGATTGCTGAGGTTAATGATTTTGATAAAAAACTCCAGCAGCAGCATTTGGATGTCTTATTATTACAAGGCTTGATGCCTGATAGTAACGACTCAACCCCGCTTTGATAGATACTTTTTATAGACATTGCCCTTTTTGTTAAGCCATACATCCAAACCCCTACCTGTGATTTTTTTAGGATATCTGCTGCTATGCCCGCTTATCATTTTAAAGCGCTTGACGACCAAGGTAGTGTCCAAAAAGGCTTACTAGAGGGGGATTCTGCTCGGCAGGTTCGGCAGCAGCTGCGTGATAAGCAGTGGACACCAGTCGAAGTCAGTGCGGTCAATGACAGACAAAGCCAAAACAAAAGCCGCTACAAAAAGCCATCTGCTTATGAGCTTGCATTACTCACCCGCCAGTTATCTGTACTACTATCGGCTGGTATTCCACTTGAAGAAACTTTGGCTGCTGTCGCTAAACAATCGCCAAAGACGCATATCAAATCTCTGATGCTGGCGGTACGCTCACATGTCCTCGAAGGCTTGAGCTTAGCACGAGCATTACAACAAGCGGCGAGCTTCCCACCCTTATACATCGCGACGATTGCTGCAGGCGAAAAATCTGGTCACTTGGATTTAATCCTTAATCAGCTAGCCGACTATACCGAAAACCGCTTTGCCCTCCAAAAGAAAATCCAAGGGGCGATGGTCTATCCGATTGTACTGATGGTCATGGCAATTGGCGTGATCATGGGGCTGATGAGTTTTGTGGTGCCCAAAATTGTCAAAGTCTTTGAGCAGTCTGAACAGGCCCTGCCATTAATTACGCAAGTCGTTCTGACGTTATCAAATATCATTACGCAGTGGTGGTGGTTAATGCTACTGGTATTGGCAGGTACTGCGTTTTTGTTTTATCGTTTTGCCCAAACGCAAGCTGGGAAATTGGCAATAGATAGTGTAGTGCTCAAGCTACCGATATTAGCCAGATTGTCTAAGGGGTTGAATGCGGCGCGTTTTGCCAGTACGCTTGCGATCTTGGTGCGCTCAGGGGTGCCGTTGATTGAGGCGCTACATATTGGTGCGGCAGTGACAACCAATTTGCACATCAAGCAAACGATTGTGACTGCTGCTGATAGGGTCACAGAAGGCTCAAGTTTATCCAGCCAACTCGAAAAATCCACTTACTTTCCGCCCATGATGGTACAAATGATCAAAAGCGGTGAGAATTCAGGCGAGCTTGAAAACATGCTCAGTCGTGCCGCCACGATGCAAGAAGCGGAGGCAACCAATTTTATCAGTACCTTATTATCATTACTTGAGCCTTTGATGCTGGTCTTGATGGGCGTGGTGGTGATGATTATCGTGATGGCAGTGATGCTACCAATCGTTAATATGAATGACTTGGCAGGCTAGTCAATAGCTAACTGACTAGCTGACAAACAGCCGATATATTTTTCTCAAACTATCAACTATCTGCTTTTTTATCCTCTCTTAATTACCTATCTTGCTAAACCCTACGTTAGCTTTCTTAAGATTTGCTTACTGTTGTATATTGTTGACCAAGCAAAATTTTTGCTATGGTAAACCTAAGCACCACGTTATAGTGAAAGCGGGTTAAAACGATAGTGATAAGTATCGATGGTTACTTGGTATTGACTGTAATGACAATCTGAGCACAGCGCTGGATAAAAATAAAACCATGGTTTATAGTGACAATGATTTAGGGTTTTATTGATAAGCCCCTAGGCGCATGAGTGCTACTAGAACGCCACTTTTACTATTTACATAACTGTGATGACCAAAGCGATGACTATGACTGACACCCTTCAAGTAAATATTAGCCCAAAAAGTGCCAATACCAAAAATGACAATAATAATATTCAAGCCCATGGTGGCATTGTAAATGACCATCAGAGAGTCCATTCAATGACACATCACAGCTCGGTAGGCAAGTCTGGACAATCGGGATTTACGCTTATTGAGATTATGGTCGTTATCGTCATATTGGCTATTCTTGCAGGCTTGGTCGTCCCAAAAGTAGTCGGACAAAGTGACAAAGCGCGTGTCAAAACCACTGAAACCGCGCTCGCTACTGTCTCTAATGCGTTAGATATGTATAAAGTCGACAATTCACGTTATCCGACGACAGCGCAAGGGTTAGAGGCGCTTACCACACCGCCTGCGGATGCAAAAAACTATCCTGAAGGTGGCTATATTAAAGGTGGCTATCCAACAGATGGTTGGGAAAATGAGATGCAATATGTTGCGCCAGGTAGTGAAGGGCGACCTTATGACTTGTTCTCATTAGGTGCAGATGGGCAGCAAGGTGGTGAAGGTCAGGATGCGGATCTTTATGCTCAGCTATAAGATTTAGCCTTATCGGCATCTAGAAAGCCTATACCAATAAAATATCGTTAAATGCACTTGCTATCGTGCAATTAACGACCTATTAATATCAACCAATAACTTTTTATTGGTTGATATTTTTTATCGATACGTAAAATAAATACCATCTGATATGAACCTTGTATTGAGGGTAAGTAGTTTTATCAGTAAGTGTATATCCGTACTGCCAGTCACTGGAAGCTAACATCAAAGGTAATAACTTATGTCAATGAAAATACCAACACTACAATCAGTCGCTATCAATAAACGCGCTACTAAGTTCCATGCGCTTGCACTTACTGTTGCAACCACCTCGTTGATGACAGCTTTATCAATGACATCAATTAGCGCACAGGCGGCAGGATTGAACGACTTATTTAATAGTAGTAGCGCATCCCAATCAAAATTCTTACCAGTGGATGAAGCTTTTCAGGTGATCAGTAGCACCAAAGCGACATCTAAGGGCACGCGTTTATCCATCACGTTTGATATCACGCCAGGACATTATGTCTATAAAAACCAGCTCGCGTTAAGCTTTCCTAAAGGCATAAACGCAACGCCGTTTACTTTTAATCAGACACCAGTGTCCATTGATGATCCAACCTTTGGTAAAGTTCCTGTATTTACGCAAAGGAGTGTTGTTGCCACTACGATGCTGACGACCAATAATGGTAAAGGCGCAAAAAACGCCCCAATTATCATTGGTTGGCAAGGCTGTGCAAAAGCTGGGCTATGCTATCCGCCCGAAAAGATCAAAACTAAGGTAAATATTGCTGCGACACGTAGATAAGTATTGAGCAGTTTGATTCAAATATTGGTAATAACAGGTAGCTACTCATGCTCATGAAGACATCACAACAATCGCCATCATTGACCGCAAATACACATGTAAAAAAATCGTATGTCTTAGCATGTGCGATTGCTAGCGGCTCGCTATTGACAGGGTTGTTGGCTACGTCAACGACGGCGCAAGCGGCAGGGTTGGGTGATCTATTTGGCAGCAGCCAAAATACAGCGCAATCGAAATTTTTGCCAGTAGATGAAGCCTTTCAGGTTAGTAGCAGTAGTGCCTCTACCAAGTCAGGTACGCGTCTATCTATTAATTTTGATATCACGCCTGAGCATTATGTCTATAAGAATCAAATCAAACTGACGCTACCTGCGGGCGTGACGGCGGCACCTTTTACCTTTAACCAAAAGCCATATTCAATCGACGATCCGACATTTGGTAAAGTATTGGTGTTTGATCAAGCCAATATGGTCGCAACTACCACATTGACCAGTAACAACGGAAAAAGCATCGATGATGCAGCAGTTGTCATTGGTTGGCAAGGTTGCGCCAAAGCGGGATTATGCTATCCCCCTGAAAAAATCAAAACCACGGTCAATATCACAGCAGCATCGCCACAGAGCGCGACAAGTAATGCCAACAATGAGGCAGAAAGTGCGTCTGTTGGCGAGACGGCCGCGAGCGACAGTCTGACTGATGCGACAATATCTGCTGGGAATACTGAGACGACATCCGCAACGACTGGTACCAGTAGCACCACGGCGCAAGCAGAACAATCGCTGATGGATGATGAGGTTATTGATTATGATCTAATCGATGACAGTGCTTTGGAGTACGAATCTTTAAATGGTAGCACTGCAACGACTACGATTTCTGGAGCAAATGCCAACGTATCAAGTGACGCGACCAATAGTGAGAATGTAAATGCTAACAATCTTGTCGATGGTGATCCCTTTGGTTTGGCGTCTCATCCTTGGCTCGCGTTGGTCTTGCTATTTTTAGCAGGTCTCGGTTTGGCATTGACGCCGTGCGTCCTGCCGATGTTACCTATCGTTGCCAATATTGTGGCCCGCGAGCAAAACCCAACGGTCAAACGCGGCGTCATCCTAACCACCAGTTACGCGATTGGTGTGGCGACTGCTTATGGTATTTTGGGCGCTGTAATTGCAGTATTTGGCGAGTCATTAGGTATTATTGGCTGGTTACAAAATCCTGTTATTTTGATTAGCTTTGCGGTTGTTTTTGTCTTGTTAGCGCTATATATGCTCGATGCTTTTACCATACGTTTACCGCAAGCACTCAGCCGAAAAATGCAAGGCCTTAGCCAAGCAGGTGATAGCAAGCTTGGTAGCACAGGCGGTAGTTTGATCGCTGGATTTTTATCTGCATTAGTCGTATCGCCTTGCGTCTCTGCGCCATTATTCGGTGCGCTATTAGCAGTCTCTACTATTGGTAGTCCGCTCTTGGGTTTCGCCGCCTTATTCATGCTGGGTTTTGGTCTGTCAGCACCGCTTATTTTAATCGGTGCCACTCAGGGCAAAATCATGCCAAAGGCAGGAGAGTGGATGAACTGGGTCAAGCAAGGCTTTGCGCTACTATTATTCGCGGTGGCATTGTTATTAGTTGAGCGCGTGTTTGTATCGCCAGTGATGCTTATGGTATGGGCATTATGGTTTATGGTGGTAGCGACATGGGCGTGGAGCTGGCTCGGCAGAAGACGCATGTTAACCCAAGCCATGAGTCTGATTGCTGGTATCTGTGCTGCTTGTCTGATCGTGGGTGCGGCATTAGGAAATGATGATAGCCTGCATCCATTAGCCTCGCTAAGCGCTACGCCGACCATGCTTCAGTCAGTGACTGGTCAGCCGATGGATAACGATAGTACGGCGACAGATAAAACGATCACCACACTTGCTGAGCTAGATACGATTGTTGCGGCAAATCCTAATGTCCTTGTCGATTTGACAGCAGATTGGTGTGTTGAGTGCCGTATCATGGATAAAAACTTATTTCATAATCGCCCAGCACAGATGCAAGACTGGCAGTTGGTGAGACTTGATATCACGGATACTACTGAAGACTCCAAAGCCATTTTGTCACGCTACAAGCTGTTTGGCCCGCCAGCACTGCTTTATTATCAAGGTGGTCAACTCGTTAATCAGCAAGTGGGCGAAATAGGTCGCTTGGAGTTTGAGCAAACCTTAACGACGCTAAACAACTGATGGCTCACAACCCGTACTTAATAACCTGAGTAAGTCTTTTGCTAAGGCTTAATAATGAAAAAAAGCCAGCGTACGCCAATAATGGTACGCTGGCTTTTTTCATGCCATTAAATTATTTTTATAATATCTTCTAAACGTTTGGTTTCACACACAATATGTCTCTTTAAGCAGATTTAATATATCGATAACGCTAGTATAGTGATTATATTTTCATTACAATAAAGTAACAATACTGAAGGGGTATGTCGGTTTGTCATAACTGCCTCTGATGTTCTCATATTTTCTAGTTTTTTAGCGGCGACGCTAACAGTTATATTAATTAACTCACATACTCTGCTGGCGATAATGCTGGTTAGATAAAGGACATTTATGTTTGCCCACATCACCACTCAGCGTCAATTACAACGTACTCATGTAATCAGTCGTAACGCCAGTAGCCGCACTATACATACTCATTTGAGTATCGCAGTCGCTATCGCGTTGAGTTGTACGGCGGTACAAGTACAAGCAGCTGACAATAGCCAAACTTATAACGAACTGCCAGTACCAGAAGCGGCGTTTGAATATGAAGCCGTTGAAATGCCTCAGGGCGTAACCACACAGAGTGGCAAAGTAATCAGCAAAGAATTTATTGCTCAACAAGCGAAGCTGTTTTCTGAATGTACACAAGTGCAGAGTAGTGCCGCTCGTTTGGCTTGTTTTGATAAGGTAGCTGAACAAGGTAAAACACCAAGCTATACCACGACCAAACAACCAGTTGATTTGGCAAAAACATTTAAGACAACTATTTCGGGTAATCCACAAGTTGTTTTTGTGGAAGAGAACTCGACCAATACTTTCAGTGATGAGAGCGCAACTGCTAACCAACAGTCTGATACTAATAGTTTTGATACGGTCACAGACAATCAGCAAGAAGCTCAAGTTCTAGAAAATGTGGGTGTCACTCAAGCAGATATTGAAAAATACACACCACTCAGTCTGGCATATGATCTCGATCAAAACAGTGAGCGCGGTACTTGGACGGTAAGACCATACCGTCCGACTTATCTGCTGCCATTGTTTTATACTTTTGATCCTAATTTAAATCCAAGTACCCCTTCTCAAGAAATTGAACCTTTTGACTCTAATGACATACGTGAGACAGAGCTAAAGTTTCAGTTGTCTTTAAAGAGTAAAGTCGCAGAGGATCTATTCGATACCAGTGCTGATCTGTGGTTTGGTTATACCCAAGAGTCACATTGGCAGGTTTATAATGAAGACAATTCACGACCATTTCGTGCCACCGACTATCAACCTGAAATATTTTTAACTCAGCCTGTGACGGCAGATCTACCTTTTGGTGGACGTCTACGCATGTTAGGTGCGGGCGCTGTGCACCATTCTAATGGACAGGATGATCCATTATCACGTTCGTGGAACCGTGCTTATTTGATGGCAGGGGCAGAGTGGGGTAAGCTGTCAGTCATACCGCGTCTATGGGCTCGAGTGAATGGTGATAGCAGTAGCGACGATGACAACCCAGATATCGAAGATTACATGGGTTATGGCGATATCAAGTTCTTATATGATTTGCCTGCCGAGCAAAGCATTAGCGGTACCTTGCGCTACAATCCAAGCACCAATAAAGGCGCTGCCCAAATCGACTATATCTATCCATTGTCAGAAAACGTCAATGGTATGGTGCAGCTATTCCAAGGTTACGGCGAGTCCATTGTCGATTATAATCATGAGAATACCTCTATTGGTTTCGGTATTGTACTGAATGACTGGAAAGGGCTCTAACATAAGCGAGTCTTACCATATTTATGATAATCAATAGTCTATGCACCGCTTAACGCCTTATCAAACCGGACTGTGGCTGGCAGAGTATTTAAATGTACGCTGCCAGCTATGCCGTATTTATCGAAGTACAGCACAATCTCAGCTATTGATGCAGCACTCACACGCTAATAGTAATGACGCATCGAGCGAAAATTCTGAATTTTCTCTTTCAAGCAATCCATCCTCGTTTGCTCATATTTTTCATCAAATCAATCACCGCTTAAGTAGTGGGTTACTCTGCACTTATTGTCATAATAGTATCGCATGGCTACCACAGCCTTTTGATGTTGACATTGCGGCTGGTAGATCCTTATCTATCCAAGTATCTACCTATTATGAATATCCAATGCGTCAAGCAATTCGAGCGTTCAAGCATCATGAAGACATGACAAAATTGCCATTGTTGTTACATGCATTACGCCAGCTAACACGGCCACATGGCTGTCATCATAATAATAGTGTGATTGTTGCCATGCAAACAACCAATCAAAGACTAGTGAAACGAGGGTTTGATCCTGTCAGTATTTTATCATTGCAGCTGTCAAAGCATTGGCAAATACCTTTATGGCACGGTGTGGAACGCATTGATGATACGGTCAGTCAGCAAGGGCTCACACGCGCTGAACGTCTAAGCAATTTAGACAATGCTTTTGTGCTAACTGAAAAACCTCCGGTAAAACGCTTACTATTGTTTGATGATGTATCTACGACAGGCGCAAGCTTGCAAGCATTGGCACGCGCATTTATCTCATCTGAGCAAACAGCGACCATAAACGCTCACAGCCATAATAACTATGACATCTCTGCCTATGCCTTAGCTCATGGCAGCCAATCATAAAAATAGTTACTATCTATTTGAAATCATTAATATATTGCTAATATATCATCGTAACGCTATATTATTAGATACATATATATTTACTGGTTTATCAAATATATCTTATTGTTCATTTGTATATAACATGAGCAGAATGTTATGGAACAAAAATTGCATATTATTTAGTACATTGAATATAAAGTTATCAATAAAAGCGGTATAAGATTTTTATTGTTTTTAAGTAATGATTGATATCAGACAGACATTAGCGGTGTTAAATAGGGATTTGATGTGAATGCATCTGTGAATAATCGACAACCCAATAGACTGATGGCTAATTCAGGTTTTACCTTGATTGAGCTCATGGTAACGATTGCTGTTCTTGCAATTATTGTAAGTATTGCTGCACCCAGTATCAGTACTCAGCTTGCAAACCAGCGGGTTAAGTCAACGGCTTCTACGCTTACGAATGCTCTAAAAGAGACTAAAGCTGAAAGTGCTATTCGTCGTCAGCCATTAACGATAAGCATTGATAGTACTAATAAAATAATAAACGTTCAGCGTGTGGTGGCAGGTCAAGTCGAGAGCACTATAGCAACTTATAAGTACAGCATTGAAAGTAAAGTTAACTCAAGTCAGAGCAGTAATGAGTTTAAGCCTAATAAAGCTGCAGATGCTGTGACATATACTATATGTGATAGTAATAATACAGCCAGTCCTATAACTATTAAAGTGAGTGCTACTGCTATTATTAGCAATAGATCAGAAGGAGTATGCTGATGACCAATATTGGCAAACAGCAAGGTGTAGGATTGGTTGAGGTAATGGTTGCTTTGCTATTACTAGGAGTTGCAGTGTTAGGCTTTAGCGCACTTAACATGGTATCTATAAAGGCAACAGATGATAGTGTATTGATCGCAAACGCTAACACGGTAATGCGCGGTTTATCTGAAGACCTAAGGCTCAATTCTAATAATATACTGGAATACCAAAAAAATATTCAAAGTGTATTAAGTAGTGTATCTGATTCAACAAGTTATTGTGAAGCAGTAGAAAGCTATAAAACAAGTAGTGTCACTAAAAACTGTGATAGCGATGCCTGCACTGAAGAGCAGTTAAGTCAATATAATAGCTGGAATACAATGAAACAGGCTTGTGATAACGACGTTTTGCTGAATATGATTACTTGTCCTGGTACTGAGGACAAACAATTACGCCAATGCATCATAACTTCATGGAATGGTACACAGCCAGTGTTTGGTACCAGTTCAGCCAATAGCAAAGCTTGTGCAAGCACACTTGGAATATATCATGCAGGTTCTGACTGTTTGATTATGGAGTCTTATTAATGAAGATCAAACATAACCAAAACGGTTTTTCTTTAATTGAGCTCATGATAGCTCTTACATTGGGTCTTTTGATTTCAGCAGCGGTGATGCAAGTCTATTTAACCAGCATCAAGACCAGTAGCGTTCAGTCTGGTGGGACAGATATATTAGAAGCCAGTATTTTTGGTATTCAAAATATAGAAAAAAGTGTAAGACTCAGCAATCTAGGAATGGCAGATACTAACAATCCTTTTACACCTCTAGCCGGTTTAGTCATGACTAGTGACAGCAGTTTAGTTAGTGATACTCAGACAGATACTTCCAAAAACAACATGAATAGTATCAAAATGGGAGGAACGAAATCGAGTGCTGGTGGTGCAGATATCACAGATGGCTACCTAACTAGAAGCGGCAACCAGAGTACCAGTAGTGATAATAATGCTTGGAAGGCAGGAAATAGTAATATTACAGGTCTGAAAAGCTCACAACTGACGATACAGTACGAAGCGCCGCAAAATATGTACGATTGTGAAGGTTCTTTAGTTCGAGGGCCTGTAGAGATAGATCGTGGCGGTCGTTTGACAATGTTACCAGGACAAGTCGTTATTGAGAGATATTTCCTAAGTGAAGTGGCTCAAAATAATAAATCTAACTATGAATCAAATATAAAGAGTTATGAACTACGGTGTGATGCTGGACGTTATGTCAAAGAAGATTTAACAGCAGCCGAACTTGATGACCAAAAGATTAAGGACGAAGACAGCACCATACTAGTAGCAGCTAGAAATATCAGGGATTTTGGAGATATTGGAGAAGTAGTTATTCCAAGAGCTGATTATTTTGGTATCTCTTTGGGAGTAGAGGTTGTGGAGTCTACTAGCCCGTCTAATGTTTCAGTTTCTTTAAGATACTTTACGCCTGAGGAATATATAAGTTTTTTAAAAACAGTTGAACAAGCAGAATCATCAGGCAGTGCTTCTACAACCACTACGACGGACGTTATATCTGTGAAGCTATCAGTTTTAGTACGAGCGGATCGCCCGCTTACAGGAGAAGGTGGGGCAACCAAATTCATAGTGTTTGGAGAAGAAGAAGAGCTATCTTCAGATACTTCTAGTGCGTTTATTCGTAGAGTTTATGAGTCGAATATAATGTTAAGAAACTCAAGAGCCATTAAAGAAAGTTCTATACCCAATATCTAGCGGATTGAGCATACGGATTTGCTAAAAGAGGATAAATAAGATGACTAAAAAATCACAGGAAGGCGTTACTCTTATCGTCGTATTGTTGTTTTTACTGCTAATTACTTTGGTAGGTATTATGGCGGTTAAAAGAAGTACAACTGACTTAAGAGTAGCCACTGCTGATCAAATAGATACATTTTTATTAAACTCGTCAGACAGTGCAAATAAACGTATTGAGAAAGTATTCGATAACGATACAGATCAAGACTATATAAATGCAGTAATGGAAGGGACAGGGATGTTTGGCTATTATCTTTCTCAAGCAGGTAGTGGCAATCGTGATGATCAATATATATTTTGCTATAACCCAAGGTTAGATAGCTTTGCTAAATTGAGTTATGCCAGCATCGTAAAACCCAACGGTGGAACGGTGATGACATCAGACAGCGGTTACTGTGATATATCAAATACTAACAGCTACTCTAGCGCTCGCAGTAATTCAGTGACCCAAATAAATATCACGCGTCCATCAACTGCCACAGTAGGGCAAGGGGATTTTAAGTCAGTGACACAAGGGTCAGGGGTACAAGCTGGTGAAACAAGTAATGAATCTGCTGTGTTTAACATTCGATCGACTTCTATACTGCCTAGCTTGTCAAGTGCTAGTAAACAAAAAATCAATGACTGTCTAAAAAAACCTATCGCGCCCAACGATGGTGGAAGCACTAAATCTCTAGATGAATGTATGAAAGACGAAGGGGTTGCGACCAAAACATTGGTACAGCAAGCTTATGTCAAAAACGTTGTGGACGAGACTGTATGCTACGGGTTCGGTGTAGGTGATGGCAAGATAGACGAGGGTTGTCAAAAGCTGATTGGTGTTGATGCCAGTGGAAACCGTAAATAACATCGCTACTAAAAATTATATAATGGTAGGAATACATATCCATTAGATCCTTTAACAGCTGTAGTTGAATAAGAGTACTCATCATGATTTTAAAAAAGCTCATACCTAATCAGTTACGATATTCTAAGCTTAGCCAGTCTGTTAAGCCTTTATGTTATGCCGTCGCGCTCTCTATGATAGCCCTGCCCGTCAATGCAGGCAAAAATGACTTAGGTGACTTAGAGATATATAAAGCAGCGGAATCAGGAGGTGCTGTACTAACACTAATGCTTGATACTTCAGGCTCTATGGGTACTGTAGATTTTGGTACTGAATCTCGATTGACCATATTAAAAAGGGCTTTAACCGAGCTATTGACAAAAAAAGATGCCAATGGCAACTATACATTATCAAGTAATAATATAATCGGATTAGGTCAATACTCTGTAGACAAAGATGGTAATGGATCGGTTGATGGCAAAGCAGGTAGTATCTTAGTACCAGCACGTAAACTTGATGAAGTACAACGTACCAAACTGATTGCTACTCTAACAGGTTTTCGCGCAAGTGGTAATACGCCAGCGGCGAATGCTTATGCAGAAGCCGGCGCCTATATGATGGGTACTACTACGACTGAATTGAAAGAAGGGGAAGAGGCACTCAAGGTATTGGGTAGGATTGTTAGAGGAGACTATAGTAATTATTATAAGGCTTATCCATATTATATACAAAGATGTGCCTCTGGAAACAGTTCTACTATTAGCCCTTACAAGGGCGCTAAGTTTTATTTCTGTAATAACAGTCAATTCGAGACAGTTGCTACAGAATATCATAGTAGTTGGAATAAAATAGATAAATATCTTGATGTTGCTAGAGATGAGATTTCTAGTAAAATTGATAACTTTTATGAGGACAGTAGTACCATTGGTTATTATTCAGAAATGGTTGGAGGTGATGAGGAAATAAAAGACACTGAAGAAAGTGGTTATACCGTATCGACTCAAGAAGCGAAAGATGCTACTAATAATTATTTGAACTATAACGCCCCTGTTTCAGACTCACAGTG
This sequence comes from Psychrobacter sp. Arc29, assembly GCF_041431175.1. Taxonomy (NCBI): domain Bacteria; kingdom Pseudomonadati; phylum Pseudomonadota; class Gammaproteobacteria; order Moraxellales; family Moraxellaceae; genus Psychrobacter; species Psychrobacter sp. Arc29. The sequence goes on along the minus strand of NZ_JASMRR010000002.1, from coordinate 148,997 downwards.
TAGTGGCTATGGTATTTACTTTTTAACAGATGGTGTACCTAACGGTTCATCCAACTCAATTGCTTCTGGTTTAATGAACTTAAGTCTTAAGGGTAATAGTAGCTCATTGAGTCTGGATGGTAGTTGTGCTGGTGGTTTAAACAATGTTAACAACAGTACTGGTTGGGCATGTATGGGTGAATACGCCAAGAAACTACGAGACGTCACCAATCCTGCTAAGCGTTCGATATTGACTGCTACAGTCGGGTTTGGTAGAGAGTTTGCTGGTATTAAGACTTCAGTAGATGGCGCTGGAAAAACAGTATACCATTGCGATGAGACAGATACTAACTCATCAATCACTCCCTCTGCACACGTCAAAAACCTATGTAAGCTAGGTAGTGAGGCGTATGGTGGCGGTGGTTTTTACTACACGACAGATGCAGACAGTCTGGCTGCTAGTGTGTCTAGCTTTACAGCTAAGCTGACTCAAATTATCGAAACAGCTCCTTCCGGTACTATCACTATTCCTAACGATCCACTGAGCTCTACTAATCTGCAGCCATTTGCTTATCTACCGATGCTAGAGCCAAAAGTTGCGGGCGCGCAATACGTATGGCCTGGTAATTTGAAGAAATATAATGTTTATCAAGGTACGCTATATGGTAAGTCTTCCTTCCCATTCGCCGAGTCTAATAGACTATATGTAGATGATGATGGCGATGATTTTCCAGACGATTTGAATAATAATACTCAAGATGTGTGGAGCACAACAGATTACAAAAATGATAAAGGTATAAGTGCAAATAATTCGATCTATGCAGGCGGTGCTTACGCACGTTTAAAAGCCCCAACTGTTGGAACCAATGCTAGCACTACGCGTAATGTGTACGTTGAGAGTGGAACTGGTAGCAATGCTAAGCTAGTAAATATTAAAGTGACAAATGGCACTATAGTAGGTTTTGATCAACTTGATTCAGATTATGGCATAAGAGAAAAGCTCTACCTGCTTTCCTTTTTGGGTTATAACGTACCAACAGATGCTGTAACAATTATTTCCGCTCTAGGTACGGCAGCGAGCCAAACGACGGCACTTAATAACATAGTGAAAACGCCACCAACTCAAGAAGTAAGAGTACTAGGAGGCGTCGTACATTCCAAGCCAAAACAAGTCTCATATGGTGCAGAGTTTACAACCGAAGGTGAGATATCTAACGATGAGAAAGATCGTGATGATTATATTATGTTTGGTTCAATGGACGGTGCGTTACACCTAGTATCAGCAGAAAAAGGGGAGGAAACCTTTGCTTTTATTCCCAAAACTATTATTAAGCAGCAGCTAAAAGCACTGAAAGCAGATAGTGAAGGCTCTGTAGGCACGACTGTATTTGGTGTTGATGCACCATGGACGAGTAGTTCAGTACTAGAGTATGATTTTTCAGGAACGCCTAAAAAAGTAAAAGCGACGTCAGTAAGAGCGTATGGTGGCCTAAGAATGGGCGGTAAAGGCGTATACGGCTTGGATCTAACTACGAAAGATAAACCAACCTTTTTATTCTCTAAAAATACGACTGATACTGGATTTTCTCGTTTAGGACAAGTTTGGAGTGAGCCTACAGTTGCAAAAATCAGAGTCAAAAAGGGATCAGGATTCGAGTCTAAAGAGGTAGTCATTGTTTCTGGTGGCTATGATATGTGCTACGAAAATCCAAGCTTTAAGTTAAAAAATAGTGGTGATAATACAAGTTGTGAGAAAAAAACACAGGCAGAAGGTAACGCAGTTTATATACTAGATGCTAGTGATGGCAGTATTATCTCATCTATATCAGGTAGTGATAGCGGCACAAACCATACTAAAGTGACGAGTATGAAACACAGTATAGTAGGCGGGGTAACTGCACTAGATCGTGATGATGATGGTAATATTGATCATCTTTATTACGCAGATTTAGGCGGTAGCGTGTACCGCGCGGATCTGAACTCAGGTGCTACAAATGCCAGTTTAGTGAAGCGAGTGGTTAGAGTGTTAGACGCCAGCTCTGGGCAGACATTGCCTTATCGATTCTATGAAAGACCTATTGTCAGTTTTTACACCAGTCCTTATCAAGAGATATTTGCTTCGGTGACCGTTGCGTCGGGAGATCGTAGCACACCACTATCTATGCTTAGGGATACGGACAACCCTAACTATCTATTTAATGTCTTTGACTATGACATTGCTCAGCCGAGTATCTTTAGCTATGCAGACACAAGTTTGACTACAGTAGACAAAAAGATTAACGACTTAGTTAGTTTACCGTTTAACCAAAACAATGCGCTAAAAAATCTAACTAACCGTAAAACTGTGCTAGAGACGATAGCGAAAGGCGCTTACGATGACACCAAGAAACGCTATATATATGACTATGCAGGATGGCGTTATCCACTCAGCTATTTTGATGGATATAGTGGTGTAGAAGGAGTGAAGTCAGTAGGTGAACCTCTAGTATACGGTAGCAGACTATATACGACTGCCTATAGTCCAGAGATGGTCTATGATCAGGCAGATAATTGCTCTGCTAGAGTGGTAGGGGGGTCTGAGAGACAAATATACTGTATGCCTTACGGTATATGTGAGGATACGGAATCACTTGATGGGACTGCAGGATACACTCGCGCTGGTAAAGGAATACAAGAGTTGACATTGGGGGCATACAGCAAAGACCAGCGAAACGTCAAACTGCTTATAGGTCCGCAATCATTGGCTGACCAAGTTAAAATTGCAAATAGGAACAACAGCAACACTGGCTCAGGTGGGTTAAACCAAACGACTGAAGCTGGTCTACAGGTAACAAACAATACCGTAGTAAATGACGGTACCAGTGGGTATGGTGGTAAGTCTGACAGTGTAGTTGAGACAAATGGTAGACAAACCGCTGATAGTAATCTGGGATCTGAAAAGTATAAATTCATACCAAAGAGATGGTATGAGCTCTATGAAGAGGATGAGTAGAGTGACTACCTTGGCTAAACGTCTAAAGAGCAATCCTGCTGTAAGTTCAGCGGGTTTTACTCTGATTGAGCTGATGATTGTAGTAGTGATTATCGCTATATTAGCTGCTATCGCAATCCCAAGTTATCGTCAGTATCTGATTATGAATGCAGAGCGCGATGTACAAGCGAAAATGCTACAGCTTGAGATACAGTTAGAACGATGGCGAGCATCAGCATTAACGTATAAGGGATTTATGCCAAAGGTAGTTACAGGTAATAGTACGGTGACCTATACCTATGATGCTGGTAACACAACCATCTATGTCCCTCAAGGTAGTGATGCTACCAATTATCGTTATCAGATCACGTTAGTAGATGGAGCAAATACTAGTAGCTCATTAGTGCCAGCTAATACTACAGGTATTGACAATACCACTGGTAGAAGCTGGAAAATGCTAGCTGAACCCAGAGATTCAGGCATTACCAAAAGTGCGAGTTATTTTATGTTGTCAAGTACAGGATTGAGCTGTCAAAACAACAGCCAGGTGAAAATAGGAGATAATGACTGTGGCACGGGTCAAGGAGAGTGGTGATGCAGATTGACTCAGACACGACAGTCAACGTATTTAAAAAGCAGTCTGGTTTTACATTGATTGAACTAATGATCGTCGTCGCCATCATTGGAATATTGGCTGCAATTGCTTATCCAAGCTATCAGCAGTATGTTGTTAAGACTAAGCGTACCGATATGATGAGCGAGATGCATAATATTGCATCTGAAATACAAAGCCGTAAGCTGGCACAAGGTGCGTATAGCAACGCCCTAATTACAGGGTTGAGCGGTGACTATCCTAAGCAAGGTGATGCTCTATACACAATAAGCTTTACTCCTAATCCGCTCACTTCGGATTGGAATATCATAGCCACGCCTAAAAATGCTGGTCAAATGGCGAATGATGGTAAGCTCAGCCTGAATTATCAAAATATTAAATGTCGGGGGGATGATTCGAATAAAAAATGTGGTACAGGAGACGAGTGGAGATAAGTTTTGTGACTATATTTCATGTACGACTGACAAAAAATGTCAGATAAAGTTATTATATTAAGCTTGAAATATATCAATTGACAATTTTCAGTAGGTAATGAGTAACATTGAATATGATATGCGAGTATGAGTAGATTATAAATGTCACTATTAGATGTAGCTTGTGTATTACTCATTAATTTAGAAATGAAAATAAAAATATGCGCAGGTTGGCATGATAAGTGCTTTATTTAGGATAAGAAGTAAATAAATTATATAACTGAAGATAAGCTGGTAAATAAGCTATTTTCTTATTATCTCAAAAGGAGTTCTTATGAACACTCAAAAAGGTTTTACCCTAATCGAACTAATGATCGTTATCGCTATCATCGGTATCTTGGCAGCAGTTGCTCTACCTGCTTATCAAGATTATACAGTTAAAGCTAAGGTCTCAGAAGTCGTATTAGCAGCATCTTCATGTCGTACTACTATTACAGAAACAGTTCAATCATCTCCAGCGGTAGATATAAGCAAAGTACTACCCACTTCTTGTGCTTTTAGTCCTACTAAATATGTTAAAAGTGGAGTAGTTGATGCGAATGGTAAAATTACTGTCACAGCCGACGAAACCAAATTGACAGCTTTGACCAATAAAACGAATGCATTGACACTTCTACCGATCCAGACAGGTACAACTGCTCTAAAAGGTACAACTGATGGTGGTAAGACTATTGCAGGATGGCGTTGTGGTTTACCAGCTGATGGTACGACTATTCCGGCTAAGTACTTACCTGGTTCATGTCAAGGTACTTACTAACCTATTAGTAAGTTAGATTAATAAAAAAAGACTGGTTTACCAGTCTTTTTTTTTGCTTTAAATTATAGTTAGCTCTGATTGTTATTTATCATCAAGCCATAGCTATTTGATGGAAAGCAGTTAGCTCTATTTTATTAAATTTTATTAAGGTGGAAGTATGTCACCACGTATTAAGTTTTTTATAAAACATTTGATTGCCTCTTTGATTGTCGCTACCTTAGTTTTGGGCTGGATATTTACTGTATGGTATCCAGCACCTTTAGCTAAAGCCACTGGTGTTACCCATATTGTACTTATTATGCTAGCGACAGATGTGATCGTAGGACCGATATTAGGGCTTATCGTATATAAGGCACATAAGAAATCACTGAAGTTTGATTTGATGACCATAATACTGTTACAGATATCGGCATTGAGTTATGGTATATACAGCTTAGCTGAGGGTAGACCAGTCTGGATGGTGTTTAACAGTAATCGCTTCGAGCTAGTAAGAAATAATGAACTGCTTGATGTTAGTGTAGATAGTCGTGTAGATAACGAATATTATCACCACAGTCTACTAGGACCTAAGTACGTAGCCGTAAAGATTGCTGAGGATAGCTCTGAGAGAGAACAGAATATGTTTGATGAGGTAATGGGTAATATATCACTGGCTCAACGACCAGAGCGTTATATCAATATTGCAGAAGCAAAGAAACAAATTATAAAAAATTCTGAATCAATATCTGAGCTCAATGATTATAATTCGAAATCAGTAGTTTCGAATACAGTAGACCACTATTCTAATGCAAGGAGCTATTTAGGTTTAAAAACAAGCGAGGTTGATATGGTTGTTTTATTAGATGCTTCGGGAACGCCATTACAGATAGTAGATTTACGTCCTTGGGAATAAATTTAAAATAGCGTACTTATAGTCAAAGAAATCTAAAACAGCTACAAGACAGCCGACCGCAGATTGTACATATCGTACCTCTAGAGAGGGTAACACCGTAGCGGTTTAGTAGTTCGCTGACTATAGATATATTGTTATGATTTCACCTCACAATAAATACTAAAAGAGCCAAACATGATGTTTGGCTCTTTTAAAAACTCAAATTAAATTTGTCGAATCAGCTACCTCTCTAAATACTGAATCTTACCTTCCACACCATCCCACTTAGCTGCTTCTGGCATTTGCTCTTTCATCTCAGTGATGTTCGGCCATTTCTGCGCCAGCTCTTCATTTAGCTGGGTGAACATCTCTTGGCCTTTGGGTACTTCATCTTCTGAGAAGATGGCATTGGCCGGACATTCAGGCTCGCATAGTGCGCAGTCGATACACTCATCAGGATCGATGACAAGAAAGTTTGGACCTTCATAAAAGCAGTCCACAGGACAGACTTCTACACAGTCGGTGTATTTGCAAAGAATGCAGTTATCTGTAACGACAAAGGTCATAGTAATGTCTACCTGTTATTGATTTGGCTTTTGGCTAAATAGAATAGCCGAAAATAAAGCGTATTTTAGCGCCTTTACCTCTATTTGACAATTCCCTTTAATGACTAATGATTTTTTTCAAATGATAGATTAAATCATGCGCTTGTTTAGGGGTCAGGCTATCAGGATCAATGGCGCTCAATTCGTCTTCTATGCTAAATAACTGATTTTGCTTTAGATTATCCACTATATTTGGTGATTGTATCGCGTAACTACTTTGTGGTTCTAGAACGACATCATTGTTAGATTCCGACTGTTTATCCGTTACTGACTTAGCTAAGTCATTTTTATCATCAATAGTTTTTTTATTTTCTGCTTTTAGATTGTCTATTAAGTAACGTTTGGCATCATTTAATACTTGTGCGGGGATACCCGCCATCTTCGCAACATGCAATCCAAAGCTTGAACTTGCTGCGCCTTCCTTGATTTGATGAAGGAGAAGCAGTTTACCATCGATTTCACTGGCGGCGACGTGGACGTTACGAATCTCGTCACTTGTCTGTCCCAATTGCGTCAGCTCAAAATAATGAGTGGCAAATAACGTCAGGCAGCCAATTTCGACTAGACGATTGACACAGGCGTGAGCGATTGCCAAACCATCAGTGGTGGCAGTGCCGCGTCCGACCTCGTCCATTAAGACCAGTGATTTGTTCGTTGCTTGGTTTAAAATATTGGCCGTCTCTATCATCTCAACCATAAAGGTAGATTTGCCACCAGCTAAATCATCCGCGGAGCCGATACGGGTAAATATCCGATCTATGTCACCAATATGTGCATGCTCGGCGGGCACAAAACTCCCGCAATGAGCAAGCAAAACAATCAGCGCCGTTTGACGCATATAGGTAGACTTACCACCCATATTAGGACCAGTGATGAGGAGTAATCTTTCAGGATGTCCTTCATCAGCATGAGCACTACCCAGCACGCAGTCATTGGCGACAAAATGGTTTGTACTTGATGCAGCACCGTTCCGATTGTTCGCGTTCGCTTGATTTAAGGCCGCTTCGACCACGACATGACGACCTTGGCGTATATCAATATGGGTCTGATTTTCGGCTATAGATTTATTTTGATTTTCTGAAGCTCCTCCCATAACTGGGCGTTGCCAATGATACATGGTCGCAAGCTGCGCCCAATTGCTTAGCACATCTATTTGGGCAATAGCAGCGCTCAGTTGTTGTAGCTCAGCCAAATGTTCGTTTAATTGGTTGAGCAGCGCTTGGTACAGTGTTTTCTCGCGAGCCAATGCCAAAGATTGCGCACTCAGATATTCTGTCTCGACCTCTTTTAGCTCATCAGTGATAAAGCGCTCACTACTCTTGAGCGTTTGCCGACGGATAAAGTGGGCAGGGGCATTCTTTGCTTGCATCTTAGGTAATTCAAAGTAAAAGCCACTGACTTTATTAAAGCCAACTTTTAGACTCGGTAGTTGGTTGTCCTGACGCGCTCGCTCTACCATTTCGTCCAATGTCACTTGAATATTGTCATGGAGATGAGTGAGGCGGTCGAACTCGTCATCATAACCCGCTGCTAGCATTCCGCCATCACGGATATGTGCAGGTGGTTCAATGACAATAGCGCGCTCGATTAACTCAGCGACAGATTGAACGGCTGGCAGTTGAGCGGGCAATTGTTGCATTAACATCGGTAATAATCCAGCATGCTCGTGGCTGATGCCTGAATTTATCAATAGAGTCGTAAGTTGAGTGCTACTCGCGATACCATCGGCAAGCTTGCGTAAATCACGAGGTTTGGCACTCATCAGCCCGATGCGACTGCTGATTCGTTCAATATCGCCAATGGTGTGTAGCGTATCGCGTAAACTGGTGACCAGTGAGCTATTTTCTGAATTTTGATTCGAATTACCATCCGCATTCAATAGGGACGTTATCGCGTCTAGACGCATATTGATGCGCGCATGCTGTCGCAGTGGACGCTTCATTTGCTGTACGAGAAGTCGCTTGCCCATTGGCGTTTGACAATGGTTAAGTACGGATATTAGCGAAGTACCACTACTACTGACTGGGGCAAATAGCTCAAGGTTTTGCTGACTATTGGCATCGATAATCAAATAATCGTCACTGTATTCAACGATCAGCTGATTAACTTGTGGCACATGGCGCTGCTGAGTTTGCCGTGCATAATGAATAAGCGCAGCACAGCTAGTTTGCGCCAGCAGGTTATCTGTGATACCCAAACCATCAAGACGTTGTACTTCAAACTGCTGACACAGCGTGTCACTGGCATGCTCACGGTGAAAGTCATTGGCAGCGACTTCTATAATAGGGCAGTCTAGATGTTGCCGTAACCACAGCATCCACTCTGCATCAGTGCCACCAATGCTATCGCTGAGTGCTTCGCTAATGATACATTCACTGGGTGCAAAACGTGCAAGTACCGTCAGCATTTGAGTTTGCAACCCATCTATATCGTTTTTATCTGCTATTAACGTCTGAGTGGTCAATGTACCTGCAGCCAAGTCCATTTGGCTAACAGCTGCTTGTAACGTCTGGCTATTATCTTGTGTTTTTAAATGAGCAATATCGATAGCAACGACAGTCGGTGTATGGTTTGGTGCAATGAGTGCATCATCGGTAATAGTTCCTGCCGTCAGCGTTTTGACCACTTCACGGCGCATGATGCTACCAGCCGCCGATTTGCTTTTGTCTTTTTTTTGCTTGTCGCCCATCGTAGGGACATTGGCCTTATTATTAGCGCTGCCAGCATTGCCAGTTGTTGATTCGTCAATTTGTTCACAGACGACGACCGTTTGCCCAGCCGCGATGAGGCGTGCCATATAGCTATCGGCTGCATGAAAAGGAACGCCCGCCATCGCTATCGTGTTGCCTGCTTTATCCGTACCACGACGCGTCAATGTGATGTCCAATATTTGCGCCGCCCGCTTAGCATCATCAAAGAACAGCTCATAAAAATCACCCATCCGGTACAGCAGCAATGCTTGTGGATAGTTGGCTTTCATGGTTAGATATTGCACCATCATTGGCGTATGATCCGCTAGGTTATAGACGGTATCGCCGATGCTTAAACAGTCATATGTATTTGGTTTTGATAAGGCACTATCTAATTGAGTAGAAATAGATGAATGATTTTGGACGGACGGCTTTACGGTCATGCAGAGTCTCTTATTGTGCTTAGATGCGTTTTATTTATCGATTCTTTGTGTCAATTGGTTTTAGAAAAGTGCTCATCAAAGGCGCATTGCACGACGACGTTTGGACTGGATTGCACCCAGTGCCTTTTATAAAGTTTAGTCGTAGTCAGCGAACAACAATGCCAAAAAAACCAAGAGATTGAATAAAGTAGCGCCTATTTTAACACGTCCTGCTCGGTTTTTGCCTTGGCAAATATCTACTCGCTGCCCTTGTATCCATCAGCGCCATAACCATATATAATGACGGCACACTTAATTGGGCGATACTAAATTAGGTAGTACTTAGTCGGGTAATGATAAGGCCACGAGCTAAGCTTTGGCTAATGCGCACTAATTATCGAATATTCCATAGGTCAAAAAATTATGTTATCAAAGATTGTAGGCAGTGTGGTTGGCACCAAAAATGACCGCGAACTAAAACGCATGCGTAAAGTGGTCAGCAAGATCAACGCACGAGAGGCTGAGATACAAGCCCTGTCTGATGAGCAACTACAACAAAAAACCGAAGAGTTTAAGGCGCGTCATCAAAAAGGCGAAAGCTTAGATGCGCTATTACCAGAGGCATTTGCCGTCTGCCGCGAGGCCTCATTGCGTGTCAATGGTATGCGCCACTATGATGTGCAGCTGATCGGTGGTATCACCTTGCACGAAGGCAAAATCGCTGAGATGAAAACAGGTGAAGGTAAAACCCTAATGGGAACCTTGGCCATGTACCTCAATGCCATTAGTGGTAAAGGCGTTCATTTGGTCACGGTCAACGATTATCTAGCCGCCCGTGATGCGGAGTTGAACCGTCCGTTGTTTGGCTTTTTAGGTATGACGGTTGGGGTTATTTACTCACAGCAGCCACCATTAGAAAAAATCGCAGCATATCAAGCAGATATTACTTATGGTACCAACAATGAGTACGGTTTTGATTATCTGCGTGACAACATGGTCTTTAGTTTAAAAGAGAAAAAACAGCGTCCGTTAAACTTCTGTATTATCGATGAAATCGACTCAATCTTGATTGATGAAGCTCGTACGCCGTTGATTATCTCGGGTCAAGCCGAAGATTCATCACGCATGTATGCGCTGATTAATACCATTATTCCTGTGCTGATCCGTTCAAAAGATGAAGAAGCAAATAAGAATAATGAAGAAGAAGATTTCTGGATTGATGAAAAAAATCGCCAGATTGAAATTAGTGAAAAAGGTTACGAAAAAATTGAGCGCTTCTTAATCGAAGTGGGCGAGCTGGGTGAAAACGAAAGCTTATATAGCCCAAGCCGCTTGCCGTTATTAGCTCACGTTCAAGCAGCCATTCGTGCGCATCATGTATTTGTCAAAAACGTTCACTATATCGTCGATGAAGGCGAAGTGGTCATCGTCGATGAAAACACGGGCCGTACAATGCCTGGTCGCCGCTGGTCAGAAGGTCTGCATCAAGCAGTAGAAGCCAAAGAAAACGTTGAAATCCAAGCAGAAAACCAAACGCTTGCGACCACGACCTTCCAGAACTACTTCCGTCTTTATGACAAACTGTCTGGCATGACGGGTACTGCTGATACTGAAGCAGCAGAATTCAAATCTACTTATGATCTAGATGTCATCGTCATTCCAACGCATGAGCCGATTGCTCGTATCGATATGGATGATCAGATTTTCTTAACCAAGTTAGGCAAATACAAAGGCATTATCCGCGAGATTAAAGAGATTCAAGCCAAAGGTGCGCCAGTATTGGTCGGTACGGCGACGATTGAAGCCAGTGAAGAGTTGTCTTATTTGCTCGATCAAGAAGGCGTCAAGCATAACGTTCTAAATGCCAAGCAGCATGAGCGTGAAGCTGAGATTATCGCACAAGCTGGTAGCCCAAAATCAGTGACGATCGCCACCAACATGGCAGGCCGTGGTACGGATATTATCCTTGGTGGTAACTGGCAGTCATTTATCGAAGATATTGATGGCGTCAGTAAAGAAGAAATGCAGCGTCTAAAGTCTCAGTGGCAAGTGAAGCATGACCAAGTTGTTGCGGCTGGCGGTCTACATATCATTGGCTCTGAGCGTCATGAATCACGCCGTATCGATAACCAGTTACGTGGTCGTGCTGGTCGTCAGGGTGATCCTGGGATGTCACGCTTTTTCTTATCGCTCGAAGATGATTTGATGCGTATCTTCGCAGGCGATCGCGTGGTTAATATGATGCGTGCCATGGGTCTCAAAGAAGACGAAGCCATCGAGCACAAGATGGTCTCAAAATCGATCGAAAACGCGCAAGGTAAAGTTGAGAGTCGCGATTTTGATGCGCGTAAGAACCTATTGAAATACGATGATGTCGCCAATGAGCAGCGTAAAGTTATCTATGGTCAGCGTGATGATTTGCTTGCCGAAATGGACTTATTAGAAGCCATTGAAGTGATGCATCATGAAGTCTATAACGCCATGATCAACCAGTTCATTCCTCCTGGCTCTATCGACGATCAGTGGAACATTGACGGATTAGAAGATGAGCTTGAGGACGAGTTTAAAATCACGATGCCGATCAATGATTGGCTAGATGAAGACCGCCGCCTAGATGAAGAGGGGCTGCGTGCTAAAATTATCCAAACAGCCATAGACCGTTATCACAGTCGCCGTGAGCAAATGGGTGAGCAAGACGCCGCCCAGCTTGAGCGTCACTTTATGCTACAGAGTCTAGACAAGCATTGGAAAGAGCATTTGACACAGATGGATCAGCTGCGTAAAGGTATCCATCTACGCGGCTATGCGCAGAAAAACCCTGAGCAGGAATACAAGCGTGAATCATTTGAATTGTTCCAAATGATGCTTGGGGCGATAAAGTCCGAAACGGTACAAGATTTATCACGTGTTCATATCCCAACCAAAGAAGAGCTAGAGGCGTTGGAAGCTCAGCAGCGTGAGAATGCTGCGCATATGCAAATGCAGTTTGAACATAATGACGTAGATAATTTAGATAGCAACGTAAACAGTGCAGCCGCTCAGCCGCAACCACAAAGCCGCAGCCTTAGTGGTACGGCAGCAGCTGGCGCTGCTATGGCAGCCAGTGGCACCAATGCCAATGAGCCAAACCCGTATGCTGGTATGAATATCAGTCGTAATGCCCCTTGTCCTTGCGGTTCAGGGCTCAAGTACAAACAGTGTCACGGCAAAATCTAATCACTCTTGTCTTTTAATCATTAACAACTATGATTAAAGTATGTAGACTGCTAAATAGCAAGCCCTTATCTCAACCAGATAGGGGCTTTTTTATATCTTATAAAGACTGCTTGTTCTATAATTTACCGTTCTATAGCAGATGAACACTTTGTATTGATTGCTTACAAATTCAGCATAGGCGTGAATTTATGGACACGCTATAGTGTTTAGCATATCTATTTGGGAGAGCGTTATGAGTTTAGAATTATTAAAAAAATTACGTACCTCAGTCGCATTGACGGGGTTGCTCGCTGGTGCATTAACGATCAGTGCCTGTCAGCAACAATCAGAGCCAGAGTCAAGTATGGAAGATGGTGTCAATGCTGAAGAATCTGTACCAATGTCAGCTGAGCCTGCTGAGCCAAGTGATGTCGTTGTAAATACTGAAGATGCTTCACTTAATGAAGTAGAAGATGATACAGTCGCGTCGGTAAACAGCGGCGTGACGCAGGTATCATATCTGTGTTCACCTGAGCTAAAAGTTGAAGCAACCTATAAAGAAGACGCTAACCAAGTCGTTGTCGCGACTGATATGGGTACAGTGACATTGAATCAAACCAATGAAGGCAGTAATCCAGAAGTGTTTGAAGTCGCAACTGCAATGGATGGTGGTCAAGGTTTTACTCAGTGGCGTGTGGCGCATGAAGACCGCGAAACTGGCGTCATGCGTACGGCTGGTGCGGATGAGTCAACCGTGAATACTTTTGAATGTAATAAAGTATAAAAGTTTGACTGCTATGTACCACAAAAAAAAGCAACGCTGGTTTGGCGTTGCTTTTTTTGTCAATAATTTATCTATGCTAATGCTTAAAGCACCAGTATCTCATCTATTTTGGCTGAGTAGTATTAGTCTCGTGTGCCAAATACCCTTCTTCAGTCACATCTAACTCTTCATGCTTAAGCTCTACTGAGATACTATCGGTATGGATATGTGTACTCTTATTGACCTCAATTTCTTGGATGGCATAGGTGTCTTTGGTAATAGTCGCCACTTGGCGTGATAAGACGATTTCAATCGGATCATCACCAATCTCTATTTGTTTACCATTGACGGTCACCACAGCTTTACTATCAAGTGAGGGCTCAACATGACGTAATATGTCTTTTTCGTCGTAATGGCCAGACAGCAAATCTTGACTCTCTGCATCATGGTATTCAGTACGAATCGTGATGTACTCTTCTACTAATTCAATAGGGACGTCGATAGTTTTGGTGCGGGCATGCTTGGTGACAGTCACTTTACCAACGTCTAGGCGCTCTTTATTGATGACAGGACGCTCTTCTAATAGTTCCAAATGTCCAACATTGACGACATTGGAGTTTTCATCAGTTAGTGTACTTTTTTGGTTTTCCAAATCGTCTTGGTATAAATTTTCTGTATGGTCAGTAGTCATTGTTATTTCCTTATAATTACAAAATAATGGATTGGGCAAGATGGAATGTTAACAAGTGATATTGAATTTATTACTATCATTAATCATTACTATAATAAATCATGTCACCATATTATCGATACAAAAAAGACCAGAGACATGCTCTGGTCTTAATCTGCTAAACCAAAATGCTTAGCTGCCTATTACTATCGCATCTCATGACGACATCACAATATCATTAAAAGACACAAAGTATCGGTGTATTACATACCACGAGCACGGCGTACATCGTCTGCAGTAATATCATCACGGTTTACTAAGTTGCCTTCACGGTCGACTACATTACCATCGTTGTCAACGTCTAGCTCTTCGCGCTGAATAGTCTCAACGATAGTTTCAGTATGACGTTCTGTTGTTTTGCCAACATTCACTTCTTCAGAGACATAAGTATCTTTACCGACACGAGCACGTTCTGCTTCTAGCTCAACTTCAACGGTATCATTGACGTCCATATCACCAATGCGACGATCTGTTGGACGATCAACGCTGGTACGCTGGATATCAGCATGTTCTTCTTCTAGCTCGACATCGACATTGCGCTCTTCAGTGACAACGTGCTTACCAACTTTTACAAGACCTGCAACGATACGGTCTTTATTAACAGTTAAGCGCTCTTCTAATAGCTCTAGTGTATTTGGTGCATCATAAGAATGATCTGCAATATCTACTCGCTCTTCAGCTGGAAGGGTGTCAGCAGTAAACGCTTGACGATCTTTTTCATATTGCTCTTTATAGCTGTACTGGTAATCATGGTCATATACTTCCATAGCTTCTACCTGTGACTTGGTCAAGCTATCGAAGAATACATCATCACCAACGATACGAGCAAGGCCCGCTGGTACTAATACTTCTTTTGAGCTGAACCAGCCGCCTGCATCAACGATTAAATAACGAATACGGCCAGTGGTGTCTTCTACTAGCGCACCTTCGATTTTACCGATCTTTTCCTCGTTCACACCGTAAGCAGTTTTGTCTGTTGGATCATAATAGTCATCACCGATTAGGTCACGATGAGTTGCTTGAATATCTTTTAAACGAATTAGTTGACTCATTATTTTAATTCCTTTTCTGTAATTTATTAGTTGTTTATTTTCTTTTACTTATCATTAAATAGACTTTGGAAAATCTATTTAGATATCATGTTGATAGCGACGTGTCAATTTTTCTTACTTACTATCTCAACTTGTATTCATCGTAACACCATGATTTTCGATGAGATACATGCTCAAGGTAGCAAAATGTGAGCTTGCAGTAATTGCGTGTAATAGGGTGTAAAGTCCACAACATAGAGGGGGTATAAAGTGAACATCTTTTTACAGAAGAAGACGATAGATAAAGACGAGCAGACGATAAACAAAAAACCGCAGCACCATTCGCGCTGCGGTTTTAAAAAATAATGAGTGATAAAAAATTAAACTGCAAATTGTCTCTAAAACTACTGTTTTAAAAATAATTGATAATTAAGGAAGCTCAATAGCAACGGCAACTGCTTCGCCGCCACCAATACAAAGTGTCGCAACGCCTTTTTTGCCGCCGGTACGCTTGAGAGAATTAATGAGCGTCACTAAGATTCGCGCACCTGAACAGCCTACTGGATGACCAAGCGCACAAGCGCCACCTTCAACGTTAACTTTGGCGTGGTCGATGTTTAGCTCATCCATAGCAGCCATAGTGACCATCGCAAAGGCTTCGTTAATTTCCCATAGATCCACATCAGCGACTGACCAGCCAGCATTTGCTAGTACTTTTTCGATAGCACCGATTGGAGCGATGGTGAATTCGCTTGGGTGACGAGAGTTCGAAGCAGTGGCAACGATGCGAGCTTGATAATCCAGACCTTCAGCCTTTGCTTGTGACTCTTTCATGACGACGACAGCAGCAGCACCGTCTGAGATTGAGCTGGCATTGGCTGCAGTGATCGTACCGTCTTTTGCAAATGCTGGGCGTAAGCTTGGGATACGATCAGCATTCGCTAGGCCTGGTTGCTCATCAGTATCGACCGTTTGCTCGCCTTTACGAGTTTCAAACGTCACAGGCTCAATTTCATCTTTGAAGTGATTGTCTTTGATAGCGGTTAGTGCACGATTCAATGATTCGATGGCAAACTCATCCATCTTCTCACGTGTATAGCCTTTTTCATCCGCCATTTCTTGAGCGAACATACCCATTAGCTTACCAGTCTCAGCATCTTCTAGACCATCTAAGAACATATGATCTTTGACTTCTTTGTGACCCATACGGTAGCCACCACGCGACCCTGGCATGAGGTACGGTGCGTTGGTCATTGACTCCATGCCACCAGCCACAGCAACATTGAAGCTACCAGCTTTGATGCCATCGTGTGCTTGCATGACGGCTTTTAGACCTGAGCCGCATAGCTTGTTGATGGTGACAGCGCCAGTCGCGTCAGACAATCCAGCTTTACGCATGGCTTGACGGGCAGGGCCTTGACCCAAACCTGCAGTCAAGATACAACCCATGATTACTTCATCAATATTATCGATACTAACGCCTGAGCGTTCGACAGCGGCTTTGATTGCAGCAGCGCCCAAATCGCTAGCACTCATGTCTTTGAGTACGCCTTGGAAGCCGCCCATTGGTGTACGTGCGCCGTTTAAGATTACAATTGCATCATTTGACATCGTTATTATTCCTTATTTACGTATTTTAAATGAAAGTGCCTCACAGAGAGGCAAGGGCTGGTTCGCCATTACCCTTTATCGGTTAGCATTTGCCTAGCTCACTGATAAAGGGGGTGATAAGCGTGGCTTACTAAAATTATGTTTTAAGCCAGCTCGTCTAAGCGAATGCGTACTACTTTATCAGTAATGGTGTCTAATTTTTCAATTTTTTCGATAGCGAGGTTCATCTGACTCTCGACCACAGGTAAGGTTAAGATAATGACAGGTACTTGACCAACTTTATGCGCAGGCTTTTGCAAAATAGCATCAATATTGATACCTGCATCGCTTAGGATGCGAGTGATGTCCGCTAAGACACCTGGGCTATCATAAGCATGCACACGTAAGTAGTAACCAGTAATCATCTGCTCAGCACGTAAGATCGGCGTGTCTGAGAGTTGCTCAGGGATGAATGCTAAGTGCGGTACATGGTGCCCATGATTATTTTGCTCGCTGCTGTTTTGCTCGTCGCCACTTTTGCTACCTAATACACGGACGAGATCCATGACATCGGCCATCACTGCCGAAGCAGTAGCACCAGCACCAGCGCCATCACCGCAGTAGAGTGTTTGCCCAAGTGGATGTGAGTTGACCAGTACCGCATTTTTTACGCCGTTGACATTGGCAAGCAACGCATCTTGTGGAATAAGCGTTGGATGTACACGTAACTCAACGCCAGCGTCATCACTATTGCCTTGACCATCACGGCGTACCGCAAATCCTAAATGTTTGATACGGTAGCCAAGCTCTTCGGCATAATTGACATCTTGTAGTGTGATACCAGTGATTCCTTCACAGTAGACTTTGTCAAACTGTAGCGGGATACCAAAGGCAATCGAGGCGAGTAGGGCTAGTTTGTGCGCGGCATCAATGCCTTCCACATCAAAAGTTGGATCTGCTTCTGCATAACCCAGCTCTTGCGCCTCCTCTAGTACATCGGCAAATGGGCGACCTTTGTCACGCATTTCGGTCATGATAAAGTTGCCAGTACCGTTGATGATACCTGCGAGCCAATCAATTTTATTGGCAGCAAGGGCTTCACGCATCACTTTGATGATTGGGATGCCGCCTGCTACTGCTGCTTCATAAGCAACATGGACATTATTCTCTTCAGCGAACGCAAAAATCTCATTGCCGTGTTCAGCCAATAGCGCTTTATTTGCAGTTACGACATGCTTACCGTTTTTGATAGCCTGCATGATGACGTCTTTAGCTAAGGTCGTACCACCAATCACTTCGATAACGATATCGACATTGTCGCTTGCCGCAATTGCCATCAAGTCACTGTTTTGCATGATGCTGGTATCAATATCATCACGCTGACGGCGCGTACCCACTTCGGTAATAATAATATCGCGTCCACTACGGCGTTTTAGCTCATCTAAATTGTCATTGATTAGGTTGATCACACCTGTTCCGACGGTGCCTAAACCAAGTATCGCTAGTTTGATGGAATTGCTCACAGTATCCTCAAGAGGTTAAATATAATGAAGCGGGCATAACGCTGGGGCAATATCAAATGAGTCTGCGGCATGACACCAGCAGTCTATAGGCATTTTCTAGTGCTACTTTGCATACATACTTCATTATAGTTGAATAAAAAATGCTCAGATAAAAGGGTATTGCTAATTTTGCATCGCGCTTTATCGTATCATACCGACAAGCAGTTGTGACGTCTACACAATGTCGATAAGGTTATATAGGGTATAGATTATAGAATAACTATCGTGCTCATCTGTACTTGGCATACTAAGGTATTGCTCAAGCGGTGCTGTCTTATATTTAAATGCATTCACATAAACGATAGATATTAGAATATATTAAAAATATCACATTTTAGGATTAAATATTAGTTTGCACCGACAGCTTGCGCCAACTGTGCTGCAGGTAAGTAGCCACCTACTTGCTCGCCTGCTTCAGTAAAGATAGCAGGAGTACCACGCACACCAAGTCTTGATCCTAGAGCCATATGCGCTTGCACAGGGGTAGCACAGCTAGGCGCTTGCACGTTGGCACCCATTTTTGCTTGATTCATCGCTGCGTTACGATCCTGACTACACCAAATCGCTTCCATTTTTGGCACAGACTCTTGACTGCGTGGCCATGCTAGATATCGCACTTCGATACCGCGCGCATTAATGTCATCCATCTCTTCATGCAGTTTACGGCAGTAGCCACAGTCGGCGTCAGTAAAGGCGTAGACGACCGCTTTGGTCTCACCTTTTGCTGGATAAATAATCATCTCTTTTTTATCGACTGCTTTTAACGCTTCTTGCGCGGTACTTGCCGCCAAAGCAGCACTGATATCCACTGGCGCAGCCCCGCCAACGGCAACGATCTGTCCTTGGATAATATGCTTACCCGACTTATCGGTAAAGAAAGAGGGTAGCCCTTCAGCAGTCACCCAATAAATACCATCCATATCTGTTGGTACCGCTGAGACGATGGTTTCTTCGATACCAGAGGCTTTTAGGTTTGCTTGTAATGCATTGACCACTGCAGAGTCACTATCAGCTGACACTTTGGCTGGCGCATCCTTGGTCTGTGCTGCATTGACAACACTGGTATTACTGGTTGCATCCGCCGCATTGTTTGAGCAGCCAGCAGCAATACCTACTAGCAAGGCACTCATCACAAAACGAGATAGGGTAGTACGAGAGAAAAAATTATTCGTCGTGGTATTTTTGCTAATGGATGACGGCATATGAATTTCCTATAGGCATCGCGCCTAGACATGAGTTCGTTATATACAAAGCGTTGTAGATTACAATATATAGTAAGGTGTCTGAGTAGTGTTTTAAAGGTTTAATTTTACAGAAGTTTTTATAAATAATTGATAATAAAGATAAGCGGTAAAATCGCTATATTACCATATTTATGGATAATGACAGCTCAAATGCATCGTCTAATAAATGCAAATAATCCCAACTTTTAAGAATAGCTGACAACACAAATTCAAAAAATAAGATACATTTGTACTATGTAATATATGGGCGTGCCCTTGTAGTCTACTGCTAACAGCATTGTTTTTATAAGAGTTTTAATAAAATACTTTGTTTTAACGATTTCAGCACGACTTACTTTAACAAATTTGCTTTAAGGAGCACACATGGCAGGTGCCAGTTTATTAACCTTACTTGATGATATCAGTGTGATATTGGATGACGTCTCGGTCATGACCAAGGTCGCTGCCAAAAAAACCGCTGGCGTGTTAGGCGATGATTTGGCTTTGAACGCTGAACAAGTTACTGGTGTCAAAGCCAATCGCGAACTTCCCGTTGTCTGGGCAGTAGCCAAGGGCTCATTTATCAATAAGCTCATTTTGGTACCAGCAGCGTTATTGATCAGTGCGATTTATCCACCGCTTGTCACGTTTTTATTAATGTGTGGCGGTCTGTTCTTAGTCTATGAAGGGGCAGAAAAAGTCATACATCGGTTTTGGCCACATGCATTGCCACATGACGAAGAACAAAATGCCCGCCGAAAAGCCAATGCGGATGAAACAGTAGATTTGGTGGCTTTTGAAAAAGAAAAAATCAAAGGCGCGATACGTACAGATTTTATCTTATCAGCTGAGATTATCGTGATTGCACTAGGGGCAACAGCAAGTGCTACCTTGCTAGAACGCAGTTTAGTACTATCCATTTTAGCGATTGGTATTACGATTGGTATTTATGGTTTGGTCGCTGGTATCGTCAAAATTGATGATGTGGGCCTACATCTGATGGAGCAAGAAAGCACGTTCAAGCAAAAAGTAGGTAAGTTGATGTTTGCAGCTGCGCCGAAGCTCATGAAGTTCTTGTCTATTGCGGGTACGTTGGCCATGTTCTTAGTGGGTGGTGGTATCTTAGTACACGGTATTGGCTTTTTGCATCATGGCGTAGAAGATATCGCGCATCTCACTGGTATTTTTGAAGGAGTAACAACTACCGTATTAAATGGTGTTATTGGTTTTATTATCGGTGCGGCAGTTGTGGCATTGCTTACCATTATTGATAAAGTGCGCGGTAAAGATGATAAGGCTTCTTCTACTCATTAAGCTGGCCTATGTTTTTATCTTACTATCAAACTTTTTTCTAAATCAATAATTAAGCTTCGACCTATTAAAAAAAGCCCCAAAGCTATTAGTAGCTTTGGGGCTTTTATATTTCTGCTTCTATATATTAGCTTTCGCTATCGGTATCATCAGACGCAAGCTTCTCAGCTTGGGTCGGTTTTTTATGATCCGTTTTTGGCTTGCGACTGCGCGCCTTTGGAACCTTTGGCGTCGTTAGATTAAACATGCCTGTCTGTGGCAGCAATTGCTCAGCCACATTCTCGATCATGTTTTTATAGCTGGCGATGGTGGTCTTAGACTTAGCTGCTTGACTGTCATCTTTGCCCATTTCCTTAGTAGATTCTTCTACTTTAGATTCGGTCGTCTGCTCAGCCTCTTCTGCATCAGAGCTTTCTACATCCGCCTGTGTTGCATCAGCTTCCGTCGTATTGACTCCTTGTGCCTCACTGGCTTGAGCTTCTGCACTGTTAGTAGCTGATTGCGCTTGCTCGACTTCTAGCAATTTCTCGCTATCAGCGCTGACATGGTCTGTCTGCACTTGATTCGCCAATGCTGTCGCTTCAACGTCATGTGCATCCACTTCGCTATTGCTTTGATTAGTGTTTGCTAACGATGCTTCATTGCTCCAAGTCTGCTCTGTAGGAACACTCAACAAAGCTGGCTCTTGGTAGTCAGGATGCTGACCGCGTGGATCATTGCTGGCTCGTTTGCCAATGGCGCGTGGTTCAACGGCTGTTTTGCCTTGAGCTGCTGCAAATTGACTGACTGCTTGCGTCATTGCTGCGAAGCGTGCCAAGTAATCTGCTGCTAATGGCTGGTAGCCATAGTTGCTAAAGTCAAAGCGCTGACTGGCCATATCGTTGCTATGGTTGTCATCAACAGTGTTCTCGACATTGGCGCTATTATCAGCAGATTGCGCTTGCTCATTATACAAGGCAATTGTCTCGATAAAGCAGCTGATAACGCCGTTCTCTGTTAAGCGAGTTTGCGCTTCTGGCAGCGTAGTACGAATAAACTCACCAACGGTGCCACGTATCGTCGTTGTACTTACAGTAGTAGCTTCGACTTGAGGTGTTGCTTTTGCTTGCTGAGCACGTACCACACGTGGGTCGTTGCTAGCTTGACCAAACTTCTCAGCAGTCACGTATCGTTCGCCAAACAGTGATTCGTGTGTTAGCTCAAGTGCTGAGTTACTCATGCCTTTATCATTCGCACCACTGTCATTAGCTGAAACTTTTTTAGCTTCTTCAGCTTTATTGACATTATCAGTGGTCTCAGCTTTCTGATGCTCGGGCTTGGCTTTGGCCTGCTCTGCATCAGCCGTTTTTGGGCTAATTGACTGGCTGTCTATGTCGCCAGCAGAGGCTGGTTGCGCTTGTTCTGACTGATTTTTATTATCAGTGCTCTGCTTACGATCAGGTGCATTGTTTTGCACCTTACCGTTAGTAGTCGCCTCTTGGTTGTTTTGAGTCTGATTCTCAGACGTCTCTACCGTACCCTTTTTATTGTCACCTTTTTGGTCAATATTTTTCTCACTGTTACTAGGCTTGTTGGCAGTTTGCTGAGTAGCGTGATCTTTTGTGCTCTCGTTCTTTGCCGTGCCATTTGTTGAGCGTTGTTTATCGCTAGACTGAGGCTTAGCAGGCGTGGACTTGCTATCATCTAAAGATAAGTGCACAACTTCTGACGCCTTTAGCTTGGTCGGTGCTTCATTGACTTGTAGCACGACTTCGTTAGGGTCCTGACTACGACGTGTGCCAGATTGGTTTTTACCATTGGCATCGTCGTTATTTTTACCATTTCGCTGCTTGTTTTGCTTAACATCGTCAGCCGTTAGCGTCTCACCGCGCTCTAGCTTTCCGCGTGAGCCGCGTTGGCTATGCGATTTACGCTTAGCGCGGACTTGCTCATCAGCTTTTTGGCCAGTTTCGTTGTCTGCGTCATTACGATCGTTTGTTTTTTGGTTATTGTCTTGACGATTGCTGCTGTCTTGACGGTTATTACGATTGCGATCGTTCGTACGTCTGTTTTCCTGTTGACGATTGTCTTGCTGTTGTTGTCCTTGGGTGTCAGACGATTTCTCATCAGCGCTGTTGTCCGTGCTGCTATTGGTATTGTTAGTCGTCTCATCAGTCGCCTCTTTTCTTTGACGCGGCTTTGAGTTTCTTGACTTACGTGGTTTGCGTCTTCTTCTGTCTTCGTTATTGCTTTCATCAGTATCGCTATCATTACGACGCGCCTGTTGACGATTAGCGTTGTTATTTGACTGTTGGCTGTCGTTTTTCTGATGATTGTTTTGTTGAGTTGGCTGCTCACTATTTGAAGCGGCACTATTCAATGCATTGCTATCCACTTGGCCAAATGAGCCTAAGCTTTGCGCGCCAGTATTTACCAAGGCCTCGATCGCTTCAGCGGCATCGCGACTACTGACACTAGGTGTGGTGGTGGCTTGCGGCGCTTGAGCAAACAGATTTGATAACCAAGCGACTGCTTTTGGTTGAGCAGTGGCTTCAATATTTTGAGTCTGCGCTACGACTGGTGCTGCAACGTTTTGAAGTTGACTGGCTTGTGGTGCGCTCGCTGGCGCAGCGTCATTAACATTTTTATGATTACGACGATCATTGCTATGATTTACGGTATCGTTCTGCGTAGCTGCGCTCTGCTTGTTGTTATCATTTGATGGTTTACGAGGCTGGCGAGTAGGCTGCTGCTCAGGGCGCTCTTTTTCAGCCGTTTGCCAGTCGACATTGTAGCCAAGGTCACTGTGCTCTTGTTGCTGGGTATCAGTGATACGCTCGTAGCTCGATGGAGCAAAGCCATCGCGATTAAAGTGCAGCTTAAAGTTCGGTGATTCTAAATGCGCATGTGGCAAAATCGTGATACGCGTGCCACTGTCTTGCTCAAGATAAACCAAGCTATCGCGTTTCTCATTCAACAAGAACGCTGCGATATCCGTTGGAACTTCCGCTTGTACTTCACCTTGGCGTTCTTTGAGCGCGATTTGTTCAATTTGACGCATGATGGATAGCGACAATGAACGCAGATCGCGAATCATACCGTTACCATGGCAACGCGGGCAGATATAGCCTGTTGATTCTTCTAGGGACGGGCGTAGACGCTGACGGCTCATTTCCATCAGACCAAATTTAGAGATATCACCAAACTGGACGCGAGCACGATCGTATTTGGTCGCATCGATTAGACGCTTTTCTACTTCCTTTTGATGCTTATTGTCATTCATGTCAATGAAGTCAATAACGATCAAACCGCCCATATCACGTAGACGAAGTTGACGAGCAATCTCATCAGCCGCTTCTAGGTTGGTATGGTAAGCGGTCTCAGCGACGTCTGAACCTTTGGTCGATTTGGCTGAGTTGATATCGATAGATACCAAGGCTTCTGTTTGGTCGATAACGATTGAGCCGCCTGACGGCAGACGCACTTCGCGCTGATAGGCCGTTTCGATTTGTTTTTCGATATTGAAACGAGAGAACATTGGCTCGTAATCGGTATACTTGCGTAGCTTTTCGGCTTGTTTTGGCATTACTGCGTCAATAAAGCCTGCCGCTTCGATATAAGCGTTTTCGTTATCGATCCAAATCTCAGCGAT
Organism: Psychrobacter sp. Arc29; assembly: GCF_041431175.1. Lineage (NCBI taxonomy): Bacteria > Pseudomonadati > Pseudomonadota > Gammaproteobacteria > Moraxellales > Moraxellaceae > Psychrobacter > Psychrobacter sp. Arc29. The sequence goes on along the minus strand of NZ_JASMRR010000002.1, from coordinate 124,580 downwards.
ATCATCACGCAAATAGTCACGGACAGCACGCGTGACAACGCCTGCTTCTTGGTGAACCAAACGCGGTGACGGGTATTTTTGGTTTTGTTCTTGGATGGCCTGCCAGATATTGAGCAAATGGTTGAGATCATGCTGCAAGTCTTCTTGCGTCTTGCCAATACCTGCTGTACGAATGATAACGCTCATGCCTTTTGGTAAATCAAGATTGCTCAGCATACGTTTCATGTCTTCGCGCAGCTTACCTGAGATTTGACGTGAGATACCGCCACCACGAGGATTGTTTGGCATGAGTACCAGATAGCGACCAGCCAAAGAGACATACGTCGATAGGGCGGCGCCTTTATTACCGCGCTCTTCTTTTTCGACTTGGACGATTAATTCGTCGCCTTCTTTAATCAGTTTTTTGATGTTTTCATCACGTGGGTTACCGCTTAGATATTCGGCAGAGATTTCACGAATCGGCAAAAATCCTTGGCGCTGAGAGCCATATTCGACAAATACCGCTTCGAGCGATGGCTCAACACGAGTCACATGGCCTTTATAAATGTTAGATTTTTTTTGCTCGCGGGTACGATTTTCTAAGTCGAAATCGTATAGATGATTGCCTGTACATAAGGCGACACGAATCTCTTCGTTTTGAGTTGCGTTGATCAAAATGCGTTTCATATTTATATCCTATGAGTACGCATAACAACGATGAGACAGTCTTTAAAAGAAAGATAGTGGCAAGTGTGGCTAATATGACATTAGCATTTGTAGATATCAGTGAACAGTAGAACGTAAATCGTGGGCTTTGTAAAGCACGTGGGCTTTTTCAATGGCTTCTTTTTTACCTGAAGTGATGAGCGGTGCTCACATTAATATAAATAATATAGGGTGTAAGGCTATGATACTTATATTTTATTATCAATAAACTTGGTACATATATGAATATGTCAGCGAATAAAAACTCTCTTAATGTCAGTACGTTCTATTGGTAGTGATGTTGGCGCACGTTGTAAGCGTGTGCGACGGTCAGTTACGGGTTTAAAAAATACTGATATTAAAAAGGCATATTGCGATAGCCATTCATCCTTCAAAGTCTAACAATAATATCGCGGTTATGATTGCTACTATATATCGTAGCGTCAGTCAGCGGTTATCTATTCAGGCAAAGCGATTGGTTACTCTTTATTTATCGTTCTTTATATATCGTCAATAATATCTTGGGTGTCTCAAGGTTAGGTATCACAGCTTTGGTTATCGGCGGGGCGTACTTGGCAAACAGAGTAATGAACCAGCTTGTCAGCATGGCATTGTATTTACCTCTTTATCGTCATCTGTTTGACCACCAATACTCAGGCAGCTATCGAATTATTTTTCGATCCTAACGCTAAACGACCCATACTTGCTCAACTATGCTGTCATAAAGGACCATCAGATAAGTAATCATTAAATAATAAATAGTTATCAAAAAAAGTCGTTGTCATGCAGTTAGTGAGTCAATGTAGTGTTGTCATCCGTTAATAAATAGACTGATCGTCAAAGTTATTAACGCGATGGTATTTAGTGTCACTATTTGTTTTATGGTACCGAGTAAAATTCGATACAGTGTTTTAATTTATAGGGCTGTGTTTGGTAATGAATACCTTTAAATGCTAATGCCTTTAAACGACTGGCCCTACAATCAGATGAAACGTTTCATAGCAGCAGGGTAAATAGCATAGACCTCTTTACTAGCAATCAGTAAGCACTGGAAAGTAATAAAACAGTAACCAGCTATCTGAAACAACAATGATTATTGCTGTCGCCTCTGCTTAATTGTCGCTCAACATGCTAAACTATAACAAATCTTTGTGTAAATACCTAACTAAAAATGACAAACTCAAAAATGACTGACGACGCTCCTACCCATGAAGCCCCTGCTATTTTCAATAGCAAAACACGCCCACAAAGCGCTGACGATGAGATTAGCAACTTCGGCAAGGTGAACTACCTTGAAGTGACGCGACATCAGCACGACCAGCGTTTGGATAACTTTTTGCTGAACCGTTTAAAGGGTTTGCCAAAATCGCACATCTATAAGATGATTCGCTCAGATGAAGTGCGTGTTAACAATAAGCGCTGCAAAGCACATGATAGAGTGCAGCGTGAAGACGTTGTACGTATCGCACCTGTGGAGCTTGCGACACGTGACAAACCTATCATTAGTACTGAGTTTGCCGAAAGCTTGCTGGCTCGCGTGGTCTATGAAGATGAAGGTCTGCTAGTACTAAATAAGCCTTCTGGCATTGCCGTGCATGGCGGTAGTGGCTTGGACTTCGGCGTCATCGAAGCCATGCGTGAAGTGACGGGTAAAAAGTATCTAGAACTGATACATCGCATTGATAAAGACACCTCAGGTCTGCTGATGATTTCCAAAAAACGCTCAACGCTTAAAGTGTTGCAGCAGCATTTGGTAGATAAGACTATTCAAAAGCACTATCTATGTCTTGCCAAAGGACAGCCTGCGCTTAATGAGCAACGTATCAATGCACCGTTGCTACGTTATACACTTGCTAGCGGTGAGCGCCGTGTCAAAGTAGACGCACAAGACCCACAAGCGAAAGAAAGCCAAACCGATATCATCGTTCATGATCGCTTTATGGTTAATGGTCAGCCAGTAAGCCTCATCGAAGCCAAGCCACTAACCGGACGCACGCATCAAATCCGTGTGCATTTGGCTCACATCGGTCATGCCATTTTGGGTGATGATAAGTATAACGTGCATGATAAATCAGGCGTTCATCGTCTGTGTCTCCACGCGTGGCGCTTAGATATTCCGGGTTATGACCTTATTACCGCACCATTGCCAGACGACATGGCGGATTGGCTTCCAGAGACAACCAAATTGCCTGAATAGGTCTAAATATAATCATTTTGGTCTAAAAATTTAGACCTTTATAGAAACATGAAAACGTCACGATATCTTATTTTTATGAATAAGCCACCGTGACGTTTTCGTATCTGCTATTTACTATTTTTATTCGTTAAGGTGAATCTATGACTGCATCACTTACCACTGATACGCCAGAACTTACTCAACACTCTCAGCTCGCAGATGAGCATCGTCTATCTGATAAGACACTAGTCATTTTTGACTGGGACGGCACGTTAATGGATTCAATCGGCTTAATTGTTGATTCTATGCATGTGGCTGGAGAAGCACATGGATTTGAGACGACTGATAAAGCGGTGAAAGACATCATTGGTCTGAGTTTAATGAATGGTATCGAGATTTTATATCCTCATGCAGATGAGTCGCAGACGCTCGCCATTCAGCAGACTTATGCAGAGTACTATATTGCTAATAGCCACTGCACGCCACTCTTTGAGCCGATAGAGCATATGCTGCAGACTCTACAGGAGCAGGGCAAAAAGCTCGCTGTTGCAACTGGTAAAAAAAGAAAAGGGCTAGATCGTGTATTGGATGCTTCTGACAGTCGCAATTATTTTGTCATGACACGCTGTGCTGATGAGTCAGGCTCAAAACCTGATCCGCAGATGTTGACTGATATCTTGAATTACACGCAGCAGCAAATATCTGATGCCGTGTTCATCGGTGACAGTATCTATGATATTCAAATGGCAACCAAACTGGGTATGACCAGTATCGCGGTCAACTATGGCACGGCAACAAGTGCAGAGCTTGCCGCTCAGCAGCCGACATATCAGGTTGACACGCCGCAAGCATTGGCTAAGCTATTATGTGCTTAAATAAAAGCCTTTTTAACTTATATAAAAAAGGGGTTCATCGTTAATATCGACAAACCCCTTTTTTTTATTTGAGACTATAATTTCTATTTGTTTTCTTCTTGACCGCTTTCTTTTTCAATGGCGTCTTCTAACTCATCGCCTTCTAATAATGCAAAAGACGATTCAATGATTTTGTCATTATCCAGTTGATAATCGTACCATTTACCCATGACGCCAGCCAACTCATCAAGACCTTCTTTTCTCAAGGCTGAAAATAACTGGATAGTACAGTTTAAGCCGAGTTTTTTGAGTCTTTTGCGGGTATTGAGTAAGGCATTTTTAGACGCACCATACTTAAGCTTATCCGCTTTAGTCAGCAGGATATGTACGGGTAGGTCACCATCTTTTGCCCAATGCAGCATCTGCTCGTCAAAAAACTTGAGTGGGTGACGAATGTCCGTCATAAGCACTAGGCCGGCAAGGCTTGAGCGCGATACTAGATACTCTTCTAGCTCGACCTGCCATTCTTTTTTCATCTCAAGTGGTACAGCGGCATAGCCGTAACCTGGCAAATCAACCAGTCGTCTATCAGTGTTACCAATACTAAAAAAGTTAATCATTTGCGTGCGTCCAGGCGTTTTGGACGAGCGTGCAAGCTGGCGCTGATTGGTCAAAGCGTTGATGGCTGAGGATTTACCAGCGTTCGAGCGTCCTGCAAAGGCAACTTCTAATCCCATATCAGGTGGGCAAAGCTTAAAGGTGGGCGCTGAGGTCATAAATTCAGTCTGCTGAATTTTCTGACGGGATTTGGTGTTGAACAGCGCATGTTCGGCAGCAACATCGGTAAACGGGGTATTCATAAATGGCTCATTAATCTTGAAAAATTAGATACGGGTATAAAATTCTGGTTAGCTGGTGGTTGGCTTAAGCCATGACTTCAATTCAGCAAATATGCAAAAAGTGGTAAGAGGCTCTTCTTTATCAGCGCTTATACATTATAAAGTTAGCGATTTGATATTATCCGCTATTCTATACTATTACCTGTCTTACTTATTGAAATAACTGCGATTAGCATCATATAAATAGTAGGATAACATTAAAGTTAATTGTTAATTAGAATAAGTTTTTAATGTTAACAAAGCTGAATATAATTTATCTATGTTTGCATGACATATATTGTTACAATGTTTAATGAAAGACGTTTAATAGAACGATTGATGAGACACGTGAAATCTCACGAGGAGGTGCTCTATGTTTTCAATCAATAGACTTCTTAGCAAGGGCTATCATGCTCTAACAGTTAGCAGTGCTGCCTTATTGCTAAGTGGCATCATGATCAGTAGCGCAGGTGCGGCTGATATTGCTACTACTTATGATAACTCATGTGCAGCTTGTCATGATAGTGGCGCGCTAAATGCTATCAAAAAAGGCGACAGTGCCAAATGGCAGAAACTTATTGAGCAAAAGGGCATGCCGACACTCATTAAGTCTGTCAAAAGTGGCATGATTCAGATGCCAGCAGGCGGTCTCTGTAACACCTGTAGCGATGATGACTATCGCAAGCTTATCGAGTATATGAGCAAGTAGTCCATTTAGACATGAAGCTTGAAGCGATAAAATAGAGCGCTGGGTTTATAACCTGAATGCGCTTTTTATTTTTGCCCTGTACTTTAAGCTATGCGCATTAGAAAACTGATGAATACTACGATTAAGTAGGCAAATGATACAAAGTCTTGCTATAATAATCGAAAATAAACCCTGATGTTAGTAAGTACTTTCAGACTGCTTGTGTCCAAGACCTCAGAATATATGCCACGCCTATGATTAAAGAGGCGACTATATTGGGTATCTTATCCGTACAATCACTCTAAATAATGCTTACGCCGAGCTAGTAGGATTTGTATCAATGAAAAAGTTAATCGCTGCTGCCAGCTTATGCGTTGCAAGTTTCAGCGTACAAGCTGCTATTATTGTTCCTGAGTATGACGTCGATGCAGGTCAGAAAATTGCAGAAACCGTTTGTGCTGCTTGTCATGGTCTTAATGGGGTCAGTATTGTTCCTGCGCAGCCAAACCTTGGCGGCCAAAACGTAAAGTATCTTTATAAACAGTTAGTTAACTTTAAAGCAGGCTATCGCAAAAACGGTATCATGCAGTCACAGGTTGCTAATTTGTCTCAGCAAGATCTAGCCAACGTGGCAGGTTACTACTCTAGCCAAGCACCTTGGGGTGTTGGATACGGCAACCCTGCAACGAACCAAGAAGCCACCAAACTATTCTTGGGTGGTGATAAGTCACGCGGTGTGATTGGTTGTGCTGGTTGTCATGGTCCGGACGCTGCAGGTAACCCTTGGGCGGCGTTTCCAAAATTAGGCGGACAGCATGCTCAATACATTGCCACTCAGCTAAAACTATTCCGCGCCGCTGGACGTGCTGATGATATCGATAGCGATGATCAAAAACGTGTCAATGATGCTGCGAAAGAAGGTGAGATGGGTATGATGCAAACTGTTGCATCGAAATTATCAGATCGTGACATTCGTATCTTGTCAGACTATGTGAGTGCTATTCACTAATTAAATGGCACTGATGATCAATGTCTGATACGCACGTTGTAGATAGAATTATTGAGCACCTTGCATATATTGATCATGTCTGAACTACTAAACCCCGATTTCGGGGTTTTTTTATAACTGTTTGTCCCTTATATTGAAAAGACAATGTACAGCTGAATTCCTCTACAGAGGCAACTCATTGCTCTGTATAATTATAAATTGCCGTTATTCACTTTATACCATGCTCAAAAATGCGATTAGCTGTATCGAACTCGTTTTACTTGCTACTGTCGTCCTTGTGAATGGTATTAGATCGTTTGGATTGAGATTATGATGATCCGTTATGCTTCTTATTTTATCGCGGTATTGTTACCGTTATTATTATTTCGCTGGTTCGCCCCTGCTTCAATCGGTGAGATCGATTTTTGGTTATTATGGCTGCTAGCAATGGTGTTGGTCGCGTTGCCAGTCGTTTATGCTGAGATAGCTTTGGCTTATCGTAGTGTCGAGGGACCTTTGGCGGGTATGCAAAAGCTCACTCGCGAATCAGATGCAAGCCCAATATGGCGCAGCTTTGGTTGGCTGGCTGCATTGGTTTCTATTGTGATTGCAGCATTGATCATATCAGGTGCCAGCACAGGGATATTAACTGCCTTGACTGAGCTTAATAGTGCCCCTGATGTGCCAAGTTTTGCGGTTGCCGCAGGGTTGATGGTTATCACTGTCTTATTAAGTCTGCTTGGGGTCGCGCCTTTGCCTATTGGCCTCGGATTGATGGTCGTTGGATTAATACTGGGCATCGCAAATGGTGTGCCTAATATTAGTTTTGCTATGACGGATATCAGCTTGGTTGAATGGGCACGGGCAGTGGCGCTAGCATTGGTCAGTGTTGGTGCGGGTACAGGATTATACTGGTTCGGACAAAATTTGGTCAGTAAGCAGACGCTCACCGCCGTGGAAGCAAACAGCCAACAAGCGCAAAATAAGGCTGCTCGTGATTATCGTGCCACTAAATTGGTATTACCGATTTGGATTTTGCAGCTATTAGTAGGGGTCGTCGCGTTATTTATTAGTGGTATGTCGTTACCACCGATTGGGCAACTACTCTATTGGGCTGGCGTACTATTCGTCGTTAGCTATTTGCTGCATTACAGTACTCAGCAGTTAACGCATAAGTTTGGGCTGTTAGTCAGCTTAATAATAACTTTTGTTTTAGCGTTGCTACTGGTGGTTGCAATTCCAACAACTTGGCTGGTAGGCATTCTAGTTATAGTGAGTAGCATAGCTGTACTACTATTATCAGTATTTGCAGGATGGCAGATGAAAATTAGTCATTTGCGCAAATCACTGAACTTTAGCAGTGAAGCATTCTATAACTTATGGCGAGTCGCGATACGTCTCGTCGTACCGCTGGCATTGCTATTGGCATTGATAGGTTGGGTGTTACAGTGGTTGAGCTAACGAGTGACGGTAGCAAGCATAGCAATAGTAATGCGCTGCAATCGGAGTTAATGACGGTCTATCTGGCGTATGCGGAAGATGAGCAGCGCCAGCATTATCTGGCGTTAAAGGTTAGACAAGGTACTAGTTTGCATGAGGCACTAGGTCAAGCTGGCTGGCTTGAAAGGTTTGCTGAGCTGGCAAAATGGTGTGAGCAAGCAGTAGACATTACCACGCCAACAGCTAAACGTTGGCATGTGGGCATCTATGCACAAAAACAGCCGCTGAATTATCTATTGCAGCCTTTTGACCGTATCGAGGTATATCGCAGTTTAAGCGCTGATCCAATGTCTCAGCGCAAAAATAAATCTCGCGGTTAAGCTATTATTTGTTTTAACTGGTAGTCATTTGGGCTGATAAGTCGTACTGATTACGATGCTGGTAAGCTCTCGATACCCTCGATGCGAGTGACTAAACCATTATCATCAAAGTAGACTACTAAGTGTTGGCTTGCATTTTTGACATCAGTAATGCCTTTACGGCGGCCTTCGGTGCCTGCTTGGTAATCGTAAATGTAATCCCAGCGCTTAGGCTCAAGGGTATCTCTAATCGCAGGGCTGCCAAGGATATAAAGTACTTGGTTCTGATTCATCCCTACTTTTAGTTTTTGTGCTTGAGCTTGAGTAATCGCTGTGCCTTGAGGCAAATCAATCTTATAAACGCTCAATAGTGAGCAGCCAGACATAGCGACAGTAGCGCTCAGCATACTGGTGATGACAATGTTACGTAGTACGCTGGCATGGCTTAACGGACGAAAATTTAATGTCTTTATCATGGTAAGATGACTCATAAGAAATGAATTAGGCGCGGCCAGAGTTAGATGGTGCGAGTCTGACCGACAATCTTGGACAAATGATACGTCATTTACTTGCAATTGCCTACCACTTACGACATTATTTACCAAACACCACCTGAATGGTTTTATTATTTATATTTTAAATTCATAGGCTTGCACTGCGGTTATTCAGGGAATTTTAAAGCAGTCCGTCACCTCATCAGCACTGTTTTGAGGGTGTTAAAACCACCTATATTTAATAAAGAATAATCATCAACGATTATTTATCTCATATTTTTTAGTTTTTCATTTGCTAAGACTGTCACAGTCAGAAGGGATATTATGGCTTCTTTTACCAATCAAGATTTACGTAGAGCAGGATTGAAGGTTACGTTACCTCGTATCAAGATTTTAGAGCTGCTAGAAAGCGCCGAGTTACATCATATGAGTGCAGAAGAAGTATACAAAGCGCTCATCGAACAAGGTGAAGATGTTGGTCTGGCCACAGTCTATCGTGTACTCACCCAATTTGAGCAGGCGGGTATTGTAGAACGTCACAATTTCGAAAATAATCTGTCGGTGTTTGAGATCACTCAAGAAGAGCATCACGACCATCTGGTCTGTGATGTTTGTGGCAAAATCATTGAGTTCCATAATGAGATGATCGAGGAAGAGCAGCTGAAAGTCGCAGAAAAGCACGGCTTTAAACTATCAGGTCACTCGTTAGTCTTATATGGTATCTGTGCTGACCAAGCTTGTAGAGACAGTGCCAAGTAAAGACCTTGGTTATCACTTAAAGTTTTATTTTCATACATGACTCTAATATTTCTTATATTAAAAAGCCCTCACTATCAATAATGAGGGCTTTTTTGAGTTTAATTTTTCAGTATGTACAGATGTTGCTCTCAATAGCTTAGCTGATGTCTAACGATAAACTATCCGCACCTTCGTCTAAATTAGCCTTACCGTTTTTGCTACTGAGCTTAATTTTCAGACGTAAGTCGTTAGGGGAGTCAGCATGCAAAATTGCTTCTTTATAAGTGATTTCTCCTTGTTCATACAAATCAAAAAGCGCTTGATCAAAGGTTTGCATACCGCTGTCTCGCGAGCGTGTCATGACATCTTTGATTTCATGCACCTCACCTTTACGGATATAGTCGCTAATCAGCTGTGAGTTTAATAAAATCTCAATGGCAGCACGGCGTCCTTTGCCATCAGGGGTTGGAATGAGTTGCTGGGCGATAATGGCCTGCAAGTTCAGTGACAAATCCATAAATAGCTGATTATGACGACTGGTTTCAAAGAAATGAATAATACGGTCAATCGCTTGGTTGGCATTATTGGCATGCAAGGTTGCAAATACCAAATGCCCTGTCTCAGCGTACTGGATCGCGTAGCTCATGACCTCGCGGTTACGAATCTCACCAATCAAGATGACATCTGGTGCTTGGCGTAGTGTGTTTTTTAGTCCTGCTTCAAATGAATGAGTGTCGATACCGACTTCACGCTGAGTGATGATACAACCACGATGTTTATGGACAAACTCGATAGGGTCTTCTATGGTAATGATATGCCCATGAGAGTTTTGGTTACGATGTCCAATCATAGCCGCGAGCGTAGAGGATTTACCTGTGCCGGTCGCGCCGACCAGCAAAATAATGCCGCGCTTTTTCATGGCCAGTTCTTTGAGCGCTGGAGGCAGGCGTAGTTCCTCAACAGTCGGGATTTTATTCTCAATTTTCCGTAAAATCATTCCTGCCATATCGCGCTGTATGAATGCACTGACCCGAAAACGTGCTTGCTGTGCTTCATCAGAGATGGCAAATTGACACTCGTTCGTCTCTTTAAATTCTTTTTGCTGGCTAGGGGTCATCACCCCTTTGACTAACATCATGGTTTGATCAGCGGTCAAAGGGGTTTTACCGACAGGTAAAATTTTTCCATTTACTTTCATGGAAGGCGCTACATCAGCAGTAATAAAAAGGTCAGAGCCATTTTTATTAATCATCAACTGCAATAATTTATCAATGTCCATATCGTACCTGCATTCGATGTAAGTCGATTAAAAGTTATTTAAAGTAGTGTATTAAAGATCATTTATAGAGACCAATAACAATCTAGCACTATTCACGCTTTTTTGTGATTTGGCTGAGACTATAAAAATGCCTCAGGTTGCTTAGCATAAGGACGAGCCACATCTTTACTGATGGTGCCTTTGCCAACCAAGTTTTTTAGCGTCTGATCGAGTGTAATCATGCCTTCGCCTGCACCCGTTTGAATGGCAGAATACATCTGAGCAATTTTGTTTTCACGTATTAAGTTACGGATAGCGGGTGTGCCTAGCATGATTTCATGAGCTGCCACACGTCCACCATTTTGACGACGTAGCAGTGTTTGTGAAATAACTGCTTGTAATGACTCCGATAGCATGGCACGAATCATATCTTTTTCGGCGGCAGGGAACACGTCGATGACACGGTCAATCGTCTTAGCGGCTGAGCTAGTATGCAGGGTGCCGAACACTAAGTGTCCTGTTTCTGCTGCCGTCAATGCCAAACGAATGGTCTCAAGGTCACGTAACTCACCAACCAAGATGACATCTGGATCTTCTCGCAATGCTGAACGTAATGCAGGCTCAAAACCTAAAGTATCGCGGTGCACTTCACGTTGGTTAATCAGACTTTTTTTCGATTCATGAACAAATTCAATCGGATCTTCAATCGTTAAAATATGCTCTTTACGGCTTTCGTTAATATAATCAATCATGGCCGCTAGCGTTGTTGATTTACCCGAACCAGTTGGGCCGGTAACCAATACCACACCACGTTTGAAGTCTGAGACACGTTTGAACACGTCGCCCATACCTAAGTCTTCCATGGTCAATACTTTAGAAGGGATAGTACGAAATACCGCGCCTGCGCCGCGATTTTGATTGAATGCATTGACTCGAAAACGTGCCAAGTTTGGAATCTCAAAAGAAAAATCTGTCTCAAAAAACTCTTCAAAGTCAGCGCGCTGCTTGTCATTCATAATGTCATAAATGAGCTGATGAACCACTTGGTGCGTCATTGCAGGCATATTGATGCGTGTCATCTCACCATCGGTACGGATCATCGCAGGCATGCCAGCTGAAATATGTAAATCCGATGCTTTATGTTTGACCGTAAAACGTAGCAAATCTTCGATACTTAAGGTGTTTTTTTCAGCCATAATCCGATATTCCTATCAATTAGTCAGGGTAAGACAAAAGAGCATAAAGGCACGTGGTAAACTAGCTATCAATCGCTTTGTTCAAGCGTAAAATATGGAAGAGTGAACCAGCATGCAGTCTTTACCACCGCTATCATATTCAGTAGCATATGTTAAAGCATGTAACAATATCATAACAAGACTGTGAGTATTTAACCATCTACTCCTTTAAGAAAATATGAAATTCGTCATTTTTTAGCTAATTTTATATATGAATGATGGGTTGTTTTTTATTAAAAATATTCAAATCAAGCACCCATCCTTAGCCATAAACTTTTTATAAAACCTATTAAAAATTAAGTAAACTTTGAGAGCCCTATATATGAATGATATGAAAGAGACAAATCAAAGTATTGATAATCAGACGCTGGTCGCTAATTGGCAGCAAGTCAAAGAGCAAATGACCCAAGCCTATGAACAGGCATCTGGGCGAGATAGTAGATCTGCCAATACTACAATTTTGCTAGCCGTGTCAAAAACTAAGCCTGCCAATATGATTGCTACTTTAGCGAATGAAGGACAGCAGCACTTTGGCGAGAACTATCTACAAGAAGCCATCGAAAAAATAAATACGCTAAAATCGAATCCTGCATGCGCGGGTATCGTCTGGCATTATATCGGCAGTATTCAGCGTAATAAGACACGTGATATTGCCGAGCATTTTGATTGGGTACAAACCCTTGAGCGCGATATTATTGCCAAACGTTTAAACGATCAACGCCCAGATGAGCTCCCAGCATTGAACGTACTGATTCAGGTAAATATTGATAATGAAGACAGCAAGTCAGGTTGCTTACCAGCAGAACTGCCAGCATTGATCACAGCGATTAAAGGTTATGAGCGCTTGCAACTGCGCGGGTTGATGATTATCCCTGCCAAAGCAGATACAGATGCTTTTGCTCGAACCAAGGCATTGTTTGACGATATCAAAGCCAGCCATCCAGAGTTGAGTGCTTGGGATACGCTTAGTATGGGGATGAGTGGTGATATGGCAGAGGCGATAGACAACGGCTCTACCATGGTACGCGTTGGTACGGCTATCTTTGGTGCGCGAGACTAGTTTTGTGCGCGAGGCTAAAATGCTGCGTTCTAGGCCAATTGAATAAATTATTAGTTGGCCAATCAATCAAACCGTATCTTCTCGTTTGGTCACTAGCATTTGAGTGATTTTCAGATTATCGGTGGCAATGATTTCAAACCGATAATTGGCATACTCGATCGTATCGGTCTTCTTAGGAATTTTGCGAAGCATATACATCATAAAGCCGCTGATGGTCTCATAGTTCTCACTGCGTGGTAAGTCGACGATATCTAATGCACGAATGACATCTTCAATAGGGGTCATACCATCGATTAACCACGAGTTGTCTGTACGCTGGACAATAGGCTGTTCCTCAAGCGTTACCAGCTCACCCATCACGATACTCATGACGTCTTTGAGTGTGATAACCCCAACCACGAGCCCATACTCATTCACAATAACGGCAAAGTCTGCACCGGTAGACTTAAACATCTCGAGTACTTCAAACAAAGACAACGTATCAGGCACAAAGAGCGCAGGCTTTAGCAGAGATTTGTTTGTCAGGCTAACCTCTTGCTGGTTTAGAACCAACGCCAAAAAACTGCGAGATTCTACGTAGCCAACGATATGTTCTAAATCGTCATCATGGCAGACTAAAAACTTATTATGCGGCTGCTCAATCATGACCTCTACGACGGCCTCGGTACTGGTCTTGGTATCGAAATATACGATATTTTCGCGTGGGTTCATCACCGAGGTGACTGTACGCTCTTGCATATCAAAGATATTTTCGATCAGATGATGCTCTTGTTTTTTGATCACGCCCGCTTCAGCACCCGCATCCATGACGGCATAGATATCCTCTGGTGTCATATCGTCTTGGCGGATGGTCGAGATACCAAAAAACTTAAAGAGGATATTTGCAGCACCATCGAACACCCATATGATCGGCTTTAATACAAAAATTAATAGCATCATAGGGCGTACCAATCGCACCGCTATCATCTCAGCATTCGACATCGCCAAACGTCTAGGCATTAGATCGGCAAGTAGTGAAAACAAGCTGGTGATGAGTACAAATGATATGACCGATGCGATCGCTTCACTATTGAATAACTGCTCTAGATAAGGACTGATGGCTGATTCACCCACGGCACCAGCCGAGATAGCAACCGCATTTAGTACTATTTGTACCACGGTTATAAAACTACCGGGATGTTCCTGCATATTGAGGACATCAAGTGCGCGAACATCGCCTTCTTTTGCCATGATTTGAAGTTTGATTTTACGCCCTGCGGCAATGGCAATTTCAGCGGCAGAGACAAAGGTACTCAAGGCAAGTAGAAGGAGAAGAAAAACACTAGCAGTTAGCAAGCTCATGACATACTCGAAAAAGAAGTAAAGGTAATTAAGTTAAAAATATTGGGTAGGTTTATGTGGAAAAAACAGAAATATCTATAAATTGTTTGGTGAATAAAAACCAAAAAAGCTGGGCAAGTACCCAGCTAATAGGAAAAATTCGACGTTTTGTCAAACGATTTGACTTGCACCTTTCAACTCATAAATTCATAAACTATATAAGCTGAAAGGCAAGTGCGATTTAGCCTTTAATTGACCACTTATTGACCAATGGATAGCGGCGTTCACGTCCAAAAGCTTTGTGGCTGATCTTTGTACCAATTGGCGACTGCAAGCGTTTATACTCACTATTGTCTACCATCTTGATGACTTTTGCGACCATCTCAGCATCAAAGCCTTTATCGATAATTTCCTGATAGCCCATATCTTCATCGATATAAGACATCAAGATACCGTCCAATACATCATAATCAGGCAAGCTGTCTTGATCTTTTTGATCTGGTCGTAGCTCAGCTGACGGTGGACGAGTAATAACGCGCTCAGGGATGACAGGCGTGTCTTCTAGGCGATTGCGGTAGCTTGCCAATTTATAGACTTGTGATTTATACACGTCTTTTAGTACGTCAAAGCCGCCAGCCATATCGCCATACAATGTTGAGTAACCAACCGCTAATTCTGATTTGTTACCTGTCGTGATGACCAAATGACCAAACTTGTTGGACAGTGCCATCAAGACAACACCGCGAGCACGGGCTTGGATGTTTTCTTCGGTCGTATCAGCTGGTGACTTATTAAATAGAGGCGCTAATGTATGACGGATACCTTCAACTGCATCGAAAATAGGACACACGGTATAAGAGACATTTAGGCGACGTGCCTGAGCCTGTGCATCTTCTAGACTGATTTGAGAGGTGTATTCGTACGGCATCATAACGGCATAGACCTTGTCAGCGCCCAACGCATCAACCGCGATACAAAGTGTCAGTGCTGAGTCAATACCACCTGACAGACCCACGATAATGCCAGAGAATCCTGAGTGATTGACATAGTCGCGTAGACCGACGACTAACGCTTGATACATCTCTGACTCACGGCTTAGGGTCAATGGCGCTTTGGCTTGGTTGTTGAACTTAGCCGTTTTGACATCTAAAGTGGCCAATAATAACTGATTCATAAAGCGCGGTGCTTCATGGGCCACGCTGCCATCGGCTTGTACGGCCATAGAGCCGCCATCAAACACAAGGTCATCTTGACCGCCAACTGCATTGACATAGACGATAGGCAAGTTGTTTTCACGGCTGCGCTTGGCAAGCATGGCTTTACGGTTGTCTTGCTTTTCAATCTCAAAAGGCGAGGCGTTTAAACTAACAATGAGGTCAGCACCTTGTTTTTTGAGTTCAGCAATCGGGTTTTTGTCCCATAAATCTTCACAGATGAGCAGACCAATCGTAATGCCTTTATAGTCAAATAAGACTTGATTACGACCTTTATCAAAATAACGGCGCTCATCAAATACACCGTAGTTTGGCAACATCTGCTTGTGATAGAAGCCCTTTTGATGACCGTTATGTAAGATAGCAGCGGAGTTAAAAGTACCATGATGATCGACATGCGGATAGCCGACAATCATGACGATATCGTCGATGTCACTCAAGGTAGATAAGGCGCTTTTGACACGGCCTGATAAGCTTGGGCGTAGTAATAAATCTTGCGGAGGGTAGCCTAGTAGCGCCAGCTCTGGAAATACGATAACGTCAGCACCTTGTTCGCGTGCTTGTAATGCAAGCGTGCGCATTTTTTCAACGTTGGTTGCGATATCGCCTACCAAAAAATGTGACTGCGCTAAAGCAAAAGTGACCGTATCTTGTGGTTTGTTGGTCTTGCTGGCTTCATGTGAGGGGTTAAGATTGGGATTATCAGTGTCTTTTGACATTGTTATTGTTCCTATCGATATATTATTAAAATTTGGTGAGTCTGTATTGATTTAAAATAAAATCAAAGTAAGTCCGAAATTCATTCAAAACTATCCGCTTGCTTATCAAACTCGAATGTTGAGTTGATATAACAAGCCTAAATCCTACATAAGCGCTTAGACAATGCTTAAAAGCATGATTGCTTATGCCTCCTATCCCAAATGCTCGCGCCATCCTAAAATGAGATCTTATGATAGTCTAGAAGAAGACGATACAAGAGGGTCTGGAATCTGCTTTGATAGATGCGATGTTTATGCAACGACAAAAATAAAAGCGTACAAATGCACTTAACTATATTGAAAAGCTTAAAATAATTGCTTTAGTATAACATCAATTGTCGTGACAAATAGAACGCACCAGTGAATTCCCTGATAAGATCGCAGTTTAATGGCTGAACATAAAAGCAGCTGCGATGGTACTGTTTTTCACAGTAAATCCATGCATTATGCGCTAGTCATTCTGGTCATCATCTAGTAAGCTTGCATAGACAAAGTTGTAAGTAAAGATTACAACATAGCGTTATATAATTATCATAATCTATTGCATAATGGAGCGTAATAGCTGCGTTTTTCGCGATGTTATTTATCAGAGTGATAGTTTGTAAATACGCAGTATTGTCATGTGATTTAATGGGTTTGACACTGTTTTTTCTTTATATACTTATAATCTACCATCCTCGCTAATGGATACAGTTTGTGGACAGCGTCTATAAGCTGATGTTCATCACACATTTATAAACTTGCCAGCAAAACTATCGTTTGCTGTCCGCTCTTGGTTTATACGCTATGATTGAAAATTGGACAAAAGAATTTATTATCCAGCGCTTGCTTGCGATTACCTTGCTGGTTGCGCTGTTCGTATTATGCTTTCAAGTGGTGCAGTTTTTTATTGTACCGGCATTGTGGGCGGCGATTTTGGCGTATGTGACGTTCCCTATTTATGAGTTTTTTCACGAAAAAGTTAAACTGAGTCCAGATTTTAGCGCTGCCATTATGACGGTGAGCATCTCCTTGATAATAGGTGTGCCACTAGTTATTGGTGTGTTTATTTTGCAGCAAGAAGCGTTAAGCTTAATCAGTAATTTGGTCTATCGTATTAAAGTGGGCTATCTAGATGTGCCTAACTCATTCAAAGACTTACCGATTATCGGCCAGCAAATCAAAGACGTACTGTGGCGAATCAATAAAAACCCAGAAGGCACGCTAGAAGCCTTTCGTCTTTGGGTTCAGTCGCACTTGTATTATGGCAAGGTAGCATTTGATGTGGTGTTCAGTGGTCTGGCCAAACTTGGTATGGCGCTGATGACACTATTCTTTTTTTATCGTGATGGCACCAGTCTGGTTCGCCAGATTCGTCAAGCGTTGCGTAACATTATTGGAAACCGCATCGATGGTTACATCGATTCTGTAGGTACAACCACGCGTGCAGTGGTATACGGCATTGGGCTGACGGCATTGGCTCAGGCGCTATTGGCTGGTATCGGCTATTACTTCGCTGGTGCGCCAAGTCCTATCTTATTGACCATTGTCACATTTATTATTGCGTTGATTCCCTTTGGTACGCCATTCGTTTGGGGCGGTGTGTCTATTTGGCTACTGAGTCAGGGGCATACTGCAGAAGGGATTGGTTTGGCACTATGGGGCGTGTTTGTTATTAGCTGGGTGGATAATCTTATTCGTCCTATTGTTATTAGTGGCGCGACCAAAATCCCGTTTATTATTATTTTTATCGGTGTATTGGGTGGTCTGACCGCGTTTGGTTTTGTTGGATTGTTCATCGGCCCTGTGGTATTGGCTATCGGTCTTGCCGTATGGCGCGAGTGGATATCGCAGCATAAGAATGAGATATTTGCGCCGCAAGAAGTCACGCTCTCTGACCCAAACACCATAGCGCCAATACATAATCCAGAACAAGACACAGTCGGTGGAAACGAGTCTATATAGAAAACCCTTATCGATAGAGAAAATTGCCAATGACAAATAATAATAGTATCGCAGATGCTATAGACAATAAAATAGATGCGATGAGTATGGCTAAAGACATCACGATCGTTGCGGATAGCAATATCGCTAGCCTGAATGATTTTTTTAATGCTGCTACGCTGGGTGAATTGACCGAGCAGACAGTCAATATCATTACTGTCGCTGGTCGTGATATTGATGCAAAACTGCTGTCTGAAGTACAGCCAGATATTTTGTTAATACGCTCGGTCACGCAGGTCAATGAGGCGCTACTGGCTGATAATCATAGTGTGCAATTTGTTGGCTCAGCGACTATCGGTACAGATCATGTCGACCAAGATTACTTGGCAACGCGCAACATTACTTTTGCCAATGCCGCTGGTTGTAGCAAACACTCGGTGGCTCAGTACGTATTGACAGCTATTTTGACCATACATCCAAACTACTGGCAGCAGCCCGTGACACTCGGTATTATCGGCCTTGGCAATATTGGTAGTACGCTTGCTCAATATGCCAATGATCTGGGCTGGCAGGTACTTGGATACGATCCATTATTACCAAGCTCTACTATTAATAATGCCAGCCTTGAACAAGTGCTCTCTCAAAGTAACGTGGTGAGTTTGCATGTGCCACTGACAGATGAGAAAGTTGCCAGTAATTCTAAAGGCAGTGACTATCCAACGCGTCATCTCATCAATGCAGATACATTGGCCATGATGCCTGCTGATACTCTATTGATTAATAGCGCGCGCGGCCCTGTGATTCACGAAAATGATCTCAAGAACGATATTGCTCATACTGGGCGACAAGTGGTTTTGGATGTGTTTGAGCATGAGCCAACGGTTGCTGATAGCCTCCTGTCTAAGCTCACAATCGCCACACCGCATATCGCTGGCTACACATTAGAAGGCAAGCTACGTGGTACACAAATCATCTATGATGCCTTGTGTGAGAAGCTAGGGATAATACCTGCCCAGTCTATGTCGAACCTGCTACCACTTAACCTGTTTTTGTGGTCTGAGTTAAAAGCACACCCAGACAGATTGCCAAAATTTTATGACATTATGCAAGATGATGGCTCGTTGCGAAGCAAAATATCTGGTGAAAGCTCTGACAAACAAGTGAACGGCGCTGACTTTGACGGTTTGAGACGTGATTACCACTTGCGCCGTGAATGGCAATCCTAATCTAGCAATTTAAAAATACTATTCTTAAAAACATAAATAATCTACGTCATTGAAGCATTATTATTCACGAATCACGGTAGACAGTCATGAGCCAATCAAGCAGTACCTCTAGTCATAAACCTCACTACGCCCCGACCATGACACTGGCAATGGCACAGCAACGCGCCAAGTTTATCGGTGATATTCGGCAGTTTTTTACCAGTCGTCAGGTACTTGAGGTGCAGACGCCGCTTTTGTCGCAAGCGGGGAATACCGACACCTTTTTGCAGTCAGTGGCAGCGCACGTAACCTATCAAGACCGTCCTCGTAACTATTATTTGCATACGTCTCCTGAGTTTGCGATGAAGCGTTTGTTGGCTAGCTGGCAAGTGCCTATTTATCAGATTTGTCCTGTATTTCGGGATAATGAAATAGGCGTGCGTCATAATATCGAATTTACGATGTTAGAGTGGTACCAGCCCAATTATAGTCTCGATGATATGGCAGGTGAGCTTAATGAGTTGCTTACGGCGCTGTATGGTCATCCAATGGTGATGAGTCATTATCGTTATGTCGATGCTTTTATGGATTTTGTTGGTATACACCCACTGACAGCGAGCCTATCTGCGCTCCAAGCTGTAGCAGAAGACAGAGGGTTGATAGGATTTGATTTTAATGATGCTGATGATAGCGAAGAAAACCGTCGTCAGAGCTGGTTAGACTTACTATTTAGTCATGCAGTAGAGCCCAATCTGGGACATGATTTGCCGACACTGATCATAGAATATCCGCCTGCGACAGCCGCATTGGCAAAGACAGAGCTGGATAAGGAAGGGAATAAAATAGCGAAACGCTTCGAGCTGTATATCAATGGCATTGAGATTGCCAACGCTTATGATGAGCTAGCAGATGGTCCAGCATTGCGAGCACGCTTTGAACAAGACAATCAATTACGTCAGCGTCATGGGTTGCCTCAGATGCCGATAGATGAGCATTTGCTCGCTGCATCTGATGATTTGATCCCTTGTAGTGGTATTGCGGTCGGTGTTGATAGATTACTCATGGTCATGACAGGCGCAAAGAGTTTGGAGGAAGTGATTGCTTTTCCCAGTGGTCAAGCATAATGAGATAGATAGCTTTTATTCATAGCAGCAAGAAAAAAAGGTCGTTACCGATTCGCCAATACTCAATTGGTGAATCGGTAACGACCTTTTTTATAATTCAATTCTGAGATGTTACGTACGTAGTTACATCTCGGTAGTCAAACTCATCTAAACAGTAGTGGCTTATACAGTAGCAATGGCTTCGTTGATATCTATGTCACCATTATGCATGTTAAATACTTTTCCAATAGTATTATCTGCGGTTAGGACAGCCGACAGCGTTGTTGCGACATCTTCAATAGCATTCTCACCAGAGCTGGTATCATTGATAGTGATTTTGCCTGTACCATCACGCTCTTTCAGTGCGCCCGGCTGTACGATTGTGTAGTCGAGCGAGCTGTTATTCACTAACCAATAATCAGCATAGTGCTTAGAGATATAGTAGTCTTTTAGATCTGCAATGTTAGGATTATTGTCCCATTTCTCAGTTTCTAGCGAGAATACAGAGCTGAGCATAATATAGCGTTTGATACCTTTGTCTTGCGCTGCTTGCATAGTTTTTACTGCACCATGTAAGTCGACTTCTAGTACATTTTTACCACCAGATCCTGCGACAAAGTAGACAGCATCAATATCTTGATCTAATTGTTTTTCGATAGACTCTTTGCTAGCAGTAATATCCAAATCTAGCTGACTATAGCTATCATTATCAAACAGTTTTTCTTCTTGGCGAGTCGTACCAATTACTTGGTGTTCGGCAGCTAATAGTTGCTTAACCAAGTTACTACCGACACGACCACTTGCACCAACGACTAAAATTTTCATAATCATTCCTATTTTTATTTAGATTCTATTATTTGAGGCATTCAGTGAATGTATTTATCTCAAGAACTGAATGTATCTTAACAAAGATAGACAACACGCTTCGTTATAAAGCGTGCTGATTGAATAGGTTTTGGTTATAGAGTGTATACGGTTTGCAAGGAAGTAAACATTACCTAGAGGGCGTCACTTAGAAGACATCATCTAATAGTTGGTAAGCAGGTCAGTGTCAGACGGAATGATAAAGCCTACTAACGAACCAAGCGATTGAGACCGTCGGCAAAGGCTTTTTTATCGCGGTCGCCGTAGGGTTTTTGCCCGCTCATCTCTTGCAGCTCTAGGACACCAGTGCCGCGCATGGTGTCCATAAAATCGCGCATATTGAGCTTTTGCTTAATATTGTTTTTGTCATAGACCACGCCGCGAGTTGTCAGTACTAGGCCGCCTTTATCCAAAATATCATTGGCTAAAGGTATATCGCTCGTAATCGCCAAGTCGCCTGCCTGTATCTGCTCGACGATATAATCATCAGCCTTGTCAAAGCCTGATGGTACAACCGTCATAACGAGCAGAGGAGATTTGCGTAGTTTGATTGGCTGGTTGGCGACGAATATCGCCATTGTCTTGGTACGTTCAGCCGTTTTGATAATCAAATCTTTGGCAATCAATGGTACGGAGTCGGCATCCACCCAAATTTGCATTATTTTTTGGCCTTCTCTGTCTTTGGCGACAATGCTGCTGCAACACCGTTATCTTCTAAGTCGTCGTTTTTAGCTTCGACATCTGTGGTATTAGATTGAGTATCGATACTTCCATACTCTTTGTCCAAACCTACTTTATTTGGCAATACGGCAACCAACTTTGCCATGGCTGATTCTAAGTCAGTCACGTCATTGGGCATCAAGGTAATATGAGCAATCTTGCGATCGTCACGCTCGGCTTTATGATAGCTATGATAGTGAGCGCCATCGATATTTAGCACGGCACTAATATCAGGATATTGGCCGAGTACGTTGACCATAATCGCCGGATGGACGTTATCTGTGTCGCCTAATGGCAAGTTGACCACGGCACGGATATGATTTTCAAACTGGCTAGTAACCGCGCCTTCGATGCTCCAGTGGCCAGAGTTATGCACACGTGGCGCAATTTCATTAGCCAGTATCGTGGTATGACCGCAAGCGTCTTTGGTGACAAACAGCTCAAGTGCCATAACACCCACATAGTCTAGATGATTCATGATTTTTGTGATGGCGTCTGTTGCCTGCTGGAGCAGGTGGCTGGTACCGACCGCAGGGGCTTGAGTTTTTGCCAAAATACCGTGATGATGATGGTTTTCGACCAAATCATAACAGCGTACCTGACCATTTTGCGCTCTTGCTGCAATGATAGAGACTTCACGATTAAAGTTAATAAAACCTTCAGCAATCAGTGGCGCAGGCGTTGGCGTGAGTGAACCTTTACCACTGACGGCATCTTTTAGCTCAAGCCAAGCAGTTTTAATATCATTGTCTTGCTTGATAACGAACTGACCTTTACCATCATAACCACCGCGACTGGTCTTCAAAACGATAGGCAAGCCCAACGCTTCACAAGCTTGCTTTAACTCAGCTTCAGAATTAACTTCCATAAATGGTACGGTGGCGATATCGAGCGCATTGAACATCTGCTTTTCTTTTAGACGATCTTGGGCGATATCAAGCGCAATCAGTGGTGGGAACATGCCTTGCTTGTTACCAGACTTTGACAAGCTCGTTAATTGCTCGACCGTAGACGTTGGCGTGTTCTCGAACTCTAGGGTAAAGACATCAGCGGCCGCGATAAAGTCTGCTAATTGATCGCTATGAAATACGCGACCATATAGGCTGGCAGGGCATTCTGAATTGTCTTCTAAAAACACGCATTGGTAACCGAGTGGCATCGCGGCTTCGGCAAGCATCATACCAAGCTGACCACCGCCTAAAATACCGATGGTACGAATGGTTTGGGTAACAGGATAAGCGTTTGCTGTAGTCATGAAAGGCTCTTTGAATAAAAGTGAATGAGGTCTGTGTTGTATTAAAATTTAAAACGCAATGGGCGAAAATAGGAAAAGGTGCACTATAGGCACCTTATATCTAGTATGACTTACATAAAAATAAAAAGTGATAGCTTTTGTTTTTAGGCTATCAATATAAAAGACCATGCTAAAAAAGCTAGTCACTCTATATTTATTTAAGGATTGATAATGCCTGGTGTTGGGCTAGCAAGAATGGTCTCGGTTTGAGTCTGACGCATCTGATCCAGCTTAGTAGCAATCGTTTCATCATGCAAGGCCAAGACTTGAATCGCAAGTAGGGCAGCGTTATAAGCGCCAGCGGTACCAATCGCCAATGTCCCAACGGCAACCCCTTTCGGCATTTGTACGATAGACAACAGACTGTCCCAACCGCTTAGCATAGAGGATTTTACAGGGACGCCAAATACAGGTAGTGGTGTTTGGCTCGCACACATACCAGGTAGATGAGCAGCACCGCCTGCACCCGCGATAATCACTTGTAGACCGTTGTCTTTTGCACTTTTGGCGTAATCAAATAGTCTATCAGGTGTACGGTGGGCAGAAACCACTTCACACTCAAAGGCAACATCAAAGTCTGCAAGCAATTGCGCAGCAGCACTCATGGTCGCCCAATCAGATTGCGAACCCATGATAATGCCGACTTTTGGCTGACCAGCAGGGGAGGTGATTGGACCGTTCTGGTTAGCCGCAGTATTGGTGGTGCTCATGATTGGATATCCTCAAAAAGACCATCATACAAAAATTTTGCTACACTCGTAAAGCCAAGTTTGACTTTTAATAATGATATGGTGTTAATAGCATTTATATCACTGGTTTATCTCTGCTTTTTTATCGTGATAATACTGCACAAAGCGAGAAGCTGTCAGTGGTAATGGATGTTCGGTATCAAGCTGATAGCAAGTCAAGTAGCCACTATCTACCGCTGCCGAATAGTCAGTACAAACGACCTGCGGACTGAGTGGCTCAGGTGTACCGGTGAGCCAATAGTGACCGACAAATACAGGTTTATGTGTTTGTAGCGCAAAGTCGATATTTTCAGCCAGTGCATCAGGCGGTATTTGAGCCAATGCGGAGGACGGTGCACGAGCGACCTCGCGAAGCGTGCGCTGATTCAACCCATCAAGCCACCAACGCACCCGCACTCGTCTGCGTTCAGTGCCTTCTTTATCTACCATGATGATGCCATCAGGTAACCCTGTCTCAACCCCTTTTAATACTCGTTCTAAAGCATCAAAGGCGATGGTATCTTCTTTAGCGGTTGCGATTAGACCTTCAGGAGTCAGGCAGTTATTATCCGTCAGCAGTGGCTTTAGTACTGCCATGCTATCTATATCCCAACAAGCATGCACAAAACACGCATAATCTGTCTCAATCCATAGAGGTATCTCATATAAGCGTTGCAACCAGTATTCGTGCTGCTCTGAGCCGAACGGTATCTCCGCCAAGAATGCTTCATGCTGGCGTTTATGTACCGCATTATGTGAGCGCAGATACTGGCTAGAATCCTCAGGATCGAGCGTAGCATAAGCCAAGGCATTATATTCATGATTGCCCATCACCGCATCGGCCACGTCCGCATCTAACATCGCAAAGACAATCTCTAATGTGGCTAATTGCTGCGACCCACGGTCAATCAAATCGCCAATGAATAATGCCCTGTGACCTGCCGGTGGCACAAAGTACTGACCGTTATGCTCGTAGCCTAATTGGTTTAACAAACCAACGAGCTTGTCTGCATAACCATGAATATCACCGATAATATCTATAATCATAATGAATTATTAAATCTCAAACGTAAAAGTAAGCAATTTGCTTAATTGCCCTGATTAAAAGAATTTCTATTTGAGAAAATAGTTTAAAAACCAGGCGACAATAAAGCATTTATAAAATGGGGTAGTACTTTAGGTTCTAAAATAATCGTAGCAATGACGCCAAATGCGCCGCCCCACATATGTGCCATATGATTGATATTTGAGCCACCGCGTTTGTCCGCATAAATACTATAAAACACGTAAGCGACGGCAAACAGTATCGCAGGAATGGGAATAATGGCAAATAAGTAAATTCGCTCCCACGGTGCTAGCAAAATAAAGGCAAATAAGACCGCTGACACACCGCCCGATGCCCCAAGACTTAAGTAACTGGCATTGTTTTTATTTTTAAGATAGCTTGGAACCATGGCAACAACAATAGCCAACACATAAAAAACCACAAAACCATAGCCGAACAAAAATGAACGATATAGCCCTTCAATAGCTCGGCCAAAGAAGTATAACGTAAACATGTTGAATAGCAGATGCATACTGTCGGCATGAATAAAACCATGCGTAACAAAACGATCCCACTGCCCATTATTTACGGCGGGTGGATAAAAGATAAGACGGTTGAGCAATTTCTTGTTTTGCCATGCCGCTAAGCTGACAATAACAGTAATGATGATAATAAGGGTCGTATGGTTTAACAAAGGAAAATCCTTAGGCCGCGCCTGATAGGTGACAATGCAATAAATGGCAATGCGATAAATGACAATGTTCAAAGCCTAAGAGTTAGGGCTGAGTAAAAACAAATATGACCATTAATTAATATATTGATACTAATTTCGAGTTGCTCGTAACGTAATTAGTTAATACTAACAGCAGTTATGCTGATACAAATATCTATTATGTGACAAAACGATGCATTTTTATGCTTTTATAGTGAGTAGTGTAGCAGTGTATCATGTGAGATAAGTGAAACCGCTATATAGACGTCGATGCTGCTAAGAAACGCTGGACAGTTTTAGGGCAAGTAGCCGTATATACAACGAACAATAAGTGCTTAATTTTTGCGGATTTAAAAAGTCGAGAGAGGCAGTGATCCATGAGTATTATCGATCAATTAGAACAGACCGTCACCCCCGCTATATTGGGCGAGCATAATCGCAGTGATAGCGTGGCTTATATCAGCTTGCTTGAGCAGTTTTATGCCATTTTAGCCACGCGCTTAGCGGTGCCACAGGTCTACTCGCAACTACTTCGTAACGATCAGGTGATGGCTAATGACAGTATTGCTGAGCGGCCTTTATTTGAGCAGCTATGGCAAGACCAAATACTACAAAAAACGATTATCCAAGAGCTGTCAGCCGCGCATCATATTGATGAGTCGATCACTGCTCAATTGCTAATTAATGCAGCATCCCTAGCCTATCGAGAACTCAAGGTTTTGGCCAATGGACAGTTTTTGCCAGCATTCTTGCAAGGAGAGCAGTCATCGCTGCGCCCATATTTACCTATATGGTCAGCGTCTGTTATCACTGCCACTCAAGGCGTTGGACACGAATCAACGTCAAAATTTGTCGCAGATAATGGTATCGCGCCATCAAGTGGTACCGTACCAAATAAACTTAATGAGCCTGATCTAAGCACCAGCGCAATCGCTGCAACGACAGCCGCTACAGCCGCTACAGCCGCTTATGTGGAAAACGCTAATATAAGCGCTACTGACGGATTAAATGACGATGAGCATTTTGGTGACAGTAATGACGCTATCCATGCCAGTCCAGCAGCTCATCACTTGGCAGAAAATAGCAACATCAAGCGAGAGCAAGTGCGCACTCGCAATCAGCGGAACGACCTACTGGTACGGGTGTTTTTATTAATAGTAGCGCTTGCTGCGATGGCACTGGCTGCTTGGGCATTATTAATAAAACCCAAAAGTGACATACCAGTAGAACCTGTTGCTGTCGCGCCTGTGGTCACTCCAGCACCGCCACCAGCACCAACGATGACGCCCATCGAATTCATCGTTGGCGTAGATGATAGTGGCAACCTCTATACTTGTAACGCGACGGTCGGTGATGCAGCGCTACAAAGCTCGTTACAACAGGCACTTAATACGAGCTTTGGTGAGCAGGCGAGTATATGTGAATTGACCGTGCAGGATGGAATAGCAACCACTATCGCAAATATGCCTGCGGAGATATTGCCCAATGTCCTGACCATGCTCAGATCGACACCGTTTGCCCGTCTACATTTACAAAACGATCGTCTGACAGTAGAGGCGCCGGATGACATGCTACTACAACAATTGGTCACAAACGTACGTAGTTTAGCACCAACCATGGCAGTCGATAGTACTGCGCCATTGCCACTGCCTAACAATAGTAATGGTGATACGACATATGGTATGGCAGGCACTAATGGCGTAAACAATCAACTCGGCGATGGAACAGGCGCTAATAACCAATACAGTAATGACGGTATGAGCAATAGCACTGGAGAATATCAAGCCGCTGATGATGACACAGGTGATCGCGTGATACCCGCGCCACTACCTAACAATAACGATGGATTTAATAATAATTCCAACAATGTACCTGCCAATGTCCCAAATAACATTCCTAGCAACGTACCTTCTAGTAATAGAACGAGCAGGCCTTCAGGCCCTATTTCTGAGTCAGAAGTAGATGACATGGCGAGCAGTGTCATTGTTGCCGAACCAGCACAAGTCAGGTAGTGAGTCGTATAAAGTACATTCAAATCGACTTATTTTGAATGTGCTTTCAGAACTTTCAGAAATAGTTCAAAAGTTAAGCAAGGGAGCGGTATGAATTTGTCATACCGCTTTTTTGATTTTAATAGGTCTTAGCTTACGTATTTAAGATCTGAGCATCAAAAATGGTGCTGCTTCACCAAAGAAGCAGATTTGCGGAGTTGAGTATTAAATTTTATTAGCTGGTACTCAAATGCCTGTTGGGTTATGAGTGTATAGTTACGCGTACCAACTGAAACATTACTTAACGTATCATTTGCACAACAACGTATCGACTGTGAAAACACCTTTAACAATTCTATAATATCCAAAACCAATCATAGTGGTCTGATAAATCTGACTTGATAGAGTAAACAGCCGCCACGTTATTAGATGATTTTGTGCTTTGAATAATCGAACAATATAAATAAAAATTAAGGGGAGAGTTGTATTATGGATATTATCAGTCATTTGACACGCACAGTCAGCCCAGCCGTATTAGCAGACGATCATAGTCCTGCTAAGCAAAATCTACTTGAGCAATTTTATGCAATTTTTGCTGCTCGCCTCGCGAATAATGATACCTATAGCCGTTTTGCTAATGAGAATATTGCTCGTGATGATAGTGCTTTTTATGATCGTGTATGGACAGAAGGGGCTCACCGTGACCAAATCTCTCGTGAGCTCGCTAATGCACATGGTGTCGATGAGACAGCTTCTCGTGGTCTGATTGCTATGGCAGCGCCGCTGGCTTTTCATGAAATCAAAAGCTTGGCTGGGACCACCCCTGTACCGCAATTTCTCAATGACAATCTCAACAGTTATCAGCATCATATCCCTGCATGGGCGGCAGCGGTCTTACCTGCGAGTGCCATTGCGGCCACTCCTGCTGCGGCACCTATATCCGATACGGTCAGTACCGCACCACTACAGAAAGAAGAAGAGCCGCAAGGCAGCTTTATGAAAGCCCTATTACCGATTATCGGTTTGATTATTTTGGGTGCATTGGCTTGGGCCTTGTTAAGAGGCTGTCAAGAGAACCCTGAGCCTGTTGCTACGCCGATGGCTACCGCGCAGCAAGACGAGCAAGGCAATGAGCAAGCAGTAGTAGCAACTGACATCGAGCCTGCCTCACTCCGTATCGCCACTGGGGAAAATGGTGAGCTATACGCTTGCCGCATGAGCGTAGGCAACGAGACGCTACAGACCAATGTGATGAATGCACTAACTGGCGCATTCGGCGATGAAGCCAATAAGTGCCGCGCTGATGTCGATGATAACTTTGCTATAGATATGCCAGCCGCTGCACAGCTTACTACGATATTGCCGATCGTCAAAAATGTGCCGAATGCTAGCATGGTGATCAAAGGTGATACCATCACGGTCAATGCACCTGATGATGCGGCATTGGCCCAATTGGTGACTGATCTACAAGCTGCTGCACCTGCGATGATGGTAGAAGCTGAAGGTCCATTAGATCTGCAAGGTGAGATTGACGAGAGTGTGGCTGCTGCAGATGCTGCCATGACCAATCTCGGTGACGATCCAGACCCACGTGATGTCGCGCGTGCCCTGAGCCTTCAAGTTATCAACTTCCAAGTGGATGAAGCCGTCATCCCTGATGTCAATAAAGCCATCCTTGATCGTGCTGCAAAGATCATCAATGAAGTGCCTGACATGAACCTGATGATTATCGGTCATACAGATAGCCAAGCATCGGATGCTTATAACATGGAGTTGTCTCGTGAGCGCGCTGAGTCAGTAAAAGAGTATTTGGTGGCTCAAGGTGTCGATGCGAGCAAACTTAGTACAAAAGGTATGGGTGAGACAGATCCTATCGCGGATAACTCAACTGAGCAGGGGCGTTTCCGTAACCGCCGGATTGAGTTTATGGTCAATGACAAAATGGTCGATCCAAATGATGGCATGATCATCAACAGCGACTCGCTTGACCCAGATTTGAATCCGCTAGACAGTAATAATGATGATTTGTTGCCCGATGGTGATGATGCGACTCAAGGTACTGCAGTAGATCCAACGAATTAATTAAAAAGTATCTAATTTAACAGCAGTTAAGTCTAAAAAACCGCACCTTAATGATGCGGTTTTTTATTTGCCAAATTTTTTATATGAATACAAAACTATTTATAATCAGTAGGGTCTTTTGATTCATTGGCAGGTTCATCAACTTGTGTATCAGACTCAACGTTAAAAAAGGTCTGAGTGACGTTATTCTTTGCTTGTTGCCAATAATCAAACTGCTGGCAAGTAGACTCAAGATCACCTTGCCACTTTGGTATATTGCCGCACATGGTTTTGATGCGTTTCTGGTTAGGATAGGGCAGTTCTTGCGCTGCTGCCGCCGCTTCATGAGCGGCAACGCGATCGTTACACACCAATGCAATGTCGCAACCAGCTTCAATAGCAGCTTTTACGCGAGCGCTGACATCGCCAGCGGCCTTTGCACCTGCCATCGATAAATCATCAGAAAAAAGCACACCATTGAACGCTAGCTGATCACGAATAATGTCTTTTAGCCAAATTTTAGAAAATCCTGCGGGTTTGTTATCTACTTGCGAAAAAATCACATGCGCTGGCATCAAAGCATCAAGCAGTGACAGCGTTTGCGCAAAAGGTTGCATGTCGCTATTGACGATCTCGTCCAAACTACGTGTATCGATGGCCTCTGATACATGAGAGTCAGGAGCGATAGCGCCATGACCAGGAAAATGCTTGCCAGTGGTGGCCATACCAGCCGCTTTCATGCCGCGCATAAACTGCGTGGCTAGGGCAACGATCGCTTGTGGCTCCTGATGAAAGCTACGGTCACCGATAACTTGGCTGATACCATCTCTATCCAGCACGGGCGCAAAGCTCAAATCAATACCTACCGCCAGTACTTCGGCTGCCATCAGATAGCCGCAGTCATATGCGCAGCTGAGCGCGCGGCTTGGATCGTGATTGAATAATTCACCAAGCCTACCCATAGCAGGTAGCGGTGTGAATCCTTCACGCAGCCGTGCGACTCGTCCGCCTTCTTGATCGACACCGATAAGTATATCCTGATTGTGATACCGGATATCATCACACAACGCGCGTACTTGGGCCGCATCGGCGACGTTACGTCCAAACAGTATGACCCCGCCAATTTGTGCTTGTTTGATCAAGCTGACGTCTTCTGCGGTCAGTGCGGTATTGTCGATATCAATCATTAAAACGCCGTACATTGCGTCATCCTTATTTTTGTGTGTATTGTTATATTATGGGGTTGACCGATCATTGATGTCCAATCGCTTAGCAGTCATTACTCATGTACTTTATTATGACAGTTATTATCAATTGAGCCTAATGTGGCAGATTATTGGTATCAAATCAATTTGTGGATAGTCGGCGAATTGATGCTAATAGCCTTAAGTCGCTATGTGTGGTAAAAGTGATAGAAAGTTTGGTATGTGCAGGCGTTGCGTGTAAGATTGCTTATACAGTTTGAGACAGTTGAGTATTTATGCACATGATAATATTGATTTTTGACTATATATCAGGATTCGATAATAAGCGTCAGAATCTATATATAAAGGCGACGGAATAATAAAGCTATAGCGTTGTAAGCTCATAGTAACGAGCAGGCTCACGCAGAGCAAGACAGATATTCAGCAAAACAGATGACAATCATGGCCAATAACACATTCAGCAGTTTTTAATTTTTATAACATAAATAATATCACTAACTTCAAATAACTAGGTACATATGATGAAAAAACAACCAGCACAGTGGTTACTCAGTGCAGCGTCAGTGGGCATCGCCGGTATTATCCTGACACAAAGCTACGGCACTGCCGTAGCAGAAACCAATACGGGAAGTTTTGTTCAGACACCTGAGCAAAAGGTCACTACTCGCCAAGTCGCCGCTTTGCTGGATCGCAGTCATTACCTTAATCAGCCATTAGATAGTAAAACCGGTAGCGAAATCTTATCAATGTATATTGATAGTCTTGATCCAAATCATACCTTGTTTTTGCAATCTGATGTCGATGAGCTGAAGAAAAAGCATGCCGATGATTTTGGCGCTCGCCTCAAGCAAGGCGACCTATCGGCAGGGGTAGAAGTCTTTGATCGTTATCGCAAACGCTCAAACGAATACTTTGCCATGGCAACCAAGATGCTCAAGAAAGATATTGATTTGACTGGTAATGACACCATCATTCTTGATCGTGAAAAGCTCGGCCATTTCAAGACCAAAAAAGAGCAGCGTGACTATTGGGAACGTCAGCTAAAGTTTCAGCTGATGAGTATCACGCTGGGCCAAGAAGACGAAAAAGCCAAAGAAAAAGTATTTTTAAGCAATCCAGATATCACTCGTGGACAAGACTTGGTACGCAACGATGAACGTACGCCAAATGAGATTTTGCAAAATCGTTTGTCGCGTCAGCAAGAGCAGTTTAAGCGTCTCAAAGATGATGAAATTATGGAGACTATCCTAAATACCGCGATGCTAACCTATGATCCGCACAGTAACTACTATGCGCCGATTCAAGCAACTGAACTACAGATTCAATCTAGTCTACAATTAGAAGGCATCGGTGTTTCTATCCGTCCTGATCGTAAAAACCCAGATTATACCCGTATCGTGACCTTAGTCGATGGTGGTCCAGCGGCCAAATCGGGTCAAATCAAGCCCAATGACTTGATCGTTGGTATCGCAAAAGATGGCGAAACCATGACGGACGTGGTTGGCTGGTCGACGCGTGAGATTGTCAGCTTGATTCGCGGTAAGCGCGGTACGTCTGTCACGCTCAAGCTACGTCAACCCAATACGCCAGATGCCAGTGCCCGTACGGTCACCGTCGTGCGTGATATTATCCAGCAAGAAGAGTCAGGCGTGACTCAGCGCGTGGTAGAGGTACAACGTCCTAATATCGACAAAACACCAAAACGTATTGGCGTACTTGAGATACCGAGCTTTTATCTGAACTATCGTGCGCGCCGTAATGGTGAGGACTACCGTAGTGTCAGTATCGATACCGAAAAAGCATTAAAGGAATTGAACAAAGAAAATATCGATGGTCTGGTTGTCGACTTACGTAATAACCCTGGTGGCTCGTTGGATGAGGTTGCCAAAATGCTAGGTTTCTTTATCAAGAGCGGGCCACTGGTACAAATTCGTGATAATCGCGGCAATATTCAAGTGTACCGTGATGACGATGGTGGCGAGCAGCTTTATGATGGCAAAATGGTGGTTATTACCAACCTAGCATCGGCCTCAGCCAGCGAAATCTTTGCCGCGGCCATTCAAGACTATGGTCGTGGACTGGTGGTTGGTAGTACGACCACAGGTAAAGGCTCTGCGCAGATTCAACTTGATAGCTTGGCGCTAGGTTCTGCGACCTTAACTCAGCGTAAGTTTTACCGTATCACGGGTGGTAGTACGCAGAATAAAGGCGTAGTACCTGATGTTGAATTGGTCAATATCTATGATGATGCGACCTTTGGCGAACGCGCGCAGAAAAAAGCCTTGCCTTGGGATACCATCAGAACGGCGCCTTATAAGCCTGAAGGGAAGTTCACTAGCGATACATTAGCGACGCTCAATCAGCAGTCTAAGATTCGCCAAGAGAAGAACCCGCAGTTTACTTACCTGTCGACGCTCAATGATATTCGTAATATGGATGATGAGAAAAAACCGGTTCGTTTAGATATTAACAGCCGCCGAGCCAAAATGCAGCTGATTGAAAAGCGTTCGTTAGAAGCCGAAAACAGACGTCTGATCGCTACTGGTGAACGTCCCTATTCTAATTGGAACACGTATCAGGCCGCGATGGATGCAAAGTTTGAAGAGCGTAGTCGTATGAAAGCTGCTGAGCGCCCAGAGTTGCCAGAAGATGAAGCGTTTATTAACGAAGCCGCTTATCTGATGCTGAGTGCAGAACCCGAAAAATTGCTCAGCCCTGAAGAAAAGCTATAGATTTTCAAGTACCCACTATGTCCATGTAAGCATATGCTTACATGGATTGACGCTTGAACCACTTACCAATCATAGGTCAATCTGCGACTATAACTGTACGGCACGATTGAACGAAACGGTTCATTGATACTAGGGATTGGTATCTTAAAGGTCGCATCAGGGATAAGTGGTTTGCTGATTAGGGATGATAAGGCTGGATGCCTGTCAGTTATGAGATACCCCGGGATTAGGTATCACGTAACACTAACATGGATGGTTGGTAATAAAAGCCGCATGACGCTTGTCGTTATGCGGCTTTGTTATGTCTGAAAGTTGGTAATATATTTTATTGGATATTTATAAGTAATCTATAAATTACCTTCTTTATATTGATCTAACCTATGATTTACTATAAAAATTCAATAAAAAAAGGCCAGTAGACATTGCCACTGACCTTTTTGATTGGACGATAAGTTAAATCATCACTTATCATCCAATCGCTGTTCACTATACTCTAGAAGAGATTAGTGCTCAACGCCACCTGCGCCATGTACATGGCCGTGGTTTAGTTCGTCTTCAGTTGCTGCACGTACTTCTTGGATTTCAACGTCAAATGTCAAACGCTTACCAGCCAATGGATGGTTTGCATCAACGGTTACTTCTTGGTCGTTTACGTCAGTTACAGTAACTAGCATAACTTGGCCACCAGCTTCTGACTGGAACTGCATACCAGGCTGGATATCATCAACGCCTTGGAAGTTTTCGCGTGGTACGTGCTGTACCGCTTGCTCTTGATACTCGCCATAGCCATCAGCAGGCTCAACTACTGCGTTGACTTTTTCGCCAGCAGATTTGCCTTCTAATTGTGATTCTAGGCCTGGGATGATGTTGCTGTGACCATGTAGATAAGCAAGTGGCTGACCTTCTGGAGACTGGTCAAGGATATTGCCTTCGTCGTCTTTTAATGTGTAATTGAATTTGACGGCAGTGTCTTTTGCGATAGTAGTCATAAAATATCCTAAATATATCTATGTAAAAAATTAAATACGGTTGCAATAAACCTAAAAAAGCCAATCAGCAAGCCAAATAGCCACAGTATTAGTCAATTATCATCAGTTTATTAAAGTAACTTTAGCAGTTAGCATCTTTAATTGAGATGGCGTATATAAGTTTCAAGGCAAAAAACATAAAAAATGCCAATTAATGCCACAATTTACAATAATAACTGTTATTTTCTATAGTTAATCGATAACTACTGGCCACTCAGGGTTTGGGAGTTGCGTTTTTTGGGAAGGACTCCTAACATAACAATAAAATAAGGACGAGAGATACTATGAATGCATTTGCCGATAATACTAATAACCAGCTAACGAGCGACGATTCAATCAGCAATGATAATATCAATAATATGGCTAATATCAGCTATCAATTCGATTTTGCCCGTTTTTCTGAGCATTTGGTTGATGTGTCACTGTCTTTTACGGCAACAGCTGATGCTCCTCAGCTCTGGCTACCAGCATGGATACCAGGCAGTTATCTGATGCGCGAGTTTGCTCGTAACATAACTGCTGTACATTATCGAATAACAGATCGCCAAATAACAGATAACGACAGTCAGTTTGAGATGTATCGCGCACAAAAAATAGATAAACATACGTGGCAACTCCCAACGGTTCAGATAGGGCAGACGGTAAAAGTAGAGTACGAAGTCTACTGTTACGACCTATCGGTACGTACGGCGTATGTCGATCAGCAGCGTCTATATGGTAATTTCACCTCACTTGCACTCGCGGTCGATGGGCAAGAGCAAGAACCAGGACAAGTCAGCTTGATTGTTCCGGAGTCGTTTTTGATAGATAAAGATGAGAGTAATGTGCTGTTGGCATGTGGTTTGGCATCTACGCATCTATGTGTTGATGGTCAGAGCGAAGACAAACGGCACTGTTATCAATTACGGGCAGATAATTATCATGAGTTGATTGATTATCCTTTTGAGATTGCAGCACAGAATAAATTTGATTTTATTATTCATGACAGTCAGCATCAGACACTTCATCACAGTTTTTATCTCTCAGGCAAGCATAGCGCCAACATGGGTAGACTACAGCAAGACGTCACTCAAATTTGCCAGACCTATCTAGACTGGCTGGGAGATGCGCCATTCAACGATTACACCTTTATGACGTTTGCTAGTGGTCAGGACTATGGTGGGCTAGAGCATATCAATTCTACTAGTCTGATTACCCCGCGCCGTGACTTACCAAATGCTGATGAGCCAAAAATACCAAGCACTGATTATCAGCGGTTTTTGGGCTTGTGTAGTCATGAGTATTTTCACTCGTGGTGGGTCAAAACCGTGCGTCCTGATGTCATGATCGATGTTGATCTACGCCGTGAAGCGTTCACGCCGATGCTTTGGGTATTTGAAGGATTTACCTCTTATATCGATGATTTTATGTTGCAAGCTTCAGGCGTGATCGATAAGTCAAACTATCTCAGGTTACTAGCAGAACAAATCAATCGCTATTATCAAACGCCTGGACGTGATAACCAAAGTGTCGCAGAGTCGAGTTTTGATGCTTGGATTAAATTGTATCGCAGCGATGAAAACACCGGTAATGCAGGTATTAGTTATTACAATAAAGGCGCATTGGTGGCGCTGTGTCTGGATTTGATATTGTTAAAAAATACCAATAATCGCTATCGCTTGTTTGATGTGGTCAAAGCGTTCTATACCCAAGCAAAGAAAAATAACAGCAAGCGTATCGGCATCAATAGCGCGGATATGGGCGACGTGATTGGGCAGTTTATGCCGATAGCGGAATGGGAAGATTTTGAACGCCGTTATGTCAACGGCGTAGAGGAATTGCCGATTGAGGCGCTGCTGCTCGCAAACGGTGTCAAAATGCAGGTTAATACTAAAGAAACCGCTGATAAGCATGTCCCATGGGGTATGCGCTGCAATGAGACACCCGCTGGACTCAAAATCAATCGCGTGAACCGCAGTAGTGTTGCTGCCAAAGCAGGTATCTCAGCCCATGACGTTATTATCGCGATTGATGGCATTAAAGCGGATAGTAAGCAGCTAGCATCGCTGAGTAATGCAGAGCATCCCGTTGAGTGTCATTTGTTTCGTCGCGATGAGTTGATGTGTGTGCAAGTGCAACATAGTGAGCTGCAACAGCAAGATAGTACCGATAGTGAGGAAGTTATCGGAAAAGC
Source organism: Psychrobacter sp. Arc29 (assembly GCF_041431175.1). Classification (NCBI taxonomy): domain Bacteria; kingdom Pseudomonadati; phylum Pseudomonadota; class Gammaproteobacteria; order Moraxellales; family Moraxellaceae; genus Psychrobacter; species Psychrobacter sp. Arc29. The sequence continues at coordinate 87,652 of NZ_JASMRR010000002.1, read as the reverse complement.
ATTCCCTCATAAAGTCAGCCTACACATAGTAAAAGGCGATAAAGCGCTAGAGGACAATGGTGATAAAACGAAAGGAGAGGCAAGTTGGGAGACATGGCTTAATGTCATGAAGCGTCAGCCAGAATAGCGGCAGCGGGTTGTACAGGTAAAAAAGTAAAACCTCTTGATAAGCAAACATGTTTATCAAGGGGCTTAGGGCGTGTCATCAATTAACCCATTCAATCATTTAGCGGTCTTAAAATGGCTAAATCTTGTCAAATATCGTCAAAAATCTTGTGAATATACCTATATTCTCTGCAATTTTTTCCTCATTTAACTACTATTTATCTCATTTTAAGCCTCGCTATCTAAATGATGACACGCCCTAAATCATAGTTGATAGGTTTTTTAATGTTCTCAATCAATATTTAGCAAAAAATAATCATACAAATAGTCTATTTTGTATTTTTATACTGAGTTGATTGTTACTGCTCTTTGGTTTTATCATCAGGGTCTTCACTAGCAGACTTCTCGTTTGCAGTAGTTTCGCCGTTAGGCTCGACAACCTCAGCATTATCGTTTTCAGTCTCGCTCGTCGCTTCAAGCGCGGCAATCCAGTTTTGCATGAGCTCAATCTCTACTTGCTGAGTATCGATGATATGCTGTGCCAGTTGACGCATTTCTTCATCAGTACCGTATTCGAGCTCGATTTTTGCCATATCTACGGCGCCAATATGGTGTGGTAGCATGCCACGTGCAAATGCCATATCCGGCATAGGATCAGCAATACCCAATGTCATCTCGCCATGCATGCTTTCCATGCCCTTAGCGTAGGCCTGTTGCATAGCAGCGGTATTGGGCTTAGGTTTGGCTGCGTCAGGATGGCTGGCAAGCCATTTGTTTAGGATATCAATCTCAGCTTGCTGCGCCGTAATGATATCTTGAGCAAGCTGGCGCATGGCGTCATCTGTACCGTATTTTAGCTGAATTTTTGCCATATCTATCGCGCCGCGATGATGTCCAAGCATGCCTTTGGCAAACGCGGTATCAGGATCGTTATAACTCATACCGATCATCATCTCATCATGCATACTGGTCATGGACTTTGTGTAGTCTTTGAGCATATCCGTCATCTGAGCGTCATCTGTGACGTTTTCGCTATCTACCGATGTATCGTGGCTCATATTCTCATGCTCAGCATGAGTCATGTCAGTCATTGGCGGGGTGGCTTCTTCTACAGGCGCTGATTGACTATCTGCTGCTGGCTGACACGCACTTAATAGCAGTGCAGCAGACATGCTGGTGGCCAACAGAACAAAACGATGAGAAGCAATCATGATATATCCCTACTATAAGAAGACCAAATGATAAATAAATGAGGTCTATTTTACATAACTAATGACGTGCTGAATCTTAACAGATAAACCTTACCCATTCGAGACGATATGTTTAAAAAGTCGTAACGAGCGCTTATTTATCGTAGGAGGATCTGTGCAAAGCAACAGTGTAATGTGTTAGACGCTAGTCCTCTTGTTTTCTTTAGCCACTTGCTTATTTTGATGATAACTAGTGTGAGAGAGATGGTATGTTATACCGTTTGACAAAAGAAAATTATTATACTTGCATTAATGAAACAACTTTTGATAATACAGGTGAAATATTTGTGTCTTTTAGGTATTCGACGCTAATAAGGTTATGAGCTTTCGTATCAAAACTGTCATGAAAGTCACTTTGAACTTGAATTAAGACCTTTGGCAGATTATAGCCAATATCATTGAACTGGTCTGCTGTTATATCTATTATGTAACCTTGGCATAATAACCATGCATGAGACTGATACGAGTTGTTAATAAGACCTTCACCACATACATATTCACTTTCTATTCCATGAAATTTCAACAAATACAAACCGATCAAATCGGTAGCATCTCCACAGCAACCTTTAGGAAAGCCTGATGAACGATAAAAGGTAGTTGTATTGTCAAAATCAGACTTATCAAAATTTTCTAGAATTTTTCGAATTTGGTATATTTTTTTCTCTATCTCTTTATCCACAAAAAGTTCCTATTTTCATTTTCCTCTATAATATACCTGTTGCATAGGTCATTGCTGGCTATAGTAAATTCGTCAGTGAACTGGTACTTGTGCAAGAGATTTAACGCTAAAAACTTAATTGCAAAAACAATAATATATATTCATTAGTTCCTTCATATTTTTTTGATGCTTAACGTCATTTTTAGCAAATAAACTAATAGCTAATACCCAACTGCTGATAGTGCTCACTAGTTAAGTGAATGCGCACAAACTCGCCAACTGCTATGTCACCCAATTCAAACCCTGCCACCGACCAACGTATCAAACGCAAACAGGGCAGACCAACATGCGCGGTCATGCGTCTGACTTGACGGTTTTTGCCTTCATAAATTGTCAGCATCAACCATGAGTCCGGTACGCTTTTACGCTCACGTATCGGCGGATGACGTTGCCAGAGCGTCATGGGTAGCTTATCCTCACTCACGTGCTTGACTTCAGCAGGCAGAGTTTTGCCATCTTTGAGAGTCACGCCACGTTTGAGCTGATTGATTTGCTCAGCAGTAGGAATGCCCTCAACCTGTACCAAATAAGTCTTACCTTGCTTACGTCCAGCATTGGCTTTTGGCGGGTGGGTAATCGCTTTGTTGACTCGGCCATCATCGGTCAAAATAAGTAGCCCTTCGGACGTTGCATCAAGCCTACCAGCAACTCGCAAAGACTTATCAGTAAAGTACTGCGATAGAGTGGCGTGGCTATTGTTGCTATCGTCTCTGAACTGACTTTGCACCCCATAAGGCTTATTGAACAAGATGAGACTAGAAGTCGGCATAAAGTGATATTTCCTGAAGGTAAATGAGTGATTAGCAGTCTTGGCGTATGTTCGATCAAGCAAAGTCAGTACTGAAAAATTAGAAAAGAGGTATCGTGTTTGACGTACGCTGTGCGATGTATTTTGCTACAAAAGTAGGACAGCAACCGCGCAAATTTACTGCTACTCTAAATCCATATTTTTGCAGGGGTATTTATATTTTTGATAGTAATAAACCTATTATCTGTAAGATAAAATGATTGTTCAGCCCTTTATTTTACTACTATCGCTAAGAAAATATATTATAACCTTTTAAAGATTATAGTGTTATAGATGCTGCATTTTTATTAATACTATATAAAATGTATATGTTATATTTCTTATTAATTTAGCCAATAACACTGAATTTAATAATGAGCAGTTTCTATACACAGTTTTAGTTTATATTTGCATCAATTCGTACGTTTTTAATTTGAATCTGTTTTTTAGTATCGTTCAATCCAATGCCGTAAGTGTCTCACACATCAGACTTTGTTTAGCCAATAAGCGTCTAGAGCGCGACCATTATAATAGAAAAGCTAGCATAACAAAGTGTTCAGTTCGCTTGCGACGTATAACTTACCACTAAGGAGTTTTATCCATGTCATATGATAAGGTCATCGTACCAAGAGACGGCGAAAAAGTAACCGTGAATGCTGATTTGTCGCTAAATGTGCCCAATCATCCGATTATCCCGTTCATTGAAGGTGACGGTATTGGGGTGGATATCACGCCTGTCATGATAAAAGTGGTCGATGCGGCGGTCGATAAAGCCTACCACGGTAAAAAATCAATCATCTGGATGGAAGCTTACTTGGGCGAAAAAGCAGCCAAAATATATGACGGTGAATATTTACCAAGTGAGACATTAGAGATTTTAAAAGACTACGTCATCAGTATCAAGGGACCGTTGACCACGCCAGTGGGTGGTGGCTTTAGCTCGTTGAATGTGGCTGTACGTCAAAATCTTGATTTGTATGTCTGTCAGCGGCCAGTACGCTGGTTTAAAGGCGTGCCAAGCCCAGTACAGCATCCTGAGCTGACCAATATGGTGATCTTCCGTGAAAACACAGAAGATATTTACACAGGTATCGAGTGGAAGGCGGGCAGTGATGATGCCAAAAAAGTCATCAATTTCTTAAGAGAGGAGATGGGTGTGACCAGCATTCGCTTCCCTGAAGACTGCGGCATCGGTATCAAGCCTGTCTCAAAAGAAGGCTCGCAGCGCCTAGTACGTAAAGCCATTCAGCATGCTATCGATAATGACTTGCCAAATGTGACCCTCGTGCATAAAGGCAATATCATGAAATTTACGGAAGGCGCGTTTAAAGATTGGGGATACGAGCTGGCAGCAGAGCGTTTTGATGCTGAGCCATTAGATGGTGGTCCATGGATGACGATGAAAAATCCTAAAACGGGTAATGACATCATCATCAAAGATGTGATCGCTGATGCGTTCTTGCAGCAGATTCTGATGCGTCCGGCAGATTACTCCGTAGTGGCAACACTCAACCTAAACGGTGACTATATCTCTGACGCGCTAGCGGCGGAAGTAGGCGGTATCGGTATTGCCCCAGGTGCTAACAAAGGCGGCGCAATCGCTGTCTACGAAGCGACGCACGGTACTGCGCCTAAGTATGCTGGTCAGAATAAAGTAAACCCAGGCTCATTGATATTGTCTGCGGAGATGATGCTGCGTGATATGGGTTGGTGTGAGGCGGCGGATCTCGTCATCAGTGGTATCCAAGGCGCGATCGCCAATAAGACGGTCACTTATGACTTTGAGCGTCTGATGCCAGACGCTATCTTGCTCAGTACTTCTGAGTTTGGTAAAGCCATTATCAAGCACATGGATGCGTAATCGTATCAGTGCCTAAAACGTTAAACTCTATTAGATTTATTCAAGGCCACTTACTGATGTAGGTGGTTTTTTATGTGTTTGAAACGAATAGATAGAGGCAAGTTGTTTGTCGTTATTTTGAGATAGGCACAAAAAAACACCTCAACGTTCTAAGACGGCTGAGGTGTTTTGTTTGCTAAGACTTAAACTTACCTAATCGATCTAGGTATACAAACCAGAGCGATTAGGATTAATTGTTTAAGATCAATTGCTTATTACTTATAACGATGCCAAGGTTTCGTTAAACAAAGTGCTTGGGCGCATGGCTTTTTTAGCCAACTCTTCATCAGCGTAGTAGTAGCCTTTGATATCTACTGGCTTGCCTTGCGCATCGTTAAGTTCTTTGACAATGGCGTCTTCGTTTTCTTTGAGCTTTTGCGCAAATGGCGTGAACTGTGCTTTTAACTCACTATCTTGATCTTGCGCGGCCAGCTCTTCAGCCCAATATAGCGCTAGATAGAAGTGACTGCCACGGTTGTCGAGCTCACCGGTTTTACGTGATGGCGACTTGTCATTCAGCAGCAGTTTTTCTGTCGCTGTATCTAGCGTATCGGCCAAGACTTGAGCTTTAGCATTGTTGTCGTTGCTTGCCAAATGCTCCAAAGAGACATTCAAGGCCAAGAACTCACCAAGTGAATCCCAACGTAGATGGTTTTCTTCAGTTAGCTGCTCAACATGCTTTGGTGCAGAACCGCCAGCACCCGTCTCAAACAAACCGCCGCCTTTCATCAGTGGTACAACCGATAGCATCTTGGCACTCGTACCTAGCTCTAGGATTGGGAACAAGTCAGTGAGGTAATCGCGTAAGATGTTACCAGTCGCAGAGATCGTATCTAGACCACGAGCGACACGCTCTAAGGTATAACGCATGGCGCGAACCTGAGACATGATTTCGATATGTAAACCGTCAGTATCATGATCTTTTAGATACATTTTAACTTTTTTGATGAGCTCGTTCTCATGTGGACGGTATGGGTCGAGCCAAAAGATAACAGGCGTATTTGATTCACGTGCACGGCGTACAGCAAGCTTCACCCAATCTTGGATAGGTTCATCTTTAACCTGACACATGCGCCAGATATCACCTTTTTCAACACGCTTTTCGAGCAATACTTCCTCGGTATCCACGTCGACGATACGAGCAATACCAGCATCACTCGATTCAAAAGTTTTGTCGTGCGAGCCGTACTCTTCTGCTTTTTGTGCCATTAGGCCGACGTTTGGTACTGTGCCCATTGTTTTTGGGTCAAAGTTACCATGCCATTTACAGAAGTTGATCATTTCTTGGTAAATACGAGCAAAGGTAGACTCTGGCATGACCGCTTTACAGTCATACATCTTGCCATCAGCGCCCCACATTTTACCACCTGAACGAATCATCGCTGGCATAGAGGCATCAACGATGACATCGCTTGGTGAATGGAAGTTGGTAATGCCTTTGGCAGAATCAACCATGGCCAGACGTGGGCGATGCTCTTGACAAGCGTGGAGATCGCGCTCAATTTCTTCACGCGTTGAGGTTGGTAGTGTCTCAATCTTGTCGTATAGATCAGCCATACCGTTGTTGACATTGATGCCAAGCTCATCAAAGAGTTCACCATGTTTTTCAAACGCTTCTTTGTAGTAAATGCGAACCGCATGACCGAATACGATAGGGTGTGAGACCTTCATCATGGTGGCTTTTACGTGCAATGAGAACAAGATACCAGCTTCGCGGCAATCTTCCATCTCTTGCTCATAAAACTCGAGCAATGCTTGTTTGCTCATGACCATCAGGTCGATGACTTCTTTATCCAACAACGCAATTTTAGGTTTTAGTACTTTTTGGGTGCCATCGTCAAGTAGCAAGTCCATACGTACGGTACGAGCTTTATCTAACGTCATAGATTGCTCGCCATCATAGAAGTCGCCGCCATGCATGTGTGATACGTGCGTGCTTGACCATTGCTTCCATTCACCCATTGAGTGTGGATGTTTGCGAGCGTAGTTTTTGACGGCTTTTGGTGCACGGCGATCTGAATTACCTTCGCGTAGGACTGGGTTTACGGCACTGCCTAAGCTCTTACCATAGCGCTTACGTAGCTCTTTTTCTTCATCCGTTTGTGGATCTTCTGGGAAGTTAGGAATGGCGTAGCCTTTACCTTGTAACTCTTTGATAGCGGCTTTTAACTGCTGGACAGAGGCACTGATATTTGGCAGTTTGATGATGTTGGTGTTTGGGTCTTGAGTCAGGCGACCAAGTTCTGCTAGGTTGTCAGGAACACGCTGCTCTTCGGTCAAGTATTCAGGGAATTCGGCCAATATACGTGCTGCAACAGAGATGTCACTGGTTTCAACTTCGACACCTGCGGTCTTAGTGAATGCTTCTACAATTGGTAAAAAAGACAGCGTCGCAAGCGCTGGGGCTTCGTCAGTTTTTGTATAAATAATTTTTGACATTTTATTTAGTTCTTCCTTTAGTTGTCGTTAATAATAAAGCTCAAATATAGTGTTGAATATGAGTCAATGATACTATGCAATGCTCAATGATATCGTTCGAACAAGTACGTCGTATGTAGCTGCTTAGCAATATTTAAGTTAGAGATATTCAAGTTTGATAAAACATTTTCTTTTACTGATGTTCACTACAAGGGCATTCTCAAATGGCACGTTGACTGTCTCGTAAAACTGCCAGAAAGCAAGTCGCTGACGGTATATTATAATAAATCCACTATAAATTCGAGAGGATGTCAATCGCGTACCATGAACTAAGTATACTGTTTTCGCTCATATCTTAGGGTTTCAAATTATACTAAGCTGGTAGTGACCTTATTCTAACAGTCATCTGTTGCGATATCATCTTTTCGATACAACGACTATGCCTCATCGGTTTATGTCATGCTCTAGATATCCAAACAAGCATAATCCTAAAAACCACCAATGTCACTATTGGTGGTTTTTTATTGTGACTCAAAAAACTTTGCAAATTGTGACAGCAAAATAGCAAAAATTTGCTAGGCTAGGTCATCAATAGATAGATTATCTATATACAATATAGTGACGGTAAATATGAGTTTAGAGTATGCGCTGATTAATGATACCAGTTGGCAGAGCCAGACTGCTTGGCAAACGCCAGACACACCTTTTATGTCATTTGCTTTTTGGCAGGCGCTTGCCGATACGGGCGCGATTGGCGAGCAGGCAGGGTGGCTACCGATATTTATTTTGGTACATCGTGTCGACGATGACGATGACGATGAGGGTGCCGCACTGCAACCAGTCGCGGTGCTGCCAGTATTTATAAAAGGCCATCATCGCGGTGAGTTTGTGTTCGATCATTCATGGGCAGAGGCATATGCGCGTTATGGTCTCGACTACTATCCAAGATTGGTCACCAGCGTGCCATATACACCAATTACCGGTCAGCGTCTTTGGTTGGCAAAAGGCGAGCGCTTAAATGAGGATATCTTCAAAACAGCCATTGCAGGTATCGATGATATCGCTCAGCAAGTCGGCGCCTCAAGCTGGCATGGACTATTTGTCACACCTAATCTAGCATCTGTTGCCACTACATCTATGCCTACTGAGATTGATATAGAGCGTGCGATAGCAGCCCAAGAGAGCGGCGTAGAGTCCGCGCCGATTGAGATGCCGATATTTGAGCGTCAAGGCTGTCAGTTCTTATGGCAAAATAAAGACCTGCTCAATAGCAGCCAACCATTTGCAGACTTTGATGCGTTTTTGATGACATTAAAAGCCAAAAAGCGCAAAACTATTCGTGCGGAGCGTCGTAAAGTGGCTGAGCAAGGTATCAGTTGCCAGCGAAAAATCGGCGATGATATCAGCGATGCAGACTGGAAGGCTTTTTACCATTGCTATGTGATGACCTATGCGGTGCGCGGACAGCAACCTTATCTGACGATAGACTTTTTTATGGCATTGGCAGCGAGTATGTCTGAGCACATTATGCTCGCGCAAGCACTCGATGCCAGTGGTGAGGTTATCGCCAGTAGCCTATTCTTATATGACACACCTTTCAGTAATAGCGACAACGACAGTATTGATGGTGATGTTAATAATGATGTTGATAATAGTGCGACTTTGTACGGTCGATACTGGGGTGCGCTTGGTGAGTATGACAGTTTGCATTTTGAGCTGTGCTATTACCAAGGCATTGAGTTTGCCATCGAGCAAGGCCTAGCGTCCTTTGATCCAGGTACGCAAGGGGAGCATAAGTTGGTTCGCGGTTTTATCCCAACGACGACGCACTCGCTTCACCGCATTTATGATCCGCGTTTTGTCCCTGCGATTGGCGATTTTTGTGCTAGAGATCGGATGCATATGGCACAATATCGCAAGCAAGCCCATGAGGCACTACCATTTAACGCAGACAATATGCCAGCCTTTGATACGCTTCATTGATATACACCATTAATGCTGATTATTAATTAATAATAGCTCGCAGGCATTTACTTTACACATTTCACTATTAGCCGTTAACTATGTCCAGTAACTCTCTTACTCCTACCACGTCTCTACCTCCTGCTGAATTAGTATCATGGCTCAATGCCGAAGGTTCGCTCACAGCTATGCTAGAAGAGAAGGCAGGGCAGCCGTTACGAGTGGAGCGTAGCTTTGAGGGTTATCGGCTGTTGACGCTGCAACAAAAGCGACAATTGGGTCTGCAAGGCTCAGCGCTAAATCGTCCATTGCTGGCGTGGATACGTGAAGTACAGCTATACGGCAATGACGAGCAACCATGGGTCGGTGCGCAAAGCATCTTTCCGCTATCAAGCCTAAAAGGTAACGCGCGACGCTTGCAGCAGCTAAAAGGTACGCCCATCGGTTATGTATTATTTAAACGTCGCCGCACACTGCCAAACCAGCGATTTATGCGACAGACGAGCGAGGGCTGGCAGAGGCAAACGCGCTATGACTGGTATGGTCGCTCATTGCTTATCAGCGAAACCTTTTTGCCTGCGTTTTTGTCCAGTGGTGCTTAAAAACGTTTTATTTTTATATAAACACAAAAAGGATTAGGGTCAAAATTTGCATTGAGTAAATCCTTTATTTAATTGGCTATTTATCTGTGTTATATCGCCATTTAATTTGCTCATCTTAAGGTGGGCTTTTTTGCGCTCATCGCACAAATTTTCATGTTACACTTACGCTTTCGCGATGATATCGATGCAAATGTATATCGATTTTATTGACGGATCGGTCAAGTTAATGGCAAGCCAATTGCCTGTGTTTATTCTTATTTCAATTTTTGCTAATAGACTCAATTCACAATAATGGTCATACCATAAAACAGCTTGCAGAAAAACAGCGTGCAGAGGTATCCACTATACTTCAAGCGACGTTGACGCAGTGGTCGTTTGGTTGTGAGCAGGCTATCAGCTTCTTTCCAATGAAATTTTTCAATGACAGTCACTACTTAGGACATTACTATGTTTAAAGATATTTCTATCAAAGAGTTTGATCCCGTACTTGCTGAAGCGATGGCCGCAGAAAGCGTTCGTCAAGAAAATCACATCGAGTTGATTGCCTCTGAAAACTACTGCTCACAAGCAGTGATGGAAGCGCAAGGCACTGACCTGACCAACAAATACGCTGAAGGCTATCCTGGTAAGCGCTATTACGGTGGTTGTGAGCATGTAGATGTCATTGAACAATTGGCCATTGACCGTGCAAAAGAGCTGTTCGGTGCTGAGTACGTCAACGTCCAGCCACATTCAGGCAGCCAAGCGAACTCTGCTGTATTTTTGGCATTGCTAGAAGCCAATGACACCGTACTTGGCATGAGCCTAGACGCAGGTGGTCACTTGACGCATGGCGCGCACATCAACTTCTCAGGTCTGAACTACAATGCCGTACAGTACGGATTGGTAGATGGCACTGGTCTTATTGATTATGATCAAGTAGAGAGCTTGGCGCGCGAGCACAAGCCAAAAATGATCATCGCTGGTTTCTCAGCGTATTCACAAGTCGTTGATTGGCAGCGTTTCCGTGACATCGCTGACGAAGTAGGCGCGTATCTACTAGTAGATATGGCACACGTTGCTGGTCTTGTTGCGGGCGGCGTATATCCAAGCCCAATCCCTTTTGCTGATGTAGCTACCACCACCACGCACAAAACCTTACGTGGCCCGCGTTCAGGTATGATCTTGTCGCGTGATGAGAAGCTTGCCAAAAAGCTAAACTCTGCCGTGTTCCCAGGCAACCAAGGTGGCCCGTTGATGCACGTCATCGCGGCAAAAGCGGTTTGCTTTAAAGAAGCGTTAGAAGACAACTTCAAAACCTATCAGCAGCAAGTCGTGAAAAACGCACAAGCGATGGCAAAAGTCATCCAAGAGCGTGGCTACGAAATCATCTCTGGTGGTACTGAAAACCATCTCATGCTGATCAGCCTAGTGAAGCAAGAAATGACGGGTAAAGAAGCGGACAAATGGCTTGGTGATGCACACATCACTGTGAACAAAAACGCCGTGCCAAACGATCCAAAATCACCATTTGTCACCTCTGGTATTCGTATCGGTACACCAGCCATTACTACTCGCGGCTTCAACGAAGCGCAAGCGGCTGATTTGGCAGGTTGGATCTGTGACGTGCTAGACAGCCGCGGTGATGAAGCGGTTGCAGCTGAAGTACGCGGTAAAGTAGAAGCAATCTGCAAAGAGCTACCAGTGTACGAAAAAAACCAGTAAGTATTAACTGACTCTTTTTGAGAGTTGTATAACAAAAAACCGCTTAGCGTTTGCTAGGCGGTTTTTATTTTTTTGATAAAAGGAATGTTGATGACGCTACGAATCCATGCGCTGTACCATGTTGATTTTGAAGAACTCAGTTTTATTAAGCAGTGGGCAGATAATCGGGGCCATCGTATTACGGTTACACGCTTTTATGAGAATGATCCATTACCCGCGCAAGACAGTTTTGATTGGTTAGTCGTTATGGGCGGGCCAATGAGCATTCACGATGAAAATGACTTTCAGTGGTTAGCTGATGAAAAATCTTTCATTCAGCAAAGTATTAATGACGGAAAAACCGTGATTGGTGTTTGCTTGGGTGCACAACTGATTGCAGATAGTTTGGGGGCAAAAGTTGCGCCATCGGGCATCAAAGAGGTTGGCTGGCTGCCCATTCAACTGACTGAACAGGGGCTTGCTCATCCGCTGCTAGCAGATTTGCCAAGGAATAAATTCACTGTATTTCATTGGCATGGCGATGGTTTTGAGTGCCCCAAAGGCGCGACGCCCATTGCCACCTCACATACTTGGGCCAATCAAGGGTTTATTTATCAAACACCAAAACATGCCGAGCTAGATACCTGGGTAATTGGTTGGCAATGTCATTTTGAAGTGACTAACAAGAGTATGGTAGATATGGTGTCACATGGACAGACGTATATACAACAAGCGATGATTTCTCATCCTGACTCTGTGCAAGCGGCTGATGAAATTCTAGCGCTAGGGGACACGTATATGGCAGATAACAATGCATGGCTCTCGACCATGCTAGATAAAATGGCCAGATAATTCAGTGTCATGCGGTTAAGAGTCTGTAGCAGGTGAAAATCCATTATAAATAAAGGCGCTAAAATGACAGAGGAACAAACCAGTCAAGATTGTGGGTTTTACTTACATAATACTCGCTATTGATTACTTAACCTGCGGCCTATCTTTTATACAATCTCATTGAACTGAAGAAAGAACCATTTAGCTGCTGCTAGGTGGTTTTTATTTTAATAACAGATAAGGAGAGTACGATGTCTATTTCTACATCTATGTCATTTTGTTTTTGTAGTGTTCGTGAGGAAAATTTAGCAAGTATGCTCAATGGTAATATTACGCTTGATGAGCTAAGAGAAAATCGCGACAACCAGTATCTGGATGTCAGAGAAGCGTCTTTTGAACATTATACGGAAGAGTTGATAGAGCTGTTGGGAGAAGGGCATTACGCCTTGTGCGATCTGTTATTTTTGGCAGACAACAGCACGCCTCTACATGAGCAGCATGATGGACTGCTATATGATGCGGCAGTCGTACCGAAAATTGTCAAAGCATTTGCCGCGACAGACTTAAAAAAATTGGTACACGATATCGGCTACCACGAAGCAGAGAGCCAAGAAGGTTTGAATACGTTTCTTGAGAATTTAAATCATGTTCATAAGTTATTTGAGTTTGCAGAAGAAAACAAGCTTAATGTAATTGGGTTTACGCTCTAATAATTAGATTTTATGGATTTAAAAGCGTTCAGCATCTAATAGCTGATATAGGGCTGTGCATGTCTGAATAGATACGCATGTGATAAAAACCGCTTAGCACTGGCTAGGCGGTTTTTTGCGTTATGACTGTTAAATCATCTTAGAAGGTGTCTATGTCCTTTGTCTATATTCCAAGCGCTTTCTCTATACTCTAAGATAATGACGATATACATTGATAGCTGTTATAAGAATGATTGGGTTTGACTGTTAGCCTCAAAAGATAATTTGACTTTTGACTAACGAAAGCTTATAAATGTTTTGTTTATTAATTGTTATTGTTATATAGTCAGTGTTAACAATTTATTACTAAGAAAAGTACAAATTGTTAATAAACAATTGCTTGTTTAGTATTGATTTTAATAAAATTTTTGAAAATTCACCTAGAAGTGATTTTTATGACAAGGATGTCTATGAAAAAGCAATCGTTAATCGCTATGGCGCTACTATTCAGCGCAACTCTCTCGCAAGCAGCTGAATCAGGTCTAGAGGCTGAGCAGTCAGCTCTAGCAGCATTTGGTGCAGGTCTCGACAGTTTTATGTCCAGTGCATTTGGATGGTTCGTCGATCTTATCTTCTTTTCAGTGCCACTCGGCGAGACAAGCTTTCCGCTTATTGCGGGTTGGTTATTAGTTGCAGCACTCATATTTACGGCCTACTTTGGTCTTATTCAATTTCGTCAAATAGGGTTGTCTCTGGATATTGTTAGAGGCAAATATACCGATCCTAATCCCGCTGTTAAAGAAGAAGGTGAGGTTAGCCACTTTCAGGCGTTAGCCACTGCTTTATCAGGTACGGTTGGTCTGGGTAATATTGCAGGTGTGGGTGCAGCACTCGCTATTGGTGGACCTGGTGCTACCTTTTGGATGATCATCGTTGGTCTGTTCGGTATGGCTTCCAAGTTTGTAGAGTGTACGTTAGGTGTCAAGTACCGTACGATACTACCCTCTGGTGTGGTCTCAGGTGGACCTATGTACTACCTAAGCCGCGGTATGGCTGAACGTGGTATGGGTGGATTAGGTAAGGTTTTAGCCGTTGGTTTTGCACTCATGTGTATATTGGCGGCTTTTGGCGCTGGTAACATGTTCCAAGGTAACCAAGCCTTTGCGGTCATGAGCTCTACTTTTAGCATTCCTGCTGATTACAGTTTATTCTTCGGTATTGGCTTAGCTGTTTTAGTCGGTTCAGTCATTCTTGGCGGTATGCCTCGCATCGCAACCGTTACTGAAAAAGTCGTGCCTTTTATGGCTTTATTGTATATCACTATGAGTGTGATCGTACTGGTTGCCAATTTTAATCATATCGGCGCAGCATTTGGAGAGATCTTCACGGGTGCTTTCACGGGTGCTGGTGTTGCTGGCGGGTTTATTGGGGCGTTAATCCAAGGCTTAAAACGTGCGACCTTCTCTAACGAAGCAGGTATTGGTTCAGCCGCTATTGCTCACTCAGCGGTAAAAACGAATGAGCCTGCTACTGAAGGTCTAGTCGCTTTATTAGAGCCATTTATCGATACCGTTATCATTTGTACTATGACAGCGCTGGTTATTACGATATCTGGTGTGAACACCGTAGCAAACTTACAAACGCAAGCGCTCACTGGTGTGGATCTAACCCGTGCGGCCTTTATGGAAACGGCACCAATCTTCCAGTACTTCCTAGCCGTCGCTGTGGTATTGTTCGCTTTTTCAACCATGATTTCATGGTCATACTATGGTCTAAAAGCTTGGACGTATCTTTTCGGTGAAGGTAAAGTTGGCGAAGTAATATATAAACTTATCTTTCTTATCTTCGTCATTATCGGTACCATCATACAGTTCAGCTTTGTTATCGACTTCTCAGATGCAGCCATCTTCGCGATGTCTATCTTTAACATCATCGGTCTATATTTCTTGATGCCAGTAGTGAAAAAAGAAGTCAATTCCTTTATCGCTCGTGTGAAAAGTGGCGAAATTAAAAAGTATAAATAATGGGTTTGATTGAACATGCTGTTATCACACAAAAAAAACCGCTTAGCATTTGCTAGGCGGTTTTTTGTTTTTTTCATTGAATCAAGCTTTACCCTATGGCAGCAGTAGCTTACATAAACGGCAACTTGGTAAATATCTGCAATACCGTCGCATTGACGATATCGACAAAGAACGCACCAACCATTGGCACGATTAAGAACGCTTTTGGCGAGGGTAGATAGCGATCAGTGACTGCCTGCATATTAGCAATCGCTGTTGGGGTTGCACCCATACCAAAACCGCAATGACCTGCTGACAATACCGCCGCATCATAGTCTTTGCCCATCACTTTAAAGGTAATAAGGTAGACATAGATTATCATGATAATCGTCTGCACAACCAATATGACCAGTACAGGGCCCGCCAAATCCGTCAATTGCCATAGCTTCAATGACAGTAGTGCCATCGCCAAAAACAGACTCAAAGAGGCATTACCAAGTACGTCAATCGAGCGATCAAACATCTCAAAATTAAACACCATCGTTAACACATTGCGTATGATGACGCCGCCTGCCAGTGCCCAGACGAACGTCGGCAACTCAAACCACGTGCCCTCAGCCACGAGCGTCATTCCATCAGCAAAAGCCAACGCCCCTGCAAATAGCGCCAACGTCTCGATAGTAGAGGATGCCGTGATAAAGCGCATGCTATCGGGTCTCTCAAAGATGTCTTTATTGCTACCTGCAGTCTCCTCGTCATGTTTGGTGCTATATAGTGACTGAGCGCTTGCAACTTTTTCAATATCACTAGGATTTGGATCGGCTGGCGTCGGTTTTAGGCCCAGTCGGTTAATTAAGCGACGTGCCACAGGACCACCAACGATACCACCTGCGACCAAACCATAGGTCGCAACGGCGATACCCAGTGTGGTTGCACCGACTACACCGTAGTCTTGTTCTAACGTAATACCCCAAGCACCTGCCGTACCATGACCACCCGTCAGAGCGATAGAGCCTGTCACAAGACCGAGCAGCGGATCAAGCCCCAGCGCACTTGCCATGGCTACGCCAACGACATCTTGTAAGACAATAAATACGGACACCACGATCGTAAAAATCAATAACGGTGTACCACCCGCTTTTAGGCGACTAAAATCAGCACTCAGACCGATAGAAGCAAAGAACATCAGCATGGTGGCGGTCTGCAATCCTTGATGAAAGTTGAAGCTATATCCCCAAACCATATTGAGAATATAGACAGCCACCGCTGCGACCAAACCACCAGCAACGGGTTCTGGAATATTAAAGTCTTCTAAAAATTTAATCCTTTTGACCAAAAAACGCCCCAGTAGTAGCACCAAGGTCGCGAGTATCAGTGTGTAATAACCGTTTAAGGTAATCTCCATAGGTTAATCCTTTATATAAAATAAATTAACCTGAATTCGGGATAAATATGGCTTTATCTCGAATTCAGGTTTCTATGATGACGAATGATTATCGGTGACTAATTTTTTAACAACGAAACTAGACTTCATCCTCAGATGGCACAATAACCCACAATTGTGGCTTGCCAAAATCTCTATAAGCATCCTCAATGATGCTTTTAAAGACATTGAAGTCTTCGGTGTTTATCCTTTTTACCACCGTCAAATCAAGCGTTAGATGCACCACCTCGCTATCTGTCAAACAGTCCCATGCGCTGTCCCAGTTGTGCGAAAAATAACTGGGAAAATCACAGGCGCGGGCCAGACTCGTCAATAGCATGGTTTTATCGAGGGTGTCACCCACGGGTATGGTAACAGCCGTAGGAGGAATATCCGCCACTAGTGCTGTACCGTTTTGGTTAATGTGGCCTTGATTAACATAATGGATGGCTTGGCTCGTATCTTTCTGATTCATGGCTTCTTGATTCATATTCGCTTGTTCCATGTTAGGGCACCTGCAGTCTTTGAAAACTATCATAATGATCGACGGTTAAGTAATAGACGGTGGGCGGATAACCGCCTGTGACGATACGCCTTGCGCCGCGATGGGAGACGCCAGGGGTGGGTACTGTGTATTCGCGGTAGTAGCCTTGCGATTGTGCTGGCAGTCTACCTCCGCGGTTATAAAACGTAGTGCCGTCCTTATTGGGATAAGGATACGGCCCACCTTGTTGAATCAGCGCAATCGTTTTATCGATCTGTGCATCGCCCGTAATGCTAGTGGTCGCTGTGTCAGTCGTGGCGACTTGACTGGTATTGTCAGACGTATACTGAGATAACGTCGAGCTAAAATCGCCAAAGAAGTAGATAGCGACAGCGATAATGGCGATGAGGCTAAATAGGGTAGAACCTAGGCTTCTTTTATTTGAAGTATTAGTTTGACGGCTGCGGTTTGAGTTGCGATTGCTATGATTTTTATTTCGTTTGGTATTATTAGGTACATATCTAGATGTGTCTGATGCAGTATCTTGTTCAAGGCTTAATGAAGATGAGGTGACTTCGGTGGCGCGTAATTGGTTTTTATCATTGCGTTTGCTATTGAAATAAACGCTTTGTCCAACACTAATAGGCTGAGACAATCGCACTTTACTCACGTGAAAAAACACATCCTCATTTTGATCATCGACATCGATAAAGCCGTAGCCTTTTTCTTGATTCCAGTGTTTAATCTTGCCACTTTGCATGATTGCGCCGCTCCTTATTATGTAGACGTATGTGATTAGCATACTTGTTATTCAAATGCCTATGATTAAAATATCTATTATCCAAATGAAAAAACGCCAGCAAAATTGCTGACGTTCCTGATTACTCTTTGCGATAGTCGATACGTACCAAATT
This sequence comes from Psychrobacter sp. Arc29, assembly GCF_041431175.1. Classification (NCBI taxonomy): domain Bacteria; kingdom Pseudomonadati; phylum Pseudomonadota; class Gammaproteobacteria; order Moraxellales; family Moraxellaceae; genus Psychrobacter; species Psychrobacter sp. Arc29. The sequence goes on along the minus strand of NZ_JASMRR010000002.1, from coordinate 69,883 downwards.
AAGCACGAGTTTCGCCATGACCGTAGACGATCCATTTTTGCGAAGTCAAACCTTCGAGTCCGACAGGGCCGCGCGCATGGATTTTGTCCGTTGAAATACCAATCTCAGCGCCAAGTCCGTATTCAAAGCCATCAGCAAAACGGCTAGAGGCATTAATCATCACGCTTGCTGAGTCTACCTCGCGGATGAAGCGTTGTGACTTGGTATAGTTGTCTGTAATGATGACATCGGTATGATGGCTACCGTGGGTATTGATATGTTCAATCGCCTCATCAATACCGTCGACGACTTTTACCGCGAGGATAGGCGCTAAGTATTCAGTATCCCAGTCTTCATCAGTCGCGGCAGATAGATGACCGTTTAGAGTAATCACATCGGCTAAGATGCTTTGGGCGCTATCGTCCACACGTAGCTGCATCGCGTCATCGGCTTCAATGATGGCGGTGGCAATCTTGGGCAGCAAGTCTTTGGCGATAGGCGCATCGACCAGTAGCGTTTCCATCGTATTACAAGTGCCGTAGCGATGCGTTTTGGCATTGACACTGACTTTGATCGCAATCTCGGGATCTGCATCGCTATCGATAAAGGTATGACAGTTACCGTCTAAATGCTTAATCACAGGGACTTTGGCATCGTTGCTGATACGTGCAATCAAACCTTTACCGCCACGTGGCACGATAACATCGACATATTCAGTCATGGTGATCAGCTCACCAACGGCAGCGCGATCGGTCGTTTGCAGTACCTGCACGCTATGCTCAGAGAGATCTGTCTGACTGAGGCCTTTTATGATGCATTTGGCAATGGCTTGATTGGACTCAAACGCTTCAGAACCACCGCGTAAAATAATGGCATTACCTGATTTGAGTGCTAGTGAAGCAGCTTCTAATGTTACGTTAGGACGCGATTCATAAATCATACCAACGACGCCCAGTGGTACACGCATTTTGCCCAAATGGATACCTGATGGCTGATAAGTCATATCAGTCACTTCACCGATTGGGTCAGGGAGGCCAGCGACATCTTTGAGACCTTGAAGCATACCGTTAAATCGTGCGTCGTTTAACTCCAAGCGATCAAGGAGCGCGCTATCGAGGTCATTTTTGTGACCATTATCCATATCGATTTTATTGGCAGCCAAAATGTCTTGTTTGGCATTGACTAGCTCATCATGAATGGCCATGAGTGCTGAGTTTTTATCGCCCGTATTGGCAGCAGCAAGTGCACGTGACGCCGCTCTGGCTTGCTTGCCAACAGACTGCATGTAGGTAGTAATATCCGTCGTATTTGCTTGACTCATCAATTATTCTCCTTATGTGGTATCAGTTTTATATAAATAAAAGCGCCTAAAAAGGCGAAAATTTAGCAAAAAAGAGGTTTTGAATGCCTATTTAAATAGCGATAGGTCATTATGCTATTTAACATAGAGGAGATTGCGGCGATAGTAAAGATGATTTTGTGAACAGAATCTGTTTTACAAAACGCTGATGAGGCTTTATCTCATAAAGTTTCATAGAATTTACCCTAAGTTTCTTGATGGCTATCTGTTATCAATCGCATACTCTATCTTTACGTGTCTTTAACAGAACTGTGCTGTAAATACTAAGGTAGCCGCAGCACATCATCAGTATAGTAGGCATTAACAAAACAGCGTTGTCAGTAGATAACGCTGAATCACGAAATAATAAACAATGGAGAGTGAAGATGGCGACTAAAAATGGTACGTACAAAAACTGGATGACGGTTGGGTTGGTTGCAGGCGTGCTTACGCTCAGTGCGTGTAGTAAAGACGAGACACCGATGGAAACGCAAGCGGACACGACAGCCGATGCCCAAACCAGCGTTGAAGAGAATGCAACCGCGACTGCGAGCAGCTCTGACGATATCGCTGTTGCTAGCGCCGATGACGGTATGGCTGTCAGTACAGGCGATGATGTGGCAGTGGCAACCGCTGATGATGCAGAAGTGCTGGATGGTACGGAAGATTCAGAGCATGTATCGACATACTAAGTTTTATGGCGCGCTAAACGCTATAATAGTGTGTTGGTTGATATAGCATTATCAGATAAAACAACGTCCGGTACGCGAAAGTGATAAAATAAAGCCCAGAGCGATAAATGCAGTCTGGGCTTTTTTGGGTCAACTGTTTGTAGCGACGCTATTATTGATGAGTAGCGACTAGTATCGACTAACTGACTGGTTAAACACAAGATTTGCCTTTTTGCTGTGGAATAAGAGACAATATGGCATTTTTTCTTTGCCTACTCAGGCATAGCACTATCACGATAATGCTATAGATGCTGATACTATATAGCTCTTATTTATAATATACAGCTCATATTTATTTTTATTCGTGTTTTCACTCATATTTATTGGAAGTCTGCTGAACCATGCTTGATACTGCAAAAAACCCGACTCGGCCTATCGCCCTAGACTTACAAGACATCCATAAAAGCTATGGCTCATTAGAAGTACTCAAAGGGGTATCTCTCACTGCCTATGACGGTGATGTTATCTCTATTTTGGGCTCATCGGGCTCAGGTAAATCAACCTTGCTGCGCTGCATTAATTTGCTCGAAAACCCAAATCAAGGTCGTATCTTGATCGGCAATGAAGAGCTCATGCTAAAACCTGCCAAGTCAGGTGAGTTGCAAGCCGCAGATGTTAAGCAGCTAGAAAGCTTGCGTGCCCGCGTGGGGTTTGTCTTCCAAAACTTTAACTTGTGGCCGCATAAGACGATTTTACAAAATATCATTGAAGGGCCAACGCAGGTTCTCAAGATCAAAAAAGCCCAAGCGATCAGCGATGCCGAAAAACTGCTAGACAAAGTAGGGCTACTCGATAAAAAAGACGCTTATCCAGCCAACTTGTCTGGTGGTCAGCGTCAGCGCGTGGCCATCGCTCGCGCACTTGCCATGCAGCCGCAAGTGCTTTTGTTTGATGAGCCAACCTCGGCGCTAGACCCTGAGCTGGTCAACGAAGTACTGGCTGTGATGCGAGAGCTGGCGGAAGAAGGACGTACCATGCTTATCGTCACCCATGAGATGCGCTTTGCCCGTGAAGTGTCAAGCAAAGTGGTCTTCTTGCACCAAGGGGTGGTTGAAGAGATCGGCACACCTGAGCAAGTCTTTGACAATCCTACCTCTGAGCGCGTCAAAGATTTTATGGCTTCGCATCGTCCGCACTAATCCTGTCCAAACTATAAATCAGATGGTGGTAGAGCGCTACCGGCTCTACCGCCATTGAATCCCATCAAATATAAAAATCACTATACCGTAACTATTGTTTATCCTTTATTACTCGATAGTCACTGCAAGTATGCAAAACGTTTGTTTTTGATTTTTTACTCAGGTATTATCAAAAGGTTTATAGTCGGTCGATTTTAACGGCTGTCCATTATTCTGCTATCTATATTGCTTGTCTGTCAGGGACGTCAGAGAACAAAGTATCAGAACCCGAAGTCAAAAAATCCTGTCAAAAATTTATGTCAATACCCATCAGAATTTAAGGAACGTATGATGTCGAATTCTCGCCTACTATGGTCATCAATGACCGTCACTGCAGCATTGATGCTGAGTGCTTGTAGTCAACCTGCCAATGAAACTACTGATGCCAACGCTGACGCACCTGCCGCAGAAACGACTGGCAAAACCATCCGCATTGCAACCGAAGGTGCTTACCCTCCGTTTAACTATACCAATGCTGATGGTAGCTTGGCTGGGTTTGACATCGATGTTGCCAATGCTTTGTGTGACCAGATGCAAGCCAAGTGTGAAATCGTTGCTCAGGACTGGGACGGTATTATCCCAGGTCTATTGGCACAAAAATATGATGCCGTTATCGCAGGTATGTCTATCACGGCTGAGCGTCAAGAAAAAGTCGATTTCAGCGAACCGTACTTTGCCAATACGATGGTATGGCTCACCAACACTGATGACAGCTTTGATCCAATGGCGATCCAAAACGTCACGCTTGGTGGACAGCGTTCTACCACGCCAGGCGCTTATCTACAGGATAACTACGAAGGCAAAGATGGCAATACCGTTCAGCTATATGACAACTATGACAATGCCTACTTGGATCTAAAGTCTGGTCGTAGCGATGCAGTATTGGCCGAAAAAGTCTCTGCCAAATCATGGCTCGCTGACAATAAAGAAGGTTTCGGTATCGTTGGTGATGAGATTGATAACGATGACAATATTGCTATTGCCGTGCGTAAAGGTGATGGACTCAAAGCGGAGTTTGATAAAGCATTGAGCGAAATCCGTAGCAACGGTGAGCTTGCCCGTCTTGAGCAGCAAAACTTTGGTCAATAATGGCTTACTGAAGCGTTAGGTTTAACAAAAGCGAGGCTTATCAATATCAAGTAAGCATCGCGCTGTTAAGCCTAAATCAGTAAGTAGTGGTTAACGATATGGCTGGTAAATACATTAAGGAATAATAGGTATGACAATTTCAATGACATCACTAATGACCTCATCAATGAACAAAAAAGCATTGTGGCTGGCACCGCTCAGCGCAGCGATGCTAATGCTGGCAGGTTGTAACAACAGCTCAGCACCAGCAGAGAATGCTGAAGCCGACACCGCCACTGAAGCACCTATGAACATCAAAATCGCGACAGAATCAAGCTATAAGCCATTTAGTTATACCGATGCTGATGGCAAACTGATCGGCTACGAGATTGAGCTAGTTGACGCATTATGCGCACAAATGAAAGCTGAGTGTGAAGTCATCTCGCAAGATTGGGATGGTCTAATTCCAGGGCTGAATGCACAGAAATTTGATGCAGCCATCGCTGGTATGTCCATCACGCCTGAGCGTAAAGAAGTGGTCGACTTCAGTGACCCTTACTTCCATAGTGGTATCATCCTCATTGGTAAAAAAGGCGATGATTTAAGTGTCGATTCGCTAAAAGGTCAGCCAATCGCTTCACAGCGTTCTACCGTGGCCTCACAGTATCTACAGGACGAGCACGCGGATGCTGATATCAAGCTATATGACACTCAAGACAATGCCTATCTAGATCTAACCTCAGGTCGTGTGCGCGGCATGATGTCTGATAAAGTCACTGGCACTGATTGGCTAAAAACAGAAGCAGGCAGCGGCTACGAGATTAAAGGTCAAGAAATCAGCAGCGACGATGATGCAATGGGTATTGCATTCCGTAAAGGCGATCCATTGGTTGCCAAATTCAATGCGGCATTGGCTGAGCTAAAAGACAACGGTACTTATGATCAAATCACTGGCAGTTACTTTGGTACCAGCTCGACTGCGGCGGCACAAAAAGCAGTCGTCACTGATGGTGTCGATGAAGTCATAGTCGTTGAAGAAGAGGCACCAGCTGAAGCGGCAACGAACTAAGACGACGTCTTCTGCATAGACCGTCATTTTCAAAAGTGTTGTTTACCCAAGAAAACCCAAGGATGATCATGAGCAATCACTGTGTTCCAGCCTGTGCTACGACTGGCAAATCTATTATTAGCGCTATGACGAGCAGCCGTCTATCTGTGCCATTGCTCGCACTGGCGACTATTTTTACCGTCGCTGGCTGTAGCAATAGCCAAGAGGGTGCGGCCGATACCAATTCTGATGCGACCGAAACAACGGTAGCAAAGAATGACGTACTGCGTATCGGTACGGAAGGGGCATATGCACCTTTTAACTATACCAATGCGGATGGGACACTGGGTGGTTTTGACGTTGAGATAGCAAATGCACTCTGTGCTGATATGCAGGTGACTTGTGAGATTATGGCGCAAGATTGGGACGGCATTATTCCTGGTCTAAAAGCCGGTAAGTATGATGCAATCGTGGCAGCAATGTCCGTGACTCCGGAGCGTGCAGAGCAGGTTAGCTTCACTGATCCATACTTTATCAATACCTTGGTTTTTTTGGCCAAAAAAGACAGCAGTTTTGACCCTAGTAACCAAAGCGACATCGACGCTCATTCGATTGCCGCGCAGCGCTCTACCATCTCATCACAGTGGTTCGAAGACAAGTATCCAAAAGCCGACATGAAGCTTTATGATACGTTGAGCAATGCATTTTTAGATCTAGGGTCAAACCGCGTCGATGCAATGATCTCTGATAAGTTGCCTGCGATAGAGTGGCTGAGCTCTCCTGCTGGTAGCAAATATGCACTAAAAGGTGAAGAGATTGATATCAATGATAACTTTGCAATAGCAGTACGCCCAGGCGACCCGCTACAAGCAAAGATCAATCAATCTTTAGCCAATATTAAAGCCAATGGTACTTACGATAAAATCAATCAAAAGTACTTTGCGGTGCCAGCATCTGCAACGAGTACAGTTGACGAGGACGCAAATAAAGGCGAAGATACAGATGCAGATATTAGCGAGCAACCAGCGACAGAAAACGCTAGTTAATAGCTAACAGTAGTTAAAGATAACAGTCAAAAATATTGTTTTGATTGATAAAAGGATATTGCCATCATGGTGATGTCCTTTTTTATTATTCCATAAATGTATCGTATGGTCATGGCATAGTCATCGTTATTCGCCATTCGCTTTACTCAAATTTAGTCAGTTCGTTTCAAGCGTATTTGCCTAAGTGTCTGTTTAAGTACGGCTTAGACACAGCTTTTACGTGTCAGGATTAACATCACAGCGAGCGAATATGATAAAATCAGCGCTCATTTCTACTGTGTCAATTATCGCAGCGCCAACCGTATTCCTTTGACGTCATTTTTTGGCGCCGACCATCCTTATTGATTTGGTATAAAATACGGTACGGTACATAGCCGCGTTCAGCTATTGATGCTGATTCTTTTAACTCATATTTTGCAAATTGCTAATATAAAGAGACTGAGTGGATAATCGTGTTTGACTTACAAGGATTTGGCGCGCTTTTATTAAGCGGCGCTACCGTCACTATACAGCTTGCCATGACCAGTTTAATTATTGGTCTGGCCTTAGGCTTGCTTGGCGCAACCGCAAAGATGTCCAATATCTGGTTGCTGCGTAAGCTTGCGACTGTCTATACTGCGACGATGCGCGGTATTCCTGAGCTGCTATTGGTGCTATTCATTTATTATGGCGGCTCGATCTTATTGATGAGCATCCTCAAAAAGTTCGGCTACAACGACTATGTCGAAATTAGCGCTTTTTGGGGCGGTGTCATGGCACTGTCTATCGCTTTTGGGGCGTATGCGACTGAGATTTTTCGCATGTCGATTCAAGAGATTCCGATAGGGCAACGAGAAGCGTCGCAAGCGATTGGTATGCGTCCTTTTCAGACCTTTTATCGCATAACCTTGCCGCAAGTATGGCAGATTGCACTACCTGGTCTGGGTAATTTGTTTTTGGTATTGCTCAAAGATACCGCGCTGGTGTCGGTCGTGGGTCTCAAAGATATTATGTATCAGTCGTCGCGTGCGGCACAGTCAACACAGCAGCCGTTTACCTTTTATATGGCAGCCGCGATTATTTATTTGGGTCTGACCATGTTGATTACTGGCTTTATGATGTGGCTTGAATGGCGTGCTAATCCAGCGGCACGCTATGCCAAAAAGATAAGCCGTCAGTCGACTCATCGTCAATCGACCATAGGATAGAGGAGAGAGACTATGGATTGGAATTGGCAGGTCATTTTTGACCATATCCCTGACTTACTAGGTGGCGCGGTATTGACCGTACAGCTGGTGGTCATCTCATGTGTTATCGGGTTGTTTTTTGGTTTGATCTTAGCGCTATTACGGCTGTCTAAGAATTGGTTGGTACAGATACTCCCGTTTCTCTATATCTTCTTTTTTCGCGGTACGCCGCTGCTGGTGCAGATATTCCTGATTTACTACGGTTTGGGTCAGTTTGAAGCGGTACGTGATTCGTTCTTATGGGAGCCTGTGCTCAGTCAAGCATACTGGTGCGCCATTATCGCCTTTACGCTTAATACTAGTGCGTATTTGGCAGAGATTATACGCGGTGCGATTCAAAACATCCCAGTTGGTGAGCTTGAGGCGGCTGATGCGCTTGGCATGTCAAAATGGCAGAAGCTAACACGCGTGACCTTGCCGCGTGCGTTTGGTATCGTGATACCCGCCTACAGCAACGAAGTGATCTTTATGCTAAAGGGCAGTGCGCTCGCTTCGACCATTGCATTGATGGATATCACTGGTGTTGCTCGTACGATTAGTGCGCGTACCTATACCTTGATGGAGCTGTTCTTTGCTGCTGGTATCGTTTATCTATTGCTGTCATGGGTTATCTTATTTAGCTTTAGAATGTTTGAAAGACGCATGAACCGACATGCCAGCTATGTGCCACCAGATGTTGTGACCAATACAATTCCGTAGTGAGTTGCTAGTCATGAATGGTCGCCAAGATGACAATAAAGGTGACAGTAGACAATATAGTAGGGATTGCTGAAAAATATTTATCATTTATAGGGAGAGTCTAGTATGAGCCAATCGCCACATGTGTCATTAGCAAATGCCATTGCCGCTGGTGTCAATGAAGAACAAAGCATTGATAACCACAATGAGCGCTTACGTGCTTCTATGGGTAAAGTCGTCTGTGTGGGTCGTAACTATGCGGCGCATGCTGAAGAGCTTGGCAATGAAGTGCCGTCATCGCCCATACTGTTTATGAAGCCAGCGTCTTCAGTGGTCTCTATTCGTAGTGATGTGGTGCGCCCCAATCCAGAGGTGTTTGGCGAGACGCATTACGAGGCCGAACTATGTATTCAGCTGTCAGCTGACCTGTCGATGGCAACGATTGAAGAGGCACAGCAGGCGATTGGCGGGGTGACGTTGGGGCTGGATTTGACCTTGCGTGATTTGCAGAGCACTCTTAAAGAAAAAGGTCATCCATGGGAGCGTGCTAAGTGTTTTGATGGTGCATGCGTACTTGCTGACTGGATCGACCCGCAAGCGTTTGGCAATCTTCAGAACGTACATTATCAGCTCACCATCAATGATAAGTTGGCGCAAGACGGTGATAGCGCTTTGATGCTGTTCCCTGTCTATGAGCTGCTGGTCAACATCAGCCATGCTTTTAGCCTACAGGCAGGTGATGTGATCATGACTGGCACACCAAGCGGCGTGGGTGTACTACAAGCAGGCGATAAGCTCAAACTAACATTGGGTGCTCACAAATGGGTAACACAAGTGCAGTAAGCTTGCTAAATGAACCAGTACTAATCGTCGTAAATATTAAGAAGCCCTGAGCCATTGCTTGGGGCTTTTATTCTTTAGATTTTGTATATTTTTTCAAAATTTTTAATCCTTATATCTCTCAATAATTGTTTGTACAGTTATTTGTCATGAGTTTGTCATCTATCGTTCAGCGTGCTGTCATAAAGAGTCAGTAGACTTAAGCGGAATTCGTATTTTTGTGGTTGTAATGTGACGCCGCGACCCACTCTCCGCCAATCTAGCCCAATAGCAAGGTGACTGATAATGACATTATTGAATAAAGAACTAGAGCTCGCTCACGAAATCGTTGAAGATTCAAATCCTACTAATAATACTGATTTTCAGACGGTTATTAATCGCCGTCTGAATCGCCGTAGTATTCTAAAAGGTGGCACAGGATTGACGGCAGCAGCGTTTTTTGGCGCGCTACCTTTGGTTGGTTGTAGTGATGATGATGACAATATCAGCAGTCCTATCGTCGAAAATGGCGATGATGCTGCTATTCCGGCACAGGGCGATTTGAAGCGTCCTGAAACCTTAAAATTTAAGGCCGTAGCGCACTCAACTGCTGAGACGATGACAGTGGCAGAAGGTTACAAGGCAGAGATGATATTGCCGCTTGGCACGCCGCTGATGCCTGGCCTTTCAGATTGGAAGGACAATCGTGAAAATTCAGCCGAGTCGTTTGAATGGCGCATGGGCGATAACCATGATGGTATGTGGTTCTTTGGCAAAAAAAGCAATGCATACAATGCCAAAGCCTCAGAGAATGGCCTACTGGTTATGAATCACGAATACGTGAATAGTGAGGAGCTAAGCCCGTTTGGCTATTATGTCATCGAAGATAAAGATGCTGCGCCTTTATTTCAACGCCGCCGCCTGGCCAGCGATATACGCCGTGAAGTCAACTGCCATGGCGTGGCAGTGGTTGAGATGAAGCGCCGCGCAAATGGCATGGGCTATGAGATGGTGCCAAACTCCAAATACAATCGACGTATCACTAGTAGTACGACCGCACAGTTAGCAGGCCCTGTGGCAGGTTCTGATTTGGTCAAAACCAAGTTTGACCCGACAGGTTTTCAGACGCGCGGCATTAATAATAACTGCGGTGCAGGCTTGTCACCTTGGGGTACCTACCTGACCACAGAAGAGAACTTCTTGGGTGTGTTTGCGCGCGGGCAAGATGCCAGCCAGTTAAGCGCCAGTGATAACTATGGTCGCGAGCGTTACGGCGCACCAGAGAACTCTCCAGGCTCTAGATATCTATGGCACACGCCTGATGCCAAAGATGCCATCATCACAGACGAGTTTTCACGTTGGGATATGACTGCTGTTGGTACTAGTGCTGCTGATGATTATCGTAATGGCTTCAATACCTTTGGCTATATCACTGAGATTGACCCGTTTGACCAAAACGCTACACCGCAAAAACGTACCGCCATGGGTCGATTTGCCCATGAAAACTGTGCCTATGCACCCGTTAAGCAAGGCAAACCGGTGGTATTTTATATGGGTGATGACGCCCGAGGCGAGTATATTTATAAGTTTGTCTCCAAAGCGATGTGGTCGAATGCGGATATCGGTGGCGGTCTCAAAGCTGGTGACAAATATCTGAATGATGGCACGCTATATGTTGCCATATTTAATGAAGATGGCAGCGGTGAGTGGAAAGCACTTGTTCAAGGTCAAAATGGACTAGATGCGTTCAATAGTGCGTTACCATTTAATAGCCAAGATGAAGTGTTGGTCTATGCTCGCGCTGCTGGCGATGCCGCTGGCGCCACCAAGATGGATCGACCAGAATGGGTATCGGTCAGTCCTATGACGGGCGATGTCTATGTGACATTGACCAACAATAAATATCGCGGTGTACGTGATGACCAACCTTTATCAGCTGCTAACCCGCGTAGCTATCAAGTCAATGGTAAAGAAAGCGGCAATGACAACGGTCATATCATTCGCTGGGCAGAGACGGGCGGCGATCATGCCGCAACCAGTTTTGAGTGGGATATCTATCTGTTTGGTGCACCAAGTAACTTGTCCGCAGAGAATCTATCGCAGTTAAGTGCTAGCAATGATCTGTCTTCTCCTGATGGTTTGTATTTTGATCCACGTGGTGTGTTATGGATTCAGACGGATGACGGTGCGTATACCGATACTACCAGCTGTATGCTGCTTGCGGCATTACCGGGCAAAGTCAGCGACGGTACTACCATCACCACATCAGCCGGACAGCAAACGCGCATTGGCATGCCGGCTAGTAACGACAACATTAAACGCTTCTTTGTCGGCCCTGAAGGCTGCGAAGTCACCGGCATTACCATGGCACCAGATTTCAAAACACTGTTTATCAATATTCAGCATCCAGGTAATACATGGGGTGCGGTCGCTGGCGGTAGTACTCCGCGCTCAGCAACGGTCATGATTACCAAAGAAGACGGCGATGTCATATTGGCGGAATCATTTGAGTCGGCAGCCAGCCCGGCATAGCTCGGTAAGCGCTAGATGACGAATCAGTAGAAAGTAAAAATAGTAGAAAGGCATATTTACTAAAAATCCCAAGTTCCGGCTTGGGATTTTTTCTTTTGATGCATGTATTAGTTGATACTTTAACAATAATAGAGATACCGTTTATCATCCATACGTCTCTTTTGGTCACAAACGAACGCTAAAACTAAATCATTCGCTTCTATTTGCGACAGTTAAAGGATAGTATAGAAAAACCCCCTTTTCGCTAAACGTGCCAATACTATGAGCAGTCAAAATTTGTTTTATAACAACCGTGTTAGTGACAGTAGCGCTCAGAATGATAGCAGTTATACGCGTAATCGCCATGAGCTTGATGCGCATTTTGTCTCAGCTGATAGTGTGCCACGGCATGGTGATTTGTACGAGCAGATAGATCAACTCGAAGCCATTGATATGGATGAGCTGGTCAAATTATTGGCAGACACAGAAGACAGTGAGGAAACGACCAAAACTCCTGTCTCTTTGGCAGATTTTTTTGAAGGGTTGGCGCAGCTTGCGACCATGGGAGTGGTTGAAGTTACTGAGATTGTAGAGTCCATCCACCGTGAAGTCATCTTGCGTCCCTTAGGCCGGTTCAATGATAAGCATCTCAATAAATGGCAGCGCGGTTTTACTGGGCGCATCTATGGCACGATACGTCATATCATGCTGATGGTCGGTAACAATCTGGCCTCTGTACTACGAATATACAAAAACTTCATCGTTCAAAAAACAGCTCAGCCACTACCTGACTCACTAAAAAAGCTGGTCAATGTCATCAATGGTGTCATGGGTGATCATCTGGTCAACAATCAAAATGCGCTCGCAATTCCGATGATGTTATACACAAAAGACGGCCAACCTCAAAGTGAGCGGCTATCAGGGCGGATTGCTATTTTGTGCCATGGCTTATGCATGAGTCACTTAAGCTGGCAGTCACAAGAAGGCAATGATCTGGGCGAGGCGATTCATATCAGCCAGCCTGACACCACCGTTCTGTACTTAGATTACAATACAGGTCGACGTATCTCTCGCAGCGGTCGTAAATTCTCTCAGCTGCTACAGGACTTGGTCGATAATAACCCAAATATTACTCAGATAGATTTGGTTGGTCATAGCATGGGCGGCTTAGTCGCGCGTAGTGCGCTGTTTTATGGTGAGCAAGAGCGCCTAGATTGGATAAAGCGCGTGGGCAATCTCATCACCCTAGGTTCACCGCATCATGGAGCAGTGCTTGAGCGTATCGGTAATTATGTACAAGACATCATCGCCAAGTTGCCATTTGCAGGCTCGCTTGCCAAACTTGGTGATATGCGCAGTGCGGGTATTATTGATCTGCGTCATGGCAGTATTCGTGATGCTGACTGGAAAGCCTTAGAAGGACGCAGCGTATTACCACAAGACTTCCGTCATCCTGCGCGCTTGCCCAGTGGTATCAAAACCTATTTTGTCGCCAGTGCTTTACTCGAGACGCATTACGAATCTAAGATGACGGATTTGCTAGGAGATAGCTTGGTATCGGTCGCATCAGCGCTAGGTGAAGATGATGCCGAGCATGCATTGTTTGTGCCAGATGGTCATAAAGCGGTGTTTTATGGCGTCAATCATCTTAACTTAATCCATAGCAGGCGAGTGCGTGAGCAAGTCGTTGAATGGCTGCTTGATAATGGTTTAAGCGACTATGCTGGACGTCCGCGCATACATTCTTACCCTAGAAGTCTGGCTGTGGCAGTGTAGAGAACCGTGGGTATCATTTCGAATTATCTGCGTCATGTGTACTGCGCAATAACGTTTTTATCATTTCAGAAAGTGCTACTGAGAAATTTGTCTTTGCTATTAGGCAGCGCACTCATAGTTACTAGCTGTGCAAAGCCAAATGTACACGACCCTAATGCTCAAATTAAAGTAGATGTAGAGGGTGACAAATACGTTATTCCCTTAAACCATATTGTCAGACCAGATACGGGTAGTTATGCCAGTTTTGAGACAGATATGGGTCATGGTTATTTCTTTTGGCCAAGTGGTCGAGGCCTCAATAATAATGATAAAAACCCAAATGTCTTTGATTATGACAATAATATTATAGAGTTTTACTGGGCAGCTAAAAACTCAAAAATTGAAGGTGCTGATATACCGACTAGAATAGATAGTATCAAGCAGGAAGAGAATAGAGATTTTGATAAAGATGCTTATGAACTAGAGGCATATATCGGGTCAGGCGATAATCCCTTTATATACTATATAGGAAGTACTTATACAGACTCGCCGATTACGATTCGCTGTATGCCTACAATTAATGAAGACCAAGATAGAATGTGCCAAATGGAGTACATGTATCCTGAGTACAATAACTATGTAAGAGTTCAGTTTTCAAAAAAACATTTAGCTGACTGGCAGGCAATCAATACAATGGCGATTGATTATATGAAAAAATGGCATCAAGACTAAAGGTAGATCCACATAAAAGCAGTCATATACTTTTTAAAATTTCAAAAAAACCCTCAAACATTACACTTGAGGGTTTTTTTATGAGGGCTGATGCTTAGTGATAGAAAATTAATCAGCAAATACTGCTGCTACATCATCTTTGTTGAATTTATAGACTTCACCGCAGAATCCGCAGTCCATCTCAAACGTACCGCCTTGCTCTTCGACGATATCTAACGCTTCTGCTTCGCCGATTTGCTCAATTGCCATCTCACACTTCTCGCGTGAGCAGGTGCAACCAAAGGCTAGAGGCGCAGGCTCAGGGGCGACGATGTTTTCTTCATGATACAAGCGATACAGAATCTCGTTAGCATCTAGCGTCGTCAGCTCTTCTGCCTTAACCGTACGCGTCAACACGCTCAGACGTGTCCATAAATCATCGTCGATACCCGCATCTTGGTTCTGCTCAACCTCAAAGTTTTCTTCAGCAGTACGCGGTAGCATTTGTACCAAGATACCACCCGCTTGCAGACCGTCAGATGCCAAGTTAATGAGCGTAGGAATCTGCGCCGATTGCTTTTGATAATGTGCTAAGCAGTCTGCCAAATTGTCATGGCTACGTTCAACGATACCTTGGTACGGCTCACCGCCGTCAGGCTGAATATTGATAAACAATACGCCTTGACCGATCGCACCCAGCTCAGCAAAGGCTTCTTTGGCATGGATCATATTATCCCACGCTTGTACTTGCTCATCCGTCTCGCCTTTCCAGCTAGCAAGCGCACGGATAATGCCGTCTTGGTCACATTCTGCCATCGCCCAATTCAGCAAGCTATCGCTGTCTGATGATTGCAACTGGATAGATAGGCGACCGTTAATTTTGACGGTACTAATAAGTAAACTCGCTGCCGTCAGCATCTCGCCCAATAAGCGTTTGATGGCTTCAGGATAGGGCTTCTGCGCAATCGTACTGGCGTAACTGCGTGATAGGCGTACCACATCACCGCGCACGGGCGAGTCTTCAATAAAAAAACGTTGGCGTATGTCGTTGTCGCTATGAGTGCCAGCAGTTTGGCTGTCCGTATTCGGGACTTGAGTATCTTGTGTCATAAGTCATTTGTAGTATTAAGAAGTTGTTAGCTTTATGGGGACTATGGCCGATTTATCAATCATAGCAACCACAATATTATGATCACAATGTTTTCTTGATTACATGTATCAATGAGGGACAGATATAGGTATGAATGAGTCAGCTATCTGTTTATTTCTATAGTGATGTAGTAATCAGGAACCAACGGTTTTTGGGTAAAAAATAAATATATTCCAAAATATCATTTCCTTTAAAAAAAACTTACCATCTAACACAAATTTGTTGTACAGTAACATTGAGTTGCATTGTGACAAACAACAGCAACAACCGTACGGATGCGGGGCAATGAGGTCGGTCAATCAGACTCGTGTCTTCAAAGCACTCATTCAATCTTGTGATAAAAGCTTGTGATAAAAGGATGTATTCCATGACCCACTTATTTTCTAAACCGTTGACTTTGGCGGCCTTTATGGCATTGGGCTTAGCTGGCTGTAACAACAGTAGCCAGACCACAGCCGAAGCGCCAGCTGCAGATGACGCCACCACGACAGAAGCTGCTGCCACGGATACCAACGGCACGCTACAAAAAATCAAAGACTCAGGCACCATCGTCGTCGGTCACCGTGACTCCTCTATTCCATTTTCTTATATTGCTGATGATCCTAATCAGCCTATCGGCTATGCACACGATTTAGAAATGAAAGTCGTCGAAGCAGTGAAGCAAAAGCTAAACATGCCAGACCTCAACGTCCGTTACAACTTGATTACCTCACAAACGCGTATCCCATTGGTACAAAACGGTACGGTAGATTTTGAGTGTGGCTCAACCACCAACAACGAAGAGCGTCAAAAACAGGTTGCCTTCTCTAACGGTTTCTTTGAGATTGGTACGCGTCTGTTGACCAAAAAAGACTCTGGCATTCAAAATTTCGAAGATCTAAAAGGTAAAACTCTTGTCACCACGGCAGGTACGACCTCAGAGCGTTATATCCGTCAGTACAATGATGACAACAAAATGGATATGAACATCATCTCAGCAAAAGATCACGGCGAAGCCTTCTTGATGTTAGAAAATGGTCGTGCTGATGCCTTTATGATGGATGATGTGTTGCTCGCGGGCGAAAAAGCCAAAGCAAAAAATCCTGATGAATGGGTTATCGTTGGTGAGCCACAATCGTTTGAGATTTATGGCTGTATGATGCGTAAAGACGATCCTGAATTCAAAGCCGTCGTCAATGAAGCATTAAATAATGTCTTTAGCTCAGGCGAAATCAATAGTATTTATGACAAATGGTTCTTGAACCCAGTCCCACCGAAAAACGTCAATCTAAACTTTGAGATGTCTGACAACTTAAAAGATTTGATTGCCAATCCGCATGACGGTGCTCAGCCAAAAGTGGCGACGGCGCAATAAGTTCTTTGTCCCTCAATATGGCTTGCCTATAGGTCAGATATTATCTGTCTGACCTATAGGCTTATGAATCGCTGCTCGGAGAGACAACCATGAATTATAGCTGGAACTGGGGTGTGCTCTTTGAGCAAACTGGTATCGGTAACGAGCTTTATATCCATTGGATGATTACAGGTCTTGGCTGGCTGCTATTAATCGGCAGTATCGCATGGGCCATCGCCATGGTCGTCGGTACCATCTTTGGTATCATGCGCACCTTACCTAATAAGACTGCTCGTACGATTGGTACGGCTTATGTGACATTCTTTCGCAATATTCCACTGCTAGTACAATTGTTCTTTTGGTTTTACATCGCACCCGGCTGGCTGACGCCCACGATACAAGAATGGTGGTATAAGGACTTGTCTCCGAATACCTCAGCCATGCTATCGGCAAGTATCGGTCTTGGCTTATTTACCGCTGCTCGTATTGTTGAGCAAGTACGGACGGGTATCGAGTCGCTGCCTGATGGGCAGACCAATGCCGCCTACGCACTGGGCTTTAGCATTCCGCAAGTCTACAAAGAAGTGCTGCTACCGCAAGCCTTTCGTATTATCTTGCCGCCGCTCAGCTCGGAGCTGACCAACTGTTTCAAAAACGCCTCTGTCGCATCGCTCGTCGGGGTAATGGAGCTGATTAGCCAAACCAAAACCATCAGTGAATATACGCAGAATAGTATTGAGATCTATACCTATGCGACGATTGTCTATTTGGTTTTCAATTTATCTTTGATCGCTATTATGGGACTCATTGAGCGTAAATTGCGTGTACCTGGGCTTATTGCGGGAGGTCAGAAATGAATATGACCGAATTGGCAACAGCCTATCCTGGTTTGATGGGCGGCATGATAACCACCTTAAAAGTGCTGTTTTTGGCAATTATTGGTGGTATCAGCTTAGGCACGATACTAGCGTTGATGCGCTTATCTGGTATCAAGGCGCTTGAAGTACCTTCAAAGTTATACGTCAATTATTTCCGCTCAGTACCGCTGCTATTGGTACTACTGTGGTTTTATTTTGCCGTGCCGATGATTTATTTTTGGGTCGCAGGTAAGTATCTTCAGATCAATGCCGCTTTTGCGTCTTGTGTGGTCGCCTTTATGATGTTTGAGGCCGCTTACTTTTCAGAAGTGGTGCGTGCGGGTATTCAATCGATTGGTAGCGGGCAGGTCAATGCTGCCAAAGCACTGGGCATGACTTATGGGCAGACCATGCGTCTGGTCATCTTGCCGCAAGCCTTTCGCAAAATGCTACCACTGATTTTGCAGCAGTGTATCATCTTGTTCCAAGACACGACATTGGTATTCGCTATTGGTTTGACCGACTTTTTCCGCGCAGCCTATGTCCGCGGTGAGCTGATGGGATTACTCACACCTTATATCTTAGGTGCTGGCGCTGTCTACTTTGTGATTAGCTTAAGTGCATCGATTGGTGTGCAACAACTACAAAAACGCTTGCGGTTTTAATAGATATCTCGCTTAGGATTTTGAGCGTTAAAATTGTGGTTTGGTATTTTGATTTAATTTTTAAACGACGGTTATCGATAATAATGTGGTTAGGAGCCAGTAATGAGCAATGCTGATACATACATAAATTCCTTTGGTGGGCTGGTTACTAACAATGGTCATGCGACTGATGAGATGGTCATTCAAATGTCCAATGTCAGCAAATGGTATGGAGACTTTCAAGTACTAACTGACTGTACTGCGCACGTGCATAAAGGGGATGTGGTCGTGGTTTGTGGCCCTTCAGGTAGTGGTAAATCGACGTTGATCAAGACAGTCAATGGACTTGAGCCTTTTCAAAAAGGTGAGATCATGGTCAATGGCATCTCTGTCGGTGATTCAAAAACAAATCTGCCTAAGCTACGTAGCCGTGTCGGCATGGTGTTTCAGCATTTTGAATTGTTTCCGCATTTGACCATCATTGATAATTTGACAGTGGCACAGATCAAAGTATTGGGGCGCAAAGAGAGTGAAGCCAAGCAAAAGGCGATGGCGTATCTGGACCGCGTCGGTCTGACCGTACAAGCGGCGAAATATCCAGCGGAGCTATCAGGCGGTCAGCAGCAGCGCGTAGCGATTGCTCGTGCACTGGCTATGGATCCTGTGGCAATGCTGTTTGATGAGCCAACCTCTGCGCTCGATCCTGAGATGATTCAAGAGGTGCTCGATGTCATGGTCGAGCTGACTCGTGATGGCATGACCATGATGTGTGTGACTCACGAAATGGGCTTTGCCAGTCAAGTTGCCAACCGTATTATCTTTATGGATGAAGGGCATATCGTCGAAAACTGTAGCAAAGATGAGTTCTTTGAAGGCGCAAAAAGTGATCGTGCGCAGATGTTCTTATCGAAAATTTTGAATCATTAATCACTTTCTCCGTATTTATACTAGTGTTTGAAACACAGATGAAACCATCAATAAAAAGCGTCTATTAATAGACGCTTTTTTATGAGAGTGGATTTATAATTTCAGTTTGGATACGTATGTGAGTGCATGCCTGTTTACTGATACAATGGCTCCCATCCTTGTTGATAATTAAAATAATTCACAAACCATATTGGAGTTCCTATGAGCGTAGACAACCTATCTGTAGCATCGGCAACCTCGTCAAAAAGTGGCGTCGTCATCATTGGCGCAGGCTTGGCAGGCTGGCATGTGATTGATGCCATTCGTGCAAAAGATGCAGAGATTCCGATCACCTTGATTACCTCCGATAGTGGCGACCGTTATCACAAGCCGATGCTGACCATGGCGATCAGCCAAAACAAACGCGCATCAGACTTGGTGCGGGCATCTGGTAGCGATGCGGCAAAAACCGCAGGCGTGACGCTACTCGCCGACACACAGGTTACAGACATTGATACGGCTACCCAGCAGTTACAGCTTATCTCTGCTAATAGACCAGATCCCGCCCACACGGATTATGCGACGATCAACTATGGTAAGTTGGTACTGGCGATGGGTGCGCATCCTATTTTCCCTAAAAGTTTGCCGCAAGATCTGGTCTGGCATGTCAATCATATCGAGCGCTTTAGTCAGCTACAAGAAAAGCTAGCAACAGGTAGCCAACATGTTGCGATCGTCGGTGCTGGTATGGTGGGTACAGAAATCGCAGAAGACCTACTTAGAGCTGGTCATAAAGTAACGCTTATTGATTTAAATGATGCACCGCTTTCACAGATGCTACCAGCCAAAGCGACCGCACGTATCGCCAAAGCGATCGAGTCGCAGGGTATTCAATTCTTAGGTGGTTATCAAGTATCAGCTGTCACTCGTGTTAATAACGATGACAGCGAAGATGGCGAGAAGCTACAAGTAGCCTATGCCCCGTTATCATCGGATGCAGATAATACTGATACTCAGCCGCTCGAACCACTGATTGTAGATCATGTGATTGCAAGTACAGGTCTGACAGTCGATGAGCAATTACCTGCTGCGGCTGGTGTGGAGTTCGATCGCCGTACGGGTATCGTGGTGGATGCAGCGACGTTGCGTACCAATGCAGCGAATATCTATGCCATCGGCGACTGTATGTCTATCAACGGGGTTGCTTGTCGTTATGTTGCGCCATTACGCGCACAGGCTGCGACCATCGCTGATGATATCTTAGGGCACGAGCACAGCGGTTATGATCATAAGCCACCGATGATTCGTCTAAAGAACAAAGCCATTTCGGTGATGGTAACGGGTGTGCCAAACGCGGCTGGTAATTGGCAAGTGAAGACGGAAAGCGATGATGAGCTAATCATGGATTTGATCGATGATAATGAAGCCGTTAGCGCAACAGTAACGATTAAAGCGCCTGCAGTTCCTAAAGCATAACGATTGCAATACCGTTTTTTGAAAAACTAATAAAAGCACGTCATTTATAAGTAACGCCCTTTATTAGATTCTTTTCCAGACAATTCTGTGAAAAGACAGTATTGATGATTGAGCCAGCCCATTCCTTATGATGTGGCTGGCTTTTTTGTGTCAAATATTTGCCATGATTCTATGCTACCTTTTACTAAGTAGAAAGGCAGACTATCTAATTAAATGATACATACTGTATTGATATTGTTGACAGGCTTTCATTGATGGCGTTATAGTAGCTGAATGTTATGTAAGACCTGCCCAAGGAAGAAGGTTTGCACGCAGGCTATTAATAAATGCTATTTATAAATAATATAAAAAGTAAAACGAAAGGACTCGTTATGACTCAAACTCCTGATTTCGATTCGACTCGCGTTGACTTCGATGCTATTTTAAACAATATTCCTAGTATCAATATGGGCGCACGCTCAGCCAATGCACCACTTACTCAAAGCTATGACAAAGGTCCTGATGTACCGCTGATTGAAGCGACAATCGGTGACTTTTTTGATGCTATTGTCTCCAAATATCCTGAGCGCGAAGCACTGGTCGTCCGTCATCAAAATATCCGCTGGACGTATCGTGAGCTACAGCAGCAAGTGAACCAGCTAGCCAGTAGTATGATTGAGATGGGACTAGAGATTGGCGATCGTATCGGTATATGGTCGCACAACAATGCCGAGTGGTTGCTCATGCAATTGGCCACGGCAAAAGTCGGCGTTATCCTCGTTAATATCAATCCTGCCTACCGCACCTTTGAGTTGCAATATGCCCTAAATAAACTGGGCTGCTCAGCGCTCGTACTGATGCGTCATTTCAAAACCAGTGACTATGCCAGTTTAATCCGTGAGCTATGTCCTGAGATTTACCATAAAGACTACACTCAGCTCGATTTGGTCGAGATTCCAACGATTGAACGCATCATTTGGATTGATGAGCCAGAGTCGGACGAGACCTTTGGTTTTATGCAAAAATTCTCTGCATGGATGAGCGAGGGCGATGCCAACGATCCGCGTGTTGCCGAGCGTCAAGCTCAGCTTAAGAACACCGATGCTATCAATGTACAGTTCACCAGTGGCACGACAGGTACGCCAAAAGGCGCTACCTTAAGCCATCGCAATATCTTAAATAATGGCTACTTCATCGGTGAGGCCATGAATCTCACTGAAGAGGATAGGCTGTGTATTCCAGTACCCTTGTATCATTGCTTTGGTATGGTGCTTGGTAATCTAGCGATTCTCACGCATGGCGGTTGTATCGTATATCCAAACGACGGCTTTGAGCCATTGACCGTATTGCAAGCAGTCGAAGAAGAAAAGTGTACAGGTCTACATGGTGTGCCCACGATGTTTATCGCAGAGCTTGACCATCCTGAATTTGAAGATTTTGATTTATCGACCCTGCGCACGGGCATTATGGCTGGGTCTAGCTGTCCGATTGAGGTTATGCGCCGTGTCATCGATAAGATGCATATGAGCGAAGTCACCATTGCCTATGGCATGACAGAGACCAGTCCTGTATCTTGCCAGACCAATGAGCATACGCCACTTAATAAACAGGTCTCGACGGTAGGACTGGTACAGCCTGCGCTTGAAGTGAAAGTCGTTGATACGGAAACAGGTGAGATTGTCCCGCTGGGTGAGACGGGTGAGTTGCTTACACGAGGCTATTCCGTGATGAAAGGCTATTGGGGCAGCCGCTTTAAAACGCGTGAGGCTATCCAAGATGGCTGGATGCATACGGGTGACTTGGCCACAATGGATGAAGACGGCTACGTAAAAATCGTCGGCCGTAGTAAAGATATGGTGATTCGTGGCGGCGAAAATATCTATCCAGTAGAAATTGAAAATTATCTCTATCGCCATCCAAAGATTCGTGATGTACAAATCGTGGGTATACCCGACGAGCGTTATGGTGAAGTACTCGCGGCATGGATTATTCCGAAAGAACCTGGTTGCTTAACTGAACAAGAAGTACGCGAGTTCTGTAGTGAGCATATCGCTCACTATAAAGTGCCGACTTACTATCGCTTTGTGACTGAATATCCAATGACCATCACTGGCAAAATTCAAAAATATAAAATCATTGAGCAAATGAAAGAAGAGTTGGGTTTGTAGTAAGCTTACTTATCTGCTCTAAAAAACAAAAGACTAACCATGTGAGCAACGCTTAAAAATAGCAATTAGTATCATTTATATAAAAGCTACTCACATCTACGTATCTATCTATGTATAGGAAAAAAAGGGATATCATGAGCGCTATCATAACCAGTAAACTGAGTCCAAACTCAAGCGATTTTCAGCAAAACAGTGCCGCGATGCAAGAGATAGTCGATGACCTGTATGTACACTTGCGTAAAGTTGCCCAAGGTGGCTCAGAGCGCGCACGAGCCAAGCATCTAGCGCGTGGTAAGCTGTTACCACGTGAGCGCGTCGAGCGTTTATTGGATGTGGGCACCCCGTTCCTAGAAGTGGCACCGATGGCTGCACATGATATGTATGGCGAAGAGATTCCAGCGGCTGGCGTGATTGCTGGTATCGGTCGTATCAATGGTATTGAATGTATGATTGTCTGTAATGATGCCACGGTAAAAGGCGGCACGTACTATCCAATGACGGTCAAAAAGCATCTACGTGCCCAAGAGATTGCGCAAGAAAATCATCTACCGTGCGTTTATCTGGTTGATTCAGGTGGTGCAAACTTACCGAATCAAGATGATGTGTTCCCGGATAAAGAACATTTCGGGCGTATCTTTTTTAATCAAGCCAATCTCAGTGCGGCAGGCATACCACAGATTGCTGTGGTTATGGGTAGCTGTACGGCTGGCGGTGCGTATGTGCCTGCCATGAGCGATGAATCTATTATTGTCAAAGAGCAAGGCACCATCTTTTTGGGTGGGCCGCCACTAGTAAAAGCAGCAACAGGTGAAGAGGTTACCGCAGAGGATTTGGGCGGTGGTGATGTGCATACCCGACTGTCAGGCGTGGTCGATCATTTAGCGCAAAACGACACTCATGCGTTATCAATCGCTCGTAATATCGTCAGTCATCTCAATCGTCCTACAAAAAACATTCCTAATCAAATCACACCACGTCCGCCACGTTATGATGCTAAAGAATTGTACGGTGTGATTCCAACGGACAAGCGCAAGCCATTTGATATCAGAGAAATCATCGCGCGTATTGTTGATGACAGTGCCTTTGATGAGTTTAAAGCGCGCTTTGGTACGACGCTAGTGTGCGGGTTTGCCCATATCGAAGGGATGCCTGTTGGTATTATTGCTAACAACGGTATCTTGTTCAGTGAATCAGCGCAAAAAGGCACGCACTTCATTGAGCTGTGCTGTAAACGCAAAATCCCATTAGTATTTCTACAGAACATTACGGGCTTCATGGTTGGCCGCAAATATGAAAACGAAGGTATCGCTCGTCATGGCGCCAAAATGGTAATGGCTGTGGCTAATGCCAAAGTGCCAAAATTCACGGTCATTGTAGGTGGCTCGTTCGGCGCTGGTAACTATGGTATGTGTGGCCGCGCTTATAGCCCGCGTTTCTTATGGATGTGGCCAAATGCCCGTATCTCTGTCATGGGCGGTGAGCAAGCAGCGTCAGTATTGGCAACGGTCAAACGTGATAACTTTGATCGCAAAGGCGAAGCGTGGAGTGATGAGGACGAAGCGGCATTTAAAGCGCCGATTCGCGAAATGTATGAAGAGCAAGGTCATCCGTATTATGCTACCGCACGTATGTGGGATGACGGCGTAATTGATCCTGCTGATACCCGTAATGTATTGGCGTTAGGATTAAGCGCTGCGTATAACGCGCCGATTGAAGAGACAAAGTTTGGTGTCTTTAGAATGTAAGCGTTCTAAGGTGTTCTCATAATAATCGACTACTGCGTTAACCTCATTTGAAGTACGGTTTGTACATCTACGCTTAGTCTTTGTACTTAGTTCCCTTGTATTAACATTATTATGGATTGACCAAGAGTTTATTTAAGTATTTACATAAAAAATATAGAGAAAGTTATGCAAAAAGAAAGTGATAAAAATTATAAAAGCCTACTGGTTAAAGTGGAACAGCACGTGGCAACAGTGACGTTAAATCGTCCTGAGATACGTAATGCTTTTAACGATGAAATGATAGCCGAGCTAACCGATGCGTTCAATACGCTTGGTGCTGATGATGAAGTACGTGTCATTGTGCTAGCAGCTACTGGCAAGGCCTTTTGTGCCGGTGCTGACCTTAATTGGATGCGTGCCATGGCGGATTATAGCTATGAAGAAAATTTAGCGGATGCTGATAAATTGGCGCAAATGCTTAAGACTATTTATGAATGTCCTAAGCCAACAGTCGCGGCTATTCAAGGCGATGTTTATGCAGGTGGCATGGGTCTGGTCGCTGTTTGTGATGTGGCTATCGCCGTTAAGATTGCAAACTTTTGTCTGAGCGAAGTGCGTTTGGGCTTAGCCCCTGCTACTATCAGTCCTTATGTTATCCGAGCGCTAGGTGCTAGAGCGTCGCAGCGTTATTTCTTAAGTGCTGAAGTATTTGATGCCAAAAAGGCACGTCAGCTTGGTTTTATCCATGAGCGTGTTAGCGAAGAGTGGCTGGCCGATGAAGTGGCTGCGTTCTGTAACAAGGTCGTCAAAAATAGCCCTGACGCGGTCAAAACCTGCAAACAGCTATTACATGATGTCGCTGGTGTACCTATTACAGATGAGCTGATTGCCGACACGGTCAAAGGTATTGCTGATATCCGCTCATCAAAGCAAGGCCGCGAGGGTGTACAAGCGTTTTTGCAAAAGCGTAAACCTGATTGGCTAATGGCAGACTAACTAGTAGTAGAACAATGATAGGCAAATGGGCAAATAGACAAGATGTCAAATAATAACGACAAGACACAGGGATAGTTATGTTTTCTAAAATTCTAATCGCCAACCGTGGTGAAATTGCTTGCCGAGTGGCCGCGACTGCTAAGCGTCTTGGCGTCAGTACCGTTGCTGTTTATTCCGATGCGGATCTTGAGGCCAAGCATGTGGCCGTCTGTGATGAAGCGATTTATTTAGGTGGTTCGGCACCGAAAGACAGTTATCTCAAAGGCGATGCTATTATTGCGATAGCGCTTGAGACTGGCGCCCAAGCAATCCATCCAGGATATGGGTTTTTGAGTGAAAATGCAGACTTTGCACAGGCTTGCCAAGATGCTGGTCTAGTATTTATCGGTCCATCGGCGGAAGCTATCCGTGCTATGGGCGGTAAGTCTGAGTCCAAGCGCTTGATGGAGTCGGCTGGCGTGCCGCTGATACCGGGTTATCATGGTGATAACCAAGATACACAGTTTTTGCAGCAGCAGGCCGATAGTATTGGCTATCCTGTCTTGATTAAAGCCAGTGCAGGTGGCGGCGGTAAAGGCATGCGTATCGTTGAAAAAAGCAGCGATTTTATTGATTTGCTCGACTCATGTCGCCGTGAAGCGATTACCAGTTTTGGCAATGATCAAGTATTGGTTGAAAAATACGCGCTAAAACCACGTCATATCGAAATCCAAGTATTTGGTGATACGCATGGCAATTATGTGCACCTGTTTGAACGTGATTGCTCAGTACAGCGTCGCCATCAAAAAGTATTAGAAGAAGCGCCAGCGCCCGGTGTCGATACTGCCATGCGTGAAGCGATGGGTACAGCGGCAATCGAAGCAGCACGTGCGGTTGATTACGTTGGTGCAGGTACTGTTGAATTCATCGTTGAGCAGCGTGAAGACTCTATGAATTTTTATTTCATGGAAATGAACACGCGTTTGCAAGTTGAGCATCCGGTTAGTGAAGCCATTACTGGTGTCGATTTGGTCGAGTGGCAGCTGTTGGTTGCTGCGGGTCAGCCATTGCCAAAAACACAAGATGATCTGGCTATCAACGGTCATGCAATTGAGGCGCGTATCTGTGCCGAAAACCCTGACAACAATTTCTTGCCAGCGACTGGGACTTTATTCACTTATCAAAAGCCTGAGCATAGTACCTTTAACATTACCGATGTGCGTATTGACGATGGCGTACGTGAGGGTGATGTGATCAGTCCTTTTTACGACTCTATGATTGCCAAGCTTATCGTCCATGCTCCTACGCGCGAGCAAGCGTTAGCGAGACTTGATCGTGCATTGGCACAGACGCGTATCGTTGGTCTGCCAAATAACGTGGCATTTTTGCGTTATATTTTAAATACCGATTCATTTAGCAAAGCCAATCTCGATACGGCATTGATAGGGCGCGAGCAGGATAAGCTTTTTGACCAGCACCCTCTCGGATTATCAACCCTTGTGGTGACAGCTATTGCCCAGCAGCTTGCGAGTGAGGCGACCACGCAGGGCTCAGATCCATTTAGCAAGTCGACGGGTTTCCGTGCTTATAGCGACTATACTCGTTCATTTAGCTTGGTTTATGATGAGCAGGCTTATAGCGCTCGCATCAGTAATTGGCATAATGCGAGTTGTGCTGATAGCAAAAAAGGCGGTGATAGTCTCAATAGTTTTACGCTCGTCATTGGTAAAGAAATCGCGAATACGCAGGATGATAGCAATATCAATGTAGCTGCCCAGACCGAAACGATTTATGAAGGTCAAATTAGCTACGATAGCAGTGACGCGCACAATCATACCTTATGGTTAGAAGGTGCACGTATCAGTGCCCAAAGTTGGGTGAATAACGAGACGGTCTACGTATTCACAGATAGCGGACGTGATGAAATTACGCTTATTGATATCATGGCACATGTGGGCGAAGACACAGCAGCAGTTGGCAGTTTGAAGTCACCAATGCCAGGACAAGTGGTTGCATTCAAAGTAGCTGTTGGCGATACTGTGAAAAAAGGCGAGCCACTTGCCGTCATCGAAGCCATGAAAATTGAACATACCATTACCGCACCGACAGATGGTGTGGTAGCAGAACTATTATTTGCAGCAGGTGATTTGGTCGCTGATGGTGATGAGCTATTGCGCATCGATAGTGAGAGCGCATAGCTGACGAAGCCTAATAAGAAAGCCTCATCAAAGCGCAAATAACAAAAAGGACGACAAGTATGAGCCATTCGTATCCAAGCCATGTCACCATTGTTGATGTCAGTCCACGTGATGGACTACAAAACGAATCCATGACGGTACCGACTGAGGTTAAGCAAACGCTCATTAATGACTTGATTGCGGCGGGTGTCAAAAAGCTGGAAGCGACCAGTTTTGTTTCGCCAAAGTGGGTGCCACAAATGGGCGATAACAGCGAGTTGCTCGAAGTGCTAGCACCTACGCGGCAGACGGACGTTTGCTACTCGGTACTTGTGCCCAATATGCGTGGCTTTGAAAATGCTATCTTGCATCGTCCTGATGAAATCGTTATCTTTGGTTCAGCGAGCGAAACCTTTAGTCAAAAAAACATCAATTGTAGTATCGATGAGAGTATCGAACGTTTTGCACCAGTGGCTGCGGCAGCAAAAGCACAAGGTATAAAGGTACGTGGCGTGATTTCTTGTACGGTTGGTTGTCCCTATGAAGGCGAGATTGACCCAAGCCAAGTAGCCTATGTGACCAAGCGTCTGGTAGAGATTGGTTCAGAACAAATTGGCATTGCCGATACCATTGGTGTTGGTACGCCGCTCAAAGTGCAACGAGCGTTACAAGCTGCATTGGAGTATGCTGATATTTCTATGCTATCAGGTCATTTCCATGATACTTATGGCCAAGCGCTAAGCAATACTTTGGCTGCATTACAAATGGGTGTTAGTGAGTTTGATACCTCTGTCGCGGGCCTCGGTGGTTGTCCTTATGCCAAAGGCGCAACGGGCAATGTCGCCACCGAAGATGTGGTGTATATGTTGCATGGTATGGGTATCAGCACAGGTATCGATTTGGATAAATTGGTCGTGGCAGGCGAGCGTATCAGTGAATTTTTAAAGCGACCAAATGGCTCAAATGTAGCACGTGCTCTAATCAATAAACGTAAGTCTTAAAAATTATCGTAAAAATTAAATACTAAAAACAAGGAATGGTTATGAGTTTACCTGGATTAAATTTTCAGCTTGGCGAAGATATTGACGCGCTACGTGATGTCGTGCAGCAGTTTGCGGCAAACGAGATCGCTCCACGTGCTGCTGAGATTGATAGCAGCGATGAGTTCCCAATGGATTTATGGCAAAAAATGGGCGACCTCGGTCTACATGGTATTACCGTTCCTGAAGAGTACGGCGGCTCCAACATGGGCTACGTCGCACACATGGTCGCGATGGAAGAGATTAGCCGTGCTTCGGCATCGGTAGCGCTTAGCTATGGCGCACATTCAAACCTATGTATTAACCAAATCAAACGTAATGGTTCTGAGGCACAAAAGCAGAAATATCTGCCGAAACTCATCAGCGGCGAGTTCATCGGTGCACTGGCTATGAGTGAGACAGGCGCTGGCTCAGACGTCGTCAGTATGAAGCTCAAAGCCGAAGAAAAAGACGGCAGCTATGTGTTGAACGGTAGCAAGATGTGGATCACCAATGGCCCTGATGCAGATGTGATGGTAGTTTATGCCAAGACCAACCCTGAATTGGGTGCAAAAGGCATGACGGCCTTTATTGTTGAAAAAGGCATGGAAGGCTTTGGTACAGCGCAAAAGCTGGACAAGCTCGGCATGCGTGGTAGCCATACTGGTGAGATGACTTTTAATAATGTAAAAGTACCAAGTGAAAATATCTTGGGCGGTCTCAATGAAGGCGTCAAGGTGCTGATGAGTGGCCTAGATTATGAGCGCGCCGTGTTGGCTGCAGGTCCTATCGGTATCATGCAAGCAGTAATGGACAATGTCGTGCCTTATATCCATGACCGCAAACAGTTTGGTCAAGCGATTGGTGAGTTCCAGCTTATCCAAGGTAAAGTTGCGGACATGTATACGATACTACAAGCCGGTCGTAGCTTCTTATATACTGTCGGGAAAAACCTCGATATGTTGGACGCGCGTGGTGCGGGTCATAGTCGAGAAGTGCGTAAAGATTGCGCCAGTGTGATTCTATGGTGTGCCGAAAAAGCCACATGGATGGCAGGTGAGGGGATTCAAATATTTGGCGGTAATGGGTATACCAACGAGTATCCGCTTGGACGTTTTTGGCGCGATGCCAAGCTATATGAGATTGGCGCAGGTACTAGCGAGATTCGTCGTATGTTGGTCGGTCGTGAGCTGTTTAACGAGACGAAATAGATACGACTGGTTGTTGATAGCCTAACTTTTATTCGAACGTTTTTTGTTTTAAGATCTAAAAACGTGCTACGTTATGTTTCTCATAGCGTAGCATTTTTTGATGATTTGGATAAAATATTTATACCATGATCTATAAATTACATATCAAGCCAGCACTTCATACCGTTTTCTACTTTCTAACCAATATAAATTCTATCGGTGTTTATAGCATGTTGGTTACTTTATTTGCATTTTCTACGATAACGATTGGTATGACGCCAGCACAGGCTGAGTTGATTGATTTGTCTAATCCTGAACCAATTATTCAACTTTCTACTCGAGATGCTAGCTGGCTGAGATCGCCAAGATTTGAAAATATACCAGCTTATCTCAATCGATATCTGATTCGTTGTTCATATGACCAAGATGGGAACGTTGTCAAACCTTGTGATAAAACAGATCTAAAAATGGTTTTTTCGTTACGAGTTGATAAGCAAGGTAGTATCAAAAACATAACCGTGATTAAGAGTAGTGGTATAAAACAGGTAGACGCTGCTTTTACTAGAGAAATTAAAAGGGCTCGTTTCAAGCCTTTTTTGATAAAAGGGCGGGCAGTGAAAGGGAATGTTACATTACCGATTGCATTTGCAGCACCATAGTCATTATATTTAAATTGACAAGAAATAATTTACAGTATGCTTAAACCAAAAAAGCAGCACGCTTTAAACGTGCTGCTTTTTTTATGTGATATTGGCTTATCTATGATGGATTATGACTTATTACGATAATCAAAATACCGTGCCAGACCATTTAATAATAAATCATCACGTAAGCGTACAGGGCGATTGACATGCTGCGAGATAGTGGCTGCATCGCCGCCCGTCATGATGACTTCAAAGTTTGGGTGACGACGGCTAATCTCATTGACCGCACCAACGATAGAGAGCAAGATACCGCGGTGCACGGCATCTTGGGTGGTCATGCCTTGGCTGACACTATCAAACGTGCCGTTAGAGATGGTGATTTGCTTGGTTCCAGAAAACAGAGACTCGCGTTGCAAGTAGATACTGGGGAAGATATAACCACCCAAATGCTCAGCGTGATCAATCAAGTCAATCGTCACCGCCGTACCGCAGCCGATCACGCATTGGCGCTTTTTCTTATCGACGGCTCCTAGCATCTGTAGCCAGCGATCACAGCCGAGCTGCTGGTCATTATAAGCACTTTTCATCAGTGGATGCGCGGCATCAACATGGACAAACTCAAATGGAATGTTCAGACGACTGAGCGTCTCTGATACTTGGGCATTTAGCGCATCGCCCAGTACGGATGAGATACCAATAAAATCGGGCGCATAACGCTCAAAGCGGTCAGTCAGACCCATGAGTAATTCAGCGGGTGCTTGCAGATGCTGCTTGGCATCATGTGAGACTATCTGCCCAATATCATCGGTCAGCCAGTATTTTAGGCGGGTATTGCCAAGATCAAGCCAGAGCATAAAAATCCCTTTATATAACGCTCGTTAATGATGGTGCTCGTCAGTTTGGTGGTTAAGCCTAATAAATAACGTCAATGCGTCCAGTAAAAAGCGTAGAAATCTTACCGTTATCTTGCTGCAATTGCAAACACCCATGAGTATCCACGCCGCAAGCTAACCCTGTCATCACTTGCTTTTTATTATTGTAGTCTTGGGTAACGCGCAATCGCAGACCTGCTAGTGCGTCCATCGCAGCAAACTGCTGTAAGAATCCGTCTAAATAGTACGTATGACCCGTTGGTTTTTCTATCCCCAAATGCTCAAAGCGGGTCATCGCCGCCATCAGTGCTGTGCTCATCTGCTGATACAATGTTTGTAGGTCTGGCAGGCTCGTGGCAGCTGCCACTTCTGGATGTAGCAACTCATGGATGTCTTGTAAGCTGATCGCTTGATAACTCATCCCCTCAGACGTTTGAGCGGTGAGCTTTGGTGCGGCTTGTACATTTAACCCAATGCCTAGCATCACACCAACCAACTTGCCAGATTTGGTCACTGGTTCTATCAAGATGCCAGCAAGTTTTTGAAAGGGTAGTGTGCGCTGATTTGAGATAGTGCTGTTTAAAACTGAATTATCGGGTGCAGAACGCTCCAATTCAGAGTAAAGATTGGTTTGACTCTGATAAAACCCTAAGTCATTTGCCCATTTCACCCCAATTGGTGTCAATCCTTGCGCTAGTAGCTGTTCATTCAGTGTTTGGATGACAGGCATTTTTGCCAGCTCAAGGCCAATAATTAAAGACAATAAACCACTAACCGGCATATGCACGGGGTGATATAGCGACAGATAGACATTGCCGCGCGGTGATTGCCACGAGCGCCCATGTTGTCCACGTCCAGCGCTTTGGGTCTCTGCGGTCAAAACGTGCACGGCTGCGATATCTAACGACCCATCTTGCAGTGCTGCGATCAGCTCGCTATTGGTTGAGGCGCTACTGGCAACGTGACGGTGGTTGAGATCGGATAAATGGCTGGAAAAACTGGTGAGTGTTGGCATAGGTTTAGTCGATGTGGTTAAGAGAAACTTTGATATACTAGGCGGTTGTCAAAGACAGCATAAAGGTCACGTTAAGATTTGGCAAATACAGTTGAGTGCGCCAAGAAATCAGTAAGTATGAAATAAAATTAATACTAGGCCAGTATTATAAAAGGTTTGTTCTATGATGTTATATGTGTGGTTTGTGATTGCAGGGGCGTTTGCAGGTGTCAGCGCAGGGTTGTTTGGCGTGGGCGGCGGCATGATTATCGTTCCCGCACTGGTCTGGATTTTTACCGCTTATGACTTTTCGCCAGAAGTGGTGACACATTTAGCCATTGGTACGTCTCTTGCGACCATCGTGATCACTTCGATCAGCTCACTGACGGCTCATAATAAACGCGGCGGTGTCCGCTGGGAAGTATGGCGCAAGATGGCGCTCGGCTTGGTTGTGGGGAGTTTGGTCGGCGCTGGTATCGCAGATATGATTGATGGTCAGGCGCTACAAGCCATCATCGGTGTTGGCGCGCTATTAGTCGCGCTAAAAATGCTGTTCTTTTCTAACAAAGAGCAAGTGGGTAAGCCGTTGCCGCCTGCTGGGGTGCAGTTTGGCGCAGGTACGGGCATTGGTATGGCGTCGTCTATCTTCGGTATTGGCGGTGGCAGTTTGACCGTACCGTTTTTGAACTGGGCGGGATTGCCGATGAAGCAATCGGTCGGTACGTCAGCGGCGTGCGGTCTACCCATTGCTCTAGCTGGCGCGGCTGGGTTTGCCTGGTTTGGTCAAGATGTGGTTAATCTGCCCGAGGGCACCATTGGGTTTGTCCACGTCACAGGATTCTTATTTATTTCGGTGGCAAGCTTTGCCATGGCAAAAGTCGGTGCCAAGCTTGCCCATGTATTGCCTGCTCTGATGCTCAAGCGCGCGTTTGGCGTGCTACTGATATTTGCAGGAGGGCAGTTGTTATTAAGTGGATTGGGTGTGTTATAGCAATCTCAAATATTTGTCGTAAAAAATGTAAACCATGAGACATTCTTAGTATGAAAGCAGCAGAAAAATATCGCCGTGTTTTTGGCTCAATGAGTCATTTAAAAGATCAGCTATCATGGACGACTGGTCTTACGAATATGGTAGAGTTTTTGGCGTGGGAGCCAAAGCAAATTCTTGGAATCACCAAAAAGCAATATGTACGCCAAATCATCGAATGGGCAATCGATCCAGAGCTAGCAGGAAAAAATCTGGAAGAGGTCGAACACGCCGTCATTAAGAAGCTCAATGCAAAAATGCATGAGTCTGAGCAGTTAGATACTTATTCACCGAAAACGGTAGGCATCTGCGATCCTAGAGAGGCTATTCGCCGAGTCGCGTTTTTCTCTGAGGGTTATTTAAATAAAGAATTCGATATCTTTTTGAGTTTATGTAGTGATGTCTACTTAGACTCATTTTATCAGCAATTCATCACCTTTGAGCCAAGTGGATCATGGTCGACACATGGCAACAGCGGATTGTTTGAGGCCAGCACAGAGCTAAAAGCGATGTATATGGACAACTTGGCCTACAACCATCAGTCGAATGTGCTGGTTGCCAATGAATTAAAATTTAATGGTCGAAAAAACCCAGATCAGCTGCTCAAGTACTGCGTGATGTATGAGCATTTGCTCGAAAAAGGCTTTATTGATAAAGGGGCCAAGTTTTTGTTGTTATTCATCGGTGGTAATGCGCTAGAGCACAACAAGCAACGCTTAGCCGACCGAGAGCTGGCACTGTGTCACAAAAGACCTAAGAAGTATCAGCATCTATTAAGACCAGAGCTGTTGGAAATCGTCGATCATCTACAAGTGGCCAGCATCACATGGTCAGCATTGATTGAGTTCAATCAGCGCTACTTAGCAGAAAATAACGTCTGCCAAGTCGAACAAAAACTACTGCATGGGTTTCACCAGAGCCTGAAGGCAAAATCGTTTATGCACTTAGACGTTTAACCCTAAAAACTCACAACAATTTCAGGTAGAATAGCCGCCTGTTTTCGCCATATCAACTGACTATTCATGCGTTTAAAATCCCTAAAGCTGGCAGGTTTCAAATCTTTTGCCAACCCAACGACCTTTACCTTTCGTCATGGCATCACTGCCATCGTCGGACCAAACGGCTGCGGCAAATCCAATGTGATTGATGCCATTCGCTGGGTGCTGGGTGAGACCTCTGCCAAGCAGTTACGAGGCGGGGCGATGAGTGATGTCATCTTTGCTGGTACACAAGATAAAACGGCCAAGAGCGTTGCCAGCGTTGAGCTAACCTTTGAGCATACCCAAGATGAGCAGACAGGTATTCGCCATGAGTTTAACTTGTACCAAGAGCTGTCCGTTCGCCGTCAGGTAAATAAAGAAGGGCGCTCGGATTATTTTATCAATGGTACGCGCTGTCGTCGCCGCGATGTGGTCGATGTGTTTTTGGGTACAGGGCTGGGTGCGCGCAGTTATGCGGTCATTGAGCAAGGCATGATTGGGCGAATTGTTGAGTCAAGTCCCGTGCAACTGCGTGAGTTTATCGAAGAGGCGGCAGGGGTGTCGCGCTATCAGGCGCGCCGCGAAGAGACGCAAAAAAAGCTCGAGAAGACAAAAGACAATCTGGCGCGTCTGCACGATATGCAAAGCGAATTACTGCGCCAGCAAAAGACACTGTCGAAACAGGCAGCGAGCGCGCAGCGTTACGAGGAACTTTCTCTCAGCTTGGCTGATATCGAGCAGCAGCTCGCTATTCAGCAGCTGTATCAAGCCAAGCACAATCAGCAGCAGCAAAAAATCATACATGAGCGCAGTACGGCTGAAGTGTCAACATTGCAAGCCGACTATGACACGTTAAAAGCTCAGCAAGATAAGCTCACCGCTCGTATCAACCAAGAGCAGTGGCTCAAAGATGATGCCCAAAGCGCGCACTATCAGCAGCAGCTGGGCTACCAAACTGCCGAGCATCAGTTGAGTGATGCCACCTCACAGCTGGCAGCCATTGAGCAGCAACTGTCTCACTTAGCGCAGCAGCGCGAGCAATCACTCGCTGATATCGAGCGGCTCAACGCTGAAAAAACTGAGCAGCAGCAAGCGCTAGAAGCGTTACGCCCACAGCTCGCTGAGCTGACTCACAAGCGCGATGACTACAAACGTAATGAGCAGCCACTACAACGCGCGTGGCATAACGCGCAAAACCAGCTATCACGCTTGCAAGACAAGGCTCGCACGCTTGAGCAGCAACAGGCGATTAATACTCAAGCACAAAAGCGCCATCAGCAAAGCTATGATAAATGGCAACGCCGCGAGCAAAATTGGCAAAACCTCTGGCAGCAATTGCAGCAGTCTATAGCGCCATCTGCCAGTGCGAATGCTGTTAGTGCCAGTGCTGATGCAAATCAGGCAGCGGATAAGCGCGACCTAAGTCAAGCGCTAGCGCAGCAAGTCACTGAACTGAGCACAACGCTACAGCAGATTGAGCGTCAACGAGAGGGTGTGGACGAACGTCTGTCTGACATACAACCGCAGGCACATCATTTGCAGCAGCGACTGAACACGCAGCAACGCAAGCTGAGCGATGATGAAAAGCGTCATGCACTACTCGCAGGCGAATACGACACGCTGCATCAGATATTGCACCCTAAGCCTATAACAAACTCTCAAACTAAGCCTATAACGAACTCTCAAAACAACGCAGCTGTAACAAATAATACCGATAGCGGCGCTGTAAATACACAGCAATTGGCTATTACGACGCTGCGTGAACAGATTGAACTGAGCGCGAAGGGGCAAGCGCACGCACAGCTGCTCGATAGTGTTTTAGCGTTATGGCTAGATAGCCATGTGCTGGTTGCTAACCAACAAGCTAATCAAATCAAGCAATCAGGCGTTAGTAATGCTAGTGGCATTTCTCAAAAAGCCGACAGCTTATGGCAAGCACTTGAAGATGACGTTAGCGCTTTACTGACTTATCAAACGGCAAAAAATAAGCCTGCCAGTACAAAAAATACATCGCTAGTAGAGGCGGGTCATAGCCTATGGTTGCCTGCGAAGCAAAACGATAGCAGTGATCATGCCTTTATTAGAGATTTACCAGATAGCTTAACTGATAAAGTGTTGCCATTATCACAGCTGATTGCTCAGCCTGCGCTTACGCTTTGGCAGCAGTGTTATCTATACACAGCGCAGTTTGAGTCTGCTAGTGAGCATGATAGTGACGTGCTTGCTGATGTCTTAAAGTCATTACTATCATCAGCGCTTCTGCTGACTGCCGATGGTTGGATTATTAGTCGTCAAGGCACGTTTAATCTAAGTAAGCTTGCGGGCGCGCAAGACGATCAAAGCGAGGGCAGCAGTCAGTTTCTCACCCAGCGTTTGGCGCAGCGCACGCGTTTGCAAACGCTAGAAGACTTGCTCGATGAGTTTGAAAACAAAATCCACGATCAGCAAAAATCCATTGCAAAAGACCAGCGCGACTATGACGCACTGATGATTAGTCTAGAAGAGACACGCGCACAAGCTGAGCAATTAACCCGCGATAAGCATCGATATCAGCAGCAACTGACCACACAGCGCGCCAATGCGGAGCGCTTGCAAGCAGATAGTCAACGCCTAAATGCTGACAAAGGGACGCTCGAGCAGGAAAAGCAAGAGCTTACGCATGAGGCGCAGACACTTATTCATGAGCAGCAGGATATCGAAAGTGAGATCGCCACACTCACTCCGCAAATAGTAGAAGCACGAGCGACCAATCAGCAATTGCAAGCGGCGCGCAGTGAGCTAAACCGCGCACGTCAAGCCGATGATGAGGCTTGGCAGGCATTGCAGCTACATATTCAGCAGTACGAGATGCGCCTAGAGCATAGCGTTAGCAGTCTGGCGCGTGCAACCGAGCAATATGATAAGTCATTAGAGAATGAGCAGAGTCTACAGGCGCGTCATGAGCAGCAGCAGGCTAAACTGCCCGATCTGCAAGCCGCATTGCATAGCGCGCAGACAACGCGTGATGAGCAGCAAGCGTTATTGACCGAGCGTGATAGCGCGCTCACAGCGCTAAAGCAAGCGTATTCTGAGCAGCAGACGGCATTTGATACGTTGCAGAATACCTTGCAAATGCAGCAAAGCGAACTTGCACAGCACGCAACTGAGTTGGCACTGAGTGCCGCGCGTTTGGAGGATGCTAGTTCACATACACAAAGCGCTCTAGATGCTTATATTCGAGTGAGTGAGAAATACAAAGCGCAAGCAGAACAGCCTCAACAAACCATAAGTGTCTCAAATTTGCTAGCAGACTTTATCGCTCATGATCGCCGTGTGCGCCCAGACAAAATTGCTGAGCTGGAGTCTGAGCGCGCCAAGCTTGCGCAGCAGCTGAGTAAAATTGGTGCCGTCAATCTGGCTGCCGTCGCAGAGTTGGCTGAGGTCAATGAGCGCTTGGAGCCACTCGCGCAGCAGACCACCGATATTGCCGCCAGTATGCAGACGTTGACTGAAGCGATTGCCTCTATTGATGAGACGACCAAGACGCTATTTATGCAGACGCTTGATGCGGTCAATAATGAGCTGGCCAATTTGTTTGCTAAAGTATTTGGCGGCGGGCAAGCCAGTCTGACACTGAACACAGACGAGATGCCAGCCAATACGCCAAAGTCGGAGCAATGGCGGGCAGGGCTTACTTTGATGGCGCAGCCAAAGGGTAAGCGTAATAGTCGCTTAGCCGTACTCTCTGGCGGTGAAAAAACGCTGACCGCGCTGAGCCTGATTTTTGCGATATTTAAGCAGCATCCTGCACCATTTTGTGTACTTGATGAGGTCGATGCGCCGCTCGATGATGCCAATGTCGCGCGTTTTACCAGCTTGATTCATGAGTTGGCAGATGACTTGCAGTTTATCTTTATCAGTCATAATAAACTGACGATGCAGATTGCCGA
The DNA here is from genome assembly GCF_041431175.1 of Psychrobacter sp. Arc29. Taxonomy (NCBI): domain Bacteria; kingdom Pseudomonadati; phylum Pseudomonadota; class Gammaproteobacteria; order Moraxellales; family Moraxellaceae; genus Psychrobacter; species Psychrobacter sp. Arc29. Next base: position 31,750 of record NZ_JASMRR010000002.1, on the reverse strand, counting down.
TGAGCTAAAAGGTATCACCATGCCAAGCGCCGGCATCTCTACCCTAGTCAGTGTGTCGCTCGATGAAGCCGCGCGTTATGTAGAGAGTTAAGACTAAAAAAGCCAAAACTAAACGCGCTATGAGAATTAAAGCGATGCAAATATAATCAATCCATTGGCATAAATACAAATATGCTTGACCTCAGTCCAGCATACTGGTTATAAAGTACACAATGTGGTGACGACATGGGTCAGCCATGCTAGAATATTGCCATTTATGCTCGTTTTTGTATTCCCTTTTGTTATATATACTAGGATGTATTTATCATGACCGCTATTCAGTTTGTATTGATTGCCATTGCCGCGTCTATCGTGCTCGCAGGGCTGTTTATGGTCATTCGCAGTTTTAAGCGCCGTAATGGTGCCGAAGCTGCTGCGGTCAATTATGATAAAAACGGTATTCCCATCATACCGCGTCATGAGCGCAATATCGTTGATCAGCCAGACTTTGATGATACAGTCGCTGGCGAGACGAGCATTGGCCCTGACCGCACTTATCTGAATGCTGTCGTTGAAGAAGAGCCATTGACGCAGACTCATACCAACGTCGATGCCCAGCTGACCGCTGAACGCGACACTATGGCAGATGAAGATCATGACGTCATCGACAATGAAGACTATGCGCGCTGGCAAGAAGAGCAACGTCGCGCTGATAACGCTGAGTTTGTAGAAGCGGCTGATCAGATGCATATCGAGCAAGAGCCTGATGCGTTCTCTAGCCTCATGTCGGCAACAGATAGCTTGATGCCATCGATTGATACCGCAGAAGAACCAAGTTTCGACAACAACAGCCCGATACTGGATCAGCATTTATCAGAGTCAGGCGATGATGCGCAAAACGGCCCTTTGATCAATGCCAAAGACAACATCAATATCACCATCTTGCCGCACCAATATCGTGATCGTCCAACTGCGATTATCCGTGGTCGTGATCTGCTAGCATTGATTGATAAATATGGTCTACGCTATGGCGCGATGAATATGTTCCATCGCTATGAGCAAAAAGACGGTACGGGTATGCTGTGGTTTAGCATGATGGGTATCACCGACAGTGGTATCGAGCCATTCGATCCGCATAGTGTCGCAACCAACACTTACAATGGTGTTGTCATGTTTTTATCATTGCCACATCCACAAGCCGTGCGCAGCTTCGATAGTATGATGAGCATTGCTTATATGATGGCAAGCGATCTTGATGCGATTATGCTCGATGAAGAGAACCAACCAATCACGCCTGAATACAAGCAGCAGCTACGTAACCAAGTTCGTGACTATGAAGGCTAAAAGCTTAAAGACTTAAAAGCTCAAAGACTTAAAAGCAAAGAAAGTTAACAGCTAATGAGTATCAGAAATCATGTAAAAGGCAAATAGCGATTCACGTTATTTGCCTTTTTTAATGGGCTATAGTTTCTGCAAAAATCTAGAGTCGGTTCAAGATAATTTAGATACAAGGAAGGTGAGTGAAAGTGCTACACGTAGTAGACTGAGCGAGCCTGACACAGTAGCTGATTTATATAGGATTGGCTATATCCGAGTATCCTGCAAACTTGTTATCATATCGGCATCTTGAATGACAAAAAAGACACCGACTATGACTGACGCTACCTCACCAAATAATTCTAAAAACCTATCTGCTCAAGTAGACACCCAAGCACCTGCGACATCTAACATGGCCAGTTTGACAGATGATAGTGACAAAAATAGCGCAGAGATCATCTCGCAAATGCGCACGCTTATCGAGTCGATAAAAACGCACAATTATGCTTACTATGTGCTGGATAATCCGATCTTAGAAGACAGTGAATACGATCAATTGCGCAGCTCGTTGCTTGAGTTAGAAGAAGCTTATCCAGACTTGATACAACCTGACAGTCCGATCAATCAAGTTGGCGATATGCCGCTCTCTGCCTTTACCCAAGTTACGCATGATATTCCGATGCTATCGCTCGGCAACGTCTTTGAATACGATGATTTGCGTGACTTTATGCGCCGTGTCAACGACCGCCTTAGCGTGTCGCAGCAAAACCCTGAGTATGAGATGGAGCTAAAGCTTGATGGTCTGGCGGTCTCACTGAAATATGAACACGGTAAGTTCGTGCAAGCGGTCACGCGCGGTGATGGGCAGACGGGTGAAGACATTACCCAAAACGCCAAAACCATTCGTAATCTACCGCTATGGATCGCCGATGCCGCTGATATCGAGCTGTTAGAAGTACGCGGCGAAGTACTGATGCCAAAAGCAGGGTTTGAGCGTCTGAATCGATTGGCGGAAGAGAACGAGGGTAAAACCTTTGCCAATCCACGTAATGCCGCCGCTGGTAGCTTACGTCAGCTTGATCCCGCCCTAGCAGCCAGTCGTCCACTGGCATTCTATGGTTATTCGGTCAATCAAGGACTGCCTGAGAATATCTATACCCAATCAGGGGCGCTGGCGTGGCTTACCGAGCTTGGCTTTACCGTCAGCGCTGTAGAAGTGGTCGCCAATCCACGCGCCGCACAGACGTATTATGAATCCGTGATAGAAAGTCGTGCCGATTTGCCGTTTGAGATCGATGGCATGGTCATCAAGGTCAACAGTCTAGCCTTGCAGCAGCAGCTCGGCTTTTTATCCCGCGAGCCGCGCTGGGCGACGGCTTATAAATTCCCCGCCGAAACTGTGATGACGCGCCTCAACGATATCGAATGGCAAGTCGGCCGTACAGGGCAGATCACCCCAGTCGGTAAGCTCGAACCCGTCAAAGTCGGCGGTGTCACCGTCAGCAATGTCACCTTGCATAACTTCGGCGAGATTCAGCGGCTAGATGTGCGTGCAGGCGATATGGTCAGCGTCCACCGTGCAGGTGATGTCATCCCCAAAGTCACCCGCGTGTGGCATGAGCAGCGCCCAGCCGATAGCGAGCCAGTCACCTTACCTTCGACTTGCCCTGTCTGCGACTCGCCTGTCGTCCTACCAGAAGATGAGGCATTGGCACGCTGTACGGGCGGTCTGTTTTGCCCAGCGCAGCAGACCGAGGCGCTCATTCACTTTGTCTCACGCCGTGCCATGGATATCGATGGGCTTGGTGCGAGTTGGCTCATTAGCTTCTTTGAGCATGGTCTGGTCAAAACGGTTGCTGATATCTATCAGTTGCACAATCATGCAGATGAGATGGTCACCTTTGAAAAACTGGGTGAAAAATCAGTACAAAATATCATCAACGCTATTGAGGCGAGCAAACACACCACGCTAGCTCGCTTTATCTATGCGCTGGGTATTCGCGGTGTGGGCGAAGGGACGGCACAGAACTTTGCACAGCAATTTGGTGATTTAGACAGTCTGATGGCGGCCAGTATTGAGACCTTGATAAAAACCCCAGATGTCGGTGAAATCACTGCCGAGCTGACTTATAAGTTCTTCCGTGCGCCGCACAATATAGAGGTCGTCACCGCCTTGCGCGAGGCTGGCGTGCACTGGGATAAGGTCGAGCAGATCGCATCCGAAGGGCTACCACTCGATGGGCAAACGTGGGTCATCACCGGTGCGCTCGATAGCATGGCGCGTGATGAAGCCAAAGCCAAACTACAAGCGCTGGGCGCAAAAGTCTCAGGCAGCATCTCGGCAAAAACCACTGCGCTACTGGCAGGGGATAAGGCTGGCTCTAAATTGACCAAAGCGGAGAAATTGGGTGTGAAAGTAGTGGGCGAAGAAGAGTTTTTGGCGATGGTTGGGGAGTAGGGTATGAATATTGATGATTTTAAAAAACTAAAATTAAGTAACACTGATATAGAAGAAATAGAAGGACTACTGCAAGTTACACGCGAAAATCCTAGCGGTGAAATCTATGCTAAAGCACAGACTGTAATTGGGGGTTTATTATTAAAAAATAAATATAATCAAGAGGCTATTAATTATTTAAATAGTATAAAGTTAGCTGATAGCGAAGAATTATATGCTAAAGCAAAGTTCAATATTGGCTTAGAGTATAAAAAGAAAAACTTATATCAGCAGGCGATAGAGAATTTTGAAGAGATAAATCAAAAATATAGTGAACTATATTTTTCGGCGGCTTCTTATCAAAAAGGAATTATACTTAATTATATTTATAATAATTTTGAAGATGCTTTGAAACTATGGAATAACATAAAAATAGAAGATACTAAAGAAGGCTTTGCGGCTGCTCAATACCATATAGCCAAAGTATATGAAACAAAAAAAGATAATTATATAAGGGCATTAGAATATCTTAATAAAATAAATAAAGATGATTCCTTGGATTTTTATAATTTAGCAATTTTAAATATAGCTAACATAAAAGCATATAAATTTAATGAATATAAAGAAGCAATTATTGTATTAAGTAACCTTAGTGAGAAAACAGAAGATGATATACGTATCAAAGCAGATTACTTATTAGGAAAATTATATTTTGAATTAGAAAAATATGAAGAAGCAGAAAAGTATTTTCAATTATCAAAGAAAGGAATTCCTTATGAGTCTTTATGTTTCATAAGTATTTGTAGGTTATTGATGAACGAGGATACGTTAAGCTTTGGAGTGAAATTGACTGAGCTATTTTGCTATACAAGAGACATCATAACTTTGCTGAAAATCGAGTTTGACACTAAAGTAAATAATTTAAAGTCATTAGAACGAAAGTTAGCACATTATACAAGTACGGATATTTGTAATAAGTTAATGAATGATAGCCTTGAAGAAACTTCACCAAGCAGTTTTCGGTTAAATACGATTAGTAACGTTAATGACCCAAGTGAAGGACAGGTTTTGCGTAGATATTTAAGTAATTACGACCAAGAATCTCCTTACAATTTAAAATTAGATGATAATTTGCATGCCTTTATTGGCTGTTTTACTTTTAATCACGATAGCCTCAATCAATTTAGATTATACGGAAAAACAGATGATAAGGAAGCTTCAGGTCTTAGCTTAGTCTTTTCCAAAAGATTTTTTCAAACTGAGGAAGATTTAAGTTACGAGGAAATATTATCTTCTCAAATTAATAATAAAGGAGAGAGTTTCAGTACCGAGAATATAGATAGTGAAACTAGTAGGTTTAAAGCTATAAGATGTATTTATATAGATCCGAAATCTGGGTTTGTTCAGATAGCTCATCGCAGTCGAATTACTTTTTATCGTGAATTTGAAGAAAAAGATAGTCCTGAACAAAAGTGGGTGGACTATAAAAAGATAATTGATGATAAAAATGATAAAATTTCGAAATTATTAGAATCCTTAAAAAAATGTTATAAAAATACAAAGAAAAACTTTAGGGGAGATTATATAGAAAATTTAGAGCTAGTCGAAGAGATATTACTGCCTTTAAATTATATTATAAAGCATTCAGCCTTTCAGGAAGAGCAGGAATGTCGAATGATATACATAACATCGCTTAAAGACCCAAAAGTTCAAATGAGTTTTGGGAAGTTTCTATATGTTAATTATGAAATAAATGTAAAAGATAACTTAGATAAAATATATATCGCTCCTGCTGCTGGTCAATTTCAGCCCTACTTAGCAAAGTTACTTTGTGACACCGAAGTTAAAATCGAACTTTCAAACAATCCTTATCGCCAGACTTCGTAATAAAATAGTAGCGTGTGATACCCTACAAAACACACGCTACTATTTATCATTAAACCTAACAAAATTAACAAGACTGATTCAGATCGCCCTTACCGATGCTTATAAGATAATAGTCATAAGAAAAACTATTATTAAGCAGCGAATAAGCAAAACGTAAGGAGCGCGTTATGGCAGACAATACTAATAATAAACCTAATACCGACACTATAGACACCAGCCACAGCCCACAAATGAAGCATCTCATCGATACCCTACAAGGTGAGCATATCGGCAAAGGAGGCGGGCAGTCTGCCATCATCTTTCGTATGGTGATGCCAGACCACCTATGTCCGTTTGGCCTCAAGTCAATCGATGCACTCAAGCACGCAGGCTATGACATCATTGATCGTCATATCACGACCCAAGATGAGAATACACTGGTTAAAGAGACGCTTGGGGTCAAGACCACGCCGCAGACCTTTATTGATGGCAAGCGCATTGGCGGCAATGATGATCTGCAAGTATTCTTGGGCAACCATGAACCCGAGACAGACGACGACACCACGTACGCGCCCATTATTGCGATATTTGCTGTTACCGCGCTGATGACACTGGCATTATGCTGGGCATTTGCCGTTAGTGTCTTGTCGATACAAGCGCTTATGTGGTTTGTCGCGCTGTCTATGTGTGTGTTGGCAATTAAAAAGCTTGAGGATTTAGAAGGGTTTACGACGGGGTTTTTGGGCTATGATTTACTGGCACGCCGCGTGGTACGCTACGCCTATGTATACCCGTTTTTAGAAGCGTTTGCAGGTATTGCTATGCTTGCCGATCAGCCGTGGCTCAATCCGATGGCGGGTCTGGTCGCCTTTATCATCGGTTTGATCGGCGGGGTATCAGTTATTAAAGCCGTTTATATCGATAAGCGCGAGCTGAAATGCGCCTGCGTGGGCGGCGATAGCAATGTGCCACTGGGCGCGATCTCTTTAACCGAAAACGTCATGATGTTCGGTATGGGTGGTTATATGCTGATTCGCGCTTTATTATAATCAAGTGGTTTGATGATGCGTAACCGATACATCGAGCTACTCTGGCATCTCCCCATGCGCCTTTGCGTCACCTTTTTTGCCATCTGGTTTGATCACGATAGGTAATACCAACCCTTTGGCAAAGTCGTCTGATAACACATAGTCATAGCGACTGGCAGCGACATCAGGCGTGGTATGAATGACCAGTGTCATCTCGTTACCATCGGTCAGCTCATGTGAGACATAGGTTTCGCTCAGCTGATCCAAGGCTTTGGATAGCGCTTCGTTACTTGCCATGCTGATAGTAAGGTTGTGTTGAGCGGTGGCAAGGTCTACATCGAAGTACTCTGCATAATCACGGACGTTTTGACTATCGATCGCAAATGGATACTTATAATTGGTGGGATCGGCAGGCTTTGTCCCACTGTCGACTAACGACCAGTCTATCTGATCGGCTGCGGGTGTTGACGAGTCTGATGCGGTCGCCGCTGTTTCGGAGGCTTTGTTAGGGGTTTCGGTGCTATTATCGCAGCCTGTTAGCGTCCATATACTAGCAGTTGCGATTACCATCATCGTTATCAGACGCGTCGCCATCGGGTTATCCTTTTTATTATTGATCATCATTAATGTGTGCTAAGGCTATTTTGACAGCTTTCTTGATGGTTCTCTAGCAAAACAAACGAGCAATGGTTACAAGAGTATAAGCCAGACAAGATTTATAAAAAGCACGCATAAAAAAACAGCCACTCTAGGGTGACTGTTTTATTTTTGATAAATCTCTGCTTATCTTTGATTGATTAGAGTTGGCAGTTTACTTTATATTCTTGACCGCTTGACCATTTCATCGCAAAGATACCTTTGTCACCTTTCATGTGCCATGCATAGACTGCTTTTGGATTTGAGTCGTTGACATAGCTTGCGACGTCGCCTTTTACATCACCGTTTAAGACGAGCTTTTGCTCTGTCCATTTTACTTTGGGTAAGGTGGCATTGAGCATGACTTGTTTTTTGTTAATAGACTGCTTTGCCATGATGGTGCTGCCATCGGTACAGGTATATGGGGCTGCTGCCATGCGGTCATAAGCGGCAGTGACTTTTTCTGGCGCAGGGGTATCAGTCGTCTCTGGCGTGGTAGGGGCAGTAGTCGCACAAGCGCTAAGTAAGGCAAGCGCAGGTAGGGCAGTTGCAATTTTAGTGATGGTATTCATCGTTCTCTCCAAAGTATTACTGGTGTCATTTACTTGTTCTTAATAATGCGTTTAGCATATGAGGCTTATAGTAGCGAAAACGAAGTATTGCCGTGTTAGAAATTGTTCATTACCTATTAGCTTCGTTACCCAATCGCTGACTAATGTAACTTGCCATCGCCAACGCATTGAAAGATAAACGATAATCATTTGAATTTTTATTCATTAATGAGTCAGATAAAAAAGCACCTATCAACCGAGCGCTGATAGGTGCTTTTTTGACTGACTTAACACGATCTACGTGTAGACCGTGTTTTTATACTATTTTATATCGTCAAAGCGATTCTTTACAAAGCGACTTCTCAACACGCTATTTGGTTTTGCGCGGTGGCAGACCCGTATGCTGAGTTTGGAAGTTGCCTTTGCTGACTCTCTTCTTGGTGTTTTTACCGATAGCATTTTTACCCGCTGCGCCTTTAGCTGCTGCATTAGGGTTTGACGAGTTGTTGCTACGTTTCACTGAATCATTACCAAGGCGACTGTTCTTTTTGCGCGCTGACTGATAGCTGTTTTGCTCAGCATCGCGACCTTCTAAGCTTGCATTGAATGGCGGAATCAAGCAGCCACGGTTTTTACCGATCAAGTCACTACGGCCCATGTCTTGTAGGGCTTTACGCAATAGTACCCAGTTTTTTGGATCATGATAGCGCAGGAACGCTTTGTGTAGTTTACGCTGTTTGCCAGATTTGACGATATCCATGTCACCTTCACTACGGCTGATCTTATGTAGTGGGTCTTTGTGCGTGTGATACATGGTGGTCGCAGTCGCCATCGGGCTTGGATAAAACGCCTGTACTTGATCAGCGCGGTAGCCATGACTTTTTAGCCACAGCGCAAGGTTCATCATATCTTCATCTTTCGTACCCGGATGGGCCGCAATGAAGTAAGGAATCAGATATTGCTCTTTGCCCGCTTCTTGGCTGTACTGCTCAAACATCGCTTTGAATTGATCATAGCTGCCCATGCCCGGCTTCATCATCTTCGATAGCACGCCTTCTTCAGAGTGCTCAGGGGCAATCTTGAGATAACCGCCGACATGATGGCTGACCAGTTCTTTGACGTATTCAGGATCTTTTACCGCCAAATCATAACGCAGACCAGACGCGATAAGGATTTTTTTCACGCCTTTAATATCACGGGCTTTGCGATACAGCTTGGTCAAGTTACTGTGATCGGTCAGTAGATTTTCGCAGACACCAGGATAGACACAAGACGGCTTACGGCAGTTCTTCTCAATCGTCTCGTCTTTACAGCTCAGACGATACATATTGGCCGTTGGCCCACCAAGATCAGAGATCACGCCAGTATAGTTGGGTGCGGTATCACGAATCGCTTCTACTTCGCGCAAGATCGACTCTTCTGAACGGTTTTGGATAATACGGCCTTCATGCTCAGTGATCGAGCAGAAGGTGCAACCGCCAAAACAGCCGCGCATGATATTGACCGAAAACTTAATCATGTCATAAGCAGGGATACGCGCATCGCCATAGCTTGGATGCGGCAGGCGCGCATATGGCAAGTCAAACACGTAGTCCATCTCTTCTGTTGAGAGTGGAATCGGTGGCGGGTTGAGCCAGACATCGATAGAGGTATGCGAGTTACCCGCACCGCTGCTATGACGCTGTACGAGCGCGCGAGCGTTACCCGGATTGGTCTCTAAATGTAAGATACGGTTAGCATGAGCGTAGAGCACAGGGTCAGATTTGACATGCTCATAGTCAGGCAGACGAATCACCGTTTGCTCACGTGGGGGCATTTTAATTTTGTGCTTGCGGGCGGTTTTTGGCTTATTAAACGCATTGTCAAAGCCGCGCATCTGTACCACTTGGGTATCAGTGTCCACTTGGTCGGCGTTGATGACTTTGTCAGTAACTGGCTCAGCGACAAAACCCTGATACTGTGATGACATGGATGACGGCATCGCTTGTCCAACAGGCGAGTCCGATGGTTTGTTCTGCTCAATTGAGCAGCTATCAACGTCTTCGGTCATGACATACGGGTTGATGATCGGATCGACACGGCCAACGGTATCGACATCGTTACTCGCGACCTCAGTCATATCCGCTTGCCAATGACGACGCGTTGGGGTCAATAAATACGCTGTACCGCGTAGCTTACTCATTTGCTCAAAGCTATAGCCTTTCGACAGACCATGTACCACATCGACGATGGCACGCTCAGCATTACCATACAGTAAGACATCAGCACGCGCATCTAGCAGGATACTACGGCGGACTTTGTCTGACCAATAATCATAATGTGCAATACGGCGTAAGCTGCCCTCAATACCGCCCAAGATAATTGGCACATCAGGATAGGCTTCACGGCAGCGCTGACTATAGACGATAGCCGCGCGGTCAGGGCGTTTGTTGGCGACGTTACCAGGAGAGTAGGCATCATCACTACGGATTTTGCGATCGGCGGTATAGCGGTTGATCATGCTATCCATGTTGCCAGCGGTCACACCGTAAGCATAGACGGGTTTGCCTAGCTCCATAAAGGCGTCTTTGCTCTTCCAGTCTGGCTGCGCGATGATACCCACGCGAAAGCCTTGTGACTCAAGCAGGCGACCGATAATCGCCATACCAAAGCTTGGGTGATCGACATAGGCGTCGCCTGAGATAATGATGACGTCACACGCATCCCAGCCCAGATCGTCCATCTCTTTGCGGCTCATTGGCAGGTAAGGCGCAGGCTCGTAGCAGCTCGCCCAGTGTTTGTCATAATCATAAAGTGGCTTGGTGCCTTGTTTAAAGGCAGTGCGGGCGATGGTATCGGCAGACATGGGCGGACCTGTTAATTAGAAAAATGGCACTAAAAATACAACCCTTATACATCACTGATGATAAAGGCTGATTTAAAAGCGCTCATTTTAACATGAATCACCTTCACTATGCGACCTATTATATGAGGGGCGATTGCCGATAAGTTATTGATAGCGCGAGATAAACTGCTCATGCAAAGTGAGCTGCTAGCCTAGCAGAATAATGGTAAAAATGGTTTCAGCAGAACCGTCACATTGTCGCAAGCATGGTTGTTAAAGTGCAGTTATCAAAGTATGGGTTCGGTCAGTACTGATCATTTGTTTTCTCATGTTTGTTAGCCGTTCTGATTTTCATCCATAACTTTTGGCATAGCTTTTGCTCCAACCCCGTTAGGGCTTATTTGTGCGCATTCATGAGTGAAAATGGTGCACCGATAAAAATTGAACGGATAGATAAGTGTTTGGAGATAAAATGAGAACATCATCTGTTGGGCTGGATGTATTGGAGAAGCTACTCAAGTCATCACTAGGTAAGATACTAGTGCTCAGTACGCTACTGTTTGGCACGATAGCTAGTGCACAAGCTGCGGAAGCAGACACATTGACGGTGGCGCAGCTACTCGAATATCAAAACATTGCTTGGATTATTTGGGGCGGGGTTTTGGTGTTCTTTATGCAGGCAGGTTTTGCGCTACTAGAGAGCGGCTCCGTGCGCGCAAAGAATGCGGTAAACGTGATGATGAAGAATTACACCGACATGTGTATCGGTGGTTTGGCCTTTTATTTGGTAGGTTTTGGGCTGATGATGGGTACTAACCATTCGGGGTTTGTCGGGACTGATCATTTTATGCCAGCCAATTTGTCCAATATGGATTGGGCGCTGATGTTCTTTCAGATGATGTTTGCGGCGACAGCGGTGACCATCGCTAGTGGTGCCATGGCAGAGCGTGTCTCGTTTATCGGCTATGCAGTCGCCGCTTGTTTAATCTGTTTGTTTATCTACCCTGTGTTTGCCAGTTGGGTGTGGGGCGGTTATTTCGGCGGTACTGGTTGGCTAGCTGAGCTTGGTTTTATCGATTTTGCTGGGTCGACAGTGGTGCATTCTATCGGGGGGTGGTTGGCACTGGCAGGCATCTTAATCATTGGGCCAAGATTGGGGCGTTTTGCACCAGATGGCACGCCAAGACTCATCGCAGGTCACAACATGACACTATTGGCGCTTGGCGGATTTATCTTATGGTTTGGTTGGTTCGGCTTCAATGCTGGATCGACGTTATCTATCACGGGCAATATCGGTCTAATCGCCGTCAATACCTTTGTTGCCGCGGTCAGTGCGGTGGTGAGCTATATGCTGATTGCTCGGACACTGAGCAAAGCCATTTTGCTGAGCGATAGTGTCAATGCCAGTTTGATTGGTCTGGTGTCTATCACGGCAGGCTGTGCCACGACGACGCCTGTTTTCGCCGTTGTCATCGGTGCAGTTGCCTCCGTGGTCTATATCTTATCCACACAGGCATTATTGAAGCTCAAAATAGACGACGTGGTATCAGCAGTGGCAGTGCATGGATTCGGCGGTGCATGGGGCACACTCGCGGCTGGATTGTTTTATACAGGGGATTTATTTAACTTATCACGGCTGGGCGTACAAGCGCTAGGCGTGGGCGTGGCGTTAGTTTGGGGGCTAGGGTTGGGTCTGGTGATGTATAAGCTGATTGATATGAGCTTTGGGTTAAAAGCCAGCCGCTTACATGAGCAGCGTGGCCTTGATTATACCGAGCATGCAGAGCTTGGGTATCCTGAGTTTCAAAAGCAAATGTTTGATACTAAAAGTTTAACAGAGCGGCATTTATAGGAGAGAGCTGATGAATATTGATACTCAATCCGTCGACCAAACCGTGTCCGCGATGGCAGAGGTACTGTCAGAGTATTTACATCCTGAAGAGGTGCGCCTGCTTAAAAGGCAGTGGCAACAGTACTCAACTGTCTCTGTCAAAATGATGCAGCAGTGCATCTTGGATGCGACAAGGCGCTATCCTGAACTACAAGATCACAAGTCTGAAATTCGTAAAGGCTTTTGGGCTACGCTGCAAGCGGATAGCCAGCAGACAGTGGAGTCTGACAGTCACAATTGCTATAACGAGACAATCAATGTACCCGTACCTTTCTCTGAGTCCGTTCTTGCATTTTATACCGTGATAGAAGCGCTGCGCAACCAGCTAACAGCAGCAGACAGTCGCAGCTTTTTTCATAGTATGCACCAAACTGTTTCGCAAGAACGCACCTTCAAAGGGCATCACATCAATATCAATCAGTTTTTGGAAGGTAATCGCCCACCTGTACCGGACAATGAGCATCTTTTAAATAATTTGATGCAGCTTGCCTATGTCTGCTTGTGCGATATTACTGGTCCCGTGGAGGCAGATGAGATACTGTTTCAAGCAGCACAAACGGCCAAGCAAAGTTATCCAAAAGCCGTTGTCGAAAAATTATTTTAATGTACCAAGTGCGCACGTTACGAGCAAGTACGGATATCGCCTCGTAACGTACCTTATGGTTTAAGGGGAGTCATTGCGTTGGTTGATAGCTTTTAATTATCTAATAGCTGAAGCGGGAAAGTCACCACGTCAAAAGCAAGGGCAAAGGGAAGTAGCACCAGTTTTTGCGCACTATTTGGTCCATGACGGTTTGTGTTTTTTTGCTGCGTTTGAGTATAAAAGCTTACCGTATAAGGCTTGGTCAAAGCGCGATAATTTGACTGAATCAAGCTCAAGTTACTTACTTGCGGATATATAGCACCTTTAACGGGGACATTAAAACAAAAGCGCTGGGCACCAATACGTTGGTCACTGGCTGATGTGCATTCTCGGCCATTATTTTGTAAAAAGAACTGATAATCCGTGCGCCCAAACTCGTCTTTTAGTTTGGCATAAGACAGCCTCATTTCTCCTTGGAAATATCCATCATTATTGGGTACATAAAAATTCATGTCATTGTCAACGTGGATGTTTTTTTGCATCAGATTGCTGAGCAAACTGATCATCTCAGTCCCACCTTGGGTGAGTACGTAGCTGTTTTTTTCACCAACGATAACCATCGTCGCATTTGGCGTTTTTGGTAATGCCTGCGCAGGACGACCAAAGGCAATAATTTGGTCTTCTGATAATGTTTGCTTAGTAGTGAGGACATGGTTATTACTTTCTAGCAATGAGCTGGTCGCACAGCCTGACATTGCAAGCATTGAAGCCAGCATAGTTCCTGCCACCAACGTTTTTGAGCTTATTTGATTTAGAGTGCTGTACCTGCTGTTTGTTTTATGAGGGTAGTCTGGTTGAGAGGTCATGCTCAGGCTTCCTTGTCTACTACGGTGAATAAAAATTGCTAATATTATCCAACTTATGTTAGTTTTTTACAAGTTTTGAATGTAGTTTAAACACCAATTATTAATAAAAAAGCTAATACCAACTCATACAGGTAGATGTATTTAGTCTAAGGTAATCTTGGTCCCACTCTTAGTAAAGTTCATCACAAACTGACTCTTAAAATTGCGTACATTATTTTCATAAGTCAGCAAGCTACGGGTGAAATGGTGGTAGTCACTCATATTTTTGGCATTGACCATCAGCATAAAATCAAAATCGCCAGATACTTCATAACAGCTCATCACTTGCGATTGTGCGTCCATCAAACGCTCAAATCGATGTTGCATCGACGTATTGGAGCGCTCCATCTCTATCATCACCACTGCGGTCAGACCGTAACCCACTTTATTGGGATTAACGATGGCGACCTGCTTGGTAATCACGCCGCTATCTATCAATGCTTGAATACGACGCTGAGCTGTCGCAATAGATACGTGCACTCGCTCTGCGACAGTTTTAAGCGGTAATGTTGCATCGTCTTGCAATAAATTCAAAATGGCTTTATCAGTGCTGTCTAGAATATGGCTCATGATAATGTACCCTCATCAATTATGATTGTTAGATTATTGATTATAAATATTATCACTAATAATTTAAATTTAAGAAAATAGTTATTTATATGACACTATTTTGATAAATTTATCCATAAATAAGTTTTTATAGAGATAATATGTCAAAGCACCCTAGTAAAATAGATCATACCAATCAGAGCTGCTTTAAAAAAAGAGCTAGTAATTGTTTTTTATCATCTATTAATAGCTAGGGTGCTTACCATGTCTATCTCAATGCTCTCCAATGTATTCTCTAATGCGCTAGCAACCACTACTTCACGTTTGCCATTGCCTGCGATTTGGACAACTGGTAACGCGCAGCAACGGACGTTGATGTTGGGAGTATCATTTGCCATCTTATCCAATATCTTGTTTGGCGTGCTCTATGCATACAGCAGCTTTCTGACGCCTTTGTCAGGTACGCAAGTGTTTATCTGGCGGATGCTAGCAATGTGGGCGGTGTTGGTCGGCTATTTATTGGTGAGCGGTAGACTGAGTATGCATATCGATAAGTTGCGTGCGCTGCGCTCGTTCAAACAGTGGGCTTGGCTGCTACTACCTACGCCGATATTTTTGAGTCAGCTTTGGCTATTTATGTGGGCACCAGTTAATGGGCAGGGCGTCCAAACCGCGATGGGCTATTTTTTGTTTCCACTCATGATGGTGGTGTTCGGTTGCCTGCTGTTTGGCGAGAAGCTCAGTCGTCTGCAGTGGCTGGCGGTCGCATTTGCGGCGGTAGGGGTGTTTAGTGAAATCATTCGTACGCAAAGTGTCTCTTGGGCGACATTGTGGGTGTGCGGTACTTATCCCATCTATTATATCGTACGTAGGCTCCAAGGCATTGATGCCATCACAGGCATGCTAGTCGATCTGACCTTGTTTGCCCCATTTGCGCTTGGTTACTTGTACTTTTTTGCACCTAGTAATTTGGCGATGGTAGCAGGGTCTGGATTTTTGATCATGATGTTAGTTGGTCTTGGCGTTTTGAGTATCCTAGCAATGAAAACCAATATTGATGCCAGCCAAATGCTTCCAGTCAATGTCTATGGCATGATGAGTTATATAGAACCTGCTTTGCTATTTATATTGGCGGTGACGGTGCTCGGTAATCCGTTTGAATCAGCGATGATTTATAGCTATGGGTTGATCTGGTTAGGTATTGCTTGTTTGATTGCTCATGGGATAAAGCAGCTTCGCGCTCGTAAAAATACGCCATTATCAATCAAAGGGCAGGTCGCGTAAGTAGCTAGTAGGGTAGTTAATGAGTATTGCCAATAACGAGTATTATTAGTCAATAGATATCAGCATTAATAAGGTATAAAAAAGGACGGCTCAATATTTACTGAGCCGTCCTTTTTGACATATAGACTAAATAACGCTTAATCTAAGTGCTGTTTAAAGCCGCGCTGCTTATCACGTTCCCAGTCACGATCTTTTAACGTCTTACGTTTGTCATGCTGCTTTTTACCCAGTGCTAGGCCAATTTGGCATTTCACTAGCGAGTTTTTCCAGTAGCAAGACAGCGGTACACAAGCGTAGCCTTTTTGATTGATTGCTCCAGAGAGTTTTTCGATTTCACGGCGATTGAGCAGCAGTTTACGGGTACGAATACTGTCTGGACTAACGTGCGTTGAGCTCGATAGTAATGGCTGAATATGCGCACCAAATAAGAAAGCTTCGTTATTGCGAAATATGACGTACGCTTCAGTGATGGTCATTTTTCCTGCACGGATAGCTTTGACTTCCCAGCCTTGTAGTGCCAGTCCCGCTTCAAAGGTTTCTTCGATAAAATATTCATGACGCGCTTTTTTATTAGCGCAAATCTGATTATCAGGTTTTTTTGATTTTTTTGACATAATTTCTCCATAAGGATTGCCTAAAAACACAGGCGCCTTATTTGACCAGTCCTACTAATTCCTCATCTTAACCCATTCAATGGTATTGAATTTTATTTGGATTATAAGTCAGATGAGTCGAACCGCCTATTGTATCAAAGCCTCTGGTGAAAAGGTAAATCGGCTGTTAGGACAAATGTAGCAGATAAGTATTAAGTTTGAGCAAAATTTGCTAGCATATGGCCTAATATTACCGATTATATTAGCCATGCTATGAGCCATTCTATTTCCCCTAATTCCTCAAAGCTACACACCAAAATTCTATATCCTGGTACGTTTGATCCCATTACCAATGGTCATGTGGATTTGGTGACACGTGCAACCAAGCTCTTTGATGAGGTTGTGATCGCGGTTGCCTCGGGGCATCATAAAAAGCCTCTATTTAATTTTGAAGAGCGCGTTGCTTTGGTCGAAACCGTATTTGCCGATTTGCCGCAAGTCTCGGTGATTGGCTTTGAAGGGTTGCTCGTCGATTTTATGCGCGAAAAACACGCCACCGCAGTGCTGCGCGGGCTGCGCGCGATGTCAGATTTTGAGTACGAGTTCCAACTGGCCAATATGAACCGCGAGCTTGATGAAAACTTTGAAGCGGTATTTTTGACCCCATCTCAGAATTATTCATTTATCTCATCTACGATGATTCGTGAAATTGCCAAACTCGGTGGCGATGTCAGTAAATTTGTCCCGCCTTGTGTTTTGCAAGCTTTTGACAAAAAGTTAAATGTTTAATAAATGGTTCGCTGACAAGACTTGCCACTAAAGTAAAAAAGTCAGTGATGTGTGAGACAATCAAAAATATAAGGAGCAGTTTATGGCGCTATTAATCACTGATGAGTGCATTAACTGTGATGTGTGTGAGCCTGCCTGCCCAAATGAGGCCATCTCAGAAGGCAATGATATTTATGTCATTGATCCAGATCTATGCACAGAATGTGTCGGACATTTTGACGAGCCGCAATGCGTGGTGATTTGTCCCGTCGATTGTATCCCTCATGATCCCAATCATGTCGAGACAGAAAGTGACTTATTGGCCAAATACAAGCGTATTACGGGTCAATAAAATATTGATAAGCGATTGATGACGTTTGGGTTTACAACGTTTTAGGGACAATACGATGACCAAAAAAACAATGCCAATTAAATCTATGCAAGTAGCCAGTGAGTTCGATCAGCAACATCTTTGGCACCCATATGCCAGTCTGCCACCAACCTATTCCAATATCGTTATTGATCGCGCTGAAGGTATTTATATCATCACTGAAGATGGTACGCGCCTGATTGATGGGATGTCGTCATGGTGGGCGAGCGTCCATGGTTATAATCATCCCAAGCTAAATGACGCGCTGACTCAGCAGTTGGGTAAAATGGCGCATGTAATGTTTGGTGGTTTAACGCATCAGCCAGCGATAGATTTGGGCAAAAAACTGCTCGATATTGTACCTGCTGGACTTGATGCGATTTTTTATGCCGATAGCGGCAGTATCGCCGTAGAAGTGGCGCTGAAAATGGCGCTGCAATATCAAGTAGCTGCCGAGCGCCCAACCAAGCGGCAGTTTGCGTCAACCCATTCAGGGTATTACGGTGATACGTGGCACGCCATGAGTGTCTGTGATCCTATCAATGGGATGCACAGCCTGTATGGCAAGCAATTACCGATGCAGTATTTCGTCCCTGCACCGCCACTTGGCTTTGATCGCGCATTGACAGTAGAGGAGCGTGAGACGCTGTCTGATTTTTTTGCAGTGCATGGCGCGCAGCTGGCAGGATTTATTATCGAGCCGATTATTCAGGGCGCAGGCGGCATGCGTTTTTATAGTCCTGAATATCTACAATTGCTGCGTCAACTGTGCGATGAGCACGATGTGCTCTTGATTGCCGATGAGATTGCCACTGGGTTTGGTCGTAGTGGTAAATTATTTGCGTGTGAACATGCTGATATCAGCCCCGATATCATGACCATTGGCAAGGCATTGACAGGCGGCTATATGACTTTTGCCGCCACGCTATGTACTCGAAAAATTGCCGATACCATTCATAATAGTAACTATCCAGCCCTCATGCATGGCCCGACTTTTATGGGTAATCCGCTCGCCTGTGCGGTCGCCTGTGCGTCGATTGACCTGATACTGTCTTATGATATCGAAACGCGTACCACCAAGATGCAACGCACGATGGAGCAACAACTGTCCCCAGCTGCGCAGCTAGTAGGTGTTGCCGAGGTACGTTGTTTAGGCGCAGTTGCCGTGATTGAGTTGCATGAAGCGGTCGATATGCCCATTTTTCAATCCTTATTGATCGATCATGGTATTTGGGTCAGACCGTTTGGGAAGCTGGTGTATATTATGCCACCTTACGTGATTACTGATGATGAGCTGACCACCTTATGCCAAGCGCTACTAAAAGTGGTGCGTACGTATTTAGAAAGTCGAGATCAACCATGAGCGTGCTATTTATCTCCGGCATCGATACCGACATTGGTAAAACCTATGCCACTGGCCTACTTGCCAAAGCATTGATGCAGCAAGGCGTGAACGTTATCACGCAAAAGTTGGTACAAACGGGCATCAGTAAACAAGCAGATGGCGAGCTAGGCATTGCAGATGATATTTTAAGTCATCGCAAGTTGATGAAGATTTCATTACAACCTTGTGATTTAGATTTTACCACTTGTCCTTATCGCTACGAGAAACCTGCGTCCCCGCATCTATCCGCAGCACTGGCCAACCAGCCTCTCAATATTGAAGCGATTACTGAAGCCACCGAAGCATTGCAAGCTGATTACGATGTGGTATTGCTCGAAGGAGCAGGCGGGTTGTTAGTTCCCATTACCACTGAATTATTGACCTTAGATTATATCGCTGAGCAAGGCTATCCTATCGTTTTGGTTACCTCTGGTCGATTGGGCAGCATCAATCATACATTACTCAGTTTAGAAGCCATAAGATCGCGCGGATTAAAGGTACATAGTGTTATTTACAATCATATTCATGATGATGCTGAGCAAACGGATGCTGAAATTGCAAACAGTACTATTGAGTTTCTGCAAGCATATTTGGCTCGCCATTACCCCAAAGCGCATTGGCTGGTTTTAGCCAAACAATCAAATGAACATTCAGGCAATATCGATATACCTTTGCCAACAGCGTTTATCTAAGTTTTTGAGATGTTTTTAAGGTAGTTTCAGCCATCCTAAAAATAAGCCGAAAAGACATTCCCATACAGGCGTTAGTTTTGCTATACTAGCGCGCTTGGTAGACTAGGCGATCGCCGCTGCACACTGGCAACAGATGAGCAGGGGAGGAAAGTCCGGGCTACATAGGGCAGCGTGCCAGCTAACGGCTGGGCAGGGTAACTTGACGACCAGTGCAGCAGAGAGTAGACCGCCTTTGGTATCCTAGATATCATCGGTAAGGGTGAAAGGGTGCGGTAAGAGCGCACCGCGTGGATGGTAACATCTCACGGCATGGTAAACTCCACGCGTAGCAAGACCAAATAGGCATCGGCATGGCGCGGCCCGCGTTCGATGCGGGTAGGTTGCTTGAGCGTATTAGCGATGATACGCCTAGAGGAATGATCGTCCACGACAGAACCCGGCTTATCGGTTTACCAAACCTTTTTTATCGTTTGTCGTAGTAATAGTTGCAATTAATTTGAATTACATTCATTTTTTTGCAAAAAATGTCCATTAGGGGTTGACGTCAGTCAGCAGCTTGGGCATAATGTGCAGCCTAAAACGGCGATGTAGCTCAGCTGGTTAGAGCGCATGACTCATAATCGTGAGGTCAAGAGTTCAAGTCTCTTCATCGCCACCATACATAGCAGTATTAAAAAAGCCAATCTCTCTGGGATTGGCTTTTTTTTGCCTGAAATAATCTTTCATTTACAAGGTTTGTAGGTGCTATTGCTTAGTCAAATACTCCTTGTTAGATGTCTGTCAGTCTCGCTTACTTGATAAATACTTTCTCTGCTACTAAAATCGCCTTACTTTGCAGTAGAAAACTGCTAGAATACTCTTTGGTATGTGCGTACAAGAGCGCAGCAGAGTTACCGTACTAAGTACTCGGCTTTAGATGACGTTATCTATTCTAAGGATTACGATCGATACAACAGCTGACCTGCAGCACACGCTTTAACGAAGCATACCTATCTTATCAAGTGTACTTGACCATATTTATCTCTTATCTTTATTCTATCACCTTTAATTTAGTAGGCGCTTTGTGACTGCATTAGCCAATATTCGTAACTTTTCAATCATTGCCCACATTGATCATGGTAAGTCGACCCTTGCCGATCGTTTTATTCAGATGTGCGGTGCCTTGCAAGATCGCGAGATGCAGGCGCAGGTGCTCGACTCGATGGATATTGAGCGCGAGCGCGGTATCACTATCAAAGCACAATCGGTAACATTATTTTATGATCACCCAAATGGTGAGCGTTATCAGCTAAACTTTATTGATACACCGGGTCACGTCGATTTCTCATACGAAGTATCGCGCTCGTTAGCCGCTTGTGAAGGTGCGCTATTGGTTGTTGATGCCGCTCAAGGCGTAGAAGCTCAGTCGGTTGCCAACTGCTATACGGCAGTGGACCAAGGTTTAGAAGTGATGGCAGTTCTTAACAAAATTGATTTACCACAAGTCGAGCCTGAGCGTGTTATTCAAGAAATTGAGGATATTATCGGTATTGATGCAGTAGATGCGCCGCGTGTATCAGCGAAATCCGGTCTTGGTGTCGATAAGTTATTGGAAGCCTTAGTCGAGTTTATTCCAGCACCGACTGGCGACCGCGAAGCACCCCTGCAAGCGTTGATTATTGATTCATGGTTTGATAGCTATTTGGGCGTGGTCTCGCTCGTTCGTGTACGCCAAGGAACCGTGAAAAAAGGTGATAAGATTTATATCAAATCAACTGGCGATGCTCATCCAGTAAGCTCTATCGGTGTGTTCACACCAAAACCTGTCGATACTGGTATCTTAGAAGCGGGTGAAGTAGGCTTTATTATTGCGGGTATTAAAGACATTGCTGGTGCGCCAGTTGGTGATACGATTACGCATGCAAAGACGCCTGACGTCGATCGTATCCCAGGTTTTAAACAAATCACGCCACAAGTATATGCTGGTATGTTCCCAGTAGACTCTAGTGATTTTGAAAAATTCCGTGAAGCGTTGCAGAAGCTACAAATCAATGATGCCTCGTTATTCTTTGAGCCTGATACCTCAGACGCGTTAGGCTTTGGCTTTCGTTGTGGCTTCTTAGGCATGTTACACATGGAGATTATCCAAGAGCGCTTAGAGCGTGAGTATGACTTGGATTTGATCACTACTGCACCGTCAGTGATCTACGAGATTGAAAAGAAAGATGGCGAGGTAATCTATGTTGATAACCCATCAAGACTGCCTGAGCCCAATAACATCGAAGAATTCCGTGAGCCAATTGCGCGCTGTCAAATTTTGGTACCGCAAGACTACTTGGGTAACGTCATGACGCTATGTATCGAGCGCCGCGGTGTGCAGGTTGATATGCGCTTTATGGGTAAGCAAGTTCAGGTTATCTTTGATATTCCGATGGGTGAAGTGGTCATGGATTTCTTTGACCGTCTAAAATCAGTCTCGCGTGGTTTTGCATCACTAGACTATAATTTTGATCGTTATCAAGTTGATAAATTGGTTAAAGTCGACGTATTAATCAACGGTGATAAAGTTGACGCCTTGGCGATGATTGTGCACCAAGATCAAGCACGTTTCCGCGGTAATCAGCTAGTGACCAAAATGAAAGAATTGATTCCACGTCAGATGTTTGATGTGGCCATTCAAGCAGCAATTGGTAGTCAGATTATTGGTCGTAGTACGGTAAAAGCCATGCGCAAAGACGTACTAGCGAAATGCTATGGCGGTGATGTGTCACGTAAGAAAAAGCTATTGTCTAAGCAGAAAGCAGGCAAAAAACGCATGAAGCAAGTAGGTAACGTGGAGATTCCACAAGAAGCCTTCTTAGCTGTCTTGCAAGTTGATAGTTAATAGACAGTACTATCTCAGATAGTTTTTGTACATAGCAACAGTTGAATATCGTTAATTTTATCGTCAAAGCAGCTAGACAAGCAGCATGTTAATAGGCAATTTGGTATGGATTTTGATTTCAATTTAATTTTAGTGCCGTTGACTATAGGCTTAGGGATTGTCTGGCTGTTAGATAAGCTTGCGTTTAAACAGCGTAAAACTCGCGGACGAGGCAAAGAGAGCCTGCTGGTACGCTGGGCTTATGACTTTTTTCCTGTGTTGGCAGTGGTATTAATAGTACGCTCATTTTTAATTGAGCCTTTTAATATTCCGTCATCCTCTATGGTGCCAACGTTATATACGGGTGATTTTATTGCGGTCAACAAGTATGCGTATGGCGTTCGTCTACCGCTAACGTACAATAAAGTCTTGGATACTGGCGAGCCTGAGCATGGCGATGTAGTGGTGTTCCGATATCCTGAAAACCCAAGCATCTACTATATCAAGCGCTTGATTGGGTTGCCTGGTGATACCGTCAGCTACAATCAAGGTACAATCTCTATTAATGATGTACCAGTAGAGACGACGCCTGTCGATTTTTCGGCAAGTGCAGAATTGACATCGCAACTTTATTTGCCAGGACAAGTTGGTCCAGGTCAGGTGCTTACAGAAGAGAGTGCTGCTGCGATGGGTCAGGAAGAAGAGGACGCAGCACAGTATTTCCAAGAGACACAGGGTGAAAACACACACCTTGTGCGCTACTTAAATGGCATGAACAGCTCTCAGTATGCTCCCTTCCTGCAGCAACAATCACCAGAAGTTGTGAGCTCAGAAGGTACAGAGTGGCGTATTAAAGTGCCAGAGGGTCAGTATTTTGTCATGGGTGATAACCGTGATCGCAGTGCAGATGGTCGTTTTTGGGGTTTTGTTCCTGACGAAAACTTAGCGGGTAAAGCTGTCTATATATGGATGCATAAGCCACCTGGATTAAATCTACCAACCTTTGAACGCAATGGTACTATTGATTAGTATCGTGAGTACTCTATTGGTTGATTTATCGATAATAGTTTTATGCTAATATCGTTACTATTCAATAAATAGCGTTCTACTATCTAATTTATAGGTATAGAACGCTATCAAAAATAGTCATCTATCAATCGAGGGTTTCCATCATGCAGCAGTTATCTGGTCTTGCCACGCAGCGCGGTGCTAGTGTGACAAACATCGTTCTCATTATTATGATGTTGGGTATCGCAGTTAAACTGCTGGTGGCCATTGTACCTGCTCAAATTGGTGACTATCAGCTGACTAAGCTCTTGAGTGCAGAGCTTAAAGTAGCCAATGACAATAACGAGACAGCCAAGCAATTCGTTGAGCGTGTTAATAAACAGCTATCCATCAATGCTGACTATGACACCAATGCAGAAGATGTATTCACTTTTACCAATAAAAAAACAGGCCAATTGGCCATTCATAAAGAATATGCAGTAACCAATACGTTCTTTAGCAATGTCGATATCGTGAATCGTTTCGAAGGAGACATCGATATGGCTACAGCAGAATAAATAATCATAATGTAGGACAGTACTTTAGTGTCCTCAACAAAATCAAATATATACTCTTATTAAACTAAATCTGTAAAACAGAAGGGATAACCACAAGCCACGCATGAAACCAACTTCGCAACATTCCCAAGCGGTTCTTACTCCTAAAAAAAATAGCACGTCTGTCGACACGCTTGTTGTTAGCTCAGAATTTACTCAGCGCTTAGCAGTCTTAACGCGCAAGTTAGGCTATGTGTTTAATGATTTGAGCCTGCCAAAGCTTGCATTGACGCACCGCTCATTTGACAGCAAAAAAAATTATGAGCGTCTAGAGTTTTTAGGTGATGCGCTTTTGGGTATGATTGTTGGTGAGGCTTTATACCATCGTTATCCTAATCAAAACGAAGGGCGTCTAACCCGTATGCGTGCAACTTTGGTGCGCCAAGAGTCATTAGTTATTATCGCGCAAAATCTGGAGCTGTCTAACCATCTGATATTAGGCGTAGGTGAGCGTAAGGGTGGCGGCCGTAATCGTGCTTCTATATTGGCGGATGCGGTAGAGTCTTTGATTGGTGCCATCTATTTGGACAGTCAAGACATGGATATTACTCGTCATTGCGTACTCTCTTGGTATGGAGACTTGATTGACAACGTTAATGACCAAAAAGCCCTAAAAGATGCGAAGAGCCGTTTGCAAGAGTGGTTACAGTCTAAGCAATTTGATTTGCCAAACTATGAGCTTATGGAAACACGTGGCAACGCTCCCCATCAAATCTTCGTGGTACGCTGTCACGTGAATATTCAAAACTGCCCTGATATCACTGAATCTGGTGAAAGTCGCCGTATCGCTGAGCAAAAAGCAGCAGAACTTATGATTAATCAGCTGCACAAACTTCCAGGATCCGTTAAAAAACGCTCTTAGCAAATATTCGCAGGCGATTACAGGCTTATTTCTGAGTCAACAATGCCGCTTTTGAGTGATGAGACCTGAAGCGGCATAGACTTAATTTACCTTACATACTACTTATTTCAAATATTACCAGCCGATATCTAATAGTAACTGCACCGACAAACTATTAAGTCATATTTGGCTGGATATAAACCCTATAGGATCAACTTATGAGCAATCACCCTGATGTGCCATCGAATAATGAAGATAGTACTCAAAATATGATTGAAAATACAGATGTCGATACGAATGCCGATAGCGTAGAAGACATCACAATCGACAACGATATGGCGATTGAAGAGTTTTTTGCGCCAAATACGAATGCTCGTATGGCTGACGACTTCAGAGCTGGTTATGTTGCCATTGTTGGACGTCCAAACGTGGGTAAGTCAACGCTGATGAACCACTTATTGGGTCAAAAGCTGTCTATTACTTCGCGTAAGCCGCAAACGACACGCCACCGTATTCATGGCATTTTGTCCAATCATGAAATGCAGGCAGTGTTTGTAGATACGCCAGGTATTCATCGTAATGAAGTACGAGCTATTAATGAGCGTATGAACAAAGCGGCAGTATCTGCTCTAGTAGATGTTGACCTAGTATTGTTCGTTGTTGATTCAGATCAATGGCGTGATGATGATCTACTGACGTTGCAAAAGCTTGGTGATACCAATTTGACTGTTGTATTGGTCATTAATAAGTCAGATACTTTAAAAGATAAAGGCAGCGTGTTACCACTTATTGAGACTTTTAATGAAAGTTTTGACTTTGCTGATATCGTTCCAGTATCTGCGCTCAAGAACCAAAACTTAGATCGTTTGCAAGAAGTGATTGCCTCACATTTACCAGTTGCTGCACCTATTTATGATACAGAGCAAATCACTGACCGTTCAGAGCGATTCTTAGCCAGCGAAATTATTCGTGAAAAAATCATGCGTAGTGCGGGTGATGAAGTACCATACGACTTGACCGTACAGATTGATGCGTTTAAAGATGAGCCTGCGCATACAGATCCAAAGACAGGGCGTCCACGTAAAGCATGCACCTTTATTGATGCAACTATCTATGTTGAGCGCAGTGGTCAAAAAGCCATTGTTATTGGTGATAAAGGTCAACGCATCAAGCAAGTCGGTATGGATGCTCGTAAAGATATGGAGCAGCTGTTTGACAAAAAGATTATGCTAACGCTATGGGTCAAAGTCAAACGTGGCTGGTCTGATGACGAACGTGCATTAACCAGTTTAGGATATTGAAAGCAATTAAGGGTAGTGCGGTAATATTGCTATCCATATGTTAAATGCTGAGGTAATAAACGATGCGTAACGAAGCGTTAATTGGCTATTTATTACATCAGCGTCCTTATCAAGAAAAGCGTGCGTTGTATTATCTTTTTTCTCAGCAGCATGGTGTGATACATGGTGTTGGGAAGAAAGGCGCACCGTTATTTATGCCTTTACAGCTATTTGCCACTGGCAAACGCGACCTAAAGACATTCACTCAAATCCAGATTACTTCGCAAACCACTCCTCAAACAAATAACGAGCAAAAAAAGGGTGCCCCTGCCATACTTTCTACTGTGCCTTACAGTAATATCAATGGACAGCATCAATATGCGGCATTGTACCTTAATGAGATACTGTGGCGATTGTTACCGACCGAAGATCCAATGCCAGTATTGTGGCAACATTATCAGGACAGTCTACAGCAGCTGAAGCAACCTTTAGATAACACTGAGCTTCGTTTATGTTTACGCCAATTTGAGCAGCACCTATTCAATGAGTTAGGTTTCACCTTAACGCTAACGCATGACAACATCGAAGATACGATCGAACCTGATTGTGTGTATCGCTTTTTACCTGATGTAGGGCTAATACCAATCATGCAGAATGCTACAGATTCTGAGCATTTGGATAGTACTACCGGACAAACTATATTTAAAGGTATCGATATTCTTGAAATGGCTTACCTAGGTATTACTAAAGCAACGCTGAATAATTGGTCAAAGCTACATCGGCATCTGATAGATCATCTACTTGATTATCAACCATTACAAAGTCGGCTACTATGGCAACAGCAGCAACGTTATCAATAAAGAGATTGTTATTTTTAAATCTCTTTACTGCTTAGCACAGCTAGCAGTCAGTAGGATGATCTGCGTTGGGTTTGTATCTAACAATACCGGCTTGGTTGAATGATATTTGGTACATCGATTCATTATAAGGAGATGTAGGGCAGTACTTGATATGTCCGAAGTGTCCTCGAGGTTTGCCGCTATCACCCCAAAACTTAGTGTAGTGACGGTTGCTTGCTCTTAATTTTACCGTGCTGTATTTCAGGTTCAGAGCCTGTTTAGTTATCAAAGTGTCTACTTTAGGGTTGAAACGTTGGTTACCGTTTTTATCTACAAACGCCAAAAGCGTTTTATCGCCATCTTTATGACATCGTTTTTCGTTTTTTGACAAACATACTATTATGTCTTGTCTACTGATATAACTTTCAGCTTTGGCTAGAGATAAAGTATTTTCTAGCTGGCTTTTAACACGGTTGGCTTCCATACGCGTTAACTGTGTCAATATACTAGGCATTGCAATTGCTATTATTATAGCCAATACCGTTACAGTAACAATCAGTTCAACGAGAGTGAAGCCTTGACTACTTCCTGATGATATCTTATGACGCCATTTCATAAGCTGACATATCCTATAGTATTCATTTATTTTAACAAATGATCTAGCCTGTCCTATAGCTTTTACCAAATACAGTGCCTAGAAGTTTTCAATTAATGTAGCTGAATGCTACAGCTAAAGTTAATATACAAAACTGGTAAGTTGGCAAATCAGTCTTACACCTAGAACAAAATCGACTATCTTAATATAAACAGAATATATATCTACTGTCAAAAAATGTTTCAATTAGTGAATAATGTGCATTAGGAATAGAGAAAAATTATTAATTGTAATAAAATATGTTTAAACGATAGGTAGCGTTTAATCTACTATCTATCGCGAACTGGCATACAAAAGATAAGAAGCGTAAGGTGTGTTAGTTCTAGGTAACTTAGAATGGCTATTGTGTTTTAGTTACAACATTATCGTGTAATAATGTGTAGCTGGTTAACGAAAAACGTTGTAAACTGAATTGATAATCGCTAAGCTGCTTCTTAATTAGTTTTGCTCTGTAACTTAAATGTGTAAAAGATGTCTACTTTAGAGAAAACGTCTTGAGAATCGGTTTTGCTTAATGCATTACTAAAATTATCCTTTGGAGGAAGTCCATGAAACTGAATAAAATTGCTCTAGCACTGTTCGCTGTAACAGCTGCACCTCTAGCAGCTAATGCTGGTGTTACTATTAGCCCACTATTACTAGGTTATCACTACAGCGAAGGCGCTGATGACGATCAGGCTGACTTGTTAGCTGACTATAGTGGTAATGGCGATAGCTATTATAAAGAAGATGGTTTATACACTGGCGCAGCTTTAGGTATCGAACTTACTCCTTCTACTCAATTCCAAGTAGAGTATGGTGTATCAGATACTGATGCTATCCGCCAAGACGGTTCTGATAACTTCGACGCAGAACAAGAAATGATCTCTGGTAACTTCTTAATTGGTACCGAAGAGTTCACTGGTTATACTGATAGCGCTCTTAAGCCATATGTATTAATTGGTGCTGGTCAATCTAAACTTGAAATTAAAGACTCTTCAGGTGACAAAGTTAGTGGTACTAAAGACACTATTGGTAACCTAGGTCTAGGTGCTATGTATCGTATCAACGATGCACTAAGCCTACGTGGTGAAGCTCGTGCCATTCATAACTTTGATAACAACTGGTGGGAAGGCATGGCTTTGGCCGGTCTAGAAGTTGTACTCGGTGGCCATCTAGCACCTACAGTAGCTGTACCGCCAATGGAAGAGCCAATGGTTGACAACACTCCAGTAGTTGTTGTTGAAGCTGACTTAGATTCTGACGGTGATGGCGTACCTGATAGTATGGATGCATGCCCAGGCACTCCAATGAATGTAGTGGTTGATGAGCGCGGTTGCCCAGTACCAGTAGATATTACTGATGAGCTAAAAATGGAATTACGTGTATTCTTTGATAACGATAAATCAGCTATCAAAAACCAATACAAGCCAGAAATCGCTAAAGTAGCAGAGAAAATGCGTGAGTATCCAAACTCTACAGCTCGTGTAGAAGGTCATGCATCTAAAACTGGTCCTTCAGCACGTTACAACCAACGTCTATCTGAAGCTCGTGCCGTTGCTGTTAAATCTATGCTAACTAACGAATTCGGTATTGCTCCAAACCGTCTATCAACTGTTGGTTATGGTTATGACCAACCAATCGCATCAAACGATACTGAAGAAGGTCGTGCTATGAACCGTCGTGTTTATGCCATCATCACTGGTGACAAAACTATGACTGTTGAACAAACTAAAGATATGGTTGTTCAGTAAGTATTAGATAATTAATCGTATAGTTAGATATATGGTTACAAAAAAAGCCACCCAATTGGGTGGCTTTTTTTATTTATGTATTGAGAAAAGTAAGTTATTTCATAAATTTATGAATCAATAATGTTATACTAGCCACCCAAACATTCTGTAAATTGACAGAATGTA
The DNA here is from genome assembly GCF_041431175.1 of Psychrobacter sp. Arc29. Taxonomy (NCBI): domain Bacteria; kingdom Pseudomonadati; phylum Pseudomonadota; class Gammaproteobacteria; order Moraxellales; family Moraxellaceae; genus Psychrobacter; species Psychrobacter sp. Arc29. Next base: position 2,134 of record NZ_JASMRR010000002.1, on the reverse strand, counting down.
CATTAGCATAGCTATCTGTACGATGAATTTATCGGCATAGATATTTGATTATATTGAGATTTTCTGAGCGATAGCATTTATTGTGTATCATCTAGAATTCAATATCTATCTGATTGATGATAAGAGTTTATCCAGCGGCGCTTATTGCTACTGCATTTTTTTAAGACGACACGAGCATTTTATATGGCGAACGATATCAAACACCTGCGTAACATTGCAATTATTGCCCACGTTGACCACGGTAAAACAACTTTGGTTGATAAATTATTACATCAATCTGGTACTTTTGGCGATCGTGCAAACATTGCTGAACGTGCAATGGATTCAGGTGATATTGAGCAAGAACGTGGTATTACTATTTTGGCTAAAAATACAGCCATTCGTTGGACAGATCAGACTTCAGAAACTGAATACCGTATTAATATCGTTGATACCCCAGGTCACGCCGATTTTGGTGGTGAAGTTGAGCGTGTAATGTCGATGGTTGATTGCGTACTTTTGGTTGTTGATGCTGTCGATGGCCCGATGCCTCAGACTCGTTTTGTAACGCAAAAAGCATTTGAGCAAGGTCTAAAGCCAATTGTTGTTATCAATAAAATTGACCGTCCTGGCTCACGCCCTGATTGGGTAATGGATCAAATTTTTGATTTGTTCGATAATCTAGGTGCGACTGATGAGCAGCTTGATTTCCCAGTGGTTTATGCATCAGCGTTAAATGGTATTGCAGGTTTGGAAGCAGATGATTTAGCTGATGACATGACGCCACTATTTAAAACTATTGTTGATGTTGTACAAGCACCACAAGTTGATGCAGACGCACCATTCCGTATGCAGATCTCAAGCCTTGATTACAATAGCTTCGTTGGTGTTATCGGTATTGGTCGTATCCAGCGCGGTAAAGTGAAAGTTAATACACCAGTTACTGTTATTGATAAGCATGGTAAGACACGTAACGGTCGTATCCTAAAAATTATGGGCTACCATGGCCTTGATCGTATTGATGTTGAAGATGCACAGGCTGGTGATATCGTTTGTATCACAGGTATTGATGCACTTAATATCTCAGATACGATTTGTGATCCTAATAATGTTGAAGCATTACCAGCATTAACGGTTGATCAGCCTACCGTATCAATGAATTTCCAAGTAAATAATTCACCATTTGCTGGTCGTGATGGTAAGTTTGTCACGTCACGTAATATTCGTGAGCGTCTTGAGCGTGAGTTGATTCATAACGTTGCACTACGTGTAGAAGACACTGAATCTCCAGATAAGTTCAAAGTATCAGGTCGTGGTGAGCTTCATCTATCTGTACTTATTGAAAACATGCGCCGTGAAGGCTTCGAGATGGGTGTTTCAGGCCCAGAAGTTATCGTAAAAGAAGTTGATGGCAAGTTACAAGAGCCGTATGAAAACGTTGTCTTCGATATCGAAGAAGAGCATCAGGGTTCTATCATGGAGCAGGTTGGTCTACGCAAAGGCGAAATGACCAATATGGAGCTTGATGGTAAAGGCCGTATGCGTATTGAGGCAACAGTACCAGCTCGTGGTTTGATCGGTTTCCGTTCTGAGTTTTTAACACTGACCTCAGGTAGTGGTATCATGACGTCAAGCTTCTCACATTACGGTCCACAAAAGATCGGTGATGTGGGTGGTCGTTCAAACGGCGTATTGGTTTCTATGGCAAACGGTACTTGCCTAGGCTTTGCACTGTTTAACCTACAAAAACGTGGTAAGTTATTTGCTGAGCCACAGCTCGAAGTTTATGAAGGTATGATTATTGGTCTTAACTCTCGTAACGATGATATGACGGTTAACCCAACAACCGGTAAGCAGCTTACTAACGTACGTGCTAGTGGTACTGATGAAGCGTTGACTTTGACGCCAGCAGTTAAGTTTACGCTTGAGCAGGCGCTTGAATTCATTCAAGATGATGAGCTAGTTGAAGTAACACCAAAAGCAGTACGTATTCGTAAACGCTACCTGACTGAAAGTGAGCGTAAGCGTCACGGCCGTAGTAAGAAAAATGCATAATATTTTAGTTTAACTAAAATGATTGTCCCGTCCTAAAATAGATTGATGATTTTTTAATGAGCCAGATACCCTGAGTATTTGGCTTTTTACATTAAACAGG
>NZ_JASMRR010000021.1:0-1223 GCF_041431175.1 Psychrobacter sp. Arc29 | reverse complement strand
ACCGTTCCTGCATCCTCAATCGTACGAGACAAATTCTTCGGATGCAGGTGCAAGCGCTCAAACGTCGACCGAAAGGCCGTACCGGATAATAAAATACTCAAATACTGCTCCCCAATCAGTACATTAATGCTCAGTGCCGACATCGCTGCCGCAAAGATCGCCCGTCCTGATGTCGTAAGCGTGTCTTTGATACCAGACAATAATGCTGGCAAAATCCCTAATGCCGTTAATAACCCACCTAAACTCAGTGCCAATATCACAATTGCCTGTGTAAAGAACATACTCTGTACACCGCCGCGTGACAGCATACCGCCCACCTCACCCAACTCTAATGACTCAGCGGGCGCATAACCGGCAAACAAATAACCGCCTAACTGACCAAAGCTTGGTGAGCTATGGATATAAGTAATGATCAATGCCGCGGCAATCGTACAGATAATCGTATAGATCGCATTGACCCGAAACAGCGCTAACCCTACCAATATCACAAAGGGTAATACTGAATACCCATGCACTAGACCACTCTCTATTAGCTGTCCTTGTAGTATGGTCACTTGACTCAGATCAGCACTGACGGTCTGACCTGAGAACATCCAGAACAGGATGACTGTCAGTATCCACGCAGGCACTGTCGTATACATCATATTACGAATATGCTCAAACAGATCAATACCAACAACAGAAGACGCAATGGTACAAGTATCAGACAAGGGCGACATCTTATCACCGAAGAACGCCCCTGACACCACTGCCCCTGCTGCTATCGCCACATTGGCATCAAAGGCATTACTCATCCCAATAAAGGCCACACCAAGTGTTGCAGCCGTCGTCAAACTGCTACCTAAAGCGATACCAATAATGGAGGTCAAGATAAAGGCGGAGATATAGTAATACTCAGGTGAGATCAGCTGAAAGCCAAAGTACATCAAAGTAGGAATGGCGCCTGACATCATCAAAGTGGCAACCATCAAACCAATAAAGAAGAACAAATAGATGGCACCGATACCGCGCATGACACCTGAGGCCATTTGTGCTTGCATGTCATCAAAGCTGAGACCTTTGGTCATACCAATAGCGAGTAGGACACAGATGGCAAGGATAAGAGACAGATGCGGTACCCAGCCAAAGCCAATCATGGTAATACCCATAATAGCAATGACGATGGCTGAGATAATAAAGGCAAGCTTGGCGCTGATCTGGGTGAGCGGTTTTGGTGGCATGAC
>NZ_JASMRR010000020.1:0-1293 GCF_041431175.1 Psychrobacter sp. Arc29 | reverse complement strand
ACCAAAAAAAAGAGGAAATACCCATGGCAAAGGCCAAGTTTGAACGTAGCAAGCCACACGTCAACGTCGGTACAATCGGACACGTTGACCATGGTAAAACCACCCTTACCGCTGCAATCGCAACCGTAGCTGCAATCACCTCTGGTGGCGAAGCAAAAGACTACGCGTCTATTGACTCAGCACCAGAAGAAAAAGCACGTGGTATCACCATCAACACCTCACACGTAGAATATGACACAGACAGCCGTCACTATGCACACGTAGATTGCCCAGGTCACGCCGATTATGTTAAAAACATGATCACCGGTGCAGCCCAGATGGACGGCGCAATCCTAGTCGTATCAGCAACTGACGGCCCTATGCCACAGACTCGTGAGCACATCTTGTTGTCACGTCAGGTTGGCGTACCATACATCATCGTATTCATGAACAAATGTGACATGGTAGATGACGAAGAACTACTAGAACTAGTAGAAATGGAAGTTCGCGAACTATTGAACGACTATGACTTCCCAGGTGATGACACCCCAATCATCCACGGTTCTGCTACTGAAGCCCTAAAAGGCTCACAAGAAAAATACGGCCAACCAGCCGTTGTAGAACTACTAGGCGTACTAGACACCTACATCCCAGAGCCAGAGCGTGACGTTGACAAAGCATTCCTAATGCCAATCGAAGACGTATTCTCAATCTCAGGTCGTGGTACCGTAGTAACTGGTCGTGTTGAGTCTGGTATCGTAAAAGTTGGTGACGAGATCGAAATCGTTGGTATCCGTGACACTCAAAAAACCACCTGTACTGGTGTAGAGATGTTCCGTAAACTGCTTGACGAAGGTCGTGCAGGCGAAAACTGTGGTGTACTACTACGTGGTACTAAGCGTGAAGACGTACAACGTGGCCAAGTACTAGCGAAGCCAGGTTCAATCACGCCTCACACCAAGTTTGACGCAGAAGTATATGTACTGTCAAAAGAAGAGGGTGGTCGTCACACACCATTCCTAAACGGCTATCGTCCACAGTTCTACTTCCGTACCACTGACGTAACTGGCGCAATCCAATTACAAGACGGTACTGAAATGGTAATGCCTGGTGATAACGTTGAGATGGGCGTAGAGCTTATCCACCCAATCGCTATGGACAAAGGTCTTCGCTTCGCAATTCGTGAAGGCGGCCGTACTGTAGGCGCTGGTGTTGTTGCTAACGTATTGAACTAAGACTTAAGTCTCAGCAATGAGATTATGAATTAGTCATAAAAAAGCCATCCTATCTAGGGTGGCTTTTTTTTGGGTGTTG
>NZ_JASMRR010000019.1:0-1329 GCF_041431175.1 Psychrobacter sp. Arc29 | reverse complement strand
TGTCCCGTCCTAAAATAGATTGATGATTTTTTAATGAGCCAGATACCCTGAGTATTTGGCTTTTTACATTAAACAGGACATAAATAACGGTCATGTACCTGGGCAGGTGTTCTCATATTTAAACTTAAATGAGGTCTGATATTGTTATAGACATAAACAGACTCATCGATGAGCTGTTTAAGCTCACTCATCGTATTGCACTCATATAATAAGAATTCATTCTTTAAAATACCATTGACCCGCTCAGCCAACGCATTTTGATAACAATCATAGCCATCGGTCATAGACGGTGTGATGTTATTTACTCTAAGTACCTCTTGATACTCTGATGCACAGTACTGAAGGCCTCTATCAGAGTGATGAATCACTTCATGAGTATAACGTCGCCTTTGGGCCGCCATCTTGAGCGCTTTTACAACCTCAGTCGCTGGCATACTCTCACTTAAATGATAGCCCATAATCTGTCTTGAATAAGCATCTGTCACTAAAGATAAATAGTGCACCCCTTGCTTAGAGGTAACATGAGTGATATCGGCGACCAACGTCTGCTCAGGTTTAATAGGTGCTGGTGCATCCTTCGTTAAATTGGGATGCTTTTTCATCCAATGTTTGCTAAAGGTAGTCTTGTTATAGCTACGTTTGGGCTTAACCAACAAGCGATGTGCTCTTAAATAATCAAAGAACCCATCACGGCCAATCTTTATACCATACGCTATCAGCTTAGGCTTAATGAGCCAATATAACTTCCGACCTCCTATGCGAGGCATTAGCATGCGATACGCTTGTACCCAGTCCTTGATGACTGCAAACCTGCTTGCTTTGTCATGCTGCCGGATACGGTGTTGATACACCGCTTGCGGGCTAACACTAAGCAACCGGCATCCTTGGGCTAAACTTATTTGTTTGTCTGTTTTGAGCTGCCAGAGGATGCCGTAGCAGACTTTTTTCTAGCATGTACTCCATAGTCGTTTTCAAATACTTCGACGACTTTGCTTAAAATAAGGTTATGCGCTTTGGCATCAGCCAGTTCACGTTCTAGACGTTTTATGGTTTGCGCTGGGGTTTCTTTAGATGGCATGGTCTGACTCTTAGGTAGGTGGGTCCAGTCTAATTTACCATGACGTCGCAGCCATACCAATACGGTACTGCGTCCTTGTATGCCATAAATCGCTTGCGCTTGTTTGTAGGTCATGTCGCCTTTTTCTACACTGTCAACGACGGCCAATTTAAAGCCTAGCGTGTAATCTTTTTGCGTACGCTTAGCCCTTGTAGTCTCTAACTTGTCCATGAATAAGCTCCTTTTTCGTAAACTTATTTCAGGACGGGACA
>NZ_JASMRR010000018.1:1110-1358 GCF_041431175.1 Psychrobacter sp. Arc29 | reverse complement strand
ACTGGGCATCACTTAGGGTTAATCTAGTCATAACACTATGATTATCAATTATTCTATATATGTCAACACACCCTAGTATTTGTGTCATCGTTACGATAATGATTCGTTTATAAAAGATTCGGCTAAAATACTGTAACCTGAAACGTAATCAATATTTTTCTTACTTAAACAGAATATATTAGAGGAACTTTGATAACAGACAATTTTTATTTGACAAGGTTATTACAGATCCTCAAAATAATTTTGAG
>NZ_JASMRR010000018.1:0-1010 GCF_041431175.1 Psychrobacter sp. Arc29 | reverse complement strand
TATTTGAGTATTTGAGTATTTGAGTATTTGAGTATTTGAGTATTTGAGTATTTGAGTATTTGAGTATTTGAGTATTTGAGTATTTATTTAGCTATACAGCTATCAAATGACGCGAGCACTTAGCTGTAGCTTGTATTTCAGAATAACTACGCCCAGATTTCAGAAGGCTAGCGATAATCTTACGCTTCTCGGTATCTTTCCTACGTCCTGAATATTTACTTTCTACCTTAGTACGAGAAATACCTTACATCTGACGGTTACGTCGATCTTCATAGTCCTTTCTAGCAATAGCAGCGAGCATATAAAGCATCATCGAATTGATGGCCTGTAATACGCTGCTCATAAATTCAATGCTGCTATCAGATTGAGGCGTTATATAAGAGGTCGGTAGCTCTTCTGATACTACCGCCAGCTTCTTTTCTAATAGCATTCTTTTGAGAGTATCCCAATCAGCTTGGTTTAAACGTGCTAAGCGGTCAATCTGCTCAACCAAATTATATCGCCTTCATGGGCATCATTTATCAGTTACATTAACTGTGGACATATTAAAGTTGCGTCTGACTCGTTTTCAACATAGAAGGCGGCAATTTTGTGACCATGATCAGCAGCAAGCTATATGAGCTCACTTTTGGCACGCTTGGCATCTTGATCTTTGATTGGCGCTCTATGCTCTGATAAACATAAACACCTAAAATAGTCTGTTATAAGTAGTTCCATTATTGCAGTCTATTATAAGTAGACTATTAATTGATTAAGAGACCTGTTTTGATAGTGCCCCTGGGGTATGGCTTTTGAAACCATTTTTCTTTATATTGTCACTTAGACAGGCTGGGCATTTGATGTATAGTGTCATTTGCATTTCACTATTTATCAATTTCTCAGCCTGTTTTTTTTCAGCCTACTTTTTGAACCACCACCCGGATATAAATGTAACTATGAATAAAACAACTTTTAAAATATCGAAGATGGACTGCCCTTCGGAGGAAAACCTAATCCGAATGAAATTAGAG
>NZ_JASMRR010000017.1:0-5736 GCF_041431175.1 Psychrobacter sp. Arc29 | reverse complement strand
ATAGAGAGCTGACGATGACCTACTCTCACATGGGCGAACCACACTACCATTGGCGCAACGATGTTTCACTTCTGAGTTCGGGAAGGGATCAGGTGGGGCCATCGCGCTATTGTCGTCAGCAAAGGGGGTTAGATATGAGTCTGTTGTTGTTTTTATTGACATCAAGTTTGAGCTTGTTGTCGATCAACTTGTAACCTAACTGAATCAAGGTTAACGGTGATATCGAAATGTTCTTTCTTTATTCTATAAGCTTACGCTTATACAAGATAGATTAATTAGACTTGTATACAAACCACTTGGGTGTTGTATGGTCAAGCCAAACGAGCAATTAGTACAGGTTAGCTACACGCATCGCTGCGCTTCCACACCCTGCCTATCAACGTCCTAGTCTTGAACGGCTCTTTAGGGAAATCTAATCTTGAGGTGGGCTTCCCGCTTAGATGCTTTCAGCGGTTATCCCATCCGAACGTAGCTACCGGGCAATGCCACTGGCGTGACAACCCGAACACCAGAGGTTCGTCCACTCTGGTCCTCTCGTACTAGGAGCAGATCCTCTCAAATTTCCAACGCCCACGGTAGATAGGGACCGAACTGTCTCACGACGTTCTAAACCCAGCTCGCGTACCTCTTTAAATGGCGAACAGCCATACCCTTAGGACCTGCTTCAGCCCTAGGATGAGATGAGCCGACATCGAGGTGCCAAACACCGCCGTCGATATGAACTCTTGGGCGGTATCAGCCTGTTATCCCCAGAGTACCTTTTATCCGTTGAGCGATGGCCCTTCCATACAGAACCACCGGATCACTAAGACCTACTTTCGTACCTGCTCGACTTGTGGGTCTCGCAGTTAAGCGCGCTTTTGCCTTTATACTCTACGACCGATTTCCGACCGGTCTGAGCGCACCTTCGTACTCCTCCGTTACTCTTTAGGAGGAGACCGCCCCAGTCAAACTACCCACCATACATTGTCCTCGGTATTGTTATACCTGAGTTAGAACCCCAACATGACCAGGGTGGTATTTCAAGATTGGCTCCACCAAGACTAGCGTCTCGGCTTCAAAGCCTCCCACCTATCCTGCACAAGTCAGGTCAAAGTTCAATGTAAAGCTGTAGTAAAGGTTCACGGGGTCTTTCCGTCTAGCCGCGGGTACACAGCATCTTCACTGCGATTTCGATTTCACTGAGTCTCTGCTGGAGACAGCGCTGCCATCATTATGTCATTCGTGCAGGTCGGAACTTACCCGACAAGGAATTTCGCTACCTTAGGACCGTTATAGTTACGGCCGCCGTTTACTGGGGCTTCGATCAAGAGCTTCGCTTACGCTAACCCCATCAATTAACCTTCCAGCACCGGGCAGACATCACACCCTATACGTCCACTTTCGTGTTTGCAGAGTGCTGTGTTTTTAATAAACAGTTGCAGCAGCCTGGTATCTGCGACTGCCAGCAGCTCAAGGAGCAAGTCCTATCACCACCAACAGCGTACCTTCTCCCGAAGTTACGGTACCATTTTGCCTAGTTCCTTCAGCAGAGTTCTCTCAAGCGCCTTGGTATTCTCTACCTGATCACCTGTGTCGGTTTAGGGTACGATTCGTTTATAACTATTGCTTAGAAGCTTTTCCTGGAAGCATGGTATTTGCCACTTCGCTGTACAAGTACAGCTTGCTATCAGATCTCGGTATAGAATAGCCCGGATTTACCTAAGCTATAAACCTACATCCTTTCACCTGGACAACCAACGCCAGGCTGACATAACCTTCTCCGTCCCTCCATCGCATTATAAACAAGTATCGGAATATTAACCGATTTCCCATCGACTACGCCTTTCGGCCTCGCCTTAGGGGTCGACTCACCCAGCCCCGATTAACGTTGGACTGGAACCCTTGATCTTCCGGCGTGCGAGCTTTTCACTCGCATTATCGTTACTCACGTCAGCATTCGCTCTTGTGATACCTCCAGCATGCTTTACAACACACCTTCACAGGCTTACACAACGCTCCCCTACCACTTGAAAACAAATTCAAATCCGCAGCTTCGGCTCCTAGTTTGAGCCCCGTTACATCTTCCGCGCGGGCCGACTCGACTAGTGAGCTATTACGCTTTCTTTAAAGGATGGCTGCTTCTAAGCCAACCTCCTAGCTGTCTATGCCTTCCCACCTCGTTTCCCACTTAACTAGGAATTTGGGGCCTTAGCTGGCGGTCTGGGTTGTTTCCCTCTCCACGATGGACGTTAGCACCCACCGTGTGTCTCCCGGATATCACTCATCGGTATTCGGAGTTTGCATCGGTTTGGTAAGTCGGTATGACCCCCTAGCCGAAACAGTGCTCTACCCCCAATGGTGTTCGTCCGAGGCGCTACCTAAATAGCTTTCGGGGAGAACCAGCTATCACCGAGTTTGATTAGCCTTTCACCCCTATCCACAAGTCATCCCCTGGCTTTTCAACGACAGTGGGTTCGGTCCTCCGGTGCCTGTTACGGCACTTTCAACCTGCTCATGGATAGATCACTCGGTTTCGGGTCTATACCCTGCAACTATTCGCCCTATTAAGACTCGGTTTCCCTACGGCTCCCCTAAACGGTTAACCTTGCTACAGAATATAAGTCGCTGACCCATTATACAAAAGGTACGCGGTCACCCAACAAGTGGGCTCCCACTGCTTGTACGCACACGGTTTCAGGTTCTATTTCACTCCCCTCACAGGGGTTCTTTTCGCCTTTCCCTCACGGTACTGGTTCACTATCGGTCAGTCAGGAGTATTTAGCCTTGGAGGATGGTCCCCCCATCTTCAAACAGGATTTCTCGTGCCCCGCTCTACTTAATATGTTAACGCTAATGTTTCGAATACAGGACTATCACCTACTACGGTCAGCTTTCCCACGCTGTTCTTCTACATTAGCACTAATCGGCTTCTCCCCGTTCGCTCGCCGCTACTAGGGGAATCTCAATTGATGTCTATTCCTAAGGGTACTGAGATGTTTCACTTCCCCTCGTTCGCTTCCTAATAAATTAGGATACCTACCTTATGGTAAGTGGGTTTCCCCATTCAGAAATCTCCGGATCACAGGATATTGCCGCCTCCCCGAAGCTTATCGCAGGCTGTCACGTCTTTCATCGCCTCTGACTGCCAAGGCATCCACCATGTGCGCTTCATTACTTGACCATACAACCCCAAGTAGTCTTTCGACTTCTAAGTGTCATACAATCTAATTATGATAACGATATCACCTATGTTTATACGCTTGATTCAGTTCTCTTTACTTTTTTAATAACTCACCCCTGGGATAACAACTGATGTCGTTAAGAGGTGAGTTATTAAGGTTAGGAAGTGCGCGTGAACACGCGCTTCCTAACCCAGACTCATATCTATGTTTTTAAATAGTTCCTGTATCCTCGTCGAATAACAGGTTCTGTATAAAACAGAAAGAAGTAATCGTGTCTTTATTCAAGACGAATCACTTGTTTCTATTTATACTAATTAGCACTTAAAGCTTACTGACCGTCTTAGTAGTGGTGGAGCCAAACGGAGTCGAACCGTTGACCTCCTGCGTGCAAGGCAGGCGCTCTACCAACTGAGCTATGGCCCCATTATAAAATGGTGGGTCTAAGTGGACTCGAACCACTGACCCCCGCGTTATCAACACGGTGCTCTAACCAGCTGAGCTACAGACCCTAATACGTTTGTTAAAACGTAAGCTTAAACTAAAGAACAACTTGTTGTGAATTCTTGCTGACCGAATGCGTCTATAAGGAGGTGATCCAGCCGCAGGTTCCCCTACGGCTACCTTGTTACGACTTCACCCCAGTCATCAACCACACCGTGGTGAACGCTCCCCCTAAGGTTAAGCTATCCACTTCTGGTGCAATCAACTCCCATGGTGTGACGGGCGGTGTGTACAAGGCCCGGGAACGTATTCACCGCGGCATTCTGATCCGCGATTACTAGCGATTCCTACTTCATGGAGTCGAGTTGCAGACTCCAATCTGGACTACGATAGGCTTTTTGAGATTCGCATCACATCGCTGTGTAGCTGCCCTCTGTACCTACCATTGTAGCACGTGTGTAGCCCTGGTCGTAAGGGCCATGATGACTTGACGTCGTCCCCGCCTTCCTCCAGTTTGTCACTGGCAGTATCCTTAGAGTTCCCGGCTTAACCCGCTGGTAACTAAGGACAAGGGTTGCGCTCGTTGCGGGACTTAACCCAACATCTCACGACACGAGCTGACGACAGCCATGCAGCACCTGTATTCTAATTCCCGAAGGCACTCCCGCATCTCTGCAGGATTCTAGATATGTCAAGACCAGGTAAGGTTCTTCGCGTTGCATCGAATTAAACCACATGCTCCACCGCTTGTGCGGGCCCCCGTCAATTCATTTGAGTTTTAACCTTGCGGCCGTACTCCCCAGGCGGTCTACTTATTGCGTTAGCTGCGTCACTAAGTCCTCAAGGGACCCAACGACTAGTAGACATCGTTTACGGCGTGGACTACCAGGGTATCTAATCCTGTTTGCTACCCACGCTTTCGAGCCTCAGTGTCAGTATGATGCCAGGAAGCTGCCTTCGCCATCGGTATTCCTTCAGATCTCTACGCATTTCACCGCTACACCTGAAATTCTACTTCCCTCTCACCTACTCTAGCCTAACAGTTTCAGATGCAGTTCCCAGGTTAAGCCCGGGGATTTCACATCTGACTTATCAAGCCACCTACGCTCGCTTTACGCCCAGTAATTCCGATTAACGCTTGCACCCTCTGTATTACCGCGGCTGCTGGCACAGAGTTAGCCGGTGCTTATTCTGCAGCTAATGTCATCGTCTCCGGGTATTAACCGAAGAGTCTTCTTCACTGCTTAAAGTGCTTTACAACCAAAAGGCCTTCTTCACACACGCGGCATGGCTGGATCAGGGTTTCCCCCATTGTCCAATATTCCCCACTGCTGCCTCCCGTAGGAGTCCGGGCCGTGTCTCAGTCCCGGTGTGGCTGATCATCCTCTCAGACCAGCTACAGATCGTCGCCATGGTAGGCCTTTACCCCACCATCTAGCTAATCCGACTTAGGCTCATCTAATAGCGAGAGCAACAAGTTGCCCCCTTTCTCCCGTAGGACGTATGCGGTATTAATACGAGTTTCCCCGTGCTATCCCCCACTACTAGGTAGATTCCTAAGTATTACTCACCCGTCCGCCGCTCGACGCCTGATAGCAAGCTATCATCGTTTCCGCTCGACTTGCATGTGTTAAGCCTGCCGCCAGCGTTCAATCTGAGCCATGATCAAACTCTTCAGTTTAATCTTGCTATGAAGCTCTTTAAAGAAGCTTCTAAACTTGGCTCATCTAATCTGGCAAAATCGCTAAAAATTATGTTCGTAATGAATTAACTTTGAGTTTTTCTGCTGTCTTAAATGATAATTTTTATAGTTAATAATCTTTCCGAAAAGAAAAGATAGTCAACTTTATTTTTTAGCATTCTGAATCAGCAAAAATCCACACAAGTTGTTCTTTAGTTATGCTTTTAAATAGTCTCAATCACTGTCGTCCAGTCATCGATATATAGGGTAAATCTTTCGCTATTCGCTTTTTCCGTTGCCGGTTAAGCTATCTAGCGAGCCGACTATCTTATCATAATGATTTGAATTGTCAAGCTTTATTTTAATTTGTTTCAACAGGTTAACCGCGTTATCAATGTGTAATCTACACATCTCTCACTGCCAGTCCGTCTGATGAGGGCGTATTATAGA
>NZ_JASMRR010000016.1:0-8301 GCF_041431175.1 Psychrobacter sp. Arc29 | reverse complement strand
ATTATTTACCGCTGTTCTACCAACATCGGTCTCTTTACCTGCACAATACGGTGCTATCTTTGCCCACTGGGCATCACATAGGGTTAATCTAGTCATAACACTATGATTATCAATTATTCTATATATGTCAACACACCCTAATAGAAACGATGCTTTGAATGATGTAGAAAACTTTATTTTTGATTAAATATAATCTTACTTTTCCTATAAAGGTTGCTACGAAGTCGCGTTTTAGCCCTGACAGTAGCGGCTATCCTGCTTGGATAGGCGTGTTGCGAAGGCTAGGTTTTGGGGCAGTATCGTGACCAAACAGGAATGACACAAACCGTAGCCTCGCCACGCCTAGATAAGCAGATAATAGCGGATGGCAGGATTGGCTACTTTTCACCACTACATAGTTTAAACTTCCCCCAAATCTTCCATATCCACATACTCTTTTTTGCCATGGATCTTATACATCTTGCGATTGATCTCTGGATACAGGGTAATGTCAATCGGTGGTCGGCTGCCGCCCATCAAGTAAGTGGCATCGGTATCGCTCTCATTACGCATCGAGTGCGCCGCGCCATGAGCAGGGAAGCCGACGAAATCTCCAGCACTCAGCTGATAATGCTCATCGCCATAGCGCAGCGATAGCTCGCCTGACAGCACATAAATAAACTCATCAGACTCTTCATGATAGTGATGCGTCGTCGTCTCATCTCCCGCTTCCACCCGTACGAGGTGCAAGCCAAATTTCGTCAGACCAACGATATCACTGAGCGACACCGTATGGCGTATAGCGTGCTCATTGAACTGATGGACATGCTCAGTCTCAGGCGTGTTATCGATATCGGATTTGGTCAAGACGTATGCTTGCGTGTCCTTACGTGGCTGTTGGTCTGGTGTCGTCATCATCTGTCTCCTTGATTGATGCTTTGAGTGTATACCACTATTAGCCAATAGTATCAGGTTTTAAAAGGGACGAAATAGGCGTGATGTTGATAATCAGATAGCGACTTTATATATCCTGCATAAAGCGATTGTTGATGACGCTATTCATGTTGTACCCTGAACCATTATTTTAAATAAAGGAGAGTGCGGGTGTTGTATAACTTTGATGAGGTCATCGACAGACGGGATACAGGGTCGCTCAAATGGCACTATAGCGATGACACGATTCCGCTGTGGGTGGCTGATATGGATTTTAAGGCCGCGCCGCCTATCTTAAACGCGATTGAGCAAGCCGTGCAGCATGGCATATTGGGCTATACCAAACCTACCGAGGCGCTGTACGACGCGATTATTGATTGGCATGGCAGTCGCTATGAGTTGCCGCTTGCTAAAGAAAATATCTTGTTCTCGCCAGGTGTCGTCCCAAGCCTAGCGCTGATGATGAACGTCTTTACCGAAGTAGGGGATGCGGTACTGGTCAATGATCCGATTTACGCGCCATTTATGAGTAAAGTTGAGCAAAATGGTCGTACGCTCATCACCTCATCGTTACAAGAGAGCGAGGGCAAATATCATTTAAATTTAGCGGATATCGAAGCCAAAATAATAGAGCATGATGTGAAGCTGTATTTACTCTGCAATCCGCACAATCCGGGCGGGCGCGTATGGACGAGAGATGAGCTTGAAGCGTTACTGACGATTTGTAAAAAGCATGATGTAGCGATTGTCAGTGATGAGATTCATCAAGATTTAACCTTGAGCGGTCACACGTTCACGCCGTTTTTGACGCTAGCGCAAGGCTATGAGCACAAGGTGGTCAGCCTGACCTCGATGACCAAAACCTTTAATATCGCGGGTATCAAAGGCTCGATGATCTTTGCTAAAGATGACGGTTTACTTCAAAAAATCAGCCAGCAGCAGCAATTAAATGACGAGTATGAGCTGAATTTATTTGCCTATACAGCGATGCGTAATGCCTATGAGCAAGGCGATGAATGGTTGGCACAGGCGCTGACATATATTGAGGCTAATATTGATTTAACCATGCAGTTTTTCGCTGAGCATCTGCCAAATATTAAGGTCATGCGTCCAGAAGCGTCCTATCTGATTTGGCTGGATTGCTCAGCGTACAGTCAAGACGACGAGCAGCTTTATGATATTTTACGTGCGGCAAAAGTGGAGCTCAATGCTGGGATCAAATACGGTGAGGAAGGACATCTTAAAATGCGCCTAAATGTGGCTTGTCCTAGATCAGTATTGATGGAAGGATTGAATCGTATTCAAAGCGCCTTTAGCACATTATAAAAGCGGTTATAAAGCAGATATGGAGTTTTGGTGAATGGCTGATGTACTCGTTTAGAGATTTACTCAATGCTTTGCTCATAAGCTTTATTATAGTTAAATAGCAAAAAACCCCGCGATGGCGGGGTTTTTATTGTTTATGGAATGAGCGGTAGTTTTTCTCGTATTATTGAGCAGACTTATAATAGTCAACGAGCATGGTACCTAATGTGCCATTTTCATCAATCGTCACAATACTGACTTGACCTGTCTGTGAGGCGGTACTGGATTTCACTTGGCCTGCGTTACCTAAGACGACCTGATGCTTATTAGTGGCTTTTACGCCGTTACCGATAGCGATACTATTTAATCCACTAGCCATTGAAATATTACCAATCGCAATAGAAGCTTCGCCCTGTGCGGCGGCCGCTTCACCAATAGCCGTTGCACGCATACCACTGGCATTGGCTAGATGACCAAACGCTTGCGCGCGTTCGCCCGTAGCTTTTGACTGCCAACCGATAGAGGTTGAACCCAGACCTGCTGCATTGGCTTGACCGCCGACAGCAGTCGCAGAGTTCATACCTGCGTTTGCTTGATTACCGACAGCGACCGTATCATTCGTTCCACCCGCCATTGCTGCTTCACCGACAGCGGTTGAGCGTACGCCGCTAGCATTGGCTAGGTGGCCGAATGCTTGAGCGCGCTCAGCGGTGGCTTTTGATTGCCAGCCGATAGAGGTAGAGCCCAAACCTGCCGAATTGGCTTGACCACCGACAGCGGTCGCTGAGTTCATACCTGCATTTGCTTGATTACCGACAGCGACCGTATCGTTCGTTCCGCCCGCCATTGCCGCTTCACCGACGGCCGTTGCACGCACACCGCTAGCATTGGCTAGATGACCAAATGCTTGGGCGCGTTCAGCGGTGGCTTTTGATTGCCAACCAATCGAGGTTGAGCCCAGACCTGCTGCATTGGCTTGACCACCAACAGCGGTTGCAGAGTTCATACCTGCATTTGCTTGACTACCGAGTGCAACCGTATCATTGGTGCCGCCTGCCATGGCTTGATTGCCATAGGCCAGAGCCATCGTGCTGCCATCAGCTGCCATCACGGCGGTAGTGCTAAAAGACGCTGTGGCGACTGCTAGAGCGAGTGTACTGATCTTTAGCGCTGAACGTGATGAGAATTCCATTTTCATAATTTTTTATCCTGTTTTTTTAAATATTAAAGTCTCGTAAAATGATCTAGTTAGATACTTATTAAGACTTGTTTAGGCGAGTTTATATACATTTCAATTGGTTGGAGAAAGTTCAGTGATATCTACTGCGCTCTGCTTATATAAGCTCAAGGCGGCAGTAGATATTTATGAGCAGTTACTACGTAAATGAATTACCAAGCAAAAGTGACACCGCCGCGAGCACCTACTTTTCCAGTATCAAGCCCGACACCTGCACCGGCCGAAATGGTCATGCTATCGCTCATTCTGCCAGCAAATGAAGTACTCAGTGCTGAGCTACTATTGTAATAGCCGGTACCAAATGACATGGCATAGCGCTTACCAGCAGGAATCACTGGCGTCTCTAGAGACAGTGCCATTGCGATACCGTCTTCGGCTTCATCCAAGCGATCTTCTTGACGATCATATCGACTACGTAAGTCGTTGAATTGTCTAGAGGTTGCTAGTGAGTCTACGCTGACACTGGTACCTAATGTACCGTTGGCATCAGTTGTGACAAGATTGGTCGTGCCTGTCTGTGCTGCGGTACTGGCTTGCAGTTGACCAGCATTACCCAAGACGATCTGATTGTCAGCTGCTGCCGTTGCGCCGTTACCAATAGCGATACTATTTAAACCGCCTGCCACTGATTGGTTGCCTAGCGCGACAGAGCGCTCGCCCTGTGCAGCAGCATCTTCACCCACCGCAAGTGAACGCTCGCCAGAAGCGCTGGCTAGATGACCAAACGCTTGTGAGCGTAAACCAGTTGCTGCTGACTGCCAACCAATCGAAGTAGAGCCAGTTCCTGCTGCATTGGCTTGACCGCCGACCGCGGTGGCTGAGTTATTACCTGCATTGGCTAGATTACCAATAGCGACAGTGTCATTACTGCCACCTGCCACCGATTCATTACCTAGCGCGACAGAGCGTTCACCTTGTGCTTGTGCAGCTTCACCCACGGCGGTTGAACGTTCGCCATTTGCTTGAGCTAGATGACCAAACGCTTGAGCGCGCTCGGCGTTTGCTCCTGACTGCCAACCAATAGCAGTCGCGCCTGGGCCAGTTGCCACAGACTCACCGCCGACAGCAGTGGTTGAATTACCTGCTGCATTGGATTGATCACCAATTGCTAGTGCATCGACGCCTGTGGCAGTAGATAGATTACCAATGGCTGTTGAGTTAGCGCTTAGCGCTTGAGAGTCTTCACCAATCGCTAAAGACAATGCGCCATTTGCGGTAGCTTGGTGTCCAAAAGCTTGTGCTTGTGCACCAGTAGCGCTTGACTGCCAACCAATCGCGGTTGCGCCTGCGCCATCGGCAATTGACTCGCCGCCGATCGCCGTGGTTGAGTTGCCCAAAGCTTGAGCGCCAGCACGCGACCCATTTTCAGATACACCGCCGCCAACTGCTACTGCGTCGATACCATCAGCTTGTGAGTTAGACCCAATCGAGACGGTATTTTCATCAGAGGCAAAGGCGGTGTTGCCTACCGCCACAGCATTAACCGCTGATGCAAAAGCGTTCTGACCTATTGCGGTGGCATTATCAGCAAAGGCGCTAGTATTTGGGCCACAGGCCAAAGCGTCTGTTCCAAGACCAGAGGCATTACCAGTATTGCCACTGCTTAACTGACATTCAGCTGCCATGGTGCTAGTAGTGGCAAAAGATGCAGCGGCGGCAATGGCTAAGGTGAGAGTACTAAGCTTTAGAGCAGAGCGCGGTAAGAAGTCCATTTTTTTCATTTCTTCATCCTTTTTTTAGAAACGTTAGGGCTTGATGGTGTCGATAAAAAATACGGCAGCAACATTTTTATTCAATGGGTTATTTATTTTTTTTGCAAATAACCCGACAATTGATTGCCTGTACTGCTATTAATGAGGCAAACAAGTCTCAACTGTGTTACCGAGTCTCAATGTAGCAATATTACAATTAATCTACTCGCTACCCTGCTGCGATAGTACCAGTTGGGTGGATAAAACAGCGGTATAAGCTGCTAAAATCGCTTGTTTTTTTCACAAGGCAATACGCCGCTCGTCCATGTGTTTCACTGGTGTTTTTGGCATCCACATTTATAATCTACATGATTACGTAACAAAGTTCGACTGATAATTAACGTCTGTTTTCAAAAAGTTACAGTCAAATTATTCAACAAAAAACACGTAATTATCGTAAGGGATTTCAAGCCTTGTGAATATTGGGCTGTGTAAAAATACTTAATAGTAAGGGGTGTAAGATAAATGATATTTAATAGCATTAAAATGTGCGCAGGAAAGTAATCAAAAGAGAGCAGCGTGGTAAATTGAAGTCAAGATTACTGAAAAAGGGGTGGTTAGCAGATGATATTCTGTATGACGCTAAAGTAGATGGATGGCAAATCGAAGAGTAGAAAGAATTAAGACTTGTCTTTATGCTTTGCTTTAGTTTTAAATGGTGTAGAAAATTGCAATATTAAAAATCCCACCACGGATAAGATGATGGCGATTTCGTAGCGAGCGTAAGCCACTGAAATACCAATAGCGCCAGTGTTCCAGAGTCCTGCGGCCGTCGCGGTGCCTTCTGCGCCATCTTTGTTTTTGACAATCGCGCCGCCGCCAATAAAGCCCATGCCAGTGATGATGCCATACATAATGCGCGCTTGGGCGTCGGGGCTGTCATAGATATCCATCCCTACCAGCATAAAGGCGCATGAGGCAATGGTAACCAAAGGAAAAGTACGGAGGCCTGCGCCATTGTCTTGAAACTCACGATTGAGCGCAATGGGCAGCGACAGTATAAAGGCGATACTCAGCTGCATGGCGTGATAGGCCAGCAGTTTGAGGTTTAGATCAAACGCGAACATAATGTAAAGTCCCTTCCATATTGCACGCATATCGTACACTTGCACAATATCAACGTCCATGTCACCGTACTATACTTTTTATACCATATAACGATCATGAGATGCCATATTTGGTATGCAGCAGTACGATTACCCATTCCAAATGTAAGTCACCAATAAAATAGTTGCGAATAAACCGCACGTCAATCGCCATCATTGCCCCGAAACTTGTTAAAATAGGGCACCAATTTTTTATTGATGGATACTCACCTTATGACGACCGCATCATCGACGCCAACTATCAAGCAAGACCGCATTTTAATCCTCGATTTTGGCTCGCAATACAGTCAGTTAATCGCCCGCCGTGTGCGCGATTCTGGGGTGTTTTGTGAGATGTTCCCTTATGACATCGACACTCAGCGCATCATCGATTTTGGCGCAAAAGGCGTCATATTATCGGGTGGCCCTGAGAGCGTCCATGCAGACAACAGCCCGCGTATCAATGACGCGGTGTTTGACCTAGGCGTGCCTGTATTGGGTATTTGCTACGGTATGCAAGCGATGGCAGATCGTTTTGGCGGGCAGGTTCATGCCAGTGATATTCATGAGTTTGGTGCAGCGACCATCGAAGTAAATGGTCACTCGCAGCTGACTGACGGTATCGAAGACAGCAAGACTGACGGCGCGGCTGCCAAGCTAAACGTTTGGATGAGCCATGGTGACAAAGTCATCGAAGCACCTGAAGGTTTTGACATCGTTGCTAGTACGCCAAGCTGCCCGATTGCGATTATGGCCAATGATGATAAGCAATACTACGGTCTACAGTTCCACCCAGAAGTGACGCACACCCTACAAGGTCAAGCGCTGCTAGGTCGTTTCGTTCATCAGATTTGCGATTGTGCTGGTGAGTGGACGCCAGATAATATCGCTGATATGCGTATCGCGCAGCTCAAAGAGCAAGTCGGTGACAAGCAAGTATTGCTCGGTCTGTCAGGCGGGGTGGACAGCTCAGTCGTTGCAGCGTTATTGCACAAAGCCATTGGCGATCAGCTGACCTGTGTGTTCGTGGATAATGGTCTTTTGCGTCTGCATGAAGGCGATCAGGTCATGCAAGTTTTTGCCGAAAACATGGGCGTCAAAGTCATCCGTGTTGATGCTGAAGATTTATTCTTAGATGCGCTAGCAGGCGAGTCTGATCCAGAGAAAAAACGCAAAATCATTGGCAAAACTTTCATTGACGTATTCGCTGATAGTGCGCGTCAAGTGAGCGAGCAAAGCGATGGTAAAGTCGTTGAGTTCTTAGCACAGGGTACGATTTACCCAGACGTGATCGAGTCTGCCAAATCACATCAAGGTAAAGCACACGTCATTAAGAGCCATCATAACGTCGGCGGCTTGCCAGATGACTTGGCATTTAAACTGATTGAGCCGTTACGTGACCTCTTTAAAGACGAAGTGCGCAAGCTTGGTATTACTTTGGGCTTACCAGCCAAAATGATCTATCGTCATCCGTTCCCAGGTCCAGGTCTTGGCGTGCGTATCTTGGGCGAAGTGAAAAAAGAATACGCCGATGTCTTGCGTTTGGCAGATGCTATCTTTATGCAAGAGCTTGAGCGTTCAGGCTGGTATGACAAAACGGCGCAAGCCTTTGCAGTATTCCAGCCAATCAAATCAGTCGGCGTGGTCGGCGATGGCCGCCGCTATGCGTGGGTAATCGCGCTACGTGCGGTTGAGACCGTGGACTTTATGACGGCTCGCTTTGCGCATCTGCCGTATGATTTGATTGAAACGGTATCAAACCGCATCATGAATGAAATCGCTGACGTCTCACGTGTGACCTATGATGTGTCTAGCAAGCCACCTGCGACGATTGAGTGGGAATAACTTTTAATCAGAGCAAACTAAAAATCTGATTAGATTTGTATAGTAATAAAAAAGCACTCAACTTAGTTGGGTGCTTTTTTTGCTAATAGTGTCCCGTCCTGAAATAAGTTTACGAAAAAGGAGCTTATTCATGGACAAGTTAGAGACTACAAGGGCTAAGCGTACG
>NZ_JASMRR010000015.1:0-9742 GCF_041431175.1 Psychrobacter sp. Arc29 | reverse complement strand
ACGGTGGCATTTTCTGGTAATGCACCGACTTCAATCAATAGCTCAAGAGCAGATCGACCATCTGCACCATCCTGACCGTCGGCACCATCTGCGCCATTGATGCCATCATCACCTCTTAGGTATTCGATAAAGTCATCAACAGTAGCATCTGCAGGTAATTCGCCCACTGCAATCAACAGCTCAAGAGCGGATCGGCCATCTGCGCCATCAACGCCGTCTTGGCCGTCGGCGCCATCATCACCTCTTAAAAAGGTAATCAGATCAGCGACGGTGGCATTTTCTGGTAATGCACCGACTTCAATCAACAGCTCAAGAGCAGATCGACCATCTGCACCGTCCTGACCGTCGACACCGTCTGCGCCATCAACACCATCTTGGCCATCTGCGCCATCAGCGCCATCCTGACCTCTTAGGTATTCGATAAAGTCATCGACAGTGGCATCTGCAGGTAATTCGCCCACTGCAATTAGCAGCTCAAGAGCAGATCGACCATCTGCACCGTCCTGACCGTCGACACCGTCTGCGCCATCCTGACCTCTTAGGTATTCGATAAAATCATCGACAGTGGCATCTGCAGGTAATTCGCCCACTGCAATCAACAGCTCAAGAGCAGATCGACCATCTGCACCGTCCTGACCATCGACCCCATCTACGCCATCTACGCCGTCTGCACCTCTTAGGTAGTCGATAAAGTCATCAACAGTAGCATCTGCAGGTAATTCACCTACTGCAATCAACAGCTCAAGAGCAGATCGACCATCTGCACCGTCCTGACCGTCGACACCGTCTGCGCCATCAACACCATCTTGGCCATCTGCGCCATCCTCACCTCTTAGGTATTCGATAAAGTCATCGACAGTGGCATCTGCGGGCAATTCGCCCACTGCAATTAGCAGCTCAAGAGCAGATCGACCATCTGCACCATCTTGGCCATCTGCGCCATCAACGCCGTCTTGGCCGTCGGCGCCATCAACGCCGTCTTGGCCGTCGGCGCCATCATCACCTCTTAGGTAGTCGATAAAGTCATCAACAGTAGCATCTGCAGGTAATTCACCTACTGCAATCAACAGCTCAAGAGCAGATCGACCATCTGCGCCGTCCTGACCGTCGGCACCGTCTGCGCCATCAACGCCATCCGCACCTCTTAAGTATTCGATAAAATCATCGACAGTGGCATCTGCAGGTAATTCGCCCACTGCAATTAGCAGCTCAAGAGCAGATCGACCATCTGCACCGTCCTGACCGTCGACACCGTCTGCACCATCCTCACCTCTTAGGTATTCGATAAAGTCATCGATAGTGGCATCTGGGGGCAATTCACCCACTGCGATCAACAGCTCAAGAGCAGATCGACCATCTGCACCGTCCTGACCGTCGACCCCATCTGCGCCATCAACGCCATCCTCACCTCTTAGGTATTCGATAAAATCAGCAACTGTTGCGCCTGCTGGTAATGCGCCTGCTTCAATCAACAGCTCAAGAGCGGATTTTCCATCAATACCGTCTTTGCCGTCGGCATCAGCGTCGGCATCGGCATCGGCATCGGCATCGGCATCGGCATCAGCGTCGGCATCAGCATCGGCATCAGCATCGGCATCGGCATCGGCATCAGCATCGGCATCGGCATCGGCATCAGCATCGGCATCGGCATCAGCATCGGCATCAGCATCGGCATCAGCGTCGGCATCAGCGTCGGCATCAGCGTCGGCATCGGCATCGGCATCGGCATCGGCATCGGCATCGGCATCGGCATCGGCATCGGCATCGGCATCGGCATCAGCGTCGGCATCGGCATCGGCATCAGCGTCGGCATCGGCATCGGCATCGGCATCAGCGTCGGCATCGGCATCGGCATCGGCATCGGCATCAGCGTCGGCATCGGCATCAGCGTCGGCATCAGCGTCGGCATCAGCGTCGGCATCAGCATCACTATCATCACCACTACTAGAGAAAGCCGCTGCCGCAACTCCTGCTCCTGCAAGACCAACTAACCATGGCAACGCACCAAGACCTTCAGCGCCTGTCGCCCCTAGCCACCAAGGAGTTGCATATCCGTCTCCACCCAATGATTGGCCTTGCACCTCGCCTACTTGTAATTCAGTCACATAATCTGTCACATCACCTGTATCGGGAAGGTAATAGTAATAACTGCCATCTTCAGCGACACCAACAAGTGCACCATCGATATCATCGTAAAACCCTTCAATAATAAGGTCAGCGTTTTCACTATTATTCTCAAATGAAACATGAAGGTCTTTATCTATGCGTTTGGTAACAATATTTTTCGGTGCACGTCCAGACGCTGTATCAAGAAGCTCGTAATTCGTTTTATCAGTAGCTTGTATCACTGTCGGAATATTGTTCTGCGTAACCACAGTATGTTCAGCAACTGTTCCGACCTGATTATTGGCTTTAACGGTTATAGTTTTCATAACATCATCCTTGATTAATGAATTCTAAAATAATTTTCAATCTAGAATTACGAGTGAATTTTTTTATCCTTGATTTCTGTTAGTAGCGTCTGAATTTAGTAGTATCTGAGTTGTTTCTTACATGTATTTCTGAATCGTTAAGATGTCTTCAACAGTATTTTTATGAAATTGGAGAAAAATTTAGTTTGTGATTTTTGGCTGTTCGGCGATATGTTTGCTTTTGCAAAACGATAGCCATATGACAGAGGGGACGGACGATGTAGTGAGTCAGATATCTTGAAGACAATTTCTTATCAGCTATCGCTTGCTGAATAGCAAGAGGTTTTGCTGGATGAGGCTTTACTGAATATAGGCAAACTTGCAATTTTGTTTTTATCTGAGGGATATGCGGGTAATTTTTGACGTAGAAAGCAGTATTACCAATCACTTTTCTGATGACTAATTTTGTTGGGGTATAAGTATTATAGACAGACAATATTCGATCAGCCATCACAGTCTGGCTAACTACTAAACTGGCCATCCTAGCCGATAATAGTGCAGTCATGCTGATCATAACAATCGACCTCCAATCGATAGAAATCTAACTCATTAAAATTCTTTTGCCAACCTATATTCCTAATTATTTTTTATAAAAATATAGATCGGTAAAAAATTTTATATTTTTACAATTAACTATTTTTTATGCACCTTATATTCTAATAATAGTATGCTGATTTTATAGGTCAACATTAATACATTTATCAATTTGTAAAAAATGTTCCTTTATGTAAAACATGTATATGTATTTACAATAAAACCTCATAATCCTTAAGTAAAAATACAAATAAAACCACTGTGTATATCAGTGTAAACCGATATAAAAATAACTAAATCAAACCATAATTACCTGTAATTATTACAAATATGACCAATTCAGCCTATCTCCACTCATGATTATATAATTCTAATCACTTCAGCATTCAGCATAAATTCTGGCAAACAGAAAGCTATGACACCATCTATACAACCACTAACTCTCTTCATAATGAACGTCTTAAATATTAATATATTAAGAGTAATTAGAAATCATTAAAACTCAAATGCATCTTCAATTTATATTGAACAATGAATTACCTGATACAAACTATCAATTAAAAATTTTATTTTGCATTATTAAGATCTACGAGATACGCTCATATCGTATATCTATAGTGAAATCTATTTTTTCTCTTAAAAATACTGTTTTCATATACATTTCATATCACTTTATTAGACCAACATAATTAGACTAAAACTGTAAATGCCAGCCAACACCCATCTACTTCATATCCTTAAACGCTTTATAAATTAGCAATAATTTTAATTTTTAACCAAATTTTGTCTGACAGGCTCTATATTGTCGCTACTACCAATTTAATGTAGTGACAAGCATTCAGGTACACGTCCTCAGCACTACTTGGTAGCACTTAGTAGTATGAGGTGCTGGATGAATGAGACACTTATATGAGCTGCAGGAAAACCTATCTTATTTCAGATATTTTCGCTCAGTAGTTATTGGCTATGTTGGAATGAAATGGAAGAAGAGCTGCCTTAAAGAAAGGCTATCTATGAGCTATTGAAGGAAAGTGTGAGATCTCACGTGAGAAAGGGTCTATCGATATAAAACTGTCAATACTTAAAGTAGCTATAGTTGATTCAGATTAAAAGAAATACAAAGCAACCGAGCGCATATGTATATGTGATAATTCAAGTAAGGTTAACGCTGTCACTCTTTTATAGAAGTTTGACTATGTTCAAGATACTGCCTACAGCACATCTAACACATCAAATATGAAAGATCGATGTGTCAGATATTACGTTTATGGGTCACTCAGACTGTTGATACAGCACTTTTTACAAGTTTTATTTAGGCTTCATTTATTTCCAAACCAATTATCTGGCTTAAATGCCCTGTTTTCAGATATATCGTTGTGCCCTCTCGTCCTGCTGTGATTTGCGCGTACTCACCTGCAGGCAGACGCAACCATCCCCAACGCTGATAGACTCGGTTATCATCTACCAGCTCGCCTGCAATGACTAATAGCTCTGCGCCATTAGGAATTGGCTCATTGAATAGCAACTCGCCTGCCTCTATGCGTTGCAAGCTCACCTGCTCGACACCATCTGAGAACAGAGGACAAACGTCACGGTCACCTTGTCGCTGCCAATTGGCACCATCGTGAGTATCGATAGCCACATGATGCGCTTCATCAGGTGACATTTGCCGTAGCTTGACAAAAATTACCGCGCCTTCATCACTATAAGGCCTATGACCGGATGCTGGTGGGTTACGTAAATACCAACCTGCCGGATAATGGGTATCGTCTGCAGAAAAAGTCCCTGATAATACCAGAATTTCTTCACCGCCCGGATGCAGATGGTGCGGAAAATAAGAGTTCGGTGCGTAACGGACAAGACTGGTCGCACGAGCGTTCTCCTCTCCTATACGGTCAAGCATCACTCGCTCCACGCCATTCTGTGGTGATTTGACCCACCCGTGGTCTTCAGGTGCCAGCGAGGCACGACGTGAAAAATCTGCATTGATACGCATAAGGGGTTCCAAAGATAGAGTGAGTAGCGTCAGCGCGTGAGCCGTTATGAGGTAATGATTGATTATCTAAAATATCGATAACCAATCATGATGGCGAATATTGAACTATTGAAAATTGAACCATTAAAATTGGTGTGTTGTTCGATAACGTGTCGAAAAATACACGACCTTAATCTAGCGTCACTTTATCGAAAAACAAGCGATCAAGGACAAATTATTAATGCATCTATTAGCGTACCAGAATCACGGGAGACAATGTGCTCGCGATGATCTCTGTCGTTGTACTACCAAGGAACAACTGCTGCCATTTGGAGTGTCCGTAAGCACCGACCACCATTATGTCAATGTCGTTATCGACTTGAAACGTTAACAGTCCATCAACGGCATCAGAAGCAGATAAATGATGCGCCTCAACGACAAAGCCTGCATCTTCTAATTTAGCAGCGGCGGCACTCATACTCTGCTTGGCAGCATCATTGTGATTACCGACCATCACGATATGACCCTTCAAACCTTTTAACAAAGGGCTTTTTGACACCATCCACGCCGCTTTTATAGACGTCTTACTACCATCAAAAGCAATCATATATGAGCTAGGCTCTTTAAAAGTCTCTGAGCAAATCAGTATAGGGATGTCCGATGCGCGAGCTACCGTTTCAATTTGGCTGCCGATATTGATGCGGCTATTTTTGTGGTCTTCACCGCGGCGGCCCATGACGATCGCGCGATTTTCTTCTTTGAAATGCTCGATGCTAGGAAGCAGTTTGCCATGACGTTGATAAATGCGCACATTGACATCCGCAAAGCTGCCTTGGATATGGCTTTTTGCATCTTGTACTAAGGCGTTGCTATAGCTATTGACGACTTTTGCCCTTTGCTCATCTAGCTGAGACAACTCTTCTAACAAAAACTGGCGGCTGTTTATCCCTATCGCTCCTGACAGATCACGTCTGACTGAAGCGGGGACGTCGCTGACATGCAGCAACCCAACAGGCAAGTTCAGTTTGCTGGCATACCATGCGGCATAGTCACAAACCGATTCAGTCACTGCTGAGCCGTCAATACAGGCTAGAATGTGCTGTGATGTTGTCATAATCTGTCCTTAGATGTGTTATTTAATCCCATACAGCTTGTTATATATGACCAAGCTATGCCCATTGTTTGAGAGATGTTTCTAAAAAACGTTTCCTTAATTTGATGATACCCAATTTGGTCGGCTTCATCCAGCGATGTACACGCTTTTATAGAATCACAAACGTACCAGTACTATTATTTTATATAGTTTACAAGAGTATTGCCTTAACACCCTGATGAACTCTAGTCATTGTCTAACCACAAGCGTTAGTAAAGTTTGCTACAATACCTCTTTTAGTATTTATGGTTCAGTATTTAAGACTTACGTATCGTTATTTAGGTGATTGAATTATGGCAAAGAATGCCCTACAGGCTCAACTATTAAAGGCTGGATTGGTCGATAGTAAAAAAGCCAAAAAAATCAGCAAGCAAACGCAGCATGCCAAGCGTATTGGCGACTCAGAGAGTTTAGAGACCAAAAAAGCGTTGGCAGAAGCTCAAGCGCAAAAACTTGAGAAAGACCAAAAGCTCAATCAGCAAAAGCAGCAAGCTTTAGAAGAAAAGGCGCTGAAGGCTAACATCATTCAAATGATTAAGCAGCATCAGATAACCGATACAGATGGTGACGTCAGCTATCAATTCGTCGACGCGTCTAAAGTGAAAAAAATATCCATCACTCAAAAGCTATACGATCAAATCGTAGCAGGTCATGTCGTAATTGCACGCTTAGAGGACAGCTACGCGTTACTGCCGCGCCCACTCGCAGATCGTATCGATACGAAGATGGAAGGGTTCATGGTGGTATCCAACGATACCGCTGAAGACACGCCAGAAGAAGATGATCCTTACGCCGCTTATGTGATTCCAGACGATTTGATGTGGTAGTCAACCATCTGATTACTCAAGCAAGCATTCAGTCAAAACCCCTTCATAGAGCAACCATTCTATGAAGGGGTTTTGCTATCTGCGGTTTAATAGACAATTTATTATGAAAACTATCAGCCAGTTAATGACAGAGAACGCTTAAGCGTGGTGCCTCTCTCACTCTACTTTATCAGATTGTATACTTTATCGAATGGATAGGGTTTTTAATTGAACAGTCACTCAACATTCAATACAATATAATCCTACTCAATGAAATAAATGACCGTTAGACTCGATATAATATTTACGATCACACAAAACCTTGTGCTTCAATCATAACGCCATAACCTCGAAGCTCTCTTCCGCTCTCTGACTTAGCCGGAACAATCATGATTAAAAGAATATCCTTAATACTATTAATATTGATCCTAGCGGCAAGTTTTTTTTATTTTGACCTCAATCAATTACTGACGCTTGAAGGGTTAAAAGGGTCGATGGCGCAGTTTGATGCGTACAAAGCCCAGTCTCCATTATTGGTTATTGGTGGGTTTTTCTTACTCTATGTGGTCGTCACCGCGCTCTCCTTACCTGGTGCTACTATTTTGACGCTGGCAGCTGGCGCACTGTTCGGTTTGGTGCAGGGTTTACTTATTGCTTCGTTTGCCTCCAGTATCGGTGCAACGCTTGCGTTTTTGACCTCACGTTACCTGCTGCGCGACACCATCAAGCAGCGCTTCCCTGAGCGGCTGGCAGCGATCGATAAAGGGGTTAAAAAAGAAGGCGCGTTCTATTTATTTACCCTCCGTTTGGTGCCTATATTTCCGTTCTTTTTGATTAATCTGTTGATGGGCGTCACCGCCATCAAGTCGTGGACTTACTACTGTGTCAGCCAAGTAGGTATGCTCGCTGGTACGTTCGTATTCGTCAATGCAGGGACACAATTGGCGCAGGTTGAGAGTCTATCAGGGATTTTATCGTTCGATCTGATTGTCTCGTTTGCGTTATTGGGCTTATTCCCCTTAATCACAAAATCGCTACTCAATGCGTTTAAGAAGCGCCGCGTCTACAAAAATTATAATAAGCCAAAAAAGTTCGACCGCAATATGATCGTCATCGGCGCAGGTGCTGGCGGCCTTGTCACCAGTTATATCGCAGCGACTGTCAGGGCAAAAGTCACGCTCATCGAAGCGGGCGAGATGGGCGGCGACTGCTTGAACTACGGCTGTGTCCCGAGTAAAGCCATTATCAAAAGCGCAAAAATCGCCGAGCAAATGCGCACAGCTGAGCGTTACGGTCTAGAGAACACCGCGCCGCAGTTCTCGTTTAAAAAAATCATAGCGCGTGTACACGACGTCATTGCCGAGATTGCGCCGAACGATAGTGTCGAGCGCTATACCGATCTAGGGGTCGAAGTCCTAAAAGGGTATGCCAAACTGATTGATCCTTGGACGGTTGAAGTGGCGCTCAACGATGGCGGCACACAGACGCTCACGGCACGCACGATTGTGCTTGCCACTGGCGCACGTCCCTTTATCCCGCCACTGCCGGGTATTGAGGAAACAGGTTATGTCACCAGCGATACTTTGTGGGATAAATTTGCAACGCTTGACGAGACGCCCAAAAAGCTCGTCGTACTTGGGGGTGGCCCTATTGGCTCTGAGCTGGCGCAAGCATTTGCACGTTTAGGCTCAAACGTCACGCAAATTGAGCGCGGCACGCGTCTTATGAAAAAAGAAGACGAGGAAGTCTCTGAGTTTGCCCAAAAATCACTAGAAGCCAGTGGCGTGAAGGTTTTGACATCACACCAAGCATTACGCTGCGAGATGCGCGATGGCAAAAAGTACATTATCGTTCAGCAATTGAATGATGACGATCAAAGCGGTCAGCAAAAAGACCAACAACCAGAGATGGCATTTGAGTACGATGAGCTGCTGTGTGCAGTCGGTCGTAGCGCCCGTCTTGAAGGTTATGGACTTGAAGCGCTAGGCATCGAAACAGACCGTACGGTGGTCACCAATGAATATCTGGAGACGCTATATCCTAATATTTATGCAGCCGGCGATATCGTTGGGCCCTATCAGTTTACGCACGTGGCGTCGCATCAAGGCTGGTACGCTGCCGTCAATGGCTTGTTTGGTCATTTCAAAAAATTCAAAGTCGATTACCGAGTGATTCCATGGACAACCTTTATCGATCCAGAAGTCGCTCGTCTTGGTTTAAATGAACAAGAAGCAATCGACAAAGGCATTGATTTTGAAGTGACGCGTTATGACTTTGAAGAGCTAGACCGTGCGATTACTGACAGTGCCGCCAAAGGTTTTATTAAAGTCATCACCCCCAAAGGCAAAGACAAAATCCTAGGGGTGACGATAGTGGCTGAGCATGCTGGCGATTTAATGAGCGAGTTTGTACTGGCGATGAAACATGGTTTGGGACTTAATAAAATACTGGGTACAATTCATACCTACCCGACATGGGCGGAAGGCAACAAATACGTCGCTGGTGAATGGAAGCGCAATCACGCCCCTGAAACCGTATTGAACTGGTTAGAAAAATACCATACATGGCGCCGTGGTTAATTGGTTATTTATTGATAAATAACCTAATTGACAAAACAAGCCTGAGACCATCTGGCTGAGCTGATAATTTTTTGCTCGCTTAACTAGGGTGTGTTGACATATATAGAATAATTGATAATCATAGTGTTATGACTAGATTAACCCTAAGTGATGCCCAGTGGGCAAAGATAGCACCGTATTGTGCAGGTAAAGAGACCGATGTTGGTAGAACAGCGGTAAATAAT
>NZ_JASMRR010000014.1:0-63561 GCF_041431175.1 Psychrobacter sp. Arc29 | reverse complement strand
GTACGCTTAGCCCTTGTAGTCTCTAACTTGTCCATGAATAAGCTCCTTTTTCGTAAACTTATTTCAGGACGGGACAGATGTAACAAAAAAGGCTAACGTAAAGTTAGCCTTTTTTATTGTCTATTCATAAAGTTATAGTTTTTGATTTATGCTAAAAACCATTAAACAAAGTTGCTTATGGCGTGACAACC
The DNA here is from genome assembly GCF_041431175.1 of Psychrobacter sp. Arc29. Taxonomy (NCBI): domain Bacteria; kingdom Pseudomonadati; phylum Pseudomonadota; class Gammaproteobacteria; order Moraxellales; family Moraxellaceae; genus Psychrobacter; species Psychrobacter sp. Arc29. The sequence continues at coordinate 63,370 of NZ_JASMRR010000014.1, read as the reverse complement.
ACGTAATCGTTAGTATTGATCAAAATCTCTGATGGTTGGTCAACGACAATACGCACAGTATTATTGTTAATAACTTGTGATTTATAATAGTTGTCTTCAGCAACTGTACAGCCTAAACATCTTCCCATAGCATCCCAAGGCTCAACAAATAATTTTTGCTGCGCTTGATCGGCATTTCCACCGATAAGAGAGAAGGGCAGGCTCACGATATAGGCGGCGGTACCAGCCACAGCATTAACCAGTTGTAATGGTTTACCAACAATCGTATCTACTACCATCGTCTCATACGAAGGGCCAAAGTCAGTTTCGTCTATTTCTATAGCTGCAAAAGTAGGTTGTATACTAGCAGCCATTAACGCTAAGGAAGTAAAGACAGGCAACAACTTCTGCTTAACTGCGCGTTTGTTTTTGGCTTTAACCGTCATAACGATATCCTAAAATTCACAATTAGTATGATTAATGGCTGCTGCTGTTTCCACATAGGAATATCGCGGCAACGACAGGTAAGGTAAGTATTACAGAAGAATAAATAGTGCGCACTATTTGTGTAAGCGCTAGCTCTATTAAAGCAAGATGTAGACCAATAAGCAACAAGAATACATGGGATATTCTTATGTGAGTAAAAAATATATCAAAGTAGATTGTATTTATTTTGAGGTAGTGGCGGACTTATCTTTATTTAAGACAAAATTGCATATTACTGATAGTTAAACTCAAGATATCGGCTGACAATTTGGACAGTAAACACTGGCTCTACCGTTGAGCTTGATATTCTCTAGTACGGTATCGCAGTGTGGACAACACTCTCCTTGTCTACCATAGACATTCAAGGTTTGCTGAAAATAACCGGTTTGACCACTAGCTACTGTGAAATCTCGTAGCGTTGAACCACCAAGCTTGATAGCCTTTTTTAATATATCTTTAATATGATCAACTAAAATTATCAGCTGCTCAAGTGATAGTTGATTGGCTGGGGTAGCAGGATGAATACCTGATAGATAGAGGCTTTCCGTCGCATAAATATTACCGACACCTACCACGACTTTTTGTTCCATAATGACAGATTTGATAGCTCGTACGATAGACTGTGCTCGTTTGGTTGTAGGGCTTTTATTAGAGTTTGTATCGCTATGATCTTTATTAGATAGGTTATTACGTTGAATAACGTTATACAAATACTCTGCGGTAAAATCCTCTGATAGTGGTTCAGGGCCTAAGTGATCCAGTAATTTGCTACCGTAATCTTCATACCATAATACTGAGCCAAATCGTCTTGGATCGTAATAATGTAGCTGAGATTTTGCGTTTTCAGAATCCCTAAATACTACTATTAGATGATCATGTTTACGTTTGTCAGTGCCATAACTGTGCTGCTGTAAACTACCTGACATACCTAAATGGATCAAAAGCTTAAGTGGTGCTACAGTGGCATCATTATCGTTAGGCGCTATGGGCAAAAAGTTAAGAACAAGATATTTTGCTCGGCGTTCAACGCCATCTAACGTGTAATCAACCAGACTACTTAAGTCATCTGGCATCGCCCAACGTAGCTTTGGTTGAAAGACTTTTATGTCAATCACCTGGTGTCCTAATAATGGTGCAAGGCTAGTCTTGGTGGTTTCTACTTCTGGCAATTCGGGCATGATGTTTTGTGACAACTCTATTTTTGAGTGAATAATTGGTAGCCTAGCATTTCAACTAAGCCACAGCGCGACGAGCATGCAAGATGCCATGCTGTTGTTCTAGTTTGGCGAGTAGTTTAGATAGATGCGCCAGCCCTGAAACTTCGATATGAAATTTCAAAAAGGCAATATTGTCATCGTTACTAAGCGTTTCAACTTTGCGGATATTGACGTTTTCTTTATCAATAATCTGTGTCAAATCACGCAACAGGCCGCGTCTGTCATACGCCTCTACGTGGATATCAACTGGCTGATAGCGACCAGATTGTACTTGCCAAGCAGCCTCTATTTTGCGCTCAGGATCACGCTCCACCAAACGCAGATACTCAGGGCAACCGCGATTATGAACGCTGACACCTCGCGATAAGGTGATGTATCCAGCAATTGGTTCACCATGTACAGGGTGGCAGCAGCCTGCTAAATTGATTTCAATATTATCCAGGCCATCGATACGGATTTTGTAGGCGTCGAGCTTGCTTGCATCTCTGGTATCGACATGCGGTGCAAAGTTCTCTGGTGGTATCTCAGGTTCTAGATGTAGCTGCCGAGAAATATGACTGGTGAGCTGATTGAGACCAATGTCACCTGTGACAAGCCCCACGATAATATCATCGGTCGTATTGACGTGGAAATGCTGGATATAGTCATTTAAGTCAATGCTATTGGGGTGCACAGATAGGCGCTCAAGCTCCTTGCTGAGCATCTGACGACCTATCTCAATATTCTTATCACGGTCTTGTTTGTTGAACCATTGACGCAGTTTTGAGCGTGCGCGGTTGGTATGAATATAGCCCAGTGAGGCAACCAACCAATCACGATTGGGCTCACGCGATGCCTTAGTGATGATCTCAACTTGCTCCCCTGTTTTTAGCTGATAAGTCAATGGCACATAACGCTGATTGACTCGGGCTGCCTGCGCACGGTTACCAACTTGGGTATGCACATAATAGGCAAAATCGAGAACGGTTGCACCTTTTGGTAGCTCGGTGATGTCGCCGTCACGGCTGAAAATATAGATACGCTCGAGCTCATCAAAATCAACGAGTTGCTCTTCTTCGTCAAACTCCATGTCATCTAGCTCTTCGCCTGTCATGACAGATGAGCGTGGCTGATTACGGGTCTCGTTGTTAATAGAAAGTAGCTGACGTAGCGAGCTGATTCTTTGATTTAAGTAATTGTCTTTTTTATTCTTCAAACCTTCTTTGTAGTTGACATGTGCGCACATGCCAAGCTCTGCTTCAAAGTGCATTTCTTGAGTACGAATCTGTACTTCAAGCGATTTGTTTTCGGCAATGACGGCGGTATGTAGTGAGCGGTAGCCATTTGACTTTGGGTTGGTAATATAATCGTCAAATTGCTCAGGAATATAACGCCACAAACCATGCACCAAGCCTAAGACGTGATAACAGTCTGAAGGATTATTAACCAATACTCGTAATGCACGAATATCATAAAGCTGGTCAAAGGATAAGCCTTTGAGCTTCATTTTGCGGTAAATAGAATAGATGTGCTTGACGCGTCCGGATACTTCGCCCTCAATGCCGGCATTCGCTAATGCCTCATTGAGCTTGTCTTCTACACGCTGAATATAAGACTCACGTTCGCTTCGCTTTTCGGACAGTAGCTTGGCAATCTCTTTGTACCTATCAGGCGCAAGATAGCGAAACGCCAGATCCTCAAGCTCCCATTTAAGCTGCGCGATACCTAGGCGATGCGCTAATGGGGCATAAATAGTCATGACCTCACGCGCGACACGAGTTTGACGCTCTGGCCTAGAAAACGTCAACTCACGCATGGCAAAGGTACGCTCTGCCAATTTGATGAGTACCACACGTACGTCGTTGGTGACAGAGATGAGCATGCTATAAATATTTGATAGCTGGTCACGCTGATTATTGACGAAATGATCTTCTAAGCGTTTATTGCTCTCAATAATCTCTGAGAGCTTCCCCATTGCTAAAGTGTCTTTGACAAGAGTCAAGATATCCGCACCAAAATTTTTCTCGACTTCAGCGAGACTGATGATGGATTTGCGTGCACTGCGATATAGCATGGCAGCAACAAGCGCGTCTTCATCTTGATAGAGATAGGTCAATATGTCTGTCATGCCAATACCAGTGACGTAAGCACCTGAGCGCTCAGATTCGCTAGTATTCATGTGATTACGGATAAACTCACAGGCAGCACTCAGATGAGGTACAGACTCTTGTCCAATACGCTTCGCCACATTGTCGAGCCAAGTGGGTACATCAATATTGGCTTGATCTAAATCAATGGATTCGAGCTCTTCTTCTGAGAGCGTATAGGTATTGTCCAGATACTCGTTTTCAAGCGCGGGGTCAAGGCCATCATAAGTATGCGCCGCTGATCGATCGAAAGTCGTATGTAGCTTGTGAGTTGACAGCTGGTATTTGATATCGAGGGGAATTTGGGCGTAACTATTGGCAGACTGGTGGGAGCGTTGGCTCGCCACCAATTGCGCCGCAAGTGCTGCACTATCGGCCTGCGTGGTTTGTCCATCCACCAGCGGTAATCCTTCACGAATTTTTACCATAGCCGACTCCTCTTAGCTATTTTGAATTGATTATAACCTCATCTACTATGCACACACTCTGAATGAACGATTCATAAAGTGCCAGCTATAAACCAATACAACTGCTAAAAATCTGATTTTTAGCAGCTATAAAATGCGCGTAAAATATATAAAGCTATGAGTGCAAGTACTTCTTATACCCTTATTTAAAACATAAGAAGATTGTTTAGTATTATCTCACTTTGAAGTGACAAATCAAGCGAGGCTCTGTAATGACTATGGTTAATTGCGTGAAATAGCCGCGACTTATTGGCAAAAACTCATCCACATTTTGGGTTGGGCTATGCTGCTATGAAACGACTATTTTGGATGCTTTCATGAATTACATCATAAGGGTCAAAATTAAACCGCGACTTTTTCGAAGCGAGCGATAGATTCAACATGACCCGTATGACAAAACATATCCATGACGCCAGCATGAGTCAGACGATAGCCTTGCTCTAACAATGCTTTTGTATCACGGGCGAGGGTTGCTGGATTACAGGAGACATAAACAATGCGCTCAGCATTGAACTTTGGTAAATACTGCATAATCTCCCAAGCGCCAGAGCGTGGTGGATCGATTAATAACGCGTCAAAACCTTGATTGGCCCATGGCTTGTCCGTACAGTCTTTTGTCAAATCTTGGCTATAAAACTCAGTATTGTTGATACCGTTGCGGCGCGCATTGTCAGCAGCACGCTCAGTCATGGCCTCGCTACCTTCGACACCAACCACTGAACCGGTCTCACCAACGAGGCGCGCGAGTGGTAAGCTAAAGTTGCCCAGACCGCTGAATAAATCCAATACTCGCTCACCTGCTTTTAAGTCTAACAAGTCGCAAGCCAGCTTGGTCATTTGGCGGTTGACAGACAGATTGACTTGGGTAAAGTCAGTAGGGATAAACTCAAACGTCAAATCATACTCTGGCAGTTGATAATACAAACGACCAAATTGCTCGCTCAAATCATCAGCATCTGTTAGTGCAATACGTTGGATGCTATCAGCGCCTTTCGACTGTAGATATAGCTGCCAATTGCGCGCCGCAAAAAAAGCTTTTAATTTGTCTATATCGGCATCTGATAATGGTTCTAAGTGACGCACGATAAGTGCAACGGGTTGGTTACCATCAGGGAGCTCTGGTAATTCCTCACCCATCGCAAGCTCAAGCTGGGCAATCTTGTCACGGCTCTCTAGCGTGCTGATGAGCGTTTTTAGATTTTCGATCTCAAAACCAATACGTGGGTCTAAGATATGACACTCATTGAGCTCTGCCAAAAAGTTACTTGAGCGTTCACGAAAGCCAACAAGCGCGGTTTCTTTTTTGACGACATAACGTACGCCCAATCGTGCTTTGGTACGGTAGCCGAGGCGATCGCCGACAACAGGCGCGAGCCAATTATCAGGCTCTGCATTGGCTTGATGCATCAGCATCTCGGCAAGTACGGACTGCTTAAAGTTTATCTGTGCCTCTGGCTCCCAGTGCTGCAAGTTGCAGCCACCGCAGACGCCAAAATGTGGACAAGGCGGCACAGCACGTTCAGGATTTGGATTGGCAGTGATGCTGATTGCATCGCCTTCCTCAAAACTGGCACGGCTATTGGTTATTTTGACCAATGCGCTTTCACCTGGCAACGCAAAACTGACAAAGACGGTTTTGCCATGCTTGTCTTCAGCGTGGCCATCATCAACCCCAAAACTATTGCCATAGATGGCAACACCGCGACCGTCATGCGACAATCTATCAACGGTAAAAGGAATCGGCTCTGCATCTTTTAGACGGCGGCGCGTTTTTGATGATGGCTTAGATTTTTTCTTACTGGGCGGAATAGCAATCTTTTGGGTAACATTGGTTTGAGTAACATTGGCTTGAGTAACATTGTTCTGCGATGTTGCATCAGTTGCTGTCGACGTTTTGGAATCGGTGGGTTGCATAAACCTGCCTTAATAATAAATAACTATAAGAAGAGAGTAACAAACTGCTAATAATACGGTTTCTATAATTTGGGTGCCGATGACCAGTCAGCGATGAATTCTTGATGTCTTGGGCTACCATCGGCTTGGGTATATTTTGCTAGATAGTCGTAGCTCTGCTGTTGCCAAGCATCAAAGTCTGATGAGGATAACTTTCCTGTCAGACGTAGCCAGCGAAGATAGATGAGCCAAGTGTTCATCACATCAGATTCACAATAGATGGAGAGTGTCTGCCAGTCACCACTACTGACGAGCGCGCCCACCATACTACCATCAACGTCAGTTTTGCCCGGTAATCCATATAAACTGGCGACGATATCCATGGCTTCGCGGCGACTGGCACCGTACTGACTAAATCTGTCCATTAAATCAAGGTGACGTGTATGAAAACGATTAACGTAGTTATCAAAGCGCATATTTTTGATACGTTCGCCTTCTTCAAACAGCCATGGTGCTGACAAATCATATTGCATAGCGCGATATATCAGTACTGGTATGTCAAAGCCTGAACCATTCCAACTGATGAGCTGTGGCAAGGTTTCAAGATCACTGAATGCCCGAAAAAACTTGGCAAGAATGTCTTTTTCGCTAAACTTATCTGCGGTCAACGAAAATAACGATAACTTGCCATCTTTGATATATAAAGCGGAAATACAGACAATGCGCTGCAATGGCAAGCGCATAAAATCGTGTCCTGCTTCTTGCGTGCGTATCGCCGTCAGCGCGCTCAACGTATCTGCATCATTAAGATCGGCCAATTGTGGATAGATACGGCGAGCTGCATCGATATCGGCGACCGTCTCGATATCAAAAACTAGTATAGGGTCGGACGGTAGAGCTTGTGACATAAAGAATCCTGCATTGTTATAAGCTTACTGTACTGCGTTATCTGCACCATTATCGATATGACTGTCATCAACATTGTATAAACCTGTCGATAAATAACGGTCTCCACGATCACAGACGATAAAGGCGATGACGGCATCAGGATTATTTTTGGCGACTTGCGTTGCTGCCCATGCCGCTGCACCTGAGGACACTCCAGCAAAAATACCTTCAGTTTTTGCTAGTTTGCGCATGTAGACTTCAGCGATACGCTGATCGACATCCATGATCTCATCGACCAAGTCTGCGTCAAAAATACCCGGCATATATGCGGCAGGCCAACGGCGAATACCAGCAATAGAAGCGTCCTCATCAGGCTGCAAACCAATGATTTTGACGTCTGGATTTTGTTCTTTCAAATAACGTGAGACACCAGTGATGGTACCAGTGGTGCCCATGGAGCTAATAAAATGGGTAATTTTACCGTCAGTTTGCGCCCACAGCTCAGGCCCTGTAGTCAGATAATGTGCTTGGCTATTATCAGGATTATTAAACTGATCCAAGACGATGCCTTTACCATCGGCTTGCATCTGCAATGCCAAATCACGCGCCGCTTCCATGCCTTCATCGACTTCGATCAACGTCGCGCCGTAAGCAATCATGGCATCTTTGCGCTCTTGAGTAGAGTTGGTTGGCATCAGTAATGTCATCGGATAGCCGCGCATCGCCGCGACCATGGCTAATGCAATGCCAGTATTGCCGCTAGTGGCTTCAATCAACGTGTCGCCGGGTTTGATATCACCGCGCTGTTCTGCTTGATAGATCATATTAAAAGCAGGGCGATCTTTTACAGAGCCAGCTGGGTTATTGCCTTCTAATTTGGCCAATAACGTCGAGCCATTTTCGATATGCTCTTGTTCAGGTAGGCGCTGTAATTTAACCAGTGGCGTTTGACCGACACAATCGGCAAGCGTGGTCACTTGAGTGATAAAGTTGGCATTTGACATGGCCGTTGCGGACATAAGGTATCCTTATTTATTTTTTAAAATATGTACTTGGGTGATCGCTTTGATTGGATCACTGTTTTTATTGTTTGATCATAATTTGAGGCAGCCGTTTTGTATATTGGTTTATGGTGATAAGCAAACCAAAACTTGGCGGCATTAGAGCACGCTCTCATTCATCATGAGGGTGAGCGGTCTATTGTGGCAAATAAAAAGTTGCGTCATTATATCATTTTGTTGCTAGCTGCGCTTATTGCATAAAAGAATAATGGTCAATGGGTTAGCCTATGACTGGTCATTTTTTGAATGAGACATCAATGTATTTGGTAGTTTAGCAACGCCGTTTCTTGATAAAGTGAGTTTGTGATAGAGCAAGTCAACATTTAGCACGTCTTATCAAGGGTCTGTTGGTCAAAGTGACTATTTGACCAGCCTCTAATGTTTAACCGCCATTTATAGAATCCTGTTAAGATAATCTTGAGCCATAAAAGGCGTATCATTAAAAGACAAGCTGGCAGGCCTAGGCATTTTTTATGGTAGCGTAGAGACTGTAACAAAATTCACAGACAGCATTTTCGTAGAGAGTAGAGCGAGCATGGCATATAAAAAACGTTTCAATACCAGCAGTGCCTATGGGCAGCTGATTATACTGGTGTTTTTACCCATCTGCGTGTTGGCTGCGGTGGGCGGTATTTTGGTATTTCACGAAACCATGCGTGCGAGCGATTCTGAGCAAGAAGTGTTGGCTGAAGCGGTGCTGATTCGTTATACACCTGCCATTGCAGAGCTGATTCCTGATTTATTAGAGCAAGAGCGTCAGCAAATAGGTAGCGGTGCGGCGGATGCGTCGCAAACAGCGATGACGACGCTCGAAAGCATACAGGATAAGCTCGGGCGTATGCAGTCTGAGCAGCACGTACAGCGTATTGCTATTATCAATGAAGGCAATCAAGTACTGGCGACCGTAGGCTATGGTCTGAACGAGAAATGGCCGCTAATCAGTGACTCAGCAAAGTTTTTATCGCAAAAACCAACGCCTGTAGGCACGGCATATGGCAGCGTGTTGGGTGAGTTTGAAGGGCAGACGCTGTGGCTACTGGTCGATATGGATAATGAACCTCTCTATATCGCCCGTTATCGGATTGCGATGGCGCTGGTCATTACTGGCTTGTTCACTATTTTAATCTTATTGCTCAGCTTAAATATTTACTCAAAACGTTGGATTGCACCTATCTACGAGCTGCGTTTGCAATTACAACGTACCCATGTCGATAACTTATATCAGCCTGTACCAGTAGAGTCGGATGGTGAGCTTAATTTATTACAGCAAGATTTGGTCAAGACATTCCGTCGACTCCATAGAAGTTTTCAAGAGCTTAAAGACCATGCCGAGCAAACCGAAGACGATCTGCGTTTGGCATTTGATGAGATGGAAATGCAAAACATCTCTATTCGAAATGCGCGTGATGCCGCCATCTCGACCAGCCAAGCCAAGTCAGCGTTTTTAGCGAATATCAGTCACGAACTGCGCACACCGTTGAACAGTATCGATGGTTTTATTAACTTATTAGCGCGTCACGGTGAGCTCAATCCTGAACAGGATTTATATGTGCAGACTATCCGTAAGTCTTCGGCACACCTGCTTGCTTTGGTCAATGACGTTCTAGATTTTTCTAAGATTGAGGCGGGCAAGCTGGTGCTTGATCGTCATGAGTTTGATCTGTATGACACCATTTATGATGTGGTTGATATGCTCTCTCCTGTCTCTGCGGAGAAAGGTCTGCGTATGGCTGTCTTGTTCTATAACGATGTGCCCATGCGTATCAATGGCGATGCGCTACGCCTCAAGCAAGTATTGACCAATATAGTGGGGAATGCCATCAAATTCACAGATAGTGGCGATGTGGTCGTACGGGTCAGCTTGGACGATCACCGTGATAACTATTTGATGATCAGTGTACAAGACAGTGGTAAAGGTATTTCGCTTGCTGATCAAAAAATGCTGTTTCAGAGCTTTAGCCAAGGTGATCCGTCAATCACTCGCCAATACGGTGGTACGGGGTTGGGACTGGTTATCTCCAAGCAATTAACGCGTCTGATGGGCGGCGATATCGGCTTTCATGACAACGCTCAAGAGAACATCGCTAATCAAGGCGCGACGTTTTGGTTTCGCATGCCAGCACATGTCGATGTGCTAGAAGCACCAACTGGTCAGACTATTGAGCTACCGATATTGGCACCGCTTGCGAGCGAGACTGATGAATTTAACGTATTGGTTTGGATCAGTCATACCGCCTCAATACAAGTGCTGAAGGCCAGCTTGCAGTACTTGCCGATTAAACTTACCCAAGCCAATTCATTACCAGGGGTGCTTGAGTCACTCAAAGAGCATGGCAACTTTTGGGATTGGGTCATTGTTGATGATGACACGCAAGACGATATGATGGCGTTACTTAAGCAAATCCGTCTCCATTATCAAGGCAAACTTGCCGTATTTGGCTATCAAGTGGCGGCTGACCAAGCGCTGCTTAACCGCTATCAAGCCAATATCTTGTATGAGCCGTTAGACAAAAGACAGCTGTACGCGATGCTCGATACACAAAACCGTAGTATGCCAAAGAGCTTACAAGAACCACGCTGGAAAGGCGTAACCGTATTAGCCGTCGATGATCACCTGCCAAACTTATTGGTGCTCGATGCATTACTGAGCGAGCTTGGCATTCAGGTAATGACTGCGAGTAGTGGCTTTGATGCGATAGAGATTATCAGCAAACAACAAACCAAAAACATCAAATCTGCTAAAAACGATAAGCAGAGTCTATCGAATAAAACGCAACTCTCAAAAGCCGAAACACGTGATGAAGTCAATAAAAAATCAAGCAATACATTTTATGCTGAAGATATGGGGATCGAAGATAAAATCGCTGCCCAAGATAAAAATCATATCGATTTGATATTCATGGATATCCAAATGCCGCGCATGTCAGGTCATGAAGCGGCTAAGCAAATTCGCAATATTGAGGCTACGGACAGTCGTATTCCTATTATCGCCTTGACAGCACATGGCCTAGCTGATGAGCGTGATAAACTTATCGCCAGTGGTATCAACGACTACGTTGGCAAACCAATCAGCCAACCTCAGTTATTGCAAGTACTACAAAAGTGGCTAGGCCGAAAAAGCACCACGCCGCAAATAACGGCATTGCCTGATACTGATTTGCAAGCTTCTAACTTACAGGATTCTAATTTGCAAGATTCTAATTTGCAAAGCATCGATTCACAAAATACTGACTCTGAAAATTTAAATCTCACAGAACAATCCACGCCGCTTTCAGATCAAAAGACCGCTATTTATCCGATGGTTAAAGACAACGAAAACGTTCGTAATAGGACTGAAATCACAGAACCGCCGAAAGTCACTCGACCATTATCACTGAAAAAAATCCGTGATGACTACTTGCGTGACAGTCAGCCCCGTGACGATTATAGACGAGAGACTACCCGTGAGAACCAGCCTCGCTATGAGAGCCTACGTTTACATAAGCAAGGGCAAGAGTCATTATTGCATCCACCGAAAGAACCGACAGATAATTCTAATGAAGACATAACAGCGAATATGGATAAAAGGCTATATGAGCAAGCAGATCACAACCTCCATCAAAAAAATCTCAGTACAACCGATACGTCTGATATTTTAGACTGGCAAGATGCGCTTACTCGCTCAGCAAACAAACCTGATTTGGCCGCCAAGCTCATTATTATGATGCTCGATACGATTAACGAGGAAAAGCAAGCATTGACTCAAGCATGGGAAGCTCGTGATCGTAACTTGTTAGCACAAATCGCCCATCGCATATTGGGCGGCAGTCGTTATACAGGAGTGCCGCAGCTACGTCAGACCAGCCAAGACTTGGAGGATAAGTGCTTATTGAATGTACAGCATACAACACCGGTACAATTTGCGATGATTGAGCCGTATTATGAGGCACTACTTACCGCACTGAATAATTTACAAAACGTGGATTTATCGGCTTACCCTCAGCTAAATTATCATCGTTTGAGCGAAAATGACATGACGTGGAAAATGATTTAGGGCCCGTAATCGGACCGTTATTGTGCAATGGGGTAAGTGAGTTCCATGCGTTACCAGTCCCTAGCAGCCAGATAATGTGCGAATATTAAAAGGCAGACGCTTGATACAGTATCGTAGCAGTCAGTTATTGCTACGGTAGAGTAGGGTTAAGCCTGCTAATATTGTGACCATCATTACTATAGTTATTTTATTCATTAATAAGGATTATTATGAACGTGGTCGACAGTTACCAGTATGAAACATTACAAGTGCGTGTTGTAGACAATATATTAACGGTCACCTTGAATCGTCCGAATAAAAAAAATGCCATGAGCTTTCAAGTCATAGATGAGCTGATTACCGTGGCAGAGCGCATTGGCAAAGACAAAACGATACGCGCGGTTATTTTAAATGGTGCAGAAGGTACATTCTGTGCAGGTATTGATTTAGGGGATTTAAACCATCCAAAAAACCAAGCTTTTGCCATTTGGGAGCTGATTAAGCCTTGGCAAAGCTCATTTCAACGTGTCTGCTTGGTGTGGCGTGATCTGCCAGTACCTGTCATCGCTGTACTAGAAGGCTACTGTATTGGCGCTGGGCTACAATTGGCATTGGCTTGCGATGTGCGTATTAGCCATCCGGATTGCCAGCTGTCTATTATGGAAGCCAAATGGGGTTTGGTACCGGACATGGGATTGACACAGTCAGCATTTGGGGTGGTACGAGAAGACGTTCTCAAAGAGCTTGCCATGACTGCACGCATCATCAATGCCAATGACGGCAAAGAATTAGGATTAATCAGTCATTGTAGTGAGACACCGCTTGAGCAAGCACAACAGCTGGCGGCTGAGTTTGCTGAGCGCTCTCCTGACGCTGTGCTAGCGAGCAAACGCGTAATCAATGCGATGTATGAGCAGCCTGCGACTACTTTATATAAAGAAAAAATCTGGCAAATTAAGATGATGCTTGGACGCAATCGTAAACTTGCTCTGAGAAAAGCAAAGCAAGCTAGCACCGTATTTAGCAAACGCCAGTTCCGCTAAAACTTTCTCAGTTTTGGTAGATATTGTCTTAAGGATTTTATCTGAGACAATTTTGGCCTCAGTACTTAGAACAAAAGTAAACCAAACATATTTTGACAAATTACGTTGATTGTTTTTAGTTGTTAAGGCTTGTTTCATTAGTTCCTTATGGCTATTGAAATACGAGTGGACAGCACGATATAACACTGTCCGCTTGCACAGATTTAGATAAAGATGCACTATTGTCGTTAAAAATATCTATTCTATGCATTTTACAAGCGCTTAAGTAATCATCACTATATAAATGGTCTAACTATGTCTGCCCCAAAATCCTCTCTCCCAAATAAACCTATCGCCTCCGAACGAGTACGCTCTGCTGATCTGCCTGTTGCATGGATTATGATGCTGGGGTTAATGGTTGCGGTAGGACCGTTATCTATTGATATGTATCTGCCTGCGCTACCGTCAATGGCAGATGATTTTGGCGTGTCTACGGCATTTATGGCCAACTCTGTGCCAGCGTATTTTTTGGGTTTGGTATTTGGGCAGTTATTTTATGGCCCTTTTAGTGATCGTGTCGGCCGTGTTAAGCCCTTATATATAGGTATGACACTATATGTTATTGCGTCCATTCTTTGTGCGACCACTGACAATGAGTATGTATTATTTGTAGGACGAACCATGCAAGCATTGGGTGCTTGTGTAGGGGCAGTGGTGACCCGAGCTGCTATTCGAGATCGCCTAACAGCCAAGCAAACCGCAAAAGCGTTTTCGATTATGATTTTGGTCATGGGCTTAGCACCCATATTAGCGCCGTCGCTTGGTGCACTGTTTTTACAGTTTTTTGATTGGCATTCCATTTTTTGGTTTTTGGCCGCTTTTGGTACCCTAAATTTATTGCTCACTAAGTTTTTCTTTTTTGAGACATTGACCGAAGAAAATCGTAATGTGCGTCCTGCAAAAGAGGTGCTTAGTCAGTATTGGGATTTATTAAAAGATCCAACCTTCAACTATCCAGCGATCGGCGGTGGGTTGTTAATGGGTGCGATGTTCGTCTATATCAGCTCAGCCTCTGAGCTGATCATGGATACCTATGGTGTATCGGCGACACACTTTGGCTGGTTATTTGGGATGAATGCAGCAGGCTTTGTAGGTTTGACTCAGTTGAACCAATGGCTCACCAATCGCTTTCGTATTTTAAGTATTTTGCGGTTTGGGGCGATGATGCAGGTTATTTCTGCAGGCGTGCTGTTTGTGATAGGTCTGTTTTTGGGTACCGATGCTTGGTTACCACTGGTACTGGCTTGTATTTTCTTTTGTATTGCTGGCTTGGGTCTGAGTCAGCCTAATGCATCGGCAATTGCACTGGCCTTTCAGAAACGCCGTGCTGGTATGGCAAGTGCATTGCAAGGATCGCTTATGTTTTCAGTCGGTATTTTTGGTGGACTTTTATTGAATTTATTCCCTGTCAACCCAGTGCTTAAAATTGGTATTGCTATGTTTGCGCTGATGAGTATTGGTACCTTTTTGATTTGGCAAATAGATCGAAACCTAAATCTTGACGATGCAGAGTAAATACAAGGTCTTATCGTAAATCAAGTACTCATAAAAAGCACCTATACGTTTAGAGCGTATAGGTGCTTTTTTGTGGGTATTTTTATCTTTTACATAAGGTTTTCATTTTAAAAGTAATTTTTCTGTACGCTAAATAGAAAACATATGTTTTGTATATTCAAATATGTCTTATTTTATATATAACTTATCGTACATAATTGTCAAACATTATTATTGCAAATGTAAAGTTAGGTAAGTATTATCTGACGTAACTTTATGTAAGTAAATATTATAGGAATATTGCCTAACCTCTCTAGATTGTCATTCATTAAAATGTACAACAACGTTAAGTTTCAAGGATAGATTATGATGCAGTTATACCGAGCGTTACCCATTTTGCTGAGCGTTGGCCTGTTCGGCTGTGGCAACTCCTCCACTCAAGAAAGCGCCAGTACAGCAGCAACAGAAAACAAAGACAGTTTTGTTAGCAAATTGCCTGATACGGCGCCAACTCTGAAAGTGGCGACAACAGGTACGATGCCTCCATTCTCGTTTCAGGATGACTATGGCAATATGCAGGGCATTGACATTGACTCTATTCGCGCGCTTGGCGAAGAAGAAGGGTTCAAAGTTGAGTTTTATAAAGAAACCTGGCAAAACATGTTCGATACAGTAGAGTCGGGTAGTCGCGATTTGGCGATTTCAGGCATCTCTTATAAGGATGAGCGTGACGCTAAGTATGGATTATCTCAGCCTTATTTCTTTAACCCTGCCGCTATCATGTATGCAAAACCAGAACTAAATATCAATAATTTAGATGATTTGCAAGGCAAAAATATCTCTGCGATGGAAGGCTCTAAGCAAGTTGATCAAGCACAGCAAATGGGTAAGTACAACAATTTCTCGACCAGAACGACTGCCTTTTTATTGTATGAAGATTTAATGCAAGGCAAAGTAGATGCCATCTTGCATGATTTACCGATCTTGCAATATACGGCAAAAAACCATCCTGAGCAAAAAGTAACCATCGTTCCTTATGAAGGGCAAGACAACCCATCAGCACAGCAGGTTATTTTGATGGCAAAAGGTAATACTGAGCTCATTAACAAAATCAATGACGGTATTACCAAGCTAAAAGCGGAAGGTAAGTTTAAAGAAATCGAAGCTCGCTGGCTTGGTGAGATAGAAAGTCCAACGGCTAGTACTTCTGCCACCACTGAACAAGCAAAATAAGGGACGATTGATATGGCTACAATAAATAATGGAGATAACAAACGTTATCGCGGCTTGATTATTTCGATTGCACTGTTTTTATCTTTGATCGGTGCTTTGCTTGCATTTACTTTCTATACCTCAAGCTTGCTTGAAAGAAATACCGTATTGATTGATCAGACCAACCAAGTAGCAAACAGCGCACAGTCGGTAATTAAAGATTTGTTCGATTTGGATAGCAGTTACGGTGAAGATACCAACTCGCCACACATTCAGCGCGTATTAGAGCGTTTGGAACAGAATACAGCACTGATTAACAATACGTTGACGGCTATCGGAGAAGGCGGCACGATTACCGACGATGCTGATGGTAAAACGTATAAACTACCGAACGTTAGTGGCAGTGCGCAAGAAAGTGTACAAGCGGCAAACCAGCAATGGCAACTACTTGAGCCTAGAATCGAAACTTACTTAAAAGATGCTGATAACGTATTGGTCGATTCATCAGATGACTTGACTCAGGCGGTAGAGCAGGCGAAAACCTCAAGTTTGCTAATGAACGAATCATTAGATGATTTGACCAACGAAGTGTTTGATGACGCAGAACGCCAAGCTAATACCATTCGTTTGATTCAGGCACTTGGGGTTGTTGCGATTTTTGCCTACTTCTTGATCTTCGTATTCTTCTTTGTACGCCGCTTACGTGAGACGGATGCTGAGGCATTTGCTGCTCGTCGCGAAACGCAAGAAATTATGGAAACGGTAAATACAGGTCTGTTCCTACTGGACAAAGACTTAAATATTGGTCAGCAGCACTCGCGCGCGCTTAACGGTATTGTCGGTTCTGATAGGCTAGCAGGAGAAAACTTTACCAACGTCTTGCGTGGTCGTATTTCTGACAAAGATCTTAAGACCACTCAGCAGTTCATTGAGCAGCTCTATAATCCTCGAGTTAAAGAAAAATTGGTAGATTCTCTAAATCCTTTGCACAAAGTGATGCTACATAACAGCTCTGATGATAAAGGTCTTAATAATCGTTTCTTAGACTTTAAATTCTCACGTGTTTATGAAAATAAAGACATCGCGCGTATTTTGGTTAACGTTAATGATGTGTCAGATGCTGTTTACTTAGAGCAGCGTTTAGAAAAAGAGCGTTCGCAGAATGATATGCAGATTGAGATGTTAACCACTATCTTGAATGTAAATCCAAAAATCATTAATGAGTTCATTAGCAACACCCAAGCGCATATTGAGCGTATGAACAACATCTTGAAAAACCCTGGTAGCTCACAATACGAGCTAGAAGGGAAGCTAAAAGCTATCTATCGTGAAATGCACAGCTTGAAAGGCGAGGCTTCTGCGTTGAAATTGCATAGCTTTACCAAAATTGCCTCAGAGGCAGAAGATAAGCTGCATGCCTTGCAAAATCAAGGTCAGCTATCGGGTAATGATTTCTTACAGTTGGCAGTACACTTAGATGACTTGTTGAGTCTATCAAATACCATTGCGACCTTGGGTGAACGCATCAACCGCTCAGCACCACCTAAAGCGCCGGTTGCAAATCATCAGCCAGTGAACGGCATCGATACTGATGGTGGTCTAGAGATTGATCTAGATAATGAAAACGATGATCGACTGTCTTTTTACAATGAGTTTGCAAAAGAGATTGCCGCTAGACAAGGTAAGCAAGTACAGCTAAAAAGCAATACGCTGACGCAAACGGAGATACCGGCGCATCTTGCAAAGCCAATCAAAGAAATTAGTATCCAGTTACTACGCAATGCTGTCGTGCATGGTATCGAAGCACCAAGTGTTCGTCATTCTGCTGGTAAGACTGAAGTTGGAACGATTGACTTAGAAGTACAAGACAATGGCTCAGATGTCACACTGGTCGTACAAGATGATGGTCAAGGTATCGACTATGACAGCATCCGTAATAAACTGAGCACAGAAGGTCACTTCAGTGAGGAAGAGGCAAGTCAACTCAGTCAAGGCGATTTACTCAAGCAGTTATTTTCTTCTGGGTTCTCAACCAAAGAGCATGCAGATGAAGATGGTGGACGCGGCGTTGGACTTGATATTATCAAAGCGCAAGTAAAAGACTACAATGGCAAGCTGAACGTAAATAGTGAGCTGGGTCAGATGACACGGTTCGTCATTACGTTACCAAAAGCTTAATTAAAAACAGTAAACATATTGTCAGGGACGACAAGCACTTCATTAAAGGTAATAGATAAGTTATGCATAAATTAATGATTGTTGATGATTCGAATATTATTAGAAACCGTATTCAGCGCGCATATGACTCAGGAAAGTTCATGCTGGTTGCTACCGCAACTAGCGGCGTTCAAGCCATTGAAAAGTTCAACATTCATCGTCCTGATGTGATCACGATGGACTTGACCATGCCACAAATGGATGGTCTTGAATGTATCGAAAAAATCATTGCGATTGATCCTGATGTACGTATTTTGGTAGTGTCGGCATTGTCTGATAAAGCCACTGGCATCGAAGCCTTATCATTGGGTGCTAGCGGTTTCTTATGCAAGCCCTTCTCAGAAGAGGAGCTCGTAGAGTCTTTATATGAGCTGATGCAAGACTAATACCATTCATCGACTAAAGCAGATGTCATTATGAAAGAACAAAAGCTACAGATTTTTTTGAGTATTATTAGTAACTATTTTAATCAGTTTGGCGGAGAAGAGCTGGTTGCTGATACGCCTTACTTGTTAGAAAACAAACAGCCAAAAGTCCACGACTATACCGGTGTTATCGGTATATCAGGCGCGCAGAAAGGTGTTGTGTATTTTTCGGCAACCCGTGAGTTACTGTCTTCAATATTGGACAGCATGGGTGAAACCGATAAGAGTGAGGAAAACTACATCGATTTGGCTGGCGAAGTTGCCAATACAATCGCAGGTAATGCGCGCAAAGAGTTTGGTGCAGAGTTTCATATCTCTGTACCCTTCGTATTCAAAGGCGCACCGCAAAGTATTGTATTGCCAAACGATGAGCGTTCTTTTATCATTCCCATCACTTGGCACTCACAAGTTGGCGAGATTGTGGTTTGTTTGCAGGACTAATGCTGCTGCCACGTAATACAGATGGATATTAATATATTATGTTTAAAGTAGAAAAGTTGGGTGTGTTTCTAAGCTCGATCAATGCATTTTTTGCGCAGATCGATGGCTCAGAAGTATCTATCGATACCCCTTATTTGAACAACAATAAAACGGCAATTGGTTTTGATTATAGTGGTGTCATTAAGATATCAGGGCCTCTTGAGGGTTGCGTCTATGTCAGCGCACCAAGCGTAATGTTGCGAGAAGTGATAAAAGTGATGGGTGAGCCTGACTCTTCGATCACGATGATGAAAGACTTGCTGGGTGAAATGGCCAATACCATCTCTGGTAATGCGCGTACAGAATTTGGTTCTGAATTCATTATCTCTCCGCCGCAGATCGTTGAAAGCGCACCAAGTGTGTCTTACTTACCTAGAGACCGCCAAAGCTATATCACGCCATTCACATGGCGTGGTTACAAGGCTGTGATTGGTATCTGTATTGCATAATCTAATATGAAACCATTCATATAAAGTCAAAGCCAGAAATAAAAAAGCGATACGAATGTGTCGCTTTTTTTTGTCTTTCTATCCATAATTTTTGCTTTATATCTTATTGATACGCTACCAACAAACTGCTGGAGATTCAAAGGCGTTATGTGATAAAATACAGCGCAGCTATTTTTATAGTTTAGATTTAATTTTTTTGAATCTGACCATAGCTTCTTTTTTAAACCAACCAATGACACACACATCATGGCAAAAAATTGCTGGGTGTTTGGCGACTTGATTAATTTGTGATCTGTTAGTGCTGTACTAATGAAAACTAACCGATAGCAAATGCGTGTCGCTGAATAGGCTGTTTTTGTGATGTGGAGGCATAACCCAACCAATAGGATATATTCTCATGGCTACAAAGAATCCAACCAAAATCGAAATGCGCGACTTACTACAAGCTGGCGCTCACTTTGGTCACCAAACACGTTTTTGGAACCCAAAAATGGGTCCATACATCTTTGGCGCACGTAACAAGATCCATATCATCAACCTAGAGCATACTGTAAAAGCGTTCAACGAAGCGTTGACTTACGTAAATGGCCTAGCTGCTAAGAAAAACAAAGTATTATTTGTTGGTACTAAACGTGCTGCAAGCGGTATCGTACGTGAGCAAGCGGCTCGTGCTGGTATGCCATACGTTGACCATCGCTGGTTAGGTGGTATGTTGACCAACTGGAAAACACTACGCCAGTCAATCAACCGTCTAAAAGAGCTTGAAAAGCAATCAGAAGACGGTACTTTCGCGAAGTTAACCAAGCGTGAAGCGCTAGAGCGTACTCGTGATATGGAAAAACTTGAGCGTTCACTAGGCGGTATCAAAGACATGGGCGGCTTACCTGATGCTATCTTCGTTGTAGACGTAGATCACGAAGCAATTGCTATTAAAGAAGCTAAAAACCTAGGTATCCCAGTTATCGGTATCGTTGATACTAACTCTAGCCCAGACAACGTTGACTACATCATCCCAGCTAACGATGATGCTATCCGTGCTGTGACTTTGTACGTAACTTCTATGGCTGATGCTATCATCGCTGGTAAAGAATACGCACAAACTCAAGCTGGCGGCAAAGCTGAGCAAGCACCTGCTACTGAAGAAGCACCAGCTGCAGAAGAAGCTGCAACTCCAGCTGAGTAAATAGCTGGGTTAAAAAGTTTAACTTTGTAAGGATGTCTTGATAGTGTGACTATCAGCATCCATATAATGTTGTGAACAGCGTATAAGCTCATAATAGGCATGATGTAGTTTTACTCGTCATGCCTTGTTATTGAATAGAGCATTATTAATGAGGCCGTTATACATAATCGAGTAGCTAATGGGCGAGTATTATCGTTCGTACTGGCTATAGCGCTATGTTTTCGAGATGTTATCTTTTTGACATCATTGATGGCTATATTAGTAATGATTCAAAATGAGCTGTCTTGCTAGATTTAAAGCAACATTAAGATATCGAATAGACATTAATTCCTCTTATACATAACTATACTAAGGTGACTCTTATGACAGAAGTAAAAGTATCTGCCAAAATGGTAAAAGAATTGCGTGACCGCACTGGTCTTGGCATGATGGAATGTAAAAAAGCGTTAGAAGAATCAAACGGTGATGTTGAAGTTGCCATTGATAACCTACGTAAATCTGGTCAAGCAAAAGCAGCTAAAAAAGCGGGTAACATCGCAGCTGATGGCGCTATCATCATCGCTCAAGGCGAAAACAAAGCATTCTTGTTAGAAGTTAACTGCCAAACTGACTTCGTTGCAAAAGACGACAGCTTCACTGCATTTGCAGAAAAAGTGGCTAACATTGCACTAGAAAACAACGTCACTGACGTTGCTGCTATCTCTGAATTGCCTTATGGCGATGGTCAGACTGTTGAAGAAGCACGTGTATCTCTAGTACAAAAAATCGGTGAGAACATTCAGGTTCGCCGTGTTGAAGTACTTGAAGGCGCTAACATCGCTGCATACCGTCATGGTCTACGTATCGGTGTAGTGGTTTCTTATGAAGGTGGCGACGCTGACACTGGTAAAAACCTTGCCATGCATATTGCAGCATTCAACCCTGTTGCTGTAGATGACGAAGACGTGGCTGCTGACGTATTGGCACGCGAAAAAGATATCATCGAAGCCAAAGCAAAAGAATCTGGCAAGCCTGACAACATCGTTGAAAAAATGATCGAAGGTGGCCTACGTAAGTACCTAGACGAAGTAACTTTGCTACGTCAGCCATACGTTATGGACAACGACAAAAAAGTTGGTGATGTCCTAAAAGCTGAAGGCGTAAAAGTACTTGGTTTCAAACGTCTAGAAGTTGGTGAAGGCATCGAGAAGAAGCAAGAAGATTTCGCTGCTGAAGTTGCTGCAACTCAGGCTGCTAACAAGTAAGAACTAAGTATATTGGAAAATGCTGCGAGTGCTGACTTAGTACTCACAGTTTGGTTTTATTACTGATGACCTATCACGATATAAAGCGTCCAGACACAAAAAAGCCCGTTAAGAAATTAACGGGCTTTTTTGTGTCTGGCTTTTTAGGTCGCCGGTCTATTTCATTTCTAGCTTAGCTCTGGCTTAGCGTAAAGCATCATAAGCTGAGTTAGCATAGCTGGCACTATTCACATTATTACTAGTACCGTAACTGACGTTGCGTAACCCACTGTTAATCGTGCTACTCGTTTGATTGCTGGCACTCATACTAGCGCCAGATAGCCCAGCATCATTCTTATACAAGCTATGATAACGGCTCATGACTCTTTGCACATAGTTACGGGTTTCTTTAAAAGGAGGAATACCGCCGTATTTATCGACGTTGCCTTCACCTGCATTGTAGCCAGCTACTGCATGCTCTACATTGTTGTTAAAACGACGCATGAGCCAAGCGATATATTTGGCTGAGCCTTCAATATTGTCTGCAGGGTTCCAAGGGTTGCTCACATTAAAGCGACGAGCCGTCGCTGGCATTAGCTGCATGAGGCCTTGCGCACCGACTGGTGAGCGAGCATTGGGATTGAAAGCGGATTCGGTATGCATCATTGCTTTCATAAGGGCAGGATCTACGCCATTACGTTCAGCAGAGGCGCGAATGTAGCTGTCGTAAGCGTTGCGGCTACCACTATTGCTAGCGGCACTGCTACCATAGTCATTGCTACTATTACTGCCGTCATACATTTTCGAGTCTTTATAATAAGTGACTTTAACTTTTTTAGTGAATTTATCAAAATTGCCACTAGGATTGACGTTGGTCAGTAGTACTTGTCCACCTTTGTCTTTATAGATATACATATTGCCAGCGTTGGCAGCAGTAGAAAAAGTAGAGAGGGCAATCGCACTTAATAAAATAGGAGACAAACAGCGAGTAATCAAAGTAGCAGTATTTATCATAGTGTTATCACTTTTTATCGAATAATAGCAAATTGTTTTGCCTATAGACGCGTTATTTTACGCGCTTAAGCGGTCATCGGGGTTGCAGGATTTTATAGCTCGTCATTGATATAGCGACCTAGCAAATACCACGTCTAACAAGAACCACTTGCAATAGATACAAAAAATAATAGTTGCTTACTATAACATATAATAACTTTTTGCCGTATCAGATTGACAAAATAAGTTGTGAAATCAAATTTTTATCGTTAAACAAACTCAAATAAATCAAAGTGCTATGTTTTTGGAGACTATTAACTGCCTGTTTATATCGGATGATAGGCAAGCACTTTTTTGATGCATACCTTATTTTAATTCTCTAAAATGCAAAAGTGATGACAACGCTCGGATGAGCCAAATGTCATGTCTATTAGTCTCGTTACTGAGTAAGCAATCACAATAAAAATAATCATTGGAATGATGAAACAGTGCTCAGTCATCTATCAGAGTGGTAAGCAAAATCAATCTAGATGCCTAACGCACTGATAAATACAGGTACCCAAACGGCAGTGACTAAACCATTGACTGCCAGTCCAAATGCCGCATATCGTCCTGCCGTATGGCTGATTTGCCACGCTTCTACTGTACCAAATGCGTGAGCCGCCAGCCCTAGCGCGAGACCTTTAGCCCGATCATCATTGATACCACGAAACAAAAAGCGCGCTAAAGTACCACCGATGAGACCTGAAACGATAATAATCAGGTTAGCCATCGCCAATGGTGCTTTGATTAAGTCTGCGACACTGAGGCCAATAGGAGTAGTCACAGAACGAGTGGCAAAGGCGAGTATAGTTTCGTGACTCAATGAAAATAGATAAGCCAAAGACATGGGTAGTAGGGCACCAATGACACTAGCAATAGCAACGATCAAAGAGAGCTTTTTGACAGGAAGTCCTTTGAAGTTCATTGCTGCTAGTGGTACCGCCAAAAGCACTGTGACATATCCTAATAGATGATCGAATACAGGCTTGGCCGCGCTGTAGTAGTTGTCGTAATCCCATTGCAATAAAAATAAGAAGACCAGTACCAAAACGAGAGCAGTAATTACCATTGGCAACCATGACAATTTACGCGCTAGCACACGTGCAATGACGTGTGCTGCTAAGGTTAGAAGTACGGCTGCTAAGGTCGCCGTAAATACGCTGTCAAAAGTCATAATATCTCTGCTCACGGCTGTTCCTTTTGCTGATTGGTCATGCCGCTGTCGGCATTGGCATCTTGATTCAACCAGCGATTGGCCAGTAGCGCAAGCCCCCACATCGGTATGAGCGTACTTACTATCATTGTGACCATCACGCCCAACAGCTCATCTCCTAACGCAAATAGTAGTAAGCCTGCACCTGCTGAGACAGGCAGAAATGCAAAACCACTATCAACGAGCAGGGTGTTACTGGCTTGAGTGAGCCAGTTAGGCAACCCTTTGAGCAATCGCCATATCATCAAGATAACAAACATCGCGACCAGGCCGACAATATTGGCGGCTTTTTCGATACCTGCCAACTGACAAAGAACCACAGCCGTTTCTCGGACAACGATAACCATGGTCAACGTTAAAATTAACGAAATCCATAGCGGGAGATGGGAGGAGTGAGCAGGCTTCATAAGCAGTGTGGCCAAGTCAGATATAGGTGATGAGTTTATAAAAACGAGCGGGCGATAGCATCAATAATACAACGTGAAAAATAATATTATGAATGCTGATAATAGACAGTAGTGACATTTCAACTTTTGAGTGGTGAGTATTACCTATCAATATTTGTTGAATATATAACCAGTGATTATATAGAGAGTAAGCTTACTAATAAAGCTTGTAAACACATCCAAAAAAATAGACGATATCGATTGATACCGTCTATGCTATTTTAACCTACTATATAAAAGTTTGCTGTCTAACAGTATGAATCAAACGTTTACTTATCTATTGACGTCAACAATCGTTTTTCAGCAGCGACTATTTTTCAGAATCAGCGGTTTGTGAATTGAGCGCATTAAATTCGTCAAACGCTCTTTCTTCTTCTGCCGTCATCGTCGGCTCTTCAACTTCATGTTCGTCAGGCTGCTCAAATTCTTCAAGTACTGGCATCAGCAAAGTTGCTTGTGCAAGCGGTAACACATCGGTAGGCTTGAGATTGGCTTGTCCGAGTAGTTGTCTCAGTCTATCGCTTGGCAAGCGAATGGTTAAGCACTCATGACCGCTATCATCATAGCTTTCTTCTTCAATAACACCGAGCTCGTACAAAGTGTTTTTTAACTGTCCCGCATGGTAGGGTAGCGTCAAATCAAACGTGGTCAATGTGCCAGTCAATAACTGCTGCACGGCTAATGACAACTCTTCTATGCCTAAGTTCTCTCTAGAAGACACATAGACGCGGTTAGGTTGACCTTCGCTAGCGTAGCCAATACGTGCAGGCTCATCAGTCAAATCAATCTTATTATAGACATTGAGCACTGGTACATCGTTATCAATCTCAGCAAGTACCTCTTTGACCGCCTGAATTTGCTCATGCATATCTTCACTAGAAGAGTCAATAACGTGTAATAATAAGTCCGCCTCTAGCGTCTCTTCTAGCGTTGCATGAAACGATTCAACCAATTCATGCGGCAAATGACGGACAAAACCTACTGTATCAACCAAGACTACACGGCCTACACCTTGCCAATCTAAGCGGCGTAGCGTTGGATCGAGTGTCGCAAATAGCTTATCAGCTGCGTAGATGTTTTCATCCACCAAGCGATTGAATAAAGTGGACTTGCCCGCATTGGTATAACCAACCAGTGAGATAGTCGGTACGTCTGATTTTTGGCGACGGGCTCGACCTTGCGCACGAGTCTGTCTGACTTTCTCAATTCTACTTTTGAGCTGCATGACGCGCACTTGTAGCAAGCGACGATCAGTCTCAAGCTGGGTTTCACCGGGTCCACGTAGACCAATACCCCCTTTTTGACGCTCCAAATGCGTCCAACCACGGACCAAACGTGTCGATAAATGGTTCAGCTGAGCCAGCTCTACTTGTAGCTTACCTTCGTAAGTACGAGCACGCTGCGCGAAAATGTCTAAAATCAAACCAGTACGATCCAGTACACGGCACTTCACGAGCGCTTCGATGTTACGCTCTTGTGATGGCGATAAATTGTGGTTGAACAGTACGATATCCGCATCATGCTCGCGCACCAGTTCTGCAATTTCTTCTGCCTTACCACTACCAACGAAATATCTGGCATCAGGGCGTGCACGTGAGCCTGTGACCAGTGCCAAGCGATCAGCACCTGCTGAATCTGCCAATAGTTCAAACTCGCCTAGATCGTCAGGATCTTGAATTTGGCGAATGTCTAAATGTACAATGATGGCGCGCTCGCCACCTTCATGTCTTTCAAAATAATCCAAAGAGTATCACCTATTTAATAAAGTAAATATATCGCTATTATCAGTTCAGTATACTTTGATATAGCGTTCATATGATTGTTTATATGTGGTCTTATCACTTGATATTAAAGGGTATGAGCACAATTAGCGATGGTTTTATGTTACAGCGATGACTGGGATTAATTTTTTATAAATCTGCTTTATTGCCCATTTGTATAAAAGTCAGCATTCACTGAGTGAACACCCTATCACTGAGCGTGTGAACTTTGTTATACTGGGCTCGTTTTTTGACTATTAAACACCCGTTATTTAATCATGAGGGCGAAGATGAGCCAAGCTAAATCAAGCTTTTCACTCAGACAGCAGCTAGGACGCGGCAAGCAAATCGCTGGTATGACCACGACTATGGTCGGCGGTATACGCGCGGCAAAGCGTATCGGTGCATTCAAACAGCCACCGCGCGAAAAACTGCCACGCTATATTCAGACGTTTTGTCGCAAGATGGCAGGCTCATTTGGGGTAAAGGTCGTTGAAGTCGAACCAGTAGAGCAACATCACGGCTTGTGGGTGTCAAACCATGTATCATGGATGGATATTCCTGTCGTTGGTACTGTAAGTCCAGCGTTCTTTTTATCCAAAGCTGAGATTGGTGAGTGGCCTGTGTTCGGTAAGCTCGCGCATGCGGCAGGCACGCTGTTCATCGAGCGCGGCTCCGGTGATGCAGGTTCCGTATCCTCACAAATAGCTGATTTCTTAGCCAAAGGTTTTTCGGTGATTTTCTTCCCTGAGGCGACCACTACTAGTGGCAAAAAAATCAAGCGTATTCATGGGACATTGCTCCAGTCAGCGATAGATGCCGATGTGCCTGTTAGACCCATTGTTATCGCTTATGTCGATAAAGATGGCACGCTCAGTGACGCGCTGCCATATTATGGCAAGATGACGATGAAGGACAGCATGAAAAAAGTGCTCGATAGCAAAGATGTCACCGCGTATGTATTGCCACTGGCACCGCTAGATCCAAAAGGCTGTACCAAAAGCGAGCTGACTAATTTGTTGCAAGCACGTATGCAAGAAGGGCTAGCAGAGTTACATTCACGAGTACTTCGTGTACCCGTTGAAGATTGATTATTTATAGCTAAGCCAGTTTGGTTAATAAAAAGGCGCAAATCGCGAGTTATATGACTGCGATTTGCGCCTTTTTTTGTGTCTATAATAAGTGCAGGTGCATCAATTTATAGACCGCTGATCTAGAACTAACTAAGGGGATGGGTTGGGGTGCTGCGCGTGTACCGCTTCAATTGCTTCCAATACATCTGCTGTTAGCTCCACATTGACACTATCAATGTTTGATTTGAGCTGTTCGGTCGTCGTCGCACCAATGATATTGCTGGTGACAAAGTGACGTGAATTGACAAAAGCCAATGACATTTGCGCCATATCTAACCCAGCATCAGCGGCGATCTTTGCATATTGCTCGGTCGCTGATACCGCTTGCTCATTGGTGTAGCGGGCGAAGCGATCATACATCGTCAAGCGTGCGCCATCTGGACGCTTGCCATTGAGGTATTTACCAGACAACACGCCAAAACCAAGTGGCGAGTAAGCAAGTAGCCCGACGTTTTCGCGATGTGCTATCTCAGCCATGCCGACTTCATATAAACGATTTAATAGGCTATATGGGTTTTGCACCGTGATAGGCGCGATCAAGCCGTTTTTGTCCGCTTCCCATAGATAGCGCATGAGTCCCCATGCCGTATCGTTTGATAAACCATAAGCACGAATACGACCTTTTTTGATCTCATCATTTAATGCTTGAATGGTCTCTAAAAATGGCGTTAAGTCATCTACTGACTGTGTCGCCATCTCTTCCGTATAACCGCGCTGACCAAAAAAGTTTGCTTGACGCTCAGGCCAATGCAGCTGATAAATATCGATATAATCGGTTTGTAAGCGCTCAAGGTTGCTATCAATAGCACTACTAATGTGCTCGGCGTTAAAGCGCGTTTGTCCCTCACGCAAAAAATCCATTGGTGATATTTTGCTGGCAAGAATGACTTTGTCACGCTGTTTGGTTTTATCAAACCAAGTGCCCATAAACCGCTCGGTATCCCCTTGTTTGTCTTTGTCTGGTGGTGATGGGTACATCTCGGCAGTATCCCAAAAGTTCACGCCCTCGGAGAGAGCCATGTCCATTTGTTCATGTGCTTGAGCTTCGGTATTTTGCTGTCCCCATGTCATCGTACCTAGACAGATCTTAGATACTTTTTCATCGAGCTGCGGTAGCGTTGTATATTGCATTCGATTGTCCTTTTTAGTTTTTTTATTGTGGATTGTGCGTTTGGGCAACTACATAAGCTGTATACCAGTGACGCCAGGTGGTGTGACTTTAAAGATTTTTACTTTGAACAGCACGTCTTGCCCAGCAAGCGGATGATTGAAGTCCACTTCGACTTGGTCGTCATCGATGGCACTGATCGTACCAGGCAAGGTATTTTTACCTTTGTCTTCAAATTCAACCATCATACCGACTTCTGGATTATCCGCGACGAGCGCAAACTGAGGGCGGCTAAAGTGTTGGATGTTTTCAGGATTCCATTCGCCAAATGCTTGCTCTGGCTCAAGGTGAGCGGTACGAGTGTCACCAGCGCGTAGGTTCATCAGCACTTGCTCAAAACCAGGTAACAAACTCTCATCACCGATAGTCAAAGATACGGGCGCATCACGACTAAACGTTGAGTCAATGACAGTGCCGTTTTCTAGCGAGACTTCGAAGTGTAGCTTTACAAGGCTACCGTGAGTGATACGCGTGTCTTCGTTTGGATTAATAAATTGAGATTGGGTCATAATGGCTATTTCTTTTATAAATTATAGTTGATACGTCAGTATTTGCAGCTGTATTTTTAGTAGACAAATAGTCTAGCATAGTCACCATATTACATGCTGTTATATCAGAGAGTAGTATAAAAACGTAGATAGGAAAATCTCAAAAACCGACTAAAATTCAATTTTTTCTGTCAAAAGGTAAATTTAAGTTGACTTAAGTTTCCAAAATGTATATAAATGTTTACGCTTCGTTAACAAGCCATTTATATCTAATCGTATTTAATTTAACAACTTTGAGATGACTATGAAAAAAGCTATTTTGGTAATTGGTGTATTTGCATTATTAGCACAAGGTTGTGCGACTCCACATGTCGTACAGACTAAGAAAGTAAGTGATGTTAATTTATCATGCCAACAAATTCTTGGCGAAATTGAAGAAGCTGAACAGTTTGAAAAAGAAGCACGTGCTGAACGTAAAGTGACTGGTAAAAATGTAGCTGCTGCCGTATTATTCTGGCCTGCATTGATCGGCACTTACTCTAATACGGAAGAGGCGATTGAAGCAGCCAAAGAACGCCGTGAGAACTTGAATAAACTTTATGAGCAGAAAAAATGTAGCTAATGTTATGTCAAAAATATAACAAGTAGTAGGATAAAAAAGCTGAGAATATTTTCTCAGCTTTTTTTATGGTAAAAGTAATCCTTTATAATCGATACTATTAAATCAGCTACTCACCTGAGTACGATTATGTTATGACTATATTTGTTTTATTTCAAAATGATTATGAGAAGGTAGGTATGGATAATCGGCAACAAGGCACTGTCAAAAAATGGCAGGACGATAAAGGGTTTGGCTTCATTGAAACTGCAGCAGGCGAGTCTGTTTTCTTTCATGTGAGTGAGTTTAGAGCGCAGCGTCGTCCTGATGTTGGCGAGCAAGTCGTATTTAGTATCGGACAAGACGATCAAGGGCGCAAGCGAGCCAAGCAAGTACAAGAACTTGGTTTTGTGCAGCAAAAAATGGCACAAAAAAATCAGCAAATCCGTCAGCGCAACCAAAGACGTAGCCATCAAGCGGAGTTTGAAGCAGGACAAAAGAAACGCTCGTTCCTTGGACTGGCTTTTTATGGTGTCTTAATTTTATTAGCAGCAACAGATAAACTGAGTTGGCTAGTGATCGGCTGGTATATAGCATTAGGAATTATCACTTATGGGATGTATGCCAAAGACAAAGCTGCTGCCCAAAGTGGCGACTGGCGTACGCCTGAGTCTACATTGCATATACTAAGCGCGCTTGGCGGTTGGGTAGGGGCGCTATTGGCTCAGACGTATCTGCGGCACAAATCACAAAAGCCTGAGTTTCGTGTCACCTATTATCTGACCGTTGTCATTAATATGGCAGGCTTGCTATTTTTATTGGCAGGTGGCGGGCTAGAGACTTTGACAAACTTATTATGATGTTTTCTATAAAAACGATACAGATACCGCAATGATTAGTAGCATCGACGTATATATCAATAAATAAAATAGAAGACAAAAAAAGGTGAGTTACGACTGAGTAACCCACCTTTTTTATTTATAAATTCAATTAACATCTCTATCTATAGACAGTTATGACCGTGGCACTTCACGCTTTTTTTCCAAAAACAGCATATCGATAACAATCAGTACAACACCGAGAGAAATCCCAATATCTGCGATATTAAAAATCGGATAATGCCAAACATCGGCATAATGTACATGGATAAAGTCGATCACATGACCATGTAATAAACGGTCGATTAAATTACCAAGCGCACCGCCCAATACCATGGCAAGTCCAAGCGAGAGTAGTGTGGCTTTGCGAGGCGCTTTGAGCAAATAGATAATCAAAAACAGCGACATGAGTAATGCCAGTCCTGAAAAAAACCACTTTTGCCAACCGCCAGCATCTGCCAAAAAGCTAAATGCCGCGCCGTAATTATAAGCGAGTGTCCAATTGAGAAATGGCTCAATCACTGGCACTGGATCATGAAAGTTCAGCTTGGTTTCAGCCAGCCACTTGGTCCACTGATCTATGACAATGATAATCAGCGCCAGCGCATACCATATAAAAGCACGGCTGCCATTGGCTACCACCTTTGGTTTCTTGGTCAGTCGGCTTCTAGGTGTGGTCGAGCTACCTGTAGTCGCATGAGCAGGTTTAGGCGAATGATCAACCTCAGCTTGCGACGGCTTATCGTGCTGGTTGTCAGATGAGTCTGTTGGGTTAGGCATAATGGCGCACCTCGCCATCGCCACTGACATTGGTCACGCAGCGACCGCAAATTTCAGGGTGCGCGCTATCTGTGCCGATGTCATCACGAATGTGCCAGCAGCGTACGCACTTAGTACCAGTGGCAGCGCTAACTTGTACCACTAGATCTACAGCCTCTTCTGTATTCGTTTCGGTTGCTTCATCTACCTGTACGATGCTATCAGTAGGTGCTTCGCTCATTGGCTTTAGTTCTGCGTTACTAGTGATGAGTACAAAGCGCAGCTCTTCATCAAGCTTGGCTAGACTTTCATACATGGCACCGTCAGCGTATAGGCTCACATCGGCAGACAAGTTGGCATTGATAATTTTTTCGCCACGTGCGGTTTCGATATGCTTGTTTACCATATCTTTGGCAAACATAATACGCTGCCAGTCATCATTGCTGATGGCGCTTAGCTCAAATGCTGGGAACTCGTACCACTCTTGAGTGAATACATAGCCGCCTTTATCAGCCTCACGTTGGTTCAGTACTTCCCAAGCCTCTTGCGCCGTGAATGACAAGATCGGTGTGATCCAGCGAATTAGCGCATGAGTGATATGGTAGATGGCCGTCTGTGCAGAGCGACGAGGCTGGCCATCCGCCTGCGTAGTGTACTGACGATCTTTGATGATATCTAGATAGAAGCTACCCAAGTCTTGCGAACAAAACGCCGTCACATGTTGAGTGACTTGGTGAAAGTCCATCGCATCATAAGCACTCATGATTTGTGCTTGCACGGTTTGCGCGCGCTCGATGATAAATTTATCAAGGCTGACCAATTCGTTGATATCAATGCTGTCAGTCGCTGGATCAAAGTCGTCAGTATTGGCAAGCAAAAAGCGTAGTGTATTACGGATACGGCGATATTGATCTATCGCACCTTTAAATGATGCTTTACCGGCGCTCATCTCATAGCGATAATCGCTAGACGCAATCCACAGACGCAGCATATCCGCGCCCGTTTTGTTGATCTCTTCTTGCGGCGTGATGATATTGCCCAGTGACTTACTCATCTTGCGACCATTTTCATCGACCACAAAACCATGGGTCAATACTTGCTTAAACGGTGGGCGCTCGTACATGGCCTCCGACGTCAGTAATGACGTCTGGAACCAGCCGCGATGCTGATCAGAACCTTCTAAATACATGTCAGCTGGATTGGTCAATTCATCGCGTTGCTCAAGTACGGCAAAATGCGTTGTGCCTGAGTCAAACCAAACGTCCAATGTGTCCGTTGCTTTGTCGTAATCAGCCGCTTCACTACCCAAGAAATCTTCACAGCTGGCGTCAAACCACGCTTCAACACCGCCCTCATTGATTTTTTGCGCGGCAGTTTCCATCAGCTCAAGCGTGTTTGGATGCAGCTCGCCCGTTTCTTTGTGCGTAAAGAAAGTGATGGGCACGCCCCACGTACGTTGACGTGAGATACACCAGTCAGGGCGACCCGTCATCATTGCTTCGATACGGTTTTGTCCCCATGCTGGTGTCCAGTTGACTGTAGGGATATCGGCAAGCGCGCGAGCACGTAGGCCTTTGGTTTCCATATTGATAAACCACTGCGGCGTGGCACGGAAAATAATCGGCGACTTGTGACGCCAGCAATGCGGATAACTGTGTTCAATTTTGGTATGGCTGATTAAATGGCCGTTCTCATGCAGGGCAGCGATGATTTTTGGATTGGCTTTATAGATGTGTTCACCAGCAAATACCGCAGCACTGTCTAAATAAACGCCCGTACCGCTGACTGGGTTTTCCACTGGTAAGTTGTATTTTAGACCAACGATATAATCGTCGAGACCATGACCGGGTGCAGTATGTACCAGACCAGTACCACTATCGGTAGTGACGTGATCGCCCAAGATGAGCGGTACTTGACGGTCTGCAATCAGTGGATGCTGAGCGTTCAATCCTTCGAGCTCACTGCCTGATACGGTCGCTAAGATGCCATTATTTTCTAATTTCAGCTCACTCAACGCCGTTTCTACAAGATCAGATGCTAGTAGCAGGTTGCCTTTTTCGGTTGCAACCACGCTATAGTCATGCTCAGGATGTACTGAGATGGCTTGGTTAGCAGGTAGTGTCCACGGCGTGGTCGTCCAGATAACCGCAGCGATGTTGTCTGCGATATCTGACAATGCGGTCACTTTGTCCGTACCGAGCACATCAAAGCTGACATAGATCGCGTCAGAGACTTTGTCTTGGTATTCGACTTCAGCTTCTGCGAGAGCTGAGCTACAGTCCAAGCACCAATTGACTGGCTTCATACCGCGAGTCACATGACCATTGTCATAGATTTTGGCAAGCGCGCGTACGATATTGGCTTCTTGGTGAAAGTTCATGGTCAGATAAGGATTGTCCCAATCACCGAATACGCCTAGACGCTTAAAGTCTGCTTTTTGCAGTTCGATCTGTGTGCTGGCATATTCACGGCATAGACCGCGGAATTCGGTAGCAGACACTTTTTGACCCACTTTACCGACTTTGGCTTCGACTTTTTGTTCGATTGGTAGACCATGACAGTCCCAACCAGGGACATAAGGTGCATCAAATCCTGACAAGGTTTTTGATTTTACAATAATGTCTTTTAGTACTTTATTGACTGCGTGACCCAAGTGAATCTGACCGTTGGCGTATGGAGGGCCATCGTGCAAAATATACTTAGTCGCACCAGCACGCGCCTGACGAATTTTACCGTACACGTCATCCGCTTCCCAAGCAGCCAACCAATCTGGCTCGCGTTTGGCAAGGTTTGCGCGCATTGCAAATGGTGTATCCGCAAGGTTCAGCGTGTCTTTGTAATCTTGGCTTGGTGTGTCAGTGCTTTTATCAGTCATAGAAGGTATCTTTTTAAAAGGTAGGTTTGTGTGTCGGTTAAAACCGGATACAAGGCTCGATGTTCAATATAGTACTGAGTGTCACGCGGTATTGATAATGCTTAATTACTAATAGTAGGTATATTGCTCATGATAATCGGTTTATCAACCATCATGTCAATAAATACTCATTTTCGCTCATTAGCCCGCAAATAGTTACGTCAATAATAAATGGTAACGAGACGATTGCAACAGAAAATATGCTAGTAAAAATAATTCAAGAAAATATTTAGATCGGCAGCTATTATATGACAAAAAGGGTAGGGTAAAAAGAGCTGTACGAGGTCAGTCCAATTTTGTCCAATATCAATCGTTTATCTGCGTCGTATATCATTGGCGAAGACATAGCTATAAACCCTTTGAATAATGATTTATTGAAGCATAAAGTACGACTCAAGTGCTAAAAAACAGATGCTAACCATAAGCGCAGTTTTAACGACCATAATGGCTGAATACCTGTTAGCCCTTGTGTCATCTTACCATTCTCTAATACCACATAAGATGGTGTGACTTGTCCTTGCCAATCCGCAAAGATATCACCTTGTTGGTCATTTATCGTGGTGAAGTCAAACTGATGCTGATCGAGGTAGCTGCGTAGCTCTTGGTTTGAGCCTGACTGTACAGCGACAGTGACAACGGGATAGTTATCTGCTCCTAGCTTATTTATAGTTGGTGAGGTAAAACTACAGACGGAACACCACGTACCCCAAAAATATACCAGCGTCGGGCGCTTATGACTCATCGCTGCTAGGTCGACAGTTTGCCCTTGGTAATCGGTCAGTTGCAACTGAGGGTTGGCAGGCATGATAGGCTGTCGCCACCAATTGACCGCGCTATAGATTACGATAAACATCAGAGCGTATAGCGCAACCGTTTTAAGTAGCGAAATTATTTTCTGCTTTGGCTGTTTCTTTGATTTTATGTCTTTTTGATCCAGATCAGTCATCATGGCGTTGGCTTTTTAGTTGAGATATTTTCATTGAATGAAAATTTAACAGGTATCAGATAAAAATAAAACGGCTGAGATTCAGCCGTTTTATTAATGAAGTTTACTCTTAAGTCATTATATCAAGCGCGTACAACTAACTATGGCTTTTGCGCGCGATTCTGTAATGGATCACCGATAAGCACACTGCCTGAGTTTTCACGGCGTTCTTCGTCACTTAATTTGCTTGCAGGAATTTTGGATTTACGCTTCCATTTTAAGCTAAATAAGTCATCACGGCGGTCAATCAAGTTATGTACTGAGCCTTCGTGACGAACGTGAGTCAGCTTGTCTAAGTTCACATCTGAGAAAAACACCATCTCGGTATTGGCGGTGGTTTCTGCCATGATGGCATCATGTGGGAATGCAAAGTCTGACGGTGAAAAAATCGACGACTGTGCGTACTGAATATCTAAACTTTCGACTTGTGGCAAATTACCTACCGAGCCGCAAATCATTACATAGCATTCGTTCTCAATGGCACGTGCTTGGGCACAGTGACGCACACGCAAATAGCCGTTTTTGGTATCTGTCCAGAAAGGCACGAACAAAATATCCATATCATCAAGTGCTAATAGGCGCGCAAGTTCAGGGAACTCAACATCATAGCAGACCAAGATACCGATACGACCAGCATCAGTGTCAAATACTTTGACCTCGTCACCACCTTCGATGACCCAAGCGCTACGCTCATGCGGCGTGATGTGGATTTTACGTTGCTCGTCAACCGTACCATCACGGCGACACAAGTAGCTGACATTGTACAAGGTATCGTCTTCGTCTAATAAAGGCATAGAGCCTGTAATGACATTAACGTTGTAACTGACGGCTAAATGCGAAATCTCATTTTTGAACCATTCGGTATAACCTGCCAAAAAGCGAATGGCGATATTTTGATCGGTTTCTTCGCATAGACCCATTAATGGTGCATTAAAGAACTCTGGCAAACAGGCAAAGTCTGAGTTGTAATCAGCCATGATATCAACGAAAAACTCAACTTGTTGTAGTAGCTCTTCAGGTGACTCGACTTCGCGCATTTGCCACTGAATACCACCAATACGCACCTCAGATTTGCGTGTGTTGGGCTTATAGTCTTTTGGCTCATAGTAGATATTTGACCACTCAAGCAAGGTAGCAAACCCTTTAGATTGTTTGTCATCTGGTAGGTAAGCGGTCAAGATACGCTTGACGATAAACCCGTTCGACAACTGAAAAGACAATGCAGAGTCATGAATTTCGCGGCTTTCAACGGCATCAATATACTCGCCTGGACTCAAGTCTTGGTGGTTATGATAGTTAGGAATGCGGCCGCCAGCGAGGATAGCGCGGTAGTTTAACTGACGGCACAGCTCTTTGCGGGCGTCATAAAGACGACGACCGAGACGATAGCCACGATATTCAGGGTCAATCAGTGCATCTAGACCATAGATAGCGTCGCCTTCAGGGTTGTCCCTAATGATTTCTTTTTGCCCAATCAAATCATCATAGGTATGCGGGTTGGAAAATTTGGCATAATCAACACGCATGGATAGCACAATACCAATCAATTGATCATGGTCAAACATCGCAATTTGACCTTCAGGAAACGCATCAATCAAGGTGTGAATGGTCGTCTTAGACCAAGCACCACCTAAGTTTGCATAGACACGGTCCATTAGTGCCTTTAATTGGGGATAGTCTTTTTTCTTGATCTCAGCGATTGTGAGGTGAAGGTCATCTAATTTTTCAATTTTGCTCATAATATTCCTGTGTTAAATCTCTACTAAATGTGATGATATTTGATACGACAGTATTAAAGGGGTGAGTGACGCAAGTTTTTGCACAAAAAAGCAATAAAAATATTCCAATATGAGAATATTGCCGTTACAATAATTATTGTCGTGTTTACAATAGGTTATGGTGAGATTCTATCTCATTTCGAACACGAGTTTTGATGTTTATCGTGGTCGAAGCAGTGCTCAATTGATAAAAAGTTAATGTATTAAAAATCTTCATCGTGGTCGATATAATGCTAACACTTATTAAATTACTTGGAAGAGCTGGATAAGTGGTTTCTTATCTATTAAGTTGGATTAACCTTATATTTTTTTGTATCGACCTTATATACTGTCAGCGCCCTTTAGTTTGTTCATCATCATAGCAAGCTGTATGAGTAATAACAGTCTCACGTAGTAACTATTTGCTACGTTTTTGTGAGTCAATATCTTCATTTACTTCAGGCATAGTGTCGTTTTGCTTGTCATATTTAGCCGTATTTGTTCGGCTGTAGGATCGTTTTATTATGCCCTCAACTCGTAGCAATAGAATCAAGCAATGGGATAAAATAGAAGCGTCATCATTGGTTCAGCTGGTCTATGTTAGTACATTGACCATTGCGTCACGTCTAAACACCTCTATATTTGAGGATGTAGAGGTCCACGCTCGCGATTATAATGAGCAGCACGGCATTACCGGTACGTTATGTTATGGCAATGGTCAGTTTTTGCAGTGTATCGAAGGCGAAAAAAGGCATGTATTTGCGCTACAGAAGCGTATTTTCGCTGATAATCGTCACAAAAACGTTGAAGTATTATTATTACAAGAGATTGATCATCGTAGCTTTACTGATTGGCGCATGCGTCTGCTGTTTTTGGAGCGCTGGCTATGGTCGCCTGCAACCAAAGAGCAAGCGGCGCAGCTTTCACCATTTTTGCCATTTGCACCGCACGGCTGGTCACCTGATCGTACTGGGCAGTTTTTGCAAATTATCAAAAATTTCGACACCCCGCCGCATATCAAAGCAGCGGGCATTACTTACAATGCGCTAGGCAATATGTTCCGCCATATCGCGGCACCGCATCAAGCATTTTTGATTATTCAAGGGTTTTTGAGTGTCTTGCTGGTTGTGGCGCTGGTACTGTTATATCTATAAATCATGTTTTTTTAAACATAAATTTGGGTTTTCCAAATATAAAGTGCAGACATAAAAAAGACGCTAGCCTTTAGGTTTAGCGTCTTTTTTTGGGATAAATAGTTAGCCTACCAATCACATATCAAAAATCTTGCCACGATTCATAATGTTGTTTGGATCAAACACCTTCTTGACCTCTCGCAAGTAATTAATCTCAGTCTCGCTACGGCTGTATTGCAGATAAGGCTTCTTGGTCATACCCACTCCATGCTCAGCAGACACTGAACCACCATATTTTTGTACCGTCTCAAACACGTGTTTATTCACCACCTGACACTCAGCAAAGAACTCGTCTTTACTCATGTTCTCAGGCTTTAAGATATTCAGATGCAAATTACCGTCACCAATGTGACCGAACCAGCACACCTCAAAGTCAGGATAGTTGCTGCTCACAATTGCATCAATCTCTGCGATAAAGTCAGGCACATGACTGATCAGCACGGACACATCATTCTTATAAGGGGTAAACACCGAGATGGTCTCTGAGATATATTCACGTAGTTTCCACAGCTCAGCCGCTTGCGATAGGCTCTGACTCATCACCCCATCAACAACCCAGCCCTCTTCCATACACTGCTCAAAGATGGCCATGGCTTTTTCCATGATCGGCTCGTAGGGCGCTTCAAACTCTAATAAGGTATAAAACTTGGTACGAGACTCAAACGGCTCTTGTACTTGACCATGGGCCATCAGCTTATCAATCGCCACCTCATCAAAGAATTCAAAGGCGGTCAAATCAATCTGGGCTTGAAAGGCAGAGAGGACATTCATAACGTCACTGAAGTTGTCCATACCCAGCACCATGACATTTAGGTCTTGTGGCTGACGCTCAAGTTTAATTTGCGCGTGAGTGACGAGACCAAGCGTACCTTCAGCACCGATAAACAGTTGGCGCAAGTCGTAACCGGTAGCATTTTTCACCATGCCGCGGTTGAGATGCAAGATGTCTCCTTTACCCGTAACGACCGTCAGTCCCATGATCCATTGACGGGTCATGCCATAGCGGATGACTTTGATGCCGCCCGCATTAGTGCCGATGTTACCACCCATTTGACTAGAGCCTGCTGAGGCAAAGTCGACGGGATAGTAGAGGTCTTTTGATTCGGCAAACTGTTGCAGCTGTTCTGTAATGACACCTGCTTCAATCTCAACGATGCGATCAGCAGGATAAAAGGTGCCAATCTGGTTCATTTTATCCATGCTGACGACGATTTCGCCATTGGCAGCAACTGCGCCAGCAGAGAGTCCGGTACGACCACCACTAGGCGTTAGGACGACGTTATGCTCATTAGCCAGCAGGACAATCGCTTGGACTTGTTCGGTGGTCTTTGGAAAGACGATGGCTGCTGCTGCTGGTGTGAAGTGTTTGGTCCAGTCTTTGCCCCAATGCTCTAAGCTTTCGGCATCGGTCTTTATTTGGGCGGGATCAAATTGATGGGTATCAGTCAGCGTGCTTAGGATCGTTTGCACAGCGTTGGTATGGGCTTGGGAGGTGGACTGTTCGGTAGTTAGCGTCATGGTCAAATCTCAATATTAGCGTAAGCACGATGTTGGGACTGTTTATTATATAGCGAAATGACTATAAATTCAGTGAGGAGTCGGCTCGTGATGGCAATAAGTGGGTGATAGTTTCTAAATAAAAAATGAGACAAATAATAAAAAGTGGTTTGTTTGATTTCAAACCGAATGATTCACTATAGCATAAAAATTTTTCAGGCTTGATAATCAATAATTCATCTAATCTGCTAACATCGGCGTCAAATTTTGTGTAAGATATCGGGACTGTTTTCGTTTCATCCATCACAGATTATCCAACAGGTAATCTTATAAAACAATTATAGGACAGTTCTCATATGGCGTTATCACTACAAAAAGACAAAATCCGGTTTTTATTGCTTGAAGGTCTACATGACAATGCCCTAAAAGTATTGGAAGGCGCTGGTTATCACAACATCGAGAATATCAGTCACGCGTTAGACAAAGAAGAGCTGATTGAAAAGATCAAAGATGCTCACTTTATTGGTATTCGTTCGCGTACTCAATTGACGCGCGATGTACTTGAGCATGCAAACAAACTTATCGGCATTGGTTGCTTTTGTATTGGTACCAACCAAGTCGATCTAGATGCCGCTCGTGACTTAGGTATTCCTGTCTTTAATGCGCCATTCTCGAACACCCGTTCAGTGGCTGAGCTGGTATTAGCCGAAGCCATCATGCTATACCGCGGTATCCCTGAAAAGAACGCAACTGTACATCGCGGCGGCTGGGGTAAGTCTGCGACTAACTCACACGAAGTGCGTGGAAAGACCATCGGTATCGTCGGTTATGGCTCTATCGGCTCGCAGTTGTCTGTGCTAGCAGAAAGCTTTGGTATGAAAGTCATCTATCATGATGCCGTGACCAAATTGCCACTAGGTAATGCGGTACAAGTTGGCAGTCTAGAAGAGTTACTATCAACCGCTGATATCGTGACCTTGCATGTACCTGATGTGCCAAGCACCCGCTATATGATGAAAGCTGAGCAGTTCGCTCAAATGAAAGAAGGCAGCTACTTTATCAATGCGGCTCGCGGTACTTGTGTTGAGATTGACGATCTGGCGGATGCGCTTGAGTCTGGTAAAATCTTGGGCGCGGCGGTTGATGTATTCCCGAAAGAGCCAAAATCAGCTGACGAAGAGTTTGAGTCACCACTACGTAAGTTTGATAATGTGATTTTGACGCCGCATATCGGTGGATCAACACAAGAAGCACAGGCGAATATTGGCCTTGAAGTCGCAGATAAGTTCGTCAGATACTCTGACCAAGGTGATACAGCGACGGCGGTAAACTTCCCAGAAGTCTCTATTCCGTTCAAAGAAAACTCGCATCGTCTGCTACATATCCACAAAAACGTGCCAGGCGTACTGTCTCAGATCAACCGCTTGTTTGCTGAAGCTGGCATTAATATCCTAGCTCAGAGCCTGATGACAGAAGGTGATGTTGGTTATCTAGTGATGGATGTCGACTACAATGATTCGACCGCTGCACTCGATCAATTAAAAGATGTAGAAGAGACTATCCGCGTACGTATCTTGTTTTAATTGGTACGAATAGCTGATATAAAAAAGAGAGGCTCTATTCATTAGAGCCTCTCTTTTTTTGCTTCTTTTTTATTGTACTAATGCTAAGCTTTGTTGGCTTTAGCATGGTTTGCAGCTTCTGCTTGTAGACGAGCTTCCGTCTTAGCGGCTTTGCGTTTTTCTATGACATCCATCACATCACTACCAATATGAGCTTCACCGCGCTTTTTCGCTAGCTGCATTTGGTGCTCACGCTCACGGAAACGGGCTTTTTGCTCGTCAGTCGCCTTGTCGATACAGTGTGGGCAGGATTCGCCTTTGATGTAGGCTGGGCTTTGCATGTCATCGCTAGTGATCGGCATACGGCAAGCAAAACATTGCTCGTAGTTGCCTTTTTCTAAGTTATGATTGACCGATACGCGGTTGTCAAACACAAAGCAATCACCTTGCCACATAGAGTCACTGGCTGGGACTTCTTCTAGGTATTTTAAAATGCCACCTTCTAAATGGTAAACCTCTTCAAATCCTTGTTCGCGTAGATACGCAGTCGACTTCTCGCAGCGGATACCACCCGTACAGAACATGGCGACTTTTTTATGCTTAGTTGGGTCTAGCTCTTTTGATACGTATTCTGGAAACTCGCGGAAGGTCTCAGTGTTTGGATTGACGGCATTTTGGAATGTACCGATTTGCACTTCGTAATCATTACGTGTATCAATCAGGGTCACTTCAGGATCTGAGATCAATGCGTTCCATTCGCTAGGCTTCACATAGCGACCGACCGATTGTAGTGGGTCGATATTTTCTACGCCCATAGTAACAATTTCTTTTTTTAGCTTTACTTTGGTGCGATAAAACGGCTGCGCATTGGTATAAGACTCTTTAAAGGTAAAGGTACCAATCGCCTCAATACTGCGTAGGTAGTCAAGGATGGTATCGATGCCGTGGCGCGTGCCAGAAATCGTACCGTTAATGCCTTCGCTTGCAAGCAACAAGGTACCTTTGACATCGTTATCTAACATCGCATTCAAAATTGGCTCGCGATACTGCTCAAAGTCAGTGAAGCGCGTGAATTTATAAAGTGCGGCAACAACGATATTGTTAGTAACGCTATCGTAGGCGGGGGCTGATTGATTGTCAGTTATCACAGTTTCTTTGATATTACTATCTTGAGTGGTGCTCATGTCTTTCTCCTGCTGGCTAGGTCGCAAACCTAGTGCGTTGGGTTTAAAGTATCTTTTCAGTTTAAAGCATTAACAAAATTGTGGGATTGATGAATGCGCGCGTAGTGTAGCAAATTTTAATAGGGTTTTGAATAGCTTAAAAGATGTCGCTTGAGACTAGAGAAAAAATTAGCGATTTGTCTACACGATAAAAAACAAAAAAGCCCAGTAAAATACTGAGCTTTTTTATATTCACTGCGTAAACGTTTGGTTTACTTACTCTGGAACCAAGTGTCTGCTTTATTGCGGGCACTAGCGATATCTGCACTGGATAAGTTCAATGCCAATTGGCCGATTTTACCACGCGCCTTGTTACGAACTTTTTCGTCGAGCATTCCATCACGGGCAGCTAAGTCATACCATTTGTAGGCATCAACCAGATTTTTTTGTTTTTCATCTAACAATGCAAGTGTGTAACTAGCACGGTTGTCGCCACGCATCGCGGCTTTTTCTAGCCAAAGACGTGCTTGCTGCAAGTTAGGTTGTACGCCTTCACCGCGTAAGTACATGATAGCAAGGTTCAACTGAGCAGGGGCAACCCCTTGTTGAGCAGCTTTGGTGTACCATTGGATCGCTTGTTGAGTATTTTGAGCAATACCTTCGCCTTTTTGCAAGCGCTTGGCTAGATAAAATTGAGCATGATCGTTACCTTGGGCAGCACGACTAGACAGCTCGCTCACAGGCATCAGCTCAAAACGTGAGGTATCAAGCGGTACGTTTGATATTAACTCAGCATTGGCCAAACCAGCACAAGAAAATAATGCAGTAAACAACGCAGCTTTTAATAATTTCATAGCAGCTCCAAAATTAGGCAGTTAATAAGCAAAAATTGTACCGCTAAGCATTGTCTTGCTAAAGACAGTTAGGCGGCGATAACAATTAGGTGACATCTTGCGATATGAACTTACCTAATCATCAGCAATAGAGTTTTTAATTTTGTATCATCGATTTAGCCCAACTGATTAGACAAACGGTCGTAATAGTGGGGTAATTGACAACATTTTGCTAGCTTAACACCCAAACTTACGAAACTCAAATACTAATTACAAGATTTAATAGCTGCTTATACCTGATTGTCCCCAGTAAAATCATAGAGTTACTATAAGACAATCGTTAGTTAACAATTTGCTAAGATAAATGGTTCGTCAATAACGGTCATTTTGTCCTTTTAAGCAAAAATCAAATATTTGACATTACTTCGTTTTTTTCTTTGTCACTCGATAGATAGCGACATCTGCGAGTAGATTAGGTGCCTGTCTAATCAATGCCGTCATCAGTGGGGAATGACCTTTATCAGAGTCGCTTACCGCAAAGCGATTGACGATATGAATATCATGCTGCGCACACAGTTGCTCAAAGTCTTTAAAGGTGCATAGATGAATATTGGGTGTGTTGTACCATTCATAAGGCAGTGCCTCAGATACAGGCATCATCCCTTTAAGTCCTAAATGAAGACGGTTTTGCCAATGGGCAAAGTTAGGGAAGGTGATGATCGCCTCTCGAGCGACGCGCAGCATATCAAGTAGCAGCACATCAGGGGATTTTACCGCTTGTAGCGCGCGTGCCATGACCACGGTATCAAAGCTGTTATCGGCAAAGCGTGCTAAGCCATCATTCAGGTCTTGCTCAACAATAGATAAGCCATTGCCAATGGCCTCGTTGATTTTGTCTTCGTCGATCTCAAGCCCGTATCCGGTGACGCCTAATTTTTGCTGTAAGTGCGCGAGCAGCTCGCCATTACCGCAGCCCAAATCCAGTACAT
This sequence comes from Psychrobacter sp. Arc29, assembly GCF_041431175.1. NCBI lineage: Bacteria > Pseudomonadati > Pseudomonadota > Gammaproteobacteria > Moraxellales > Moraxellaceae > Psychrobacter > Psychrobacter sp. Arc29. The sequence goes on along the minus strand of NZ_JASMRR010000014.1, from coordinate 19,105 downwards.
GTGCTTGCGGCGCGATCCAGCGCTCTGCCAGTTGGTGATCCATTCTCATGAGCGCTCTCCTGTGGCTGGGCGATGATGGGTAATAAATGGCGCTGTCAAAAATCCTTCAACTGCACCCATGTAGCGAGGAATATCAAACAAGAAAGAGTCATGGCCATGCGGCGCATCAATATTGATATAGCTAACAGGTTTGCCAGTAGCCATTAGTGCATCGACAATTTCTTGCGAGCGTTCTGGTGCAAAGCGCCAATCGGTGGTGAATGACACGACCAAATATTGGCATTGTGTATGGGCGAAGGCTGCTTTGAGCGCAGAAAGCTCTTGCTGACGATCAGACTCAATGTCTTCAATCGTTGCTACCGCGTCTTCTAATTCATTCTGCGCATTGGCTTTGCTAGACTCGACTGACGCCGCGATAGAATTTTCTAATGGCACGGCCGACTCTGTATTATCTTTTGCTACCGCTGATGAGTAGTCACGCGTCGGGTCGAAATAATCTAGCGCTTTGGTCATAAGCAAATAGGTGTTGGCATCAAAGTTTTCACTAAAGCGCTCACCTTGATAGCGCAGATAGCTCTCCACTTGGAACTCGACATCATAGCCGTACATGAACTTGCCAGATTTTAAATCACGACCAAACTTGGCTTTCATCGCGTCATCAGTTAAATAAGTGATATGACCAACCATCCGTGCCAAGATGAGGCCGCGACGAGGGTAGGTGCCAGCTTGTATGTAGCGCCCATCCTTAAACTCAGGATCGGATAATATCGATTGGCGTGCGACTTCGTTAAAAGCAATATTCTGCGCAGACAGCTTAGGCGTACTGGCAATCACCACACAGCGTTTTAGCCTGTCTGGATAATCTACAGACCATTGCAGCGCTTGCATACCACCCATTGACCCGCCAACAATGGCATGCCATACGTCGATGCCCAGACGATCTGAGAGCATGGCTTGGGTTTTTACCCAGTCTTTAATCGTGATGAGCGGAAAGTCAGGGCCATAGACTTGTGGCTCACTGTTATGATTTGCACTGCTATCGCTTGAATCGATACTGTCATCCGAACTAATGCTATCGGGATTAATAGTTGTTGGGCCTGTTGAGCCAAAACAGCTACCGATATTATTGACGCATACCACGTAAAAGCGATTAGTATCGATGGCTTTGTTCGGACCAATCATATTGTCCCACCAGCCCGCTTTTTTGTCATCAACGCTATGAAACCCTGCCGCGTGATGGTTGCCCGATAACGCATGACAAATCAAAATCGCATTTGATTTATCGCTATTGAGCGTGCCGTAAGTCTCTACCATCAAGTCAAACGAGGGCAGAGTACGGTTACATTCTAAGGTCAATGGCTCAGCAAAATGGAATTTTTGTGGCGTGACCACACCCACAGATCCAGCAGCAGTATTGGCTGAGCTGTTTACGTGAGTTTGAGAATTAGGGGACCGGTCACTGGTATTATCAGAGCGTGCGTTCAAAGCTACCTCGCAAGACAACAATCATCAATAAAATAAGAGCAAAATAGGAAGGTGTTGACAGACTACTTTACTTACACCGTTTTTATAAACTGGGCTTGCCTATTGTATGGTGATGCGCGTCGGAGCACAACCGCCGAGCAATTCTTTTAAACGCCGTTGTTATCGCCATAAAAGTTTGTAGTAAAGAACAGCTGACCACTCACTGCGTATCAAATTGTATAAGTTGGCTTTTACCACGCGTGATTGATAGATAAAATGCTACACTAATGCGGTGTTTATTCAATGATGTCTTAACAATCCTGCATCTTACACTGCACCTAATATTGTGACATCGCTTATAATAACTTACTGCTGATAAATAGTGCTGCTATGAAACCTGAATTGCCCCCACGTATTGCTGTCCTGTTAGTCAACCTTGGTACGCCAGATGAGCCAACGGCACCTGCCGTACGACGCTATCTCAAACAGTTTTTGTCAGACCCGCGAGTGATCGAGATTCCCAAGTTTTTGTGGGCCATTATCTTGAATTTGTTTGTCCTGCCGAGCCGTCCTAAGCGTGTCGCAAAAGCGTACGCCAGTATCTGGGAAGGGGATTCGCCGATTCGTAAAATACTAAAAAGCCAGGTTGAGCTATTGGAGCCGCGCTTGGCAAATAGCGTAGCGCCATTTCGCGTTTCCGTGCATCCTGCAATGAGCTATGGTAATCCTGGATTGCCTGATGTCATGGATGCGTTGCGCGGAGAAGGGGTGGATCACTTTGTCATCTTACCTTTATTTCCGCAGTACTCAGCCTCTTCAGGTGGCGCGGTATATGATGCACTGACAAAGTGGACACTCAAGCAACGTAACTTGCCAAACTATACCATCGTCAAAGACTACTTTGCGCATCCGCTATATATTCAAGCATTGGCAAACTCGATACGCCGCTTCCAAGAAAAGCATGGTAAGCCTGAAAAATTAATGTTTAGCTTTCACGGTATCCCGCAGCCCTATGCTGATAAAGGCGATCCCTATCCTAAGCGTTGTAAATGTACTGCTGCGCAAGTGGCACATGCACTTGGTCTAAAAGACGATGAATGGATCATCAGCTTCCAGTCGCGCTTTGGTAAGCAAGAATGGGTAAAGCCATATACTGATGTGGTATTGGAAGATTGGGGTAAATCTGGTGTGCGCTCGGTACAAGTCATTAGCCCTGCGTTCTCAGCGGATTGTCTTGAGACGCTAGAGGAGCTGGCCATTGAAAACCGCGATAATTTCCTTAACGCGGGCGGGCAAGAGTATCACTATATTCCAGCACTTAACCTCGATGAGACGCATATTGAGTTACTTGAAGCATTGAGCTTGCCTCTTGTAAAAGGTTGGGCTGGCACGTTGGATGGTTGGGTTTAATCAGCTAAAACTCATATCTTTGTCAGTTAAATGAAATGTCATAAAAAAGCACGCTTAACGATATTAAGCGTGCTTTTTTGCTCTAAAGAGTTATATCAACCGCGGTGCTAATTTCTAAAAATCATCGTCATTGCTGCGTTCTGCGGCATCTCTGTCAGCAATATCCATTGTATCTGGATAATCATTATCATCAAGATTGTCCTGAACCAAAACTTCATCCACACGTGATTCATCAAGGTTTTGACGATGCATAGGTGTTAGTCCTTGGGTAGCAGCACTACCGACTTCTGAATTATCAAACCCTGCACTGTTGTCAATAACATCATCGTTGTCGATAGTGTGCAGCATCGGATTGTCTAAATCGACCAACTGGTTGTCTTGATTGTCAGTGCTGTCATTATTGTCGCGGCGATTGCCATCGATATGATCAATCTCTTCTGGTAGTGGGTTCTTTGTGTTTTCCATAAGTCATTCCTTATTGTAATTATTAGCAGTAAAGTCATAGCAGGGCTTATAAAAGCGTTGCTTATAGCGACATTGATAATCTGTCCATAAGTTTGTACGGTTATTGGGATTTTCACTAGTAGTAAGGTGTGACAGGATGTTCAAAAAATGTAAGGCGATTGCCAAAATGCAAAACGGCTACTCATATTGAGCAGCTGTGAGTTTTCATAAAATTGCTTAAAAGATCTTTGTTACTACGTCATTAATAGTATCGTGACTATAATTTTAATTATCAGCGTGTTTGAGCTCATAGTTTAATTTCTGCACAAGACATGATTCATAATCAGCCAGTTTGAATCGCCATAGATACGTCAAGGCAATACCATAGATGACAGTCTCAGCCAACTCTTCGACAACTTCACCAAAGGTATGCGGGAACATAATGGCGTTCTCTCCCATATATTGAATGATTGCCAGCGCGGTAACGATGAGGTAGAGCGAGACCGGCACGTTCTTTAATACTGCCCATAGGTAGTGCCTCGAATAGGCCAATAGGCCAAGCGCGACGAGATAGATAACGGTCAGTACACTGTCTTCCCACCAATCATAAGATTGATTTAAAAACGAGAAATCGCTCGGAATCAACAAATCTGGTAGATAGTTTAGCTCGCGGCGAATGACGGTAAAAAATACAAGTACGGCTGCCAACCAAAAGGCCTGAATGTGTTTGATATGACTTTTTATAAAATATTGCGTGCAGCGTAGCAAGCAGATGAATAATAGGATAATACCGGGGGCTTCAATGATGCTATCTGAACTCAAAATAACTGGCTCCTGCGTATCAAAAAAAATGTGTCAAAAACAAAAAAGTGAGCCCGCAGGCTCACTCTAAACCGAAAAATATCTAACGAAATATGCATAATCTACTATGACGCTATTATAACCCAATATGGTAATAATGACGTCATAGAATATAACCAAGTAGTCATAAGTGGTTGTTTATATAGATGATATATTGAGGTTGAATGCAACGTTTTACAAGAGAGTTGAGAATCTGATTTACTATAAAGGCAAGCTCGCTATTTTTATTGAAATGCCATAAGGTATGCTACTTAGAAACTCCAAATGACTTGATTTGATATATCTTAATGGATGCTATACCTATGAGTGATTACACATTTGAAACTCTCAATGACAAAGAGTTTGAAGTTCTAACGGTTGATTTGCTATCTAAAGAATTTAACACTCATATAGAACGGTTCAAATCAGGTAGAGATGGAGGGGTTGATGGACGTTTTTTTGAGGGAAATCTCTCAAATAATGTTGTAATCATACAATGCAAACATTGGTTGAAATCAGGCATTACAGCGCTAATAGCAGAATGTAAAAAGCATGAAGCTAAAAAAGTTATAAAACTGAATCCTAGTAGATATATTTTTGTCACTTCATTAGCACTATCCGCTCAAAACAAAACAGACATTTCTGATGCTTTTAACCCCTATATTAAACACGAGTCTGACATCATTGGTAATGAGGATTTGAATAGTTTGTTGGTTAAACATTCTGAGGTGGAGCTTCAACACTACAAACTATGGCTAGCAGGTACTAATGTTTTACAGTCAATTTTATCTAACGATATATTGGGAAGAAGTAGGTTTCAATTGGAAGAGATTCAAGCGTTTCTACCTAAGTATGTGCGAACTGAAAATCATAAGAAAGCGTTTGAAAAGTTAGAGGGACTTGGCAGTATTATTATTAATGGCGAGCCTGGTATTGGCAAAACAACTTTAGCGGAACAGATGTGCTTTGAGTATGCTGCTCAAGGTTATCAGTTAGTTGTGGTTCATGAGACTATTGTGGAAGCTGAAAAGTTATATAACCCTGAATCAAAGCAAATATTTTATTTTGATGATTTTTTAGGAAGTAACTTCCTATCCGCAATAGATGCGAAGCAGGACTCACATATTGTGAGTTTTATGAAGAGAGTCAGTAAGGACAGCTCAAAACGATTTATTCTAACGACTCGCTCGAATATACTGAATCAAGGAAAAAGACTATCAGAAAAGTTCGAACAGGGAAATCTCGATAGGAATGAGTATGAGATAAAAATTCAGTCTTTGACAGAGTTTGATCGAGCACAAATTCTTTATAACCACATCTATTTTAGTGATTTATCGGAAGAATTCATTCAGCAAATATATATTGATAAGCGCTATAGAAGTATTATCTCACACAAAAATTTTAATCCGCGGTTGATTGAGTTTATTACTGATGCTATCAAAGTTGAGAAGGAAGCCAGCCCTGAGGATTATTGGGATTATATTCAAAAATCTCTTAATAATCCTAAAGATATTTGGCGTGGCATGATACAGACGCAGATAAGTGATCTAGATAGGCACATAGTTATAGCTATTGTCTTAAACGGCAGTCCCATTAGCGAAGAGCAAATAGTTGCATTATTAATAAACCTGAAGGAGTCAGGATTAGATCTAACATCCGAGTATCCTACCATTGACAATACCATGCGGGGGTTAGTAGGGTCAGTTTTGAACAGGAATATAAATAAAGATGGTCAGGTGACGTACAGTTTATTTAATCCTTCGATTGCTGACTTCGTAATCTCGGAATATCTTAATAGAGTTGATTATCTGGCAAAATTGATGAGTTGCTTGAGAACGACTAATGTTTTAACTAATGTTGGAGTATTAGTGAAATCTGCTGAGATGCAATTAGATTTTGATGCATTGTTATTTAGATTGTTTCGTTTAGAGTTAGATTCAGAGTTAACTCCAAATCTATATTCAATGCAGTTAGCAGAACTCATAGAAAAACTTGAGTTTAATATATTTGAAATGGCAAAGAAATTAATTGACTCACATGCTAATAATTTATTCGAAGAGTTTGGTTTATCTTCGGTGAGAGTGTTAATGATGGCTTTAAAACACAATTTTATTAGTCCTAATGACCCTTATATAATAGAGATAGTCATTAGAGCGTTGGAAAATATAGAACTGAGCTTTTTAGGCGACATTGCTGCATTAATTGAAAATTCAAGTTATGAAGATGAATTAACCGAAATCTTTAAGAAAGAAGTTGTATACACAATTTGTAGAGAAGTAACTGACTGGGCAATTGATAGTAATCAGTTTGATAATATATATTACGAGTCTGAATTAGATGCTAGTAAAATTGAGAGTTATATTGAACAAGTTTTGAGCGACTTAAATTACGGTTTTGATTTTGATGATGCGGAATTCGATGAAGTTATTGATGCTTTAGATTTGGATGCTATCGTTACATATAACAGAGAAGCAGCTGAGGATAGTGATAGAAGGGCTGATGCTTATAGTGAATTCGCTGATCTAAGTAGTTCAGATTTTGGCATTCATCCAATTGATGATCTATTTGATAGAAAATAATAAAAAACGCTAGTGATAAAATCATCAAATGTATAAGTTTACATATTAAAAAAAGATGGGCTACTTTAACGCTAACCCATCTTTTATAAAAACCTAAATTAAATCAACGGTTAGTGCGCCTCATCCCAGTTTTGACCGTTATCAGTCTCAACTAGTAACGGTACAGCAAAGTCGACATGCCAGCCTTTATCTATGGCCGTAGCCATCAAGACATCTTGCATGGCATCGGTAATCAGTTGGCTAACCGCGTCTACCTTATCGGCATCCACTTCAAATACCAGTTCATCATGGACTTGCAGCAGCATTTTGGCTTGATCTTTTGGCAATACCTTATCAACAGCAATCATGGCAAGCTTAATCAAGTCAGCAGCAGAGCCTTGTAGTGGCGCGTTGATTGCGGCACGCTCAGCACCTTGCTTGACCATACGATTGCTATGATTGATATCAGGCGTGTAGAGTTTACGGCCTAATATCGTCTCCACATAGCCTTGCTCGTACGCGCTAGCACGCGTGTTGATCATATAGTTTTTGACACCCGGATAGCGCTCAAAGTACATATCGATATAGTCTTGCGCTTCACCGCGGCTCATTTGTAGCTGCTTGGCAAGTCCAAAGGCACTCATACCATATAGCAGACCAAAGTTAATCGCTTTGGCATTACGACGTTCAGTTGAGGTAACGTCCGCAACATCCTTGCCAAGCACTTCAGCGGCAGTCGCAGCGTGAATATCTAACCCTTCGTTAAAGGCATGCGTCAAGTGCTTATCGCCTGAGAAATGTGCCATCAAACGCAGTTCAATTTGTGAATAATCCGCAGCTAAGATCACGCGACCTTCTGGTGCAATAAAGGCTTGGCGAATCAGGCGACCAGTCGCCGTACGAATCGGAATGTTTTGTAAGTTAGGATCTGTTGATGATAGGCGACCAGTGCTGGTTAGTGCTTGATGATAGCTGGTATGCACGCGATCCGTCTCACTATCTGCGACATTATCTAAGGCGTCGGTATAGGTGCTTTTGAGCTTAGATAAACCGCGATACTCCAAGGTGATATCGACTAATGGGTGATCAATTTTTGATAGTACCGCCTCACCAGTCGAGTATTGACCAGACTTGGTTTTTTTACCGCCAGCAACGCCGAGCTTGTCAAACAGCATCTCACCAAGCTGCTTTGGTGAGCCTAAGTTAAACTCTTCACCTGCCACTTCATAAGCGCGTTTTTCTAGCGCGATGATTTCTTCATCAAAGCGTTTTGATAGCTCGTTCAAAAACGAGCGTTTGATGAGAATACCGTTTGCTTCCATTTGACAAAGTATCTCTGCCGTTGGAATCTCTAGCTCGTGTAGTAATTTGGCATTATTAGCATCATTTGCCAGCTCAACGCTGAATACGTCAAATAACTGATAAGTAATATCAGCATCTTCACACGCGTAATCGCTAGCAATATCGATGGCTACTTGGTCAAAGGTAACTTGTTTCGCGCCTTTACCCGCGACCTCCTCAAAACTAATGGTCTGCGTTTGCAGATAATGGCGTGCCAAATCATCCATACCGTGACGAGTTGCTGCTGCATTGATGACGTAGCTGGCAAGCATGGTATCCATCGCCCAGTTGTTCGGTTGCTCGTGTATCGCACCGACTAAGTCAATATCATAGTGCGCAAGGATATGCGCGTCATACTTTAGGTGCTGTCCGATTTTACCGATGTTTGGATTCTCTAACACAGGCTTTAAGCGCGCCAATACCTTATCGCGGTCAAGTTGTTTTGCTGTTAGCTCATCGCCTTCTAAGCTGTGAGTGAGCGGAATATAATAGGCTTCATGCGCTTGCACCGCAAAAGACAGCCCGACGATTTGCGCCTCGCGCCAATGAACACTGGTGGTTTCGGTATCAATGACGAAGTGCGGCGCTGCCTCTAAAGCTTCAATCAGACTATTAAATGCTGGCTCGTCGAGCACAGTATGCCACGCTTTATCTTCATGGTTACTGCCCGTCATATTATCAATATTGGTCGATTGCAGCGATTTGGCAACTTGCGCTTGTGACTCCGCGTTTGCTTGGCTATCAGCGACACTTTGTGAGCCATTAGCGGGATGATTTGGGTGATCTAGTGATGCCAGCTCATTTCTAAACTCAAGCTCGTTATATAGTTCGCGCAGCTCATCTATATGCGCACAAGGATCCGTATTGATTTTTAAGTCGTTCCAGTCTTGGCCGATTTCGAGATTGGTGACGATGGTAGCGAGCTTTCTATTAAAAGGAATATCATCGGCATGCTCGATCAGACCTTTTGCCCCGCGACCTTTGATAAAGCCAATATGTTTGAGCATGTTGTCGATGTCGCCATATTCAACCAGCAAGTCTTTGGCGGTCTTTTTACCGATACCAGGCACGCCTTTGATACCGTCAGAGGCATCGCCCATGAGCGTCAAGAAATCGATCATTTGGTTTGGGTTAATGCCGAACTTATCAATCACCGCTGGTGTATCCGTGACTTTACCAGTAAAGCTGTCTTCTAAGATGACGCAATCATTAACCAGCTGCATCATGTCTTTATCGCCGGTTGAGATGACGACATGATGACCTTGCTCGACGGCACGATGGGCAAGTGTACCGATGATATCATCGGCCTCTGCACCCTCAATACGTAATAGCGGAATACCTAAGGCGCTAACCAAGCGATGAATATAAGGAATTTGCTCTACCAACTCTACATCAATAGGCGGACGAGCTGCCTTATAGTCAGATGACATATGATGGCGAAAAGTCGGTGACTTTGTATCGAAGCAGACGGCCATATGAGTAGGGTGATAACGACGCATCAGTTTTAGCAGCGCATTCAAGGTACCGCGAATCGCATTGGTAATCAGGCCCTGCGAGTTTTGCATGGTTTTTGGGAGAGCATGATAGGTGCGAAACAGATAATACGAGCCGTCAACCAAAATAAAAGGCGGCTGATCTTTGTCTACGTGACTGGTATCCATTAGCGCGACGTTAGGCATGTCGTCAAAATTCGGTAAGGTTTTAGGATCGAGTGCTTGATGGGAGTTGTGGTCGTTATCGGCGGTATTGTCAGCTATATTATCAGTCATAAAGGTCACTTATCAGCTATTAGATAAAAATATGCCCTTATTATAACGATAAAAACAGTGCGTGCCGAACTGCTTAACCGTTACGAGATGTTCTAGCGGTTTTATTTTTTCACCAAAATTTCAAACAAAAAAAGAACCCAGACTAGCTGAGTTCTTCTATAATTAATATATTCTTAATTAATCATTGATAATGAGTCTCATAATGCGTTATTTTACTTCTGAAGAGACTTCAACATCGATGTTGCCGCGTGTGGCTTTAGAATATGGGCATACTTCATGCGCTTTTTCAACCAGTTTTTGGATCTCATCAGCTGACAGATCAGTTTTGTCGGCGATTACATGGATTTTTACTGAGAGTTTGTACTCGTGGTTGTCGCCTTGCAATAGATCGACAGACGTTTCAGTGGTTGAGCCAAAGCGTGCGTCTTCCATCTTTTTGACTACGCCAAGCGCGCTATCAAAGCAAGCACCATATCCCATAGCTAGCAATTGCTCAGGGTTATTGCCTTTTTGATTGCCGCCTGGTGGTGCCATGTTGATCTCAAGGTCGCTATCGCTCAAGGTTGCCGTACCCATACGACCACCAGTAACAGTAGATTTAGTAGAATATAAAGTTTTCATAACACATCCTTTGTTTTGGTTTTTAGATTTTCGTGGTAAAGCCAAATATCCAACTTAGGATAACAAATCATTAAAACAGCTCAGTGAGTCAGTAGTAAATATTTACGACAACTTTGTAAATATGACTTTCGGAGCTCTCTATAGTAGCAATACCTGCTGGTGCTAATAAACAAAATGACCAAAGCCATGTGGTTGGTCGTACTAATATCATCAAATTGGGTGATAAAAAATCTAAATCATAAGGACATTGTTCGATGAATAGAGTGGTTGCGATATCTGGTGTTTTCTTCTGGTCAATGCTTGCTTTGATAGGCTGCGAAGTAGATGACGGCAGTTATGGTTCTGATAGCGACAATATTACGCTGACGAGCTTTGCTAATAGTTACGATAGTAAGGCCAACGATACCGCCATTGCGCGCATCGATGAGACTTATCGCACAGGCTCACGCAACATCAAAACTACCAATCTCATTAACAGTTATAGCAATCAGAGTCTAAATGATTTGGACAGAACCATACTGGCAGATAATTTTGAAGGTCGACTCGAAAACAAAGACATCGAGGTCAATGGGCGCACGGTCAAACGTCCTATTTATGAAAAAAACAGTAATAACAAACTAGGCTACGAAACCACTTATCAAACACTCAACTTATCAGGTCTAACGACCCGCAGCTATAGCGCGGGCACGAATATCGAAGACCGCCGTGGTATTCTTACTGATTTGAGCAACTACTCCAACATTCCATCCAATGTTGCTTTCCCTGAAGGCTCCGTTTGTTACATTCCAGTCGTGACAAGCGAGCGCTCATTCTTGGCTTTCAACGACAAAAATAAGACAGGCTATTCGTCATTGGAAAAATGGATCGAAGCTGCCAAACAACGCTTTAGTGATGACAGAGATCATAGAACTTCTCAATTTGGTGTTGGTATAGCAAATAAGCAAAAAGCGGCGCAAGTGATGTTCTTTGAATATAAAAATCAACCTGCCTATGAATATAGTGGCGTTGAATATGGGAAGGATATCTATGAGGCAAATTATGTTGCCAAAGGTAGCACCGATCCGAATATAGATAGCCGCTTTGGCGTGGTAGATTGTACGCTTGTTAATGAGGTCGCAGGAGACTTCTTAGCTGAGCAAATCAAGCGCTACTATTAAAATCAAGCAAGCCCTACGCTGACGGTTAAAAATTTTGTTAACACGCTTTGTCTGACTGATAGAGCGTGTTTTTTTATACGCTAACTCTGCACCCTAACGCTAAATCGGCTACAATACGCTCATTATTGATTTTATTTATTTAGATTAACTTCTAAATGACACAACTGTTGAAGCTGAAAATTATGAGCGTAGATCCAAAAAAATTAACCAAAGAAGTGGCCAAGCGCCGCACCTTTGCCATTATCTCGCATCCCGATGCCGGTAAAACCACCATGACCGAAAAGCTGCTGTTATGGGGACAAGCGATTCAGGTGGTGGGCGAAGTCAAAGGCCGTAAGACCGATCGTCATGCCACTTCGGACTGGATGAGTATGGAGCAAGAGCGTGGTATCTCAATCACCACGTCTGTCATGCAGTTCCCGTACAAAGACCACATGGTCAACCTATTAGACACCCCAGGTCACGCCGACTTTAGTGAAGATACTTATCGTACCTTGACCGCAGTAGATAGCGCATTGATGATGGTCGATGGCGCAAAAGGTGTCGAAGAACGAACCATCAAGCTGATGGAAGTTTGTCGCATGCGCGATACGCCAATCATTTCGTTCGTTAACAAGCTCGATCGCCAGATTCGTGAGCCGCTTGAGCTGCTTAGTGAAATCGAAGCGGTACTAAAGATTAAATGCGTGCCAGTCACATGGCCGATTGGTATGGGGCAGGATTTTGTTGGGGTGTATCACCTTGCAGAAAACAAAACCTACTTATATGAGAAAGGCAACGGCGGTAAGATGACCGTCTCTGAGACCCGCGAAGGCTATGACTATCCTGATATTCGTGAGCGTCTCGGGCAGTTGATGTTTGATGCTTTTGAAGAGTCACTTGAGCTGGTACAGATGGCGCTAGAAGAGTTCAGCGTTGACGCGTTTTTAGCGGGCGAGATGACGCCAGTATTGTTCGGTACAGCGCTTGGCAACTTCGGTGTCAACATGGTACTTGATACCTTAGTCAAATACGCGCCGCCACCAAAAGCGCATCCAACGACTGAGCGTAAAGTATCAGCAACCGAGACTGATTTCACAGGTTTTGTCTTTAAGATTCAGGCAAATATGGATCCGCGCCACCGTGACCGTATTGCGTTCTTGCGCGTGTGCTCTGGCAAGTACGAAAAAGGCATGAAAATGAAGCACGTGCGTTTGGGTAAAGACGTGCGTATTGCTGATGCCTTGACCTTTTTGGCAGGCGACCGTGAAGCGCTTGAGGAAGCCTATCCGGGTGATATTATTGGTTTGCACAACCACGGCACCATCTCTATCGGTGATAGCTTCACCGAAGGCGAGGAATTGAGCTTTACCGGTATTCCTCATTTTGCCCCAGAATTGTTCCGCCGCGTGGTACTAAAAGATCCGCTTAAATCAAAAGCATTGCAAAAAGGCCTACAGCAGCTCAGTGAAGAGGGTGCCACGCAGGTGTTTATGCCGCAGATTAATAACGACTTGATCTTGGGTGCGGTCGGTGTGCTCCAGTTTGAAGTGGTCGCGCATCGCCTCAAAGAAGAGTACAAAGTACAGTGTACCTTTGAGCCAGTGTCTATCGCCACCGTGCGCTGGATCCACTGTGATGATGAAGTGGCACTCGCGAAGTTTAAGAAAAAAGCCCATGACCAATTATCATTAGATGGCGGCGGTTATCTGACTTACCTTGCGCCATCACGGGTTAATCTACAGCTGATGCAAGATCGTTATCCAGAAATCACCTTTAGCAGCACGCGTGAGCATTAAAACGACTGTTATCAAATCAGCCGTATCACTGTATTGTTCATTGATTAAGACACGCTAGCCGTGTCTTTTTTATTGTCCGTTATTTATGCGGCAAATGAGTCAAGAGAGGTTTTGAGTGATTAGCAACACTTCAAAAACACAAACAGTGTTCCTACAATACAGCGTCATTGTTACGGTAGAATGTTATGCAACACTTTATATTTATAAAAAGGGATGTATGAAAGCTATGATTCAATCTCATCTTAATAGGTTCACACTGACGCATATTTCTTCAGGCAGAGTAGGGCGTATACGGCGAATTGGTCTCTTAGCAAGCGGTTTACTGATGGGTGCCGCTAGTCTGTCTGCAAATGCAGGTAGCCTGATCAGCTCAACAGAATATCTTGATTATCAGCTACCAGAAAAAATTCAAAAGATGTGCACTGAGCGCGATAATTGCCCAGAAATTGAGATCAAATATCTTAAGACTAATCATGGCTGGATAGATAAGGCAGTCAATGCACGTATCGATAATTTGGTGGTGAATAGCAAGCCAACTGAGTCTGCACCTATTAAGACGAAAAGCAGTCAGGAAGACGTAACTGCTGCGATTAATGACTTTGCGACATCGCAGTTTCAAGATATGCCTGAAGAGGTTTCGTGGGCTTATAGTTTGATGGTGACGCCTGATTACTTGGGTCACGTTAATAACTTTGAGCTGTTTGAAATCAACTCCTACGTCTTTACCGGTGGTGCACACGGCATGCCTTATAGCGAGTATCTGACGTTTGATCTGACTACCAAAAAACAAGTCACTCTTGATGACATGCTGATCAAAGGCAAAAAGCCTCGTTTTGAAACACTCGCGCATGAGGCGTATAAAACATGGGTTAAAACGGTCGCTGATGATGTCAGTAGCTATGAGAAAAGCTGGCCGTTTATGCTGAGCGACAATGTGACCTTGACAGAGACAGGGATCAACATTCGTTATCAGCACTATTCTATCGGTCCATATGCCTACGGTATGCCTGTATTGAGCATTCCGTATAGTCAGCTTGATAAAGTTATCAAGCCTCACTTTATACCAAAATAGACCAAGCACATGACCACTGATTATGCTCTCTATCATAGAGTGGTCAGTGAATAAAAATTGACAGTAATTTGCTTAAAATCGTTTGAAAATTAATAGAAAAAATAAGGAGTGATAGCATGACGAACAATACAGATAGCGTAAGCACGACAGCAGAGATGGATACTTGGCAACTAAATGCGTTAACAGAAGCGCTGGGTGATCTGACGCTGACAGTCAATGACAGCTTGTCTATTGGTCGTGGCAGTGATAATGATGTGGTACTAGGCAGTAAGCAAGTATCTCGCAATCATGCCATTCTAAGCATACTTGATGGTCAGTTATACGTAAAAGACTTGGACTCTTCTAACGGTACCTTTATCAACGATCAACGTATCGCGGGCAACGAATCAAGCCTTCTACAAGCTGAGGATACGCTTGGGTTTGCAAGTTTTAGCTTTCAGGTACAAGCGCCTGTCGCTGCTAAAGCAGATGAGACACTAGAGCCAGTCACAACAGAAGCTGCAGTAAGTAATGTCAGTGATGAGACTGCCCCAGCAGAAGCCACTGAGAATTTGCACGACGAATATATCATCGAAGAACATATCGTCAGCGAGCCAATCGTAAAGCAAACGAATATTGAAGAGATTTTACCCGCTGCAGAAGATACAGAAACGTCACCTGTCGATACTACTTCAGGCACCGTAGTAGATTCAGCAAGTGCGCCTGTAGTTGACAGAGCGGAAGTAACTGAACCAGCGCCTCAAGAGTCTCAAGAGCCAGTAGTCAAAGAGACAGGTATCGACGATGTCTTGTCGGCCGCAGAAAGTGCTACGCCTGCATCTATTGAAGCAGCATCAGAAGAGTCAGAGCTAGTATCTGAAACGCCTGTATCTGAAACGCCTGTATCAGCAGCGACTGAGTCAACAGCAATGGAATCAGAAGCTGTGACCACTACAGAGCCGTTGACCCCAACAGTATCTACTGATGATGAACCATCAGTATCGCAGCCAACAGTAAGTGAAGAACCAGTAGTAAGTGAAGAGCACGACAAAACGACAAGGACTGAATTACAAGAAGAAGCCGATCCTGAGGTTTTAAAAGCCAAGCAAGCAGCGACCGCGCAATTTTCGGGTACGGCTAACTTAGGGCAGGCTCATGATCTTGGCACTGAAGGTAATAATGCCAAGGATCAAGAAATCAGTAATCCAGCTCATACAGGACAAGTAGAGAAAAAATCTAGCGGTGGTTGGTTTATATGGGTATTTGCTGCCATTTTGATTATTGGCTTGGCATTATGGCTATTTAACATGGGCGTTATGTAGTTACATCTATCCATAGTTTGAATACGATCGTTTATACATAGCTATCCTGCTTGGTAAGCAGTCCGTTACCTCAGTTTCTCTATGAAGGTCAAGACCTGAAGTTAACTGTCGTATGATTCGTCATTCAAGCAAACTGCTTTTTATAGCGCCAACATTCAAATACGGTGTTGGCGCTATATTTTATGGTTCAGTCCACTGTTTTATTTTTTACCATTATGCTGCTAAGAGAGCGTTACTATGATGACTTTCCAAGAATATCAAGCGTTTAAAGATCGGGGGTTTAGTCATGCACCCTTAGTAAAAAAACGTTTGATGGATGCACAGACGCCAGTGTCTGTATTTTCCAAAGTGCGTGATTTAAACGGCTCTGCATATTTGTTTGAGTCTGTGGTAGGTGGTGAGCGCTGGGCAAGATACTCGATGATCGGTTTGGGTAGTGATCTTATTTTACAGTACGCTGATGGCAATATGACCACCAAGCGGAACGATCATATCGATACAGAAGCAGTAGAGAATCCTTTTGATTATATCCGTCAGCTGATGGCACAGTATCAGATGCCGACCGCTGAAGATGTGCCCACCATGCCAAGCTTTAGCGGCGGCCTAGTCGGTTACTTTGGTTACGACATGGTACGTATCATTGAGCCTAGTGTGGGCCTATCTGACGCACCCAATCCGATGTCGATGCCAGATATGTGGCTGATGCTTTCGATGAGTGTCATTGTTTTTGATAATTTAGAAAATACCTTATCGATCATCGTCTATGCTGACTGTCAAACCGAGGAGGGCTACAGCTTAGCTATCCGTGAGTTAGAAAAAATCGAAGAGAAGTTGGCAGAACCGTCTAATTTGTCCGCGCCAGTGATGCCCACACCAAAATTTATCTCGCAAACCGGTATTGAAAAGTACTGCAGCGATGTTAAGAAAATAAAAGACTATATCGCAGCAGGTGACGTCATGCAGGTGGTTCCAGCGCAGCGGTTGACGGCGGATTACACAGGCGACTCTCTAGCCGTTTATCGTGCACTACGGTATCTAAATCCATCGCCGTATCTGTTTTTGGTGCATGGCTATACGCTTGATGATCACAAGCGCTTTGATATCATTGGCGCTTCTCCTGAAATCCTGTCCCGTATCGAAAATGGCAAAGTCACCGTACGTCCACTGGCAGGGACGCGTAAGCGTGGTCAAGACGAAGCGGAGGATCTGGCACTTGAACAAGAGCTGCTCAATGATGAAAAAGAGACTGCCGAGCACTTAATGCTTATTGATTTGGGTCGCAATGATATCGGCCGAGTTTGTGAATATGGCAGTGTCAAAGTCACAGAAAAGATGTTTATTGAGCGCTACTCACAAGTGATGCACATCGCGTCCAATGTGGAGGGTACGATAAGGTCTGATAAAGACGCGCTAGATGTATTTTGTGCCACATTTCCAGCGGGTACACTATCAGGCGCACCCAAGATTCGCGCGATGCAAATCATTGACGAGATAGAGCCAGTACGTCGGACAGTATTTGGTGGTTCAGTGGGCTATCTAGGTTGGAATGGCAATATGGATACCGCCATTGCTATTCGTACAGCAGTGATGCGCCGCGGTGAAATCCATATCCAAGCAGGTGCAGGTGTTGTTGCTGATTCTGTGCCAGAAGTGGAGTGGGATGAAACCAATAAAAAAGCATTGGCATTGGTCAAAGCGGTAAAAATGGCCTGTAATGGGTTACGTATTCGCTAGTTATATAGCCAGCTATGCAGCGCATATAATCACAATAGATCAGAAAAGCAATTACGTTGTTATTTTCCTCTCAAAAAAATAACAACGTAATCAGTAGCTTAAATATTATTATCAAAATAATTGAAAAAAAGATAAAAAAGGGCTTGCGCATCTCAAAATATTTGATAGAATAGCCACCACTTTAGAGAGAACAAGCCGACTTAGCTCAGTTGGTAGAGCAACTGACTTGTAATCAGTAGGTCGCCAGTTCGATCCCGGCAGTCGGCACCATCTCTTTTAAAGTAGCTTTTTATGAATTTGTCTTAAATGAAAGTCATTTTTGTTCAAAGCACCCTTAGGTGGGATTGGGGAGCGGTCAAACCCAACAGACTGTAAATCTGTCGCGAAAGCTTCGAAGGTTCGAATCCTTCTCCCACCACCATATTTTTTAAAAGTTTGTTATAGCGCCAAGCATGCTCTATATAGTTTCTAACTCTCAATTAGAGTTATTAAGATTAGAGTAAATGCGGGTGTGGTATAATGGTAACACCTTAGCCTTCCAAGCTAATGACGCGGGTTCGATTCCCGCCACCCGCTCCATATATACACCATCGCAAAGCCTATTAATTATTCATCACGACATCAGTTATTATTGCTGTATCGTGATATTTTTTTTAGTGCAGCTCAAAGGTTTACACTATACGCTCATATAGCTCAGCGGTAGAGCACTCCCTTGGTAAGGGAGAGGTCTCGAGTTCAATTCTCGATATGAGCTCCATTTATTATGTAAACCCTCTATGCTTGTTTTGCTATTTATATATAGCTTTGCGTCGATATCGAAAATATAAAATATTGAAACATATAAAATTAGTACGACAGGTAACAATTTAAAGGTGACACTGAGGTGTTGCCTTTTAGTGCTGTCAGCATATTAATAAATATTGCTTTTGATTATTCGATATCCACAGAATTAAAACTGGTAGACGAGTATGCAAACGTTTATACATTACTTTTTGCATTTTGGTTTCCCTCTCGTTATCGCAGTTGTATTTTTTAAGAAAGAGTGGAAAAAAGCATATCTGATATTGCTCGCGACTATGTTAGTTGATTTGGATCACTTAGTAGCAGACCCGATCTTTCAGGCTAATAGATGTAGCATTAATTTCCATCCGCTACATACGTATTATGCAATGCTGGTATATGTTGCTTTGCTCTTTTTTCGTAAGCCTTTTAACATCATTGGAATTGGATTGCTTTTTCATATGTTAACGGATTTTACGGATTGTTTGATGATGTCGTCTAGCTGATATAATAGCGTTGCACATCGAGCCGTTAAACGGTTATAAGTAGTAGCATGTTTGAGACCTCTTTAGACAATAGAAAAATAGGTTTCGAGCAAGAGATATATGACTATTGAAGATAAGTCGGCGTATAATAACGGATACAAAAATTAGTTCGAAGTGCTGTTTGATAAGAAGCAGTGGTTCGTGCGGTTGATAGCTAGGTTTATGATGAGTTAGTTTTATTATGAGCCATTAAACAGCTTTTTATTGATCATTCACCAAAAAAAAGAGGAAATACCCATGGCAAAGGCCAAGTTTGAACGTAGCAAGCCACACGTCAACGTCGGTACAATC
>NZ_JASMRR010000013.1:0-67651 GCF_041431175.1 Psychrobacter sp. Arc29 | reverse complement strand
CCTGTTTAATGTAAAAAGCCAAATACTCAGGGTATCTGGCTCATTAAAAAATCATCAATCTATTTTAGGACGGGACAGACATTTCATTCTTTAGCTTACTCTTTATAAGTCCTTGCGGTACTTAACCATGTCTGTCTGAGTGGCAATAGCATCATAGAGTTTACGAGCGGCGACGTTGCTGTCTTGTGTCGTCCAGTAGACGCGGTTACAGTCCTTATCCTTAGCGAAGGAGTATACATGTTCAATCAATGCACGTCCCACACCTTGACCACGGACATTGTCCGCGACATATAAATCTTCTAAGTAACAACACGCGTTAGTATTCCATGTGTTGGGATGCAGTACCACATGGGTAATGCCTACCAAAACATCATCCCTCCATGCCCCAAATCCATAAACAGAGACGTCATCATCAAGCAGATTGCGCCACGTCGTCTCCGTCGTGCTTGATGGCAAATTGGTCTCATAAAATGTCAGATAGCTTTGCCATAAGTGTGCCCAAAGATCGTGATCGGCGAGAGCGAGTGGCTTTATTTTCACAGGTGAATGGTTCATTTTTCATAAACTTAAGTCGTGAGTAATGCTGAATTATGCCTCAAAAGTACAGCACTTAGAACCCTTATCCCTATTTTTATCACTGCTTTATTTTACACAGGATTACACTTTGTCCGTGGCAAACAAACAGCAAAAATAACCACGGTTGATTATGCTAAAACCATAAAATTATTGGAAGAGTGTTTTTATGGGCAAAACAAATGAGCAGTCGACAACGCAGGATGTGCGCCATGACTATGAGCGTCTCGCACGCCGTGCCAATCTGCGCTATGTGAGTGACGATGAACCAGGTTATGAGCGTAGACGTTGGGGCCGCGGCTTTACTTATCGCGATGCAACGGGCAAAACAGTCAAAGACAAAGCATTACGTCAGCGTTTTGATGCATTGGTGATACCGCCTATGTGGTCAGAGGTATGGATATGCCAAGACGAAAAAGGCCATCTGCAATCGACAGGACGCGACGAAAAATCACGCAAGCAGTACTTGTATCATCCCTCGTGGAATAATATTCGTGACCAAGCCAAGTTTGATGCGATGATAGGCTTTGCAGAGGCGCTGCCCAATTTACGCGCGCAGGTCGAGACAGATTTGGAAGCAGAATCATTGTCACGCACCAATGTACTCGCTGCCGTTGTAAAGTTGCTCGAAACCACGTTGATTCGTATCGGTAACAGCCGCTATGCCAAGCAAAATAAAAGTTATGGTCTGAGTACGTTACGTAGTAAGCATGTCAGCGAAACGGATAACGGACTTGCGTTTGATTTTGTCGGAAAAAGCGCTAAAGAACACCACATTGAGCTGCAAGATGAGCGTTTGATTGATATCGTGCAGGCGTGCTCTGAGCTGCCGGGCTATCAAATATTCAAATACCTAGATGACAATGGGCATAAACAAGTCGTCGACAGTAGCGATATCAATAATTATTTGCGGATGCATACGTGCGGGATGGACTGCGAAAGCAAATTATATAGTGCAAAAGATTTTCGTACATGGATGGCAAGCGTGCTCGCGGCAAGTTATCTATACGACGAGCTGCAAACGACGGCAGGCGCTAGCATACTTGCCAGCGCACCAGAAAGCGCTGAGCGTCAGCAGCTGGTCACCGATATGGTAAAAAGCGTGGCGGCAGAGCTGGGCAATACGCCAACCGTATGCCGCGCATCGTATATTCACCCCATCATTATTGAGCGTTTTTTGGCAGGGCAATTTTATGATGACTATAAACAAGCACGCCGCGGTCGTACGAAAAAATACCAAAGCTGTGAAGAGAAAGCCTTACTAGGTTTTCTCAGTGCTGATCGTTAAATATCGATACTTGGGAAAGCACTTAAAAAGTAAATTAAGCATATGATTATAAAGGTTTTTTAATTTTACTAAGGACTATTTTATGATAAATAGTTATAGGTCATGCTTATTTATATAAAATAAAAATGATACGTTATGTATTGAAATAAGTATAAAAATGCGTTACTAATAGAGCATGTTAAATACGAAGATACTAAACGGTCTATAGGATGTGACCTTTTTACAACCATGAATATCATTTTATCTGCTATTGCTAAAGGATTAGCTTATGAACACCGCCTCTCAAACTCCTACCATCAATCATACAGATGCTTCAACGACACCAAAAAACTATACCGATTATTATAATAATTTTGATATGGATACATTGCTGTCAGAAATCTTTGGCGAGCATGTCGACGATCGCTTAAATGCCTATATGGCGTGCTGTGGTCGTCATGTTCGTGACGGCCGCGCTGATACTGCCGCATTGGTACACGAAGATACGGCAGGCAATGTCACGCGCATGAGCTTTGGTGAGCTTGATAAAGCCAGTGCGCAGGTTGCCAACTTACTACAGTCTTATGGCGTAAAAGCGGGAGACAAAGTCGCAACCATGCTGCCGCGTACACCTGAGCTACTGACCGTTGTATTGGCAACATGGCGCATCGGCGCGGTATATCAGCCGCTATTTACCGCGTTTGGCTATGACTCGATCAAATATCGCATGGACAAAGCCGATACCAAAGTCGTTTTTACCAATGTAGAAAACCGCAGCAAGTTTGATGATTTGGCCGCACAAACTAGAATGGTATTGGTCGGCAGTACTGAGGACGCTCAGACATGGGGTGACGATCATTATAGCCAGTCCATGGCAGCACAGTCGCAAACGATGGAACCCGTTACGCTCGATACGGACGCGCCATTCTTGCAAATGTTTACCTCAGGTACAGTCGGTAAGTCAAAAGGCGTGAGTGTGCCATTATCAGCGTTACCTGCATTTTATCTCTATATGCGTTATGCCATCGACCTACGCGCAGACGATCGATATTGGAACATGGCCGATCCCGGCTGGGCATATGGCTTATATTATGCCATCACAGGGCCACTGCTATTAGGTATCACGACTTATTTTAATGAAGCAGGCTTTGATGCAACCAATACGCGCGACTTTATGGTACGTCATCAGATTACCAACTTGGCCTCTTCACCAACGGCATTTCGTATGATGAAATCCAGCGGCGTGTTTGACCATAAAGACGGCAATGAAGATGACCTTGATACTAATGCCAAACTCGCTTTGCGCTGCGCGAACTCAGCAGGGGAGACATTGAATACCGAAGTCGTTAACTGGGTCGAGACCTATCTGGGCTGTCAGGTAAAAGATCAATATGGACAAACAGAAACTGGCATGACTTGCTGTGCGCATCATGCGTTGACGCACGAGTCTCCAGTAGGCTCGATGGGAATGGCATTGCCAGGTCATACGCTAGTGGTACTAGATGATGATATGAATGCACTACCAGATGGTGAACAGGGTCAGCTAGCAGTTGTCGTTAGTCAGTCACCTGCGTTTTATTTCCGTGGCTATAGCTGGAACGAGAAACAAGCCTTTGTAGATGACTACTATCTGACAGGTGATGTGGTTGAGCGTCATAGTGATGGCAGTTACTGGTTCTCAGGCCGTGATGATGACATCATTATTACCGCAGGTTACCGCGTAGGGCCCACTGATGTCGAAAATACCGTGCTAGAACATGAAGCTGTTGCAGAATCTGCGGCGGTAGGCGTGCCAGACGAAGTGCGTGGACATACGATCAAATCTTATGTGGTGTTAAAAGAGGGTATCGAAGGCAGTGAGCAAATCGCCAAAGAAATCCAAGAGTTGGTACGCAAACGTCTATCCACTCATGCCTATCCACGTGAGGTCGAATTTGTGACCGAATTACCAAAAACACCAAGTGGCAAGATTCAACGCTTTTTGCTACGTAGTTTATCTGCTGCGTAACTACCCAATAGAGTGTTTATAGATAATTCATAGAAAATAGCTAATAAAAAGTGAGGATTTAAAGGAATAATCATGCAAATTAAAGAAAACAGCTTTTTGGTCACGGGTGGTGCATCTGGTTTGGGCGAGTCAGTGGCTCGGGCGATTGTAGGTCAAGGTGGAAACGTTGTCATCGCTGATCTGAATGAATCAGCAGGGCAAGCACTGGTCGCTGAGCTGGGTGGTAGTGCTCGCTTTGTGCGCTGTGACATTACTAACGGCAATGAAGTGCAATCAGCGGTTGAGATGGCTGAAAACGCTTTCGGCGGTTTACAAGGCTCAATCAACTGTGCTGGTATCGTAGTGGTACAAAAGCTACTGGATCGTGATAATAATCCGGCAGACCTTGAGGCATTTAGCCGCGGGGTCAATGTCAATCTGGTCGGTTCATTTAACGTTGCCCGTTTGGTCGCGGCTAGCATCGCCAAGCGCATAGCGAATGATAGCAATGCAGGCGAGCATGTAGAAAAGAATGTAGATCAAGGCATTATTATTAATACAGCCTCTATCGCCGCCTTTGATGGTCAAGTAGGTCAAGCCAGCTATTCTTCTTCCAAGGCAGGCGTGGTTGGTCTGACCTTGCCGCTTGCTCGTGAGCTGGCACGGCATGGCATCCGCGTTATGACTATCGCACCAGGTGTCTTTGCTACGCCGATGATGGAGAGTATTCCTGAAAAGGCACGCGAGCAGCTGGAAGCAGGCGTGCCTTATCCTAAGCGTTTAGGCGCTCCCAATGAGTTTGCCAAATTGGTCACTCATATCATTGACAATGCTTATTTAAATGGTGAGGTGATCCGCTTAGATGGTGCGATTCGCATGTTATAACAGCACAGCGATTGATTCATTACTTTTGCACAAAATTTATCTACAGAATCTGACATAGTGTTTTGATACATATGATTAATGACGAAAAATTAATTATGAGGATCAAAGCCTATGTCATTTTTTTATAATAAATTTCACCCGTCAAATGAGCAGCGCATGTATTGGTTACTTATAGGCATTAGCCTTGTTGTTATTGTAAGCACCAGTGCTATTGCTTATGCAAAAAACTCCTCAGCATCCAAAAACTCCATTCCTGCCTCTATAGTCATTGATCGAGTCTTCGTCGACAAATCAGATCGTATCTTGAAATTGATGAGCGATGGTAAAATCATTATGTCGTATCGTATTGCCCTTGGGGGTAGTCCATCCGGACATAAGCAACAAGAAGGCGATCAGCGTACGCCCGTTGGGATTTATACCTTAGATTATAAAAACGAGAACTCTATTGCGCATCGTTCTATCCATATTAGCTATCCGAATGCTGCGGACAAGGCACGAGCGAAGTCGTTAGGGGTCAATCCGGGCGGCGATATTATGATTCATGGGCAAATGAATGGCTTTGGAGATTTGGGCTGGTTGAATCAAAGGCGAGATTGGACCGATGGTTGTATCGCGGTTACCAATGATGAGATGGATGAGATTATGGCAGCGGTGACACTTGGTACTCCTATTGAAATCGTGGAGTAGAATAGTCGGATTATGATTGGGTTTATGCTCAATAAGTGCATTGCTTATTACCGTATTCAATGGAGATTTCTCTTTAATCTACATCAATAAGATGACGTTTCCTATCTCCTAACTTCATTTAACTGGTATTAATAACCCGTTTAAATATTATTAATAATAAATATCATTGCCTTAAGTAAGGTTTTATTTGGTAATCGTCTTGAAATAGGTGTATATATACCTTATATAAGTGACAGATAACAGTGGGCACTAGACTAATAGAGTCCCTAGAAAGCTCACTGATAATACCAATTATAAAAGGATATAAACATGAGATTTGAGAAGTTTACGCAAAAACTGCAATCCGCCATTCAAGAAGCTCAGAGCCTAGCGTTAGGTCGTGATCATACAGGCATTGATCCTGTGCATTTGCTTGCGGTATTGCTACAAGATGAGTCTAATTTATCTATTTGCCAACAAGCAGGCGCTTCTATTCCAGCGCTAAAAAATGGCGTGGCCAAAGCACTAGATAACCAAGCGACGATTTCGGAGCCGACAGGTGACGTCAATCTAAATCCAAACTCGGTCAAAATCTTAAACTTGGCCGATCGTCAGGCACAAAAAGAAGGCGATGATTTTATCGCAACAGAATGGGTCATGTTGGCACTCGCCGAACAAGGCGAAACCAAAAAGATATTTGAAAGTGCTGGAGTGACAGCAAGCAAGCTCAGAGAGGTCATTGAGCAGCTGCGCGGCGACGATACAGTGAATAACCAAAACGCAGAAGATCAGCGTGATGCACTCAATAAGTACACGATTAATCTGACTGAGCAAGCAGAGCTTGGCAAGCTAGATCCAGTCATTGGTCGTGACGAAGAGATTCGCCGTACCATTCAGGTGCTGTCGCGCCGTACCAAAAATAACCCTGTACTCATTGGTGAGCCGGGCGTTGGTAAAACCGCCATCGTCGAAGGCTTGGCACAAAAAATCATCAATGGCGACGTACCAGAAGGTCTGCGCCGCAAAGAAGTGCTGTCGTTAGATTTGGGAGCGCTAATCGCTGGGGCAAAATTCCGCGGTGAGTTCGAAGAGCGACTCAAAAGCGTATTGAGCGACTTGGCTAAGCAAGAAGGCAATGTCATTCTGTTCATCGATGAGCTGCATACCATGGTTGGTGCAGGCAAGTCTGAAGGGGCGATGGACGCTGGCAATATGCTAAAACCTGCATTGGCACGTGGTGAGCTACACTGTGTCGGGGCGACAACGCTGGATGAATACCGTAAGTACATCGAAAAAGATGCGGCACTTGAGCGCCGTTTCCAAAAAGTACTGGTCGATGAGCCAACGGTCGAAGATACCATCGCGATATTACGTGGTCTAAAAGAGCGTTATGAGTTGCATCACGGCGTCGATATTCAAGACAGTGCCATTATCGCTGCTGCGCGCATGAGTCATCGCTATATCACTGACCGTAAGCTACCAGATAAAGCCATCGACTTGATTGACGAAGCGGCTAGTCGTCTGCGCATGGAGATGGACAGCAAACCTGAATCGTTAGGTAAGCTCGATAGTCGCCTCATTCAGTTAAAAATGCAGCGTGAAGTTCTCAAAAATGAAGAGGATGCCGGCGCGCAAGCCGAGCGTAAAGTGCTCGATGCGCAAATAGCAGAGTTAGAAAAAGAGTACGCTGATCTCAACGAGGTTTGGCAGGCAGAGAAGGCACTGGTCAAAGGCAGTCAACAGCTCAAAGACGAGCTAGATAAAGCCCGTATTGCCTATGACAAAGCCAGCCGCGAAGGCGATTATGAGACCATGAGTAAGCTACAATACGAAACCATTCCGCAGTTAGAACGACGTATTCATGAGTCTGATTTGGCTGAGCAAAAAGAGCAGACAGGTGAAGGTAACGGTGTCAAATTGCTACGTAATAAAGTCACCGACAATGAAATTGCAGAAGTGGTGGCAGCCGCGACTGGTATTCCAGTCAGTAAAATGATGCAAGGCGAGCGTGACAAGATGATTGCAATGGAAGAAAAGCTCCATGAGCGTGTCATCGGTCAAAATGAAGCGGTCGAATCGGTGGCCAATGCGGTACGTCGTAGCCGTGCAGGCTTGTCTGATCCCAATCGTCCTTCAGGCTCGTTTTTATTCTTAGGGCCTACAGGCGTTGGTAAAACCGAGCTGACAAAATCACTAGCAAACTTCTTGTTTGACTCTGAAGACGCAATCGTACGTATCGACATGAGTGAGTATATGGAAAAACACAGCGTTAGCCGCTTAGTTGGTGCGCCTCCAGGCTATGTCGGTTATGAAGAAGGCGGTACGTTGACGGAAGCGGTACGCCGTAAGCCATATAGCGTCATATTGTTCGATGAAGTAGAAAAGGCGCACCCTGATGTGTTCAATATCTTGCTGCAAGTATTGGATGATGGTCGCTTAACGGATTCGCAAGGTCGGGTGGTAGATTTCAAAAATACCGTCATTATCATGACCAGTAACTTGGGTTCGCATAAGATTCAAGAAATGGTTGGCGAGAGCTATGATGATATTAAAGCGGAAGTGATGGATTCGGTTGGGCAACATTTCCGTCCAGAGTTCGTCAACCGTATTGACGAGATCGTGGTCTTCCATCCGCTTGGTATGTCGCAGATGGCAGGTATTGCTGATATTCAATTGAATCGTTTACGTCAGCGTATCCAAGAGCGTGAGATGGATATTGAGCTATCAGCCGATGCGATGAATAAACTGGTTGCCGTCGGTTACGATCCTGTTTATGGTGCGCGTCCACTCAAACGTGCCATTCAGCAAGAGATCGAAAATCCATTGTCATTGAAGCTACTAGCGGGCGACTTTGTGGCAGGTGATATTATCAAAGTCGATGTGGGTGCCGACGACAAGCTAACTTTTGATAAGCTTAGAATGAGCTAATCACATTGGATTTGACGTCTTTATAGCCCAATTGTACGTTTAAAACAAACCCCTTATCTACAATCGTAGGTAAGGGGTTTTTATTTATAAGGCGCGTTTTACGTTACTGTTTTTTTACCATTTAAATATCTCTTAAATATCAAGACTATGCTATAAATAAATGGATGACTAATAAAATAAATGCTAATTGGATAGAAAGGACAAAACAATGACAACCCCTATTGAACGTGTAAGTCTGCCCTTAACATCGCCGTTGCTCATTGCGGCTTTATTGTTCAGCACATCAGCTTGCTCCAATCCTGCAACCGTCAATACCAGCAACAACGTGCCAGAACAGAAAGAGATGCAAACCTCTAAAGCAGATATGCAGACAAGTGATGCTCAAGTTAGCGCAGACAAGCCTGAGTTTACAACCAAAGCGGTCGCAACTTTTGATGAGCCTTGGGCTATGACAGCGTTACCCAATACAGATGGCAAAGCGCCCAAACTACTGGTGACACAAAAAACAGGGGAGCTGTTCATTGTAGATACGGCGACGGGTAGCAAGATACAAGTAGCAGGCGTCCCTAAAGTGGCCTACGGTGGTCAAGGTGGTTTGGGAGATATTATATTAGCGCCAGATTTTGCGACTTCGAATGCTGTATATATCAGCTATGCGGAAGCAGGAAAGGGAGGTGATAGTAATAAGTTTGGGGCAAAAGTAATCAAAGCGACGCTTGCAGGATTAGGCACAAATACGCCCACACTACAGGCCATCACGCCAATTTGGGAGCAATCTCCAAAAGTCACGGGGCAAGGTCACTACAGCCATCGCTTATTGTTTTCACCTGATGGACAGTATCTATATATCAGCTCAGGAGAACGCCAGAAAAAAGAGCCCGCACAAGATATGAGCATGAATCTAGGTAAGATTATTAGGTTGTATGCTGACGGCTCGGTGCCAAAGGACAATCCATTTGTCAATAATAGCAATGACATTGCCTCTCAGTTTTGGACAATGGGTAATCGCAATGTACTCGGCATGAGATTCGATGAAGGCGGCAGGCTTTGGGCAAACGAGATGGGGCCAAAGGGTGGTGATGAGTTTAATCTGATTGAGAAAGGGAAAAACTATGGTTGGCCAGTTGTCTCAAATGGTCGCAATTATTCAGGTACACCAATCCCAGACCATGACACTCGCCCTGAGTTCGAAATGCCGAAAATCACATGGACGCCCGTTATCTCACCGTCATCACTGAGTCTATATACGGCTGGTAGCCACAATAACTTTCCAGCATTGCAAGGTAATTTTTTAATCAGTGGTTTATCATCAAAAGCGCTTATTGTCGTAAGTGTCGATGAAGATGATGGTGCTACTGAACGCTATCGTTATGACATGGGTGAGCGTGTCCGCAGCGTGCTGGCAGTCGATGGGCAGGTCTGGGCATTGGAAGATGGTAATGGTGGACGATTACTCAGATTATTGCCTAAGTAACATCATGATAAAGCTGCTTTTAAACCTGTATTTATGCAGACATTTTAAAAAAACTATCAATCTTATTAGAATAAGTTAAAGGTTTTATCAAGTTTTATTTTGTAATTGATTGATAGTTAAAGCCTATTTTGTTAAGGTAATATTCCTTAAATTTTGAGACTTGCACATGGAAGAAGTAAAAGTAGGCAGATTAGGACCTTTTCCACGGGTGAGTAAACCCGTGTTTATTACATCGTCACTGTTGATCGTTGGATTTATTATTTTCGGTGCGCTTTTCACCGAAACAGCAGGGGCAGTTTTTAGTTTCTTACAGAATTTCATTACCGATAAGTTCGGTTGGTTATTTATTATCTTAGTGAATACAGCGCTCGGGCTTTGCATTTACTTAGGAATGAGTCGCTATGGTGATATTCGTTTAGGTAACCAAACGGAGCGACCGCAGTACAATCTGTTTTCTTGGATTGGTATGTTGTTCTCTGCGGGTATTGGTATTGGTCTCGTTTATTGGGGTACAGCGGAGCCGTTGTATCACTTTATGGCACCACCAATGGGCGAGGCCGAAACGGTTGAAGCCGCAAAGCAAGCGATGAATATCTCATTTATGCATTGGGGTCTACACGCTTGGGGTATCTATACGATTGTGGCACTGTCGTTAGCATATTTCCATTTTCGCCGCGGTTTGCCTTTATCGATTCGCTCAACCTTGTATCCTTTACTCGGCAAAAGAATTTATGGTCGCTGGGGGCATACGGTCGATATCTTGGCCGTGTTCGGTACGATGTTTGGTGTGGTCACCTCACTCGGGCTTGGAGTGATGCAGATCAATGCGGGACTTGAGAAACTATTTGGTACGCCGAATAGTCTCACTGTACAGTTCGGTTTGATAGCTTTCATCACAGCGCTTGCAGCCGCTTCCGTTATGATGGGTCTGGATAAAGGTATTAAGCGCCTTAGTGATATCAATATCGGTTTTACAATCGTTTTATTGGTATTCATGGTGGCTTTAGGGCCGACGCTCTTTATCTTTGATAGCTTTATCGAAAATATCGGTAACTATCTGACCGTGATCGTACCTTTAGGTACGTGGGGCGAGTCTTACAGTGGAACAGACTGGCAAAGTGCTTGGACGATATTTTATTGGGCATGGTGGGTGAGCTGGGCACCATTCGTTGGTATCTTTATTGCCCGTATCTCTCGTGGTCGTACCATCCGTGAGTTTACATTTGGGGTGCTATTAATCCCTATGCTTATTTTGTTTTTCTGGTTCACAACTTTTGGTGGCGTAGCTATTCACATGGAGCTGGCCTCTGCTGTGACAGGTATTAGCCCAGGATTGGTTGAAGCAGTACAAGCAGATACGGGTAGCGCAATCTTTAAGCTGGTTGAGTACTACCCACTAGCCAAACCGATTACGTTAATGATTGTTGTCATGATTATGCTTTGGTTTGTGACTTCATCAGATTCGGCCAGTTTTGTTATTGACATGCTGACTGCTGGTGGTGATACCAATCCACCAAAGATCCAGCGTTTGTTTTGGGCAACCACAGAAGGCATTATCGCTGCTATATTGTTAGCGGCTGGTGGATTGTCTGCTTTGCAGGCAGCTGCCATCGTAGCAGGATTGCCATTTGCTTTAGTGGTTTTCGTCATAATGTATGCGTTGTTGCGGGGTCTTAGCCGTGACCGTTTGATTCTATATCGAGCGCAGCAAAGTTTTATTACAGATGAATCAGCAGATCATAACTCTGCAGATGAGTTTGTTGATGAGCATTTACTCAAAGGCCCACCCAAGATTGTTAAGGGTGACTAAGCAGTAAAATCGTTATTTTAACCGTTGTTCTAATCGTTAATAAAAGCCCCAATTTATTGTTAAATTGGGGCTTTTTTGTGGCTATTCAAATATCTTTTTTGGAACGAAATATTCTTATGAATTAACTGCATTCGCCTTTTGTATAACCGATGGCCTCAGGTATATTGCAGGCTGAGCAGGCGTTACCAACGGTACGGTAGCTTATCACTGAGCCAACTTTCGTTTTCACACAGACAGGGTCATATTGCATGGTACACATGGTGCTCTCAGAGTGAGAGGTTGGACATTGGGTCAGCGCGTTTTCAAGCATTTGGCTATTATTGTTCGTGCTTGATTGAGCAGGCACAGTAGTGGGCGTAGTTGTATTAAGTGTAGAGCTACAAGCTGTCAATGCAAGTACCAATGACAATATAAGTGATGATGGTTTTAGTACTGATAGTCGTTTGGATAGGCTGTTTTGCATGATTACATTTCCTTATTAATGGCGTTCGATAGCGTCCTGCTATCGCTCGTGAGTATTATTGTGAGATCAATAAAGTGCTTAAGACATTATAATATCTAATCGATAGCTGTCTACTCAATCACTTTGCACAAAAAACCCAAGCTTAATTTAGCTTGGGTTTTTTGTGTACTTTATTTGCTACTCTCTCAATAAAAGAGTATCTAAACGGACAAGATTTACTTATTCAGCTGATTTGTCATCTTGGTTTAGCTGCACGTATTTATCAAAGTTCTGTGCATAATCTGTCAAGTTGTCGCTTAGCATCTGGCGATACTGTTTGACATAAAACTCGACGATATCGTCTTTTTCTTTGGCAAAATCATCGCCTTTCACGAAGCCAATTGAGGCAACGGAGGCACTATAGCGTGCGGCAGCATACAGCAAAGAAGCACCTACTTGTCCTGAATGGGCATCAGGGCCTAGCTGACTATTGGCGACACCGATAATGGCATCAGCGCGTTGGTAAAAGGCTTGCATTTCAGGGGTGATCTCAATGCTTGCATCCACATTGTTTTCTTGAATATTGTCTTGAGACATAAGCTGCTCCTAATAATAAGTGTCGATAATTTTAGTATATAAAGACGGTTTGTAAGTGATTCAACGTAATGACTCTTATAAACCAGCGTCTGCTTTTAAGATATCAGCTTTGTCTGTTTTTTCCCACGTAAAGGCAGTTTCTGAACCTTGACGACCAAAATGTCCAAAGGTAGCCGTCTGCTGATACATTGGTTGTAACAGGTTCAGCATACGAGTGATGCCATAAGGACGCAAATCAAAGTGAGTACGAATCAGGCGAATGATCTCATCGTTACTGATTTTGCTCGTACCAAAGGTGTTGACAGAGATAGACGTTGGCTCAGCAACCCCAATCGCGTAGCTCACTTGTACTTCACAGCGATCAGCAAGACCTGCTGCGACGATGTTTTTGGCCACATAACGTACTGCATAAGCTGCACTGCGATCTACTTTTGAAGGATCTTTACCACTGAAAGCGCCGCCGCCATGACGCGCCATACCGCCGTAAGTATCAACAATAATTTTGCGACCTGTCAAGCCCGCATCACCCACAGGACCACCAATGACAAACTTACCTGTTGGGTTAATATGATAGCGTGTACCTGCATGTAATAGGTCAGCCGGTAGCACTTGCTTGATGATAGACTCCATGATCGCTTCTTGCAGATCTGACTGCGAGATGCTCGGATCATGCTGCGTCGATAGGACAACGGCATCAATTGCAGATGGTGTATTACCTTCATATTTTAGAGTTACTTGCGCTTTGGCATCTGGACGGAGCCAAGGCAGCTCGCCTGCACGGCGCAGCTCAGACTGACGCTCCATCAAACGATGGGCATATTCAATAGGGGCTGGCATCAATACGTCCGTTTCATTACTGGCATAACCAAACATTAGACCTTGATCGCCTGCACCTTGCTCTTCAGGGTCATGACGATCGACACCTTGAGCAATTTCAGGAGACTGCTTACCCAGCATATTGATGACGGCACAAGTCTCGCCATCAAAACCCAAATCTGAGTGGTGATAACCAATACCATTGACCGTATCACGTACCAGACGCTCTAAATCGATATTGGCGGTAGTGGTAATCTCACCTGCAAGTATGACCGCGCCTGTTTTCACCAAGGTTTCGCAGGCCACACGTGCATGCAAATCTTCACGTAAGATAGCATCAAGGATAGCGTCTGATATTTGATCAGCCATTTTATCAGGATGGCCTTCGCTCACAGATTCTGAGGTAAATAAGTTGTATTCACGCATAATGGGGTCGCTTAATTGCAGGGACTGTAGTCGACAAACTCAGTCATTATTAAATGTATAAAAAATAAAAGACGAAAACGAATCAAAAAATTAGCATATTTTACCGTGTATCGAGGTAAAACTCTAGCAATGGATGGTGTTATGAGGTAACTGGTTATGGATTAAGGACGGTAGAAGTCATCAATATGACTATTTTTTGCCAACGGAATTCAGTGTGTTGTGCAACTTGATGGGCTGTATCGACGCCATGTCTATCAGCGATAAAACCAAGTGCCATATCCATGCCTGCACTAACCCCTGATGAGGTATAAAACTTACCATCGACCACCCAGCGTGCTTGCTTGACCCAATCAACTTGATTCGACTGAGAAACCACCCATTGCCATGCCAGTTTATTAGAAGTGGCCTGCTTGCCATCTAATACACCACTTTTTGCCAACAAAGCGCTACCAGTACAGACGCTCAGTACCCAATCAGCCTGATCAGCGAGGATTGTGAGCGTTTGCAAAAAAGAGAGGTCATAGACTAGCTGGCGCGTACCAAATCCACCTGGTACTAAGACAATATCCGTTTCATACGCTAACGCTGCGGTTGCAGTCGTTTGCATCGCCACGCCATGCTTGCTGTGAATAACACCACCAGCCATCGAGGCAAACTGAATGCGATAATGCTCAGGCAAGCTCCCAAACATCTCAACCGGTCCGAATAAATCTAAGGTTTCAAAATCGTCAAACACTAGCGCAGTAATCGTATGCATGTGGCATCCTTATTTGAAAGTATTTTTTATAAAGACAAGCCATCACGTTAAGGTCGCCTTGTCATTACAGCATCAACGCTCTATCTGTCCATAAAACCAAAACACACATTGCTCAAATGCCAAGCAGTCAATACTCAAACAGCAAATCGCCTGTGCTTATTATAATTCTAAAAACGTCGCCTTGTCTTTAAACATGCACTCTTCATAAACAGGGCATTCGCCGCATTTTGGTGTGCGTGCTTGGCAGGTATAGCGCCCGTGCAAAATAAGATAATGATGCGCATCAACGATAAATTCATCGGGTATACGCTCGACCAGTTTGTTTTCGACGATAAGTACATTTTTGCCAGTGGCGAGTCCAGTACGATTGCCCACGCGGAAAATATGCGTGTCGACCGCCATGGTTGGCTGACCAAAGGCAGTATTTAATACCACGTTGGCGGTTTTGCGCCCGACACCAGCTAATGATTCTAGATCTTTGCGGTTGTCAGGGACAGTGCTATCAAACTTTTCAATCAAATCGCGGCAAGTCTTGATGACATTTTTGGCTTTTGCATTATATAAGCCAATATTTTTGATATACGTCTTTAGGCCGTCTTCACCCAGTGCCAGTATGGTTTCAGGCGTGTTCGCCACGGGGTACAACTGCTGGGTGGCAATATTGACGCTCACATCAGTCGCTTGTGCAGATAAGATAACCGCGATAAGCAGCTCGAAATTACTGCCATAATTTAGCTCGGTGACTGGCTCGTCAATCGTCGCTGCCAACTTT
Organism: Psychrobacter sp. Arc29; assembly: GCF_041431175.1. NCBI lineage: Bacteria > Pseudomonadati > Pseudomonadota > Gammaproteobacteria > Moraxellales > Moraxellaceae > Psychrobacter > Psychrobacter sp. Arc29. The sequence goes on along the minus strand of NZ_JASMRR010000013.1, from coordinate 52,251 downwards.
TCAAAAAATGGACGTACATCGCGATTGGGCATTCTTCTAGAGGGCGGTGTATCCGCTGTTTTATGTTTGACCGTTTTACTCATGGTGTTTTAACTATTATTTTAGTGAGTGGTGTTGCAAAATTATATGCTAGCGATGGCATTTATATGAGTTATTAAAGTATCAATCACGTAATCAAAGCGTTACTTGTAATGATTCGAGCTCTGCTTGCAAGGCTTCAAGCTCCATTTGTTTTTTATCATTGGCGCGCACGCTGAGCTGCTTTTCTAGTTTTTTGATTTTGGTACGTAGCTTAGCCGCTGCAATGGTATTCTTTGCTTGTGCTTCGCTGATATTTAGCGATTGGCTCGCTGCATTGTTGAGCTTGGCCTCTACCATGCTGACCACAGGTTTGCTATTGCTGGTATCAGCCAATTGTTCTGTCACGCGTTTGAGATGCGTGTGGTAGCGCTGTCTTAAATCTTCTTGTTCAGCTACTCTCTCAAGGGGAGAAAGCTCGCGCTCAACAACAACCAAGTCGATACAATCAACAGGGCAGGGTGCGATACATAGCTCACAGCCTGTGCACAAATCGGTAAAAATCGTGTGCATATGCTTGCCAGTACCGACGATAGCATCCACTGGGCACGCTGGAATACATTTGGTGCAGCCGATACAGTCGTCTTCACGAATCACAGCACGAACCTCTGTTGGACGTCCTGATGTCATGTCTATCGGCCATTGTGATGGCGCGGCTGTCAGATGAGTATCTATTCCAATTGTCTGAGCAATCGCATCAGTCACGGGTTGACCGCCAGGCACACATTTATTGTACGGCTCACCCTCTAATACGATAGCAGCTGCATATGGCAGGCAACCATCTGGATGCTCACAAAGTCCGCATTGCGTTTGCGGCAGACAAGCATCAACGCGTGCAATTTTTTCTTGTACATCATTTGGTAGAGTGTCAATGTGCAGTGGCTTAAACAAGATCGGTAAGTTCGCCAAGCGTGTCTGTTCAGTACTTTGAGGATGAGTGTCGGTTTGGAACATGGTATTACTGGCCTTAGTATCGGTCATCATTAGCGATTGCCACTTATATCTGTCAGTGGCTAGGTAGATAAGTGACTATTGATTGCATATTTTATAGGCAAATTGTGGGTCTTTATACTGACGTTCTATGTCAAATAGTCAATGACCCAGCCGTGTTGATCGCTGTTGCGCTGCGAAGATTAACACATTTAAAGCCGTAAAACATCAGGGTCAAAAACCTAGTCGAAACGTTAAAGTATAAGTATAAGAGCAATGATATCGTGATGCATTTGTTCTAAAAACGGTGAGCGTTTGCGGAATGTCTACTTGCCAAAACGCTTGAGGATAAAATCAATCAATAGATGCATGCGATGCGGCATGTTATCACGGTCACGATAGAGCATCTGGCAGCCTCTGGGTTGGTTGTTCCAGTCAGGCAATACTTGTTGCAAACCACCTGATGTAATCAAAGGCTGTGCATCATAATCGGGGATGAAACCCAGACCAATACCATCCGCAATAGCCCCCGTTAGTAAACTAATATTATCAACTTTTAGACGTATATTGTTTGTTGGCTGATGCGTTTGTACTTCGCCCGTTGTATGATGCTGTAGATGCCAAGTAGACATAGGGGTGCATAATACCGTAGGGTAGCCTGCCAAATCATTGGGCGTTTGGATATCGGATACATCGATATCACTGGCTGCACAAATCATAAAGCGAATATTGGTCAGCTGTCGCCCAATCCAGTGATCGGCACTGTGTTCACCAATACGAAAAGCGATATCAATAGCTTGCGCGTCAATATCAATGGTTTGGTTGGACAGACGTAAATCTAAATGGATATCTGGATATTGCTTTAAAAAAGCATTAAAATGCGGCGCTAAAATATCACTACCAAAATTGACAGGGGCGCTGATTCTGATTGTACCTTTGGCCTCATTTTTATCTTGTAGTAAGCAACTAGCGACGTTTTCTAATTCATCAAACAGATGGGCGCTGCTTTTATAATACTGTTGTCCTGCATGGGTCAATTGCACACGGTGCGCGTCGCGATTGAGCAACCTAAGTGCCAGATCTGCTTCCAGTTTGGCAACGCGGCGGCTCAATGTCGATAGGGGCATGTCAAGCATTATAGAGGCTTGGCGAAAGCTGCCGTAGCGGACAACCGCGCAAAAACTGCGCATGTCATCGAGGGAGTAGTTAAATTTCATATTCGGAATCTATGCTCTCGTTATTGCTTGTTTATACCGTATTTAAAATATATACACTAGTGGTTATCTTTTCGCAAGTTTTTTGGATGTAATATGAGCCGTTCAGCGAACACCACCGCCGTCCTATATTTATTACTGTGTACGTTTCTCTGGGGCGCATCCTTTCCTGTTGGCAAGCATGCCTTGAGTGAAGTTAACGCTTTAACCTTAGTCATGTGGCGCTTTAGCATTGCCTCGGTGTGTCTGTATCTTTATACAAAATATAAGCACATGCCAATCCCTAATCTCACACCCAAACAATGGGCGTGGGCGATTGGTGTATCCATCATTGGTGTCGGTGGCTTAAATTTGGGTTTGTTTACTGGGCTTGAACAGACCAATGCTAACAACGGTGCGTTGATTATGGCGCTTAGCCCGCTGGTGACTTCTTTGATTGGCTCTATAGCGCAGCGCCAGTTTCCTACCAAAGGCGCGCTGTTTAGTTTGGTGGTTTGTCTCTCTGGCGTACTGCTGGTACTGACCGATGGCGCATTTGCCAAACTGCTAGGATTTGAATTTAACCACGGCGATCAAATGATCTTTTTAGGTATGCTGTGCTGGAGTCTCTATACCTATCTGACCCAAGGAATCAGCCGCTGGATGCCGATGATTCCTTATACCTTGGTCGGTATGCTGTCCGGTCTTGGGGTGATCTCGCTTATGGTGTTATTTAGTGCAGAGGTACATCCACTGCAAGAAAGCTTAGCCATCAGTCGCAGTGTTTTTGGCGACTTAATATTTATTGGCGTCTTCGGCACGGTCGGCGGTTATCTACTGTGGATCTCTGGCGTCAAACAATTGGGTGCTGCCAATGCATCATTATTCTTTAATTTTGTGCCCGTTTTTGCTGCGCTCACTGCCTTTGCTTACGGTCAGCAAGTGACCGCTTTACAATTATTAGGTATGGCGATTGTGATTGCTGGGCTGTTGATACCTAGACTGGTAAAATGGCAACATCAGCGTCTGACCGTTCATAATGTCTAAAATGAGACGCAGTAGGCACTGACATTAGCAGCTAAAACGAGTTGCCAGTGTCAGTACCATTTCATTTTACAACAAGATCCCTTGCTCTTTGGCAATCTGATCGATCAATTCTCGAGCGATACTGCCCTTTGGCGGAATCTTGGGCAGGTTAGAGAGATCAAAAAAGTCAGCATGCGCCAGCTCGTCTTCTTGAATAATAATATCGCCGCTGGCATAAGAGGCACGGAACCCAAGCATCAAGTTAGAGGGAAATGGCCAAGGCTGACTACTTACATAGCGAATATCTGCCACGCTGATATTGACCTCTTCTGCCACTTCACGTACCACTGCATGCTCTAGGTTTTCACCGACCTCAACAAACCCTGCGATCAAACCATACATGGGCGGCAGTTTTTGCTGTCCATGTCGATGGTGGTGCGCGAGTAAGATTTGCATCTCACCTGACACTGGGTTTGGGCGGGTAATCGCCGTAATCACACATGGCTGCACGCGAGGATACTGGCGCAGCTGGCATACTGGACAAACCATGGCGCGCTCGCCTTGGTCAGCATGGACGGTAGGATTGGCACAGCGACTACAGAACTGCGTATCTGCCTGCCACCTTAGTAACTGTATCGCTTGGCTAATCTGATCTGATAGGGCGACAGGCAGATAGGGCATCAGCTGTCGATAAGGGACAAACGTATCAGTACTGCTTTCGGCGATGATAGGCAGCGTCACGTTATGAGCGAGTGCGTAATTATAAGTCATGGCAGTGGTGGACGGCGCAGTGAAAGTTTGGTCAGTGTTATGACTGATCAAATCAGATGAAAGGCTACTAATATTATTATCATCAGATTGCCAATGATTTGGCGATAGACTCTCATGTAGCGTCACGTGACCGAGCCGATAAGCTTGCTCGTCTGACTCAGTAATACTCTGTGGTAGTTGGATTTGTAATGGCCACCAACCATCTGGCATTTGACGGCATAAAACGGTGTCATCACTCAATATAAAAGCATGGGCCATAAAAGATTCCAAACAGTTCGAAGCAAGTCCGTATCGATTTAGATACAGACTTATTTAACGTAAAGTATTCCGATCAAGTTTTATCGCCGCAAAATGACAAAATGGTGACGATAAAACCTGTGCAAGCAGTACTAAGCCGCAAGTAGATGACTTAAGCTTTGCTGGCCAACGTCAAGCGCTTGTTTGCTGACAGGACGATTGTTCTCAAAACCATCCAGATGATGATCGACCGCCATAATAACATCAGCAATATAAGCCAGTGTATCGTCTTCGATACGTCGACCACTCTCTATGCGTTTTTCGATATAAATGGCTAATTGACCAAGCATGCTGGCGGGTGTTGGTAATTGTAAAAAGCGCAATGCACCTGCTACTTGGCGCATCATTCCCGGTATATTCTGGATATTAAGCATGTCACGCTCAGGCTCTGCCAAATAGTCATTGATGGCTTGTTCGGCACTGGCAATGGCGGTACGGCTTTCTTGTATTAAGGTATCGTTTGCCGTATTGAGCTGATGCAATGAGATATGTTGGTTATTCAATGGTAAATAAATCGCCCCAGGAGTATGCATTTCCGCCATGGCAATCGTAGCGTTCTCTGCATGCATCAATGCCAGTAGCAAGTGATCAAAATCATCTGGCGAAGGTGCCTGCCAACGGTTGACCGCACTTGCTGCTGTGCTAAGACTATTAGCTGCATTGGACAGTCCTAGCAAGCGTAAGGCTGAGCTCAGTTCAGTCAACTCTTCAACGATCTGGGCAGTTTGCATATCAACAGGGTTGATGGAGTCGCCGCGGGCGTAGCTATCCACATTTTCTTTGATGGTGTTAATTTGAGATTGAATGATGTCGTTCAGCGTATCGGTCAGCGCGCGATTGGGACCAAACAAGAAACGCTTCATTTCCTCAAGCTGAGCACCTTCTAGATGGTTGCTTGCATACTGCTCACGAAGCTGCTGCGCCTCAACCGTATCACGCTGACAGGCAAAATTGACCAAGTCTGCAAAACGTGTGTCCATCACTGGTAAGTAGCTTTGAAATTGCTGTTCTAAGTAAATCAGCGTGTGTTTTTGGCTCAAGTTCAATGGCAAGACCGCTGCGATATTGGTCACGGCAGTAGTCGCTGCCTGCCAAAACAGACTGTTGGTATTTGCTGCGATCAACGCACAGGCAGCACTCATGGCATCGAGTTTTTGCTGATCGTTTGAGTTGATGTTGCCGTCTTGATTGAGTAGGACAACGCCAAGACCACTACGATAGGCGTAAGTTAGCAGCTCTGTGTCTAGGTTAAGTGTGCTTAGGGGTTCGAAGTTTTTTTCAGGGTTGGCAATGATGACGCTACTGCTGCCAAAAGCAGAAAAAGACTCTACGGTTATGGGTGCTTTTTGCACATGAGCATTGAGCTTGTTAACCACTGGCAATAACAAAGTAGGCTCTACCGATTCAGTCAATAAGACAAACTCGACATAGCGATCTAGAGTCATGATGGCTTCTGATAAATCCATGATCAGCGCGGTATCATCATTATCGCCACTATCATAAAGGCGCTGCAAACCATCGACGATTGCATTGTTTAACACTTCCGCACCGACAAGAGAAATCAGTTTAAAAATACAAGACAGCTGCTTTAGTACGTCAATAGAATCTGCCAACAAAGGCGCTTGGCTACTATCATCATTGAACTCGCTCAGATGAATCTCAGTATCTTTGAGCGTTGCGATAACCTCATCATGTAATAAATGAAGTGATGGCAGGTTAAAATCAGTAACACTAAGCGTTGGGGCGGTTAACTTCATTTGCGCAGACTGGTCCATAAGTATTTTTCCATAATGTACTGATGAGAATAGCAATGGTGTAAGTAGGATATTAAAAAATTGGTGTTAGTGATGTTTTAACGCTTTATATGACAATAATCAAGATTATATTGTACAAATGTCAGTGTAATGCAGGCTCGATATAGCAGCTACATATTAACTTTTAGCTCAGGATAGTTTTCTGCAAGAGAAGCGTACCAGCTTTGATTGGTGGTCTCATCTGACGTCGATGCTAGCAATAAATTGGCCAAATTAGCAAAACTGGCATGGGCAGTCTGCCCACCATCTGATTTCGTGTCCTCTTCAATGGCGAGCGTCACTTGTCCACCAGTCATCGCCAAATAAACTTCGGCTAAAATCTCTGAGTCAAGTAAAGCCCCGTGAAAAGTACGGTCTTGCTTACCAACGTCTAGACGACGTACGAGGGCGTCCAACGTGTTCTTTTGTCCGGGGTACTGCTGCTTTGCCATGACCAGCGAATCGGTCACTTGTACGCGCTCAGCAAAGTCATTTAGACCAACCTTAGCAAACTCCATGTTTAAAAAGTTCATATCAAAGGTGGCGTTGTGAGCGATAATTTCAGCACCATCCATAAAGTCATATAATGACTGGGCAACTTGATCAAAGGTAGGCTTGTCGGCCAAAAATGCCTCAGAGATACCATGAATACGAATGACTTCATCATCCATGCCGCGCTGCGGATTGATATAAACGTGTAGTTTTTCACCAGTAAATTTACGCCCAACCATCTCAACAATACCGACCTCGATGACACGGTCGCCCTTTAGTGCGTCAAGTCCTGTGGTCTCTGTATCCATGATGAGCTGACGATTTGCTTCATGGCGATGTATCGGCTTTGGCAATAGCGGTTTGAAATGAGGATTGGCACGGCTAGTATCCCCATCAAACTTGGGTGCATCATTATCTATAGGTGGCATATCACTAATTATGACGGTGTCATTCATGGGTGTTTGGGCTTCTAGCATGGCTTTGTTACTCATCGTTTTGGGTGCGTTGTCTTGATAGTGGGCAGTCTCTACCATGACATCATTCATCATACGTTCTTCATGGCTATGGTGACTGTCATTGATTAGTAACTCATTTTCTGACACATCTTCGTCAAACTCGTCATCTACCATATCTAGACCCAATGGGTCGAACTTTAGCCAATCATCATTGGTGACAGGTTTTTTATCAGTCGCTATGCGGTCTTTTTTTTTAGGTGCGTCTGATTCGTTTATCACAGGTTTTTGTGTTACAGATTCTTTTATCATAGAGGAGTGACCACTGTTTGACGTAACCCCTAAGTTTGCCAGTTCATCTGCTTTTTCATTACCGGCATGTCCAGCATGTCCTTTGACCCAATGCCAATCAACATCACGCTGTTGACATAGGTTATCCAATTGTTGCCAAAGGTCTTGATTGGCGACGGGCTTTTTACTGGCTGTTTTCCAGCCTTTTTTCTTCCAGCCTTCAATCCATTCGGTGATGCCTTTTTGGACGTAGCTGGAGTCTGTCCAAATCTCAAGTTTTTGCTCATGTGAGCTATGTGTTAGGGCCTGTATCGCACCCATGAGCTCCATGCGATTATTGGTGGTTTCCGTATCACCGCCATATAAATCCTGCGTGCTACCATCGCTAAATATAAGGTGCGCGCCCCAACCGCCAGCGCCGGGATTGCCTTTGCAGGCACCGTCAGTATACGCTACCGTTGTGTTTTTCTTGGCGGCTAACGGATCAGTTGCGTTGCTTGTATGAGAGTGTGGCATGGCGTTACGGTTGTCTGACATAGAAATGTATAAACCTAATAAATAGTAAGCATAAAAGTAGTATTAGAACATCGCGCTCGTGCTAATTGAGCGATGCTAGTGCCGCTGTGAGTATAACAAATCTATCGTAAATATGGGTGGTCGTGACGCACAAAATCGCAAAACCAGCGATGGCAATGCATAACACAATAGTAACCTGATTGTTTTCTGTTAAAATAGCTTGGTTCGCTAAAAAACGTCTGTTTTTTCGCGAAAATGCTTTTAAAGAAGCCAATACCAGCGCGCTGTTTTTGTCACATTTGTCACAATAGTATCCACAGAAAACATTTGCAGATAGCTATTTGATAGTTTTTTTTATGATAACGCGCTCAATGCAAGTCTCCCATACATGACCGCAGGATAGCTTTATTATGTCTTTATGCTCAAATGTTTTTTATAAGCGACTGACGTATCTGATGCTCAGTGCTACGGCCAGCACAGCGCTTCTTTTGAGTGGCTGTAGTGATAACAGCAGCACTCAAGCAGATACTGAAGTTGCAGCAGATTTATCTGTCTTTGCCGGTTGTTATACGGTGAGTCAAGATGAGCCTGCGCAAATAAAGGTTAGCCAACAAGAAGGCGCTTGGGTGATGCAGATGAAAGAGCCTGCAAGTGCTAAGCGCGTCTGGGATGAGCCTGAAGCGTTAGAAGTGATTAAAAATAGTGATATACCGCAATTTTTCTCTATTGATCCAGACAATGTCGATGCGGTCATTGGACGTCCTGATCGAGTGCTAGTATTGGCGCATGTCAAGCCTGCCTATGCCAATATTGACCCACTATTAGACAGTGAGTATCTGTCTTATATCTACCGAGGTGCTAACACCATCTATCGAGTAGAGTGTGACGACGTCAATACCGATATATTGGCCAATCCACACGCCAACATCATTATCGATAATGTGAATGAGAGCAATTAGATAAGTATTGCTCATAGATATCATTGATGATCAATAGGATTTATCCAAAACCATCTTGCTACAAGCCGTTAAATCAGTAGAGTCAAGCTATATGAATTTTTTTAGTTATGTCGTGTTAGGTGGGTTTTCTTATGCAGCGGGTTGGGCGATAAGAACGTATGTATTAGAAAAGCAGCCGAAGACTGACCAGCCTTACAATCTCAAGCATCCTGCTATTTTGGCGTACTTGGGTGGGTTTTTTATCGTTATGCTGATTGTTTCGTGGTTGATTGGTCGTTATGCGCTTGATCATGCTGCGATCGATTTACCATTTATTATTGTCAACAGCCTTGTGGCAACCTTTGTGTATTCGTTTGGGCTCAATCCAGAAAAAGCAAACTATGATGTGCCTAATTAAAATCTGATGTTTGGAGGTTTAATCGTTCAGCGTCAGATTGATTAAAGCAACAAAAAAGCCACAACCAATGTGAATGGCTGTGGCTTTCTTAAGACTGCAATTCTTTACCTGTTAAGGAGTTAGCAGTTAACCGATAATTAGCAGTTAAGACATAATTATCGGCTAAAACATAAATAGTTATGAAGCCTTTTTGAGATCAGTACTGGTTTCATTATCATCTTCTTCATCAGTGCTGGTCTTATCGTTACTGATTTTGTCAGTGTCTTTTTCATCTACTGGCTTACTTTCGGCATCCGCTTGCTCTTGTTTCCATACTTTATATTTTTGCAAATCCTTTTGGGCTTGTTTTAAACAAAATTTGAGCACAAGTGCGTCATCGATATAACCGATAAACGGAATAGAATCTGGGATAAGGTCAATAGGGTTTAGCGTGTAGATTGCGCCAACCACACCTGCTGAGAGGGTTCTAAAAGGAATCTTGCGATAATCCCCTTTGTAATAATCTTTAATCAGACTCATAAATAGCATCAAGTCATCGCTAAAAGGTTCAAGGTAGCTATTGTCCTCTAGCTTTTCTTTAAGTTTGTCTTCTTTTCCAATCAGGTATTTCAAATTAGAAACAAGTGTTTTTTCTTTATCATTTTTCTTGGTAAACATAATTGTTGCCTTTATTTATTTGCGATGAATTTGTATCTACAGTAACAAATATACTCGCCCCATGTTGTGTGTCTCGGTAGCGAAAAAGTAAATATAGGTAAAGGCTTGGGTAACTTGACTGCTGGCAAGATGCGTTACAATGCTTGAGTATGACAGCGTCATTTGTGATGTGCGCTGCTGCAAAAAGATGACAATGCATAAACCATAAAAACAAAAATGTATAGGTAGTAACAACGTATGGGTTCAAAAACACCGTCCATCCAGCAGTCAATAAAAGATAAAAATCTACCGTTAAACTTAGTTGATGAGCTTAGTATTGGCTTAAACCGTCGACAGTTTTTGCGTCGAATAGGGATCGGCGCAGGTGCTGCGGCATTGGCGACTCAAAGTATTTCTCACGTGTTGGCTGCTAGTCCCATTGAGGCAGGTAATAGCTCGCAGTTGACCAAAGACGATCTGCCGACGCCACTATTGGATGAGCGCTCAGCACAAACGTCCTTAATCACAAACTGTACCACGCCTACGATTGAGACCAGACTGTTTGCCAGCTCCAATGTAGGCGGTAGTGATGAACGCAATCAGTTAGCACTAGATCGTATGGCTTGTGCGGGGTTTAAAATAAGTAATCCTGATATTACCAATCGTCAGTATTTGCGCTTTGCAGGTACGGACTCGCAGCGTGCCAGTGATTTTCAAAACCTCGCGACCGGCGCGATAGCAGCGCCAAAGCTGTTGCTGGGTGTGCGCGGTGGTTATGGTGCAATGCGTATATTACCCATGGTTGACTGGACAACCCTTGGGCGTATTATGAAAGAGCGCGGCACGATACTCGCAGGGTTCAGTGATGTGACCGCGATTCAGTGTGCGCTATTGGCAAAAGGGGCAATGAGTTCGCTTGCGGCACCGATGCTCTATAGTGAGTTTGGCAAAACAGCACCTGATAAAGTCAGCTGTCGGCAGTTCGCCCAAGCACTAACCAATCCTAACCTTACGAACACCATACAAGATGCGTCTTTAACCAGTCAGCGATTGCCTACCATACTCACAGCAGGCGAGCCTAAAGTGCTCATCGGTACGATTTGGGGTGGCAACTTGAGTGTGGTCTCAGCGCTGGCTGGCAGTGAGTATTTGCCGCGCATTAAGGGCGGTATTGTGTTTTTAGAGGATGTGGGCGAGCAGGCATACCGTATTGAGCGCATGCTGTATGACTTATATCTAGCCGGTGTGTTTAAAGGTCAACAAGCGATTGTATTTGGCGCATTGTCTGGTACAGGTGAGGACAGCTACGACAAGCGTTATGATGTTGCCACGGTGATTCATCAGCTACACAAGCTGACAGGGTTACCGATTTATAGTGGTATGCGTTTCGGTCATATCGGTAAAAAACACAGCTTTCCGCTAGGCGCGATGTGTCAACTCAGTCCAAACACCAGCGGCGGTTATCAGTTGGCGTTCAGCGATTATCCCACGATTAAAGCCGATATGATTCATGTCGAAGGGCTATGGCAGAGTGCCTAAGAGCTAAACAATACTATAGTCGATTCAAAATAGAACAGAGACGCTACATTTCAACGCTGAACTGAAATAAATTTTTCTTGCTTGCTGTGCCTTCGCAGACAGAGGCTAAGAAAAATTTTTTCCAGTCCCGCTGACTCGTTTTTATACTACGTTCACTATATTATTAAGTCATTAAATCGCTAACCGTGAAAACTTATCTTGGTACTCCTTAGGCGTCAACTCGGTAGTGCGTTTGAACAAGCGTGTGAATGATGAGATATCTTCATAACCCACTTGATCCGCCAGCGACTTTATCGTCACATCGCCCGATTCCAAGAGGCGTTTTGCTTGCTCAATTCTGACCGCTTGAATGTACTCAATGGGGCGCATGGACACGCAAGATTGAAAGCGTCTGTTCAAGGTACGTGGGGTGATATTTGCCATGGCAGCCAAACTACTGACTTGTATTGGCTGCTGAAAGTTTTGTTCGATAAATTCTTGGACTTGTTTGACCAACTGATCGGAATGCGGCTTGTGCAAAGTCACATTGGTGTAGCTGTTTTGGTTGCCACGCTTACTATCGATAATCTGAGTTCTCGCCACTTGCGTAGAAATCTCACGCCCGCAATAACGCTCTATTAATAACAATCCTAAGTCATAAAAGGCACTGCCGCCTGCTGCACAAAATATATTGCCGGACTCATTACTTGAATGAGTAACAAACTGGTTCTCTTGTAAGTCCACCAATGGAAAATCTGTCTTAAATTTATTGGCATAGCCCCAATGGGTGGTGGCGACTTTATGATCTAATAACCCTGCCTCCGCCAAGAAAAAAGCCCCGCTACAGTTACTGGCAATATCCGCGTTGGTATTCGCCAGTCGTTTGAGATGCGGGAGTAGCTCGCTGTTTTGCTTCAATACCTTATCAATAGAATCGCCAATAGTGGGTACCAGTAACAAGTCGCACTCCGTGACATCTTGGATATCGCAATGGGCATGAACCATTAAGCGATTACTACATCTGATAGCGCCGCCACCCAAGCTTGCGATCTGTACCTTAAATCTAGGCTCTACGTCCTCATCTAAAAATCGCTGCCAGCTGACCCCTGTAAATGAAAATAGATCTAAGGCACCAGCGAGCACGCTCCCAAGTACACCATCGAAGCCAAGAATGATCACTTTAAACGGTTTGAAATAAGGCATAAGGCTCTCGTGTCTTTAGGTGCGCTTGTTAAAAACAGGGTGTTTTTAATGAATTTTTCTTAAAAATTTGTCTCATTTGACCATGATTATGTCATAAATGACAATACGGCAAAGCGCTAAATTAGCTTAATATCAATTGATAAGCATTTATGACCTTTGTTTTGCCTTACTCAATGATGCAGTAAATAGAAGAGATAAAGCCATTACAGATGGCAGTAAGATAAACGGATTTTCATGATTGACGATATTTGAACTTTACTAAAAGAGACGACTATGGCAGCAGATACCCTTATCAACGACTTTGAATTACCGTTCCAGCTCTACGATGTATTGGGAACACAAACCCTCACTGAGCATTCGAAATTTTCAGAGCACAGCCGTGAGACCTTTGATGCGGTATTAGACACGGCAAACAAGATCGCGACTGATTTATTTTTGCCGCACAATCATCTGGCAGACAAGAACGAACCGCAGTTCGATGGTAAAAAAGTCAGCATGATAAGCGATGTCAAAGTCGCTTTTGATGCGTTTCGCGAGTCGGGCTTTATCGCTGGTCGTTACAGTTTTGAAGATGGCGGTATGCAATTGCCCGAAACGGTGATGACAGCCGTGGCAGGCTACTTTATGGCTGCCAACCCATCAACAACGGCTTATCCATTTTTGACCACTGCTGCAATCAATGTCATCTCACATTTTGCGAGTGAGGATATTAAAACCGCCTTTATGCCGCGTATGCTGACAGGTGAGTTCACCGGCACCATGGCACTGACAGAGCCGCACGCGGGCTCGTCACTTGCCGACATCAAAACCACCGCGGTCAAACAAGACGACGGCTCCTATCGTGTCAAAGGCAGCAAGATTTATATCTCAGCAGGGGACCATGAGCTATCTGACAATATTGTCCATCTAGTATTGGCCAAGATTCCCGGTGGTCCTAGTGGGGTAAAAGGCATCTCTTTATTTGCCGTACCTAAGTATCGCTTGAACGATGATATGTCTGTAGGCGAGCGCAATGACGTTCATTTGACGGGTCTGATTCATAAACTTGGTTATAGAGGTGCGACTTCCACGGCATTGAGCTTCGGTGACGCGGGCGAATGCCACGGTTATCTGATCGGTGATGAGCATTTTGGTCTGCGTTATATGTTCAAGATGATGAACGAAGCGCGTATTGCGGTGGGGTTTGGCGCTGCAATGATTGGCTATCGCGGTTATCAGTATTCGCTCGATTACGCCAAAGACCGTACACAAGGTCGAATCGCACCAAACAACAAGCCTGAAGATGATGCGACTGCTATTATCCAGCATGGTGATGTCAAGCGTATGCTGTTGGCACAAAAAGCCTATTCTGAGGGCGGTATTTCATTGTGCTTATACGGCTCAAACCTAATTGACCGTATCAATACCTGTGAAGACGAAACCCTAAAAAACGAGCTGACAGAACTATTAGATCTTCTCACACCAGTACTAAAAGCATGGCCGTCTGAATATGGGCCCAAAGCCAATGATTTGGGTATTCAAGTATTGGGCGGTGCCGGTTATACGCGTGAATATCATGCTGAGCAGTTTTGGCGCGACAATCGTCTCAATCCTATTCATGAAGGCACAAATGGCGTACAGGCACTAGATTTGTCATTCCGTAAGTTATGGCAAAAAGGTGGGCTTGGTATTCAAATATTAAAGCGTGAAATCACGCAGGATCTAGAAAATATTACTAAGCCTGAGAGTGCGGCACTGGCGGGTAAATTAACACCTTATATGGGTCATTTGCATGAAGTATTGGTGCATCTAAGCAAAGTGTTGCAGAAAGAAGAAGCTATCACGCTAACGGGCAATGCGCAGGCGCTGATGAATATTTTTGCTTCAATTGTGCTTAGCTGGATTTGGATTCGCCAAGCCAGTAAAGCTGAGCAGCTATTAAGTACAACGCAAGATGTGGAACAGCAGAATTTCTATAAAGGCAAGATACAAGCGGCGAAGTACTTCATCGATTGGGAACTACCGTTGATTAACCGTGATATTGCCATTTTAAATAACACTAATTCTGTTTGCACTGATATGCAAGCGGACTGGTTCTAGGGACGACTCTAAGGAAAGAATAATGACAACCATAAATAAGCAGTGGCGACTAAAAGCAAGACCAGTCGGCGAACCAAGTGCTGAAACTTGGGATTATACTGAGACAGAAATACCGACTATTACCGATGGTCAATTACTGATTAGAGTTGATTATATCTCTATCGATCCTGCGATGCGCGGTTGGCTGAATGATGCCAAGTCTTATATCGCACCAGTACAAATTGGTGACGTCATGCGCGCCGGTACGGTGGGTGAAGTGATTGAAAGTAAGCATGAGAAATTTGCCGTTGGGGATTATGTTGCAGGTCACGATGGCGTGCAGTCATATGCGGTCAGTGATGGCACAGGATTGCATAAAGTTGATCCAAATCTTGCACCGCTACCTTACTATTTGGGCGTACTTGGGATGCCGGGTATGACAGGCTATTTTGGTTTACTCAAAACAGGTCAACCAAAAGCAGGCGAGACCGTCGTGGTATCAGGTGCTGCGGGTGCTGTTGGTAGCTTGGTCGGTCAAATTGCCAAAATCAAAGGCTGCCGCGTCGTTGGTATCGCAGGCGGTAGCGAGAAATGCAAGTTCTTAGTCGATGAGCTTGGGTTTGATGCGACGATCGATTATAAAAACGAAGATGTGAAAAAAGCACTAAAGAAAACCTGTCCAAATGGCGTTGATGTCTATTTCGACAATGTGGGCGGTGACACCTTAAATGACGTGCTTACTCAGATTAATCTACGAGCTCGTATCGTTATTTGCGGGGCTATTAGTCAGTATAACAACACCACAGCAGTCAAAGGCCCATCGAACTATTTATCACTATTGGTCAATCGGGCTCGTATGGAAGGCATCGTGGTGTTCGATAATATCAAAGAATATCCAATCGCCATGAAAGAGATTGCTGGCTGGATTCAGTCAGGTGACATAAAAGTAAAAGATCATATCGTTGAGGGTATCGAGACGTTCCCTGATACGCTTATGATGCTCTTTAAAGGTGAAAACTTCGGCAAACTAGTACTTAAGGTAGAGGGATAAATCATGACACTGAATACAAACGGAATTGCATCAGATGTAACAGGTAAACGTATTTTGATCACTGGTGGCGCATCAGGTATTGGTGCTGCAAGCGCATTACTATTGGCCAGTCGCGGCGCAAAAGTTGTGATCGGTGATATGGCAGAAGAAATGGGTGAGTCTGTTGCCCAGCAAGGCCGAGATGCAGGCAATAGCATCACTTTTAGAAAAGTAGATGTAACCAGTGGTGATGAAGTGCGTGCATTGTTTAACTTTGCGATGGAGACGCTAGGCGGCCTAGATGTGGTGGTCAATAACGCAGGTATCGACCACAAGCCTTCACCCATGCATGAGCTAAGCGATGATGACTTTGATCGCAATATCGCCGTCAATCTAAAAGGGGTCTGGAACTGTATGCGTGCTGCTGTCAATTGTATGATACCGAATGGCGGTGGTCATGTGATTAACGTAGCTTCTATTGCCGGTCTACGTTCTGCGCCCATGTTATCGGCTTACAGTGCCGCCAAACATGGCGTAATGGGATTGACCAAATCTGCGGCCCATGAATATGCGCGCGCCAATATCCGTTTTAATGCGGTATGTCCAAGCTTCATTGATACGCCAATGGTACGCAATACCATGGCAACGATGAATGAACGCGCGCAGCAAGCAACCGTCAAAGCCAGCCCGTTACGCCGTTTGGGAGAGGTGGATGAAGTTTCTGCCGCGATTGCATGGTTAGCTAGCGACGAGAGTAGCTTTATGAATGGTCATGCCTTCACCTTGGACGGCGGCATGTTGGCATAATATTGACTTTTACGCTTACGTATATAGTATTTAAAAACATAAGGAATAATGATGAAGGATTTATTTGATTTAACCGGTAAGGTTGCCCTAGTGACAGGTGCCAGTCGCGGTATTGGTGAGTCTATTGCCCGTTTATTGGCCTCAAGAGGGGCACACGTGATTGTCTCTAGCCGCAAGATTGATGCTTGCCAAGCAGTAGCAGATAGCATCAAAGCTGACGGTCATAAAGCCAGCGCCTTTGCCTGTCATGTAGGAGATATGGAGCAGATTGACGCGGTTTTTGAACATATCAAAAGTGAGTTTGGTCAAATCGATATCTTGGTTAATAACGCTGCAGCCAACCCGTATTACGGTCATATTTTAGATACAGACTTAGCCGCTTTTGATAAAACGGTAGAGGTAAACATTCGCGGTTACTTCTTTATGTCAACAGCCGCTGGCAAAATGATGAAAGAACAAGGCGGCGGTGTTATCTTAAATACTGCGTCGGTCAATGGATTAGTGGCAGGCGATAAGCAAGGTATTTACTCAATCACCAAAGCGGCGGTTATTAGCATGACTAAAGCCTTTGCCAAAGAATGTGGCCCACTCAATATCCGTGTGAATGCACTATTGCCAGGCCTGACGGATACCAAGTTTGCCTCTGCTTTGACCACCAATGATAAAGTCTTAAAAATGGCACTACATTCGATCCCGCTAGGGCGCGTGGCAGAACCTGATGAAATGGCGGGTACTGTACTGTATCTCGTGTCGGATGCTTCAAGCTATACCACAGGCGCGACTATCGTTGTCGACGGTGGTATGCTGGCTTAATTAGCAAGCTATAGAATACAAGCTAAGATGAGCGTTACTATTGAAAACCGCATGAGAGTAAATTTTATGCGGTTTTTTTGATTTGATTTTTAATGAATTGCATAGCTACTCTTCATAATACCTTCAAATAATTAAAAGGAGTCAAACGTGGACTCAGTGACCAATCATCAAATTAATACTATTTCGCACAATAAAACATGGCTGTTTGTACCTGCAACTAGAATCGATAGGATAGAAAAAGCCTTTGCCAGTGGTGCAGATGCCGTGATTGTGGATTTAGAGGATGCCGTTGCCAAACAAGATAAAGCCAAGGCTCGAGAGGCGTTAAAAAACTACTACGATGATCAAAATGCGAAGCAAACTTATCGGCCCATTTGGCTACGTATTAATAAAGCTGGTAGCGAGGAGTTTTTCAAAGACATCGTGGTCTGTCAGCAAATGCCTAACTTGGCTGGTGTGTTATTAGCTAAGGCCGAGCAAGTAGCTGATATTGAAAGCATACATCAGCTTACCAATCTACCTATCATTGCGCTAATAGAGAGCGCTATTGGATTGTATCAGATTGGTGACATGGCAAAAGCAGTTGGGTTGGTCGCGTTTAGCTATGGGTTTTTGGATCTGTGCAATGATCTGCAAGTGCAAGTAGGGATGCCATCAGCGGACATTATCGCCAATCAGATTCGCTATCAGCTTATTTTGACCTCAAAAGTACACCAGTTATCGCCGCCAATCGATACCATTTATCCTGATTTCAAAGATGGAGTAGGGTTAAGTAATCGAGTAAATTTGTGGTCACAAATGGGCATGTCAGGAATGCTTTGTATTCATCCAAAGCAAGTGGCAGTCGTCCAACAAACATTGCAACCAACAGATGAGGCCCTGTTATTCGCACAGCGTGTGATTGAAGAATATGAGCGGAGCGGACAAGCGGTGTTCAAAATAGATGGCGAGATGGTCGATGCGCCAGTGATTGCGCGCAGCCGTCAACTATTGGACAGGTAGCGGTTATTAGCAAAGTAGCAGACAAATCTATAATGCTTTATCATGAGCCATATCTACTCGTATATAAAAGCACACTATGATTTTTATCAATAACCGTATTAGCCTCAATGATAATGAGGTAGAGATTAGTGCCATACGCGCACAAGGCGCAGGCGGGCAGAATGTCAATAAAGTGTCTTCTGCCATCCATCTCCGTTTTAATATTCACACTTCAAGCCTGAGTGAAGAATACAAACAGCGATTGCTAGACAGTAAAGACAGCCGCATAACCAAAGAAGGCGTGCTTATCATTAAAGCACAGCAGTTTCGTACGCAAGAGCGCAATAAAATAGATGCGTTTGAACGTTTGCAAAGTTTTATCACCAAAACCACTTACGTTAATAAAACCAGACGGCCTACCAAACCAAGTCGGAATGCCAAACGCAAACGGGTGGATCAAAAAACTCAGCGTGGTAAGACCAAAGCCTTACGCGGTAAAGTGGATTTTTAGAGAGTTTGTGATACTAGCTTTTGTCATTGAGAAGTTTTGCGATAGAACAGCTATACAGCAAAAGTCATCGTAGGTTATGGCGGTTTTTGAATTTATAGTGGTATAGGCGAGAAATTATCACCTATACCATCATGCTAGATTAAATAGTTATTTAGAATGCGCCATTAAGTCCAATAAATAGGCTGGTTGAGTCGTCGTCATCACCTTGTGAATGTGTGACACCAGCATTAGCGTTCAATAGACCAAAGCTTCTAGACACTCCAAGTGTCATGGCAACGTTATCGTCATCAGTTTCGATCATAGGTGTCTCAAAACTAATGTTAGATAGCGTATTCAAACTTGCTGTTACCGCTTCGCGGTTGTCACTCAGCTGCTTTTGATAATGAATATCACCAAATAAGTTGAGGTTCTCCATCAAGGTATGATTGGCTTTGAGACCAATCTTGCCGTATGTCGTAGAGTACTTCTGCTCATCGAACTGCATGGCAACGCCAGACATCTCTTTTTCTTTGAGTCCGTCAATTTTTACGCGGCTCGCTGTTGCACCGATATAAGGTGTGACGGCAATATTACTTACCTGCAATGGGTAGCCTGCCTGCAGGTTGGCATAATAACGTTTACCATCAGCATTTGACTTGAACTGTTGTTGGTTGCTACCAAGTGTGACAGCACGTGTGACATCGACATCCATGTTGCCAAATCCTGCAGCACCATTTATCTGTAAGCCGCCAAACTTGTTGCTATGATAGACACCAAAACCAACTTCTCCCAGATCAATATCACTTAAACCTGTGCCGACATCTGAGTTTTCAAAGTCTTTTTGGGTGATGTTACCGTATAAGCCTGTCACTGCATTGGCTGAATTAGGATGAGCAAAATCTACACCAAGTAATACTTGGGTATTATTATCACCATCAAACCCTGCAATATCTTGATTGGCGACTTCACCAACAGCCCATAGTGTACGAGCAGGTTTTTGCTCACTGCTTTGGATTTGGTTGACGTGTGACTGCAAGCGCTCATTGGTTGCAAGTCCGGTTGTCGTTGCAATATGAGGTAGTACACCGATTAGGCTGGGGGCAATGACAACAGCATTTGCATAGTCGGCGATCAGTTGGTGGGTAGCACCTGTTGGATGAATGCTATCAGCGAAAAAGTAGTTTTCGTTGGCATCTGTTTCTACAAGAGTGTTGCGTCCACAAGTTAGAGAGCTATTGTTGTCACCACAAGCTTCATCGGTGACATTAGTGAAACCATACTGAGCAGGCGATGCAATAATCTCTTGAGTCAAGCTAAACATATCTAGCGGTATGATATTAGCACCAGTATTTGTTACGCCACTAAGCATAAATTGATTATATAAACTGGCGGCACCATTTGCTGCTCTTTGCGCTGCCAAAGCCTCTATAAGATCTTGACCTTCTAGGTTAGGGTCTGGGACAAACCTAGGCGTCAGACCGATATCAGGAATATTAGGTACTAAAATGTAGTTTGCGCCATTATCTTTTAATGTGTTAATTGTTTCGATTTGGCTCGCTACTGCGCCGAGTATCGTAGCTTGGGCATTAGCAGGATTTTCAGCCGCCGCAAGCAAGTCATTTGCACCTGCCCACACGACATAAAGTCCATTAGGATCTACTTGATTATTATCAATATAATTATCAACTTGGCTATTGGCAGAGGCCACCGGAATACCAAAAGCAGTGACATCTACGCCTGCTCTTGCACCACCAATTGCATAATTATTACCCGTCTGACTACCATCATAAGTATTGGCGACAGCAGTAGTACCTAGTTGTTCAGCGAATGATGTTGCCCATGTATTATCAGGGTTAGTAGTAAATTGACCTGACTCTTCAAGCCCAAACGCACCTTGAGTGAGGGGGCTAAAATATCCGCCATCCGTTAAACTGTCGCCAAAAAAGGTGACACTGTTATAAGCATTTGCGTGAGAAATACCAGCTACAGATAGGCTGATGGCAAGCATGCTTTTAGTGAAAGTTTTGAGATTAGTATGACCAACTATGGAGCGAGCGGTATTACGAGGCATAGCGACTTCCTTGTCATTAATGTAATAGATTGTCAATCGAGTGTAACTATTTTTTAGAAGGCTAGCAATCATTTTGATTACAACATTAAAAGAATATTGTCTTATTTTTACAACTTTTGTATCCCTAAAAGAAATCTAGCAAGCCTTGCAAGGCTGTACTATTACATGACCATTTCATTACATACATCACTACTTTTAATCATTCACAAAGCATCGGTCTCAATAGATAGATTACACTTAACCAAGTCGCCGACTCAATTCAGGGAAGCGTTTTATCATAAATAACATTAGGAGCAGAGCGATACTCGCAATAGCCGCGCCGACATAACCCACGCTTGATATCGAGATATGCGTCACTGCATAGCCACCAAATAGCGCACCTGTACCAATACCCAAATTAATAATACCTGAAAACATCGACATCAGCATGTCTTGTGCATTGACATCGACCATGATGACCTTTGCCTGCATCGAGATAATCAGCAACATCAGCGCCGTACCCCACAGTATGGCGTTGATACTGAGCGCCCAGACAGAGGTGACGACAAACAGTAGTGTCAGCATCGCTGCTAGTATTAGTATCGTAGACATTAACATCAACTGAGTATTGAATCTGTCACCCCAACGACTAAATATCACACTGCCTAAAATCCCAGCCGCCCCAAACAGAAGTAATACAAAAGTAGCCGCGTTTTCGCTGATATTACCGACCTGACGCATAAAGGGTTCTATGTAAGAGTAGGCCGTATAGTGTGCGGTAAAGACGAGCAAGATAAGCAAATATAGGCAGACCAATAGTGGGTTTTTGAGTAGCTCTGGAATCTTTCTAAAAGATCCCTCAAACATACTGGGCAGTGTAGGCAGCAGTCTTGCTTGGAGTATGAATACCACTAATGCAATGATACCAATGCCACCAAATGTCGCGCGCCAACCAAACCACTGACCAACCAACCGTCCTAATGGCACACCTAATACCATCGCAAGCGACGTCCCAGTCGCGAGCACACTCAGCGCCATGGCTTTCTTGCCTTTGGGGGCGACGCGGATGGCAATCGCTGCTGTAATGGACCAAAATATCGCATGAGACAGCGCAATACCAACACGGCTAATGAGTAGTACGTCAAAACTCCATGCAAATACAGATAGTATATGACTGGCAATAAAGACGGCAAACAGCCCTAATAACAACCGTTTGCGCTCAAATCGACTGGTCAATAGCATCAGCGGCAATGACATCGCTGCCACAATCCAAGCATAAAGCGTCAACATCCAGCCCGTTTCTGCTGTGGTGATAGAGAAGTCTTGGGCGATATCGCTCAATAGTGCCACAGGTACAAATTCTGTGGTGTTCATAATAAAGGCACTAACGCCCATTAAAAATACTTGAAAATACTGAGTTCGGCGAGCGTTTGCGCTCGTCTCAATGTTATTTTTCATAAAATCCAATACAAAGCAGAGGCTAATACGGCGAGTGATAAGTCAAAGTGGGGCAGGTATTCTTGGAATACAAGCGTCGCGAGGCAAGATAGCAAGCCAAAGTCGATTGTAAAAGATGTTTTTTGATAAGGATTGTTAACTCAAAGCTCAACTTGAGAGGCTTAGGAAAAGAGATGCAATGAAAAATACGAAACAAATAAAGGAAATTAACCTTCAACATGAGGTGCTTTTAATTTAAAAACCTAATCGTTTACCATTGAAAAATAAGTAAACATATCGGTATTTATTTTCTGCTGTCTGTTATGCTATCATCATTAAACGAACTATCGTGGGTTTAACAGTTTTATTATCGCCGTCCATGACAACCGTCTCATGGCAGCATGACAAACCTTGCAACTTCCAGCACGATATAAAATAACCTTGGTAAAGCGCATGAGCCTGTACTCCGACAACCTCATTTGTGCCTGATTTTTTGCCTATTTGGGCGTATATCAACCTTTTTCGTCGGAGTTATAGGAGTCTAAGGTGTTCAATATCATGAGCCACATTGCCAACCAATCTCAATATACCCGTCGTTATCACCCACGCCATCTCTTAGCACAATATGCAATCAGTCAGATAGCCACACTTGAGCTACGTTCGCAAGATATTGTCAGAGCCATGGGTTATCCTATCAAGCATACCATTCCTGCCTGTGACCGCTTGCGCCATGTACTGTCGCATAGATATCTTGGACTTGATAGCAGCTATATGGACAAATACTTTACCGCTGATGAGTTTTTGGCAAAACTGTTTGCCGTGCTTGAGATACCGTATCAGCCATTCGCAGAAGATATTGCGCAGATTAAATATGACTTGGCGAATTACTCTAGTACGCTACCTAGATATAGCTTACGAGCGGAAGTGGATTTTACATTTACGAGTGCCGATAACTGGATGTCTCGTGGCGCGGCTTCACGTTTTGCGCAAGTACACTTGCCTAGCGGTTTTGCCAAACTAGATGATGCTACGCGTGAATCAGTGATTCAAGACAGCATCTGCGAGCATTATCAGCAGTATGAGGGCAGTTTGCCATACGACGGTATCATCAAAGGCTATCGACTGACTATTGAACAAAACAACCACGTGGTCGACCATGCAGAGTATGGATTGCCAAAATCTAGCAGTATCTAAAATTTTTTGAGCGTATAAACAGCACGAGCTGTTAATTGCATTGATTGAATAATAATATTGACTGAAAATAAGTATAAAAAAGCCTCACTTTATCGTGGGGCTTTTTGGTTTTTTAAGCTATGTTTTCTTGTAAGAGTCAGATACTGCTAAATATCAGTTTTATAAAATGAATTCTAGGCATCAGGCTTAGAGATGGCGCGCCATAAAATCACAAATAGCGCATCAAATTCTGCATTAATAGGCGTCTCTGTCTGGCGAATGGTATGCATTAAACCAAGTCGACTGATAAATCCCATAAACACATCAAAAAGTATGTGCAGTGGCACGGTGTCGTTGAGCACCCCACGATTTTGTCCATCTTCTAATACTGCCAAAAACGCGCCGATTAACTCTTTGTTTTCATAGATTGCGATATTGCGTATCCGCGAGGCCGACACAGAAGACAGCACCATCACAGCATCTGGATGCGAGTCGACAAAATCAAAGCAGACCCACAGCGTCTTGCGTAGACGATCTTGTACGCTATCAATCCCTTGCAGATGATCCATGATGCGAGCGGCTAATCTGCCGAGCACGATATCCATAATGGTATAAAACAGCGTTTGCTTGTCCCCGAAGTACTTGTAGAGCGTTTGCAAAGAGACGTTTGCAGACTTTGCAATCTGCGCCATCGTCACCTCATTGGCATCAAGTCCTGCAAAGACTTTACGAACGGCCTGTTCAATTTTATCCAAAGTTGCGGGCCGCATATCGGATAGGGGCGCTAGAGATCGAGTTTGCGTGAGGCTAGCTGACTGATTAAAGGTTTTCATATTTATCGCTTCTTAAAGTATTAGCTATTTGATATGTCCTACCAATTGAATAAATTGCTGACTAGTTCTCATTATTAAATTAATGAGTAATTCGAATTACCATTTTTATTTAATAGATTGCGGAGTGGTTTTTCGTAGCCTAGTATAAGACTCGTATATTGGTAAATACAAAGAATTTATCGCATATCTATAACGGTAACATAAATTACCATAATTTAAAAAATGGCTTGGATATAGCTGTTATTCATTCAACCTTGTCAAGGATAGACATCATGAGTATCGAAAAATTTACCCCAAACTGGATGACCGAAGAGCACCAGATGGTGTACGACAGTGCCTTAAAAATGTTTCAATCTTGGGATTTTAAAGATGAGCAGTGGCGCAAAAATGGCATGATTGATCGCGATGCGTGGGAAGAGGCAGGCGAGATGGGGTTTTTGTGTGCGGCAATACCAAGCGAGTATGGCGGCGGTGGTGGTGATTTCGGTCACGAAGCGGCGCTCATTTACGCACAGACTGAGGCCAATCAGTCAGGATTTGGGGGTATGGTGCATTCAGGTATTGTCGCGCCTTATATTTTAGCCCATGGTACTGAAGAACAAAAACAAGCGTGGCTACCAAAAATGGCAACGGGCGAATATATCGGCGCTATTGCCATGACCGAGCCTGGTACTGGCTCCGACCTGCAAAACATTAAAACCTATGCAGTAAAAGACGGTGATGATTATATTATCAATGGTTCTAAGACTTTTATCACCAATGGTCAGCACGCCAATCTGATTTTATTAGCATGCAAAACAGACCGTGAAAAAGGCGCACAAGGTGTCTCACTTATCATTGTAGAAACCGATAAAGTAGAAGGGTTTGAGCGTGGACGTAATCTCGATAAGATTGGTCTGACGTCGCAGGATACCTCAGAGCTGTTCTTTAGCAATGTCCGTGTACCACAAACCAACCTGCTCGGCACGGTAGAAGGTATGGGTTTTATCCAGATGATGCAGGAGCTGCCGCGTGAGCGCTTAATCATTGCGTTATCTGGGGTTGGCTCGATGAAGCTGGCGATCAATTTAACTTTAGATTACGTAAAAGGCCGTGAAGCCTTTGGTAAACCTATTTGGAAGTTTCAAAATACTCGCTTTAAGATGGCAGAATGCTATGCCGATTATCTTGCTGCCAATACCATGTGTGATGCGGCAGTAGATGCGATGTTAGATGGCAAACTGTCTGTACCGCATGCCTCACTAATCAAATACTGGGTTACCGAAAAACAGTGCGAAGTCATCGACGAATGCGTGCAGTTGTTTGGTGGCTATGGCTATATGACAGAGTATCCTATCGCACGTTTATATGCTGATGCGCGCGTGCAAAAAATCTATGGCGGTACCAATGAGATTATGAAGGAACTGGCTTCACGCTTTATGTAGACGCTTATATTATAAGACTACGATAATTATTGTTTATTTAAAAAATAAAAAAAGGATTTTTTATGACTGAGACTGCATATATTTATGATGCTATCCGCACGCCACGTGGCAAAGGAAAAAAGGACGGCTCCTTGTATCAGGCATCACCGATTTGGCTGACACGCACCTTATTAAAAGAGATGCAACAGCGCCATAATTTGGATACCAGTTTGATCGACGATGTGGTGCTTGGCTGTGTGACGCCAGTGGGTGAGCAAGGCTCTGATATTGCCCGCATTGCCGTTATTGACGCTGGCTGGGCACAAAGTGTGGCAGGTCTTACCTTGTCTCGCTTTTGTGCCTCTGGTCTGGAATCTATCAATTTGGCGGCTGCCAAAGTCATGTCAGGTATGGAAGACATGGTAGTGGCAGGCGGCGTTGAGTCTATGAGCCGTGTGCCGATGGGCTCTGATGGTGGTGCTTGGTATATGGATCCGCGCGTCAATGAAGCGACGCATTTCGTACCGCAAGGCGTGGGTGCGGATACCATCGCAACGCTCAAAGGCTTTAGTCGTAGTGATGTTGATGCCTTTGCCACCGAGTCTCATCGCCGCGCTGCACAGGCTTGGGAGAAGGGCTACTACGATAAATCTGTTGTACCTGTCACCGATATCAACGGCATGATGCTGCTGGATAAAGATGAAACCATCCGTCCTAATACCAATGTCGAAACCTTAGCGGGTCTTAAACCGTCTTTTATTATGCCGGGAAAAATGGGCTTTGATAGTGTGATATTAGACCGATATACCACGATCGAAAGCGTCAATCACGTGCATCATGCGGGTAACTCTTCAGGCATCGTTGATGGTGCGGCAATTTGTTTGGTTGGTAGCGCGGCGGCTGGGCAAAAAGCAGGGCTAAAACCACGCGCCAAAATCACAATGGCCTCAGTCATTGGCTCAGAGCCAGCCATCATGCTGACAGGCCCGACACCAGCTTGCCAAAAAGCCCTCGATAAAGCGGGCATGCAAGCCTCTGACATAGACCTTTGGGAAATCAACGAAGCCTTCGCTGCTGTGCCGATGAATACCGCTGATGATTTTGGCATCTCGCTTGATATCCTCAATGTCAATGGTGGCGCAATCGCTATGGGTCATCCGCTTGGGGCGACTGGCGCGATGCTAATGACGACTGTCCTTGATGAGTTAGAACGACGCGATCTGCAGACCGCGATGATCACGCTATGCGTGGGTGGTGGTATGGGTATTGCCACCATTATCGAGCGCGTTTAACTTTTTCTGAAATAGACCTGAAAACCAATTAGACTAAAATGCAATATACAAAGAATCATTTAAGGGATAAAAATGATGACAAATAACCAGACAGCTAACCAAACAGCAGATAGCGTAACCGCCATCAATGAATTAGAAAATTTCTCAGCTCAGCGTGATGACGATGGTATCGTCACCGTCACAATTGACCAAAGCAAACGCAAAATGAATGTCATCGGTGATGGCTTTACCGAGTCGTTTGCCACGATAGTCAATAGTTTCATCAATGATGACGCCGCCACAGGCTTGATTCTCACATCGGCCAAAGACACCTTTGTGGTTGGTGCAGATATCGACCAATTGAGCCAGATAAAGACAGCCGAGCAAGCATTTGCACTGACTGAACAGTTAAAAGGGAGTTTGCGTACGCTTGAAACATCAGGCAAACCTGTGGTCGCTGCTATGACCGGAACTGCATTAGGCGGCGGTTTAGAGCTCGCGCTAGCATGTCATTATCGTATTGCCATTGACACGCCTAAGACCAAGCTTGGTTTGCCTGAGGTGAAACTGGGCTTGCTACCTGGCGGCGGTGGTACTCAGCGCTTACCAAGGTTGGTCGGCATTCAAGCAGCACTGGAGCTGATGACGCAAGGTAAAGAATTACGACCATCAGCAGCAAAAGACATTGGACTTATTGATGCGACCGCTACTGATCGAGCAGATATGCTGAAGCAAGCAAAAGACTGGATTCAAAGTAATCCAAGTGCGCAGCAGCCATGGGATAAGAAAGGCTTTAAAATTCCTGGCGGCGATAGTAAGCATCCAAAGGTGGTTCCTATATTTTCTATCGCCCCAGCCATGGCCAATCAAAAGTCACATGGCAACTATCCAGCGATTACTCATATCATGTCTTCTGTGTTTGAAGGATGCCTCGTAGATATCGATACAGGGCTTGAGATCGAGTCGCGTTATTTTGCCGCTTGTGTGATGTCTACTGAATCAAAAAACATGATCAATACCCTATGGACTCAGCTGAATAGCATCAAAAAAGGTCAGTCTCGGCCTCAAGGATTTGAGCAGACCCAAACCAAAAAAGTCGGTATTTTGGGGGCTGGCATGATGGGCGCAGGTATTGCTTATGTCACTGCCAAGGCAGGGGTAGATGTCGTTTTATTGGACACAGAAATTGCCAATGCTGAAAAAGGCAAAGCGTACTCTACCAATATTTTGGATAAAGCCATCAGCCGAAAGCGCGCTACCGAAGAGAAAAAACAAGCCCTCCTAAAACGTATCACGCCAACCGTCTCTTACGATGATTTAGCTGATTGTGATCTCATCATCGAAGCGGTGTTCGAAAATCGAGAAATCAAAGCCAAATGTACCCAGCAGAGTGAAGTAGTGATTTCAAGTACGGCCGTCTATGCGTCCAATACCTCAACGCTACCGATTACTGGACTGGCAAAAGCCAGTACGCGACCAAACCAGTTTATCGGTCTGCATTTTTTCTCGCCAGTAGATAAGATGCCGCTCGTTGAGATTATCATGGGCGAGCAAACCGACGATGCAACATTGGCCAAAGCTTTCGACTATGTTATGCAAATAGGCAAAACGCCTATCGTCGTTAATGATAGTCATGGCTTTTATACCTCGCGGGTATTTGGCACCTATGTATCAGAGGGTATCGCAATGCTAGGAGAGGGTGTGCATCCGCGTAGCATCGAAGTCGCCGGACTAAAAACAGGTATGCCGATGCCGCCCTTAGCGTTGCAAGATGAGGTGTCATTGAGCCTAGCATTACACGTCAGCGAGCAGCAGCAACTTGATATGGCAGCCGAAGGTAAACCAATCGTAGTGCGCCCTTCTTATGACACACTAAAAACACTGGTTAATGAGCATGGACGAGAAGGTAAGAAAAACGGCAAGGGCTTCTATGACTATCCAACAGAGGGTGATAAGCATTTATGGCCTGAGCTGATAAATCTATATCCACCAAAGTCAGAGCAACCCTCGCAGCAAGATTTGGTGGATCGCCTGATGTTTATTCAAGCCAATGAATCTGCTAAATGCTATGAGGAAAATGTCGTACGCTCAGTTGCCGATACCAATATAGGGTCTATCTTTGGTTGGGGATTCGCACCGCAGCATGGTGGTACGCTACAGTTTATCAATGCAATGGGCGTCAATGAATTCATCAAACGTAGTCGCGAGCTCGCGGCAAAATACGGCGAACGGTTTGAGCCTGCTCAGATAATACTAGACATGGTAGCCAAAGGCGAGGCGTTCTCTGATGACTGATGCGCATGTATCAAATCATGATCAAATGGCGGACTGTCTACAAGGGTTACGAGTGGTCGATCTGACTCGTAATCTACCGGGACCTTTTGCCACGCGTTTGCTTGCGGATTTGGGCGCGGACGTCCTTAAAATCGAGCCCAAACAAGGCGATCCTGCTCGGGTATTTGGTGAGCTCTTCGCAGCTCTAAATCATGGTAAGACGACCGAAAAATATGACTTTCATGATCCCAAAGCGATTGAAGCTATAAAAGCACATCTTAAAGAAGCTGATGTGATGCTAGATAGCTTTCGCCCAGGTGTCTTGGCAGAAATGGGATTAGATGCTAAGGCCCTGCATGCCGTTAATCCAAAGCTAGTCATAGTGTCAATCACTGGTTATGGCGTAGTAGACAATTACGCAAAAGAAGGTATTTACTTAGAAGATGCTTACTCAAAAAATGATTCTCAAATAAATCATGATTGGTCTGATAAGGCTGGTCACGATATTAACTTTATGGCTATGAGCGGTGTACTTGATCAGCTAAAAACGTCTCAGGGTGAGCAGGCCATGCCTAATATTCAGTTTGCGGATTTGGCAGGTGGTAGTGACACAGCAGTGATAGCGCTACTGGCTGCTGTATTTGCTGCCCAGCATACGGGCAAGGGGCGACACATTGCTATTAGCATGACGCACAGTTTGTACAACCATATGGTCATGCCAAAGGTCACAGGCAAACTGATTAATAGTTTTTCAGGAAAGGGCTTAAACGACACTCTACTGCCACAGCATGATTTTTTAGGCGGTGCATTACCATGTTACCGACTATACCAAACCGCTGACCAGCGCCATATGGCGGTTGGTTCGTTAGAGTTGAAGTTTTGGCAAGGTCTATGTGAGGTATTGGAGTTACCAGCGCTTAAAGACATACATTGGCAACTTGGGATCATGCCCAATAGGCTTGAGAGCCAAACAGCGACTAAAACCATAGCGGAAAAGTTCGCCAGTCAAACGCTTGAGCATTGGCAACGTATATTTGTGGCAACAGACGTCTGTGTGACTCCTGTGCTAAGTTTGCAGGAAGCAAAGGCTCACCCTTTGTTTGCGCATCAAGATGAACATCAGGCAACCTCAGGATGGCAACAGGTGAATTGATAATTAGTATGTCAATAGTTCTAGATACAAGTGAAAATTGGATTAGCCCTTGAAGATGATACCAATCCGCCGCTAGCTAGCATCGTCTTTTTAGTCTGTGTTATTTGGACTGCTTGTTTGAACTAGAGTGATTGAACTTGTATGTTTACAACTGTCTATCTAAAATTGCCTGAATAAGAGACAATATACGCATAAAATCTAAAGCGCCGTGATATTAAGAAAGTATCATGTACTAAGGCTCCTAAAGATTGAGCCACACAGACATTTCACAAATTTAACTCAAGCAAAAAGGCCGTTTTGAATGACTAAACATAACCCGTATAATTTTTTACCTTTGCAGCCTACTGGTAGAAACGAGAACGACACTGCCAATACCTATGCACCTGAAGATATGATTAAAATATATGAGCAGCAGTTTCTCATTCAAGTACCTGAAGAGGAGCTGACAGGGTTTTTGCCTGCCCTAAAAGCGTTTTATGATATTGATAACCATACACTAGATGTCAGCGCCGTTATTTTTGATGCAATTGCAGATTCGAGTATTATTTATAATCACAAAATCAAAGTGGGCGGCTATCAGTTGCTAGGCGGATTGGTAGAGGAAGCGATTGAATATGATGAGGATACTCAAAGTGACGACAGCACTGAAGGCGAAGAGATTCAGGCCTATACACTAGAGTGTCAGCGTACTTTTTTCATCAATGATGTAGAAATACCGTATCATTTTAATCTGTTCATTTATGGCGATGGCTATTCTACTTTGACCAAAAAAGAAACCGTGCTAGAAAAAATGTATTGGTTTGTCAGAGGCAGGTTTGAAGAGGAGTTGTTGGATGACTCCAAAGATAATGATAGCTTGGACTCGATCAATGAGCAGCTAGCCAGCTTGGGCATTGCGGCCATGGATCTAACGACTGTAGATGAGATCGTAAGTTATGTGGAAGGCAGCATCATAGATGACGCAATGGTTGATGAGCTGAATAAGCTATTGGATGATGTTGAATAGTATTAATGGTAAGCGTCTTTCAAAAGGACGAGGTTCTTCACGATCATAAATTTTCAAAGTGTGACGGCTTTATTTGTTTCTAAAATGGCACTAAGCGAAATAACTTTAATCCTAACGAGATCATATTATGTTCAAAATAAAAGTAGAACGCATTGTCAAAAAACCGATTGATGAGGTATTTGAAGCGCTAAGTGACCATGCCAGTTATGGCTCATTTAAAGCGGTGGGAGTTGCTAAGTTAGTCGCTGAAGGTAATGAGGAGCGCAATGGTGTTGGTGCTTTACGTAGCATTCAAGCGGGACCTGTTAAGTTTTGGGAGCGGATTACAGCGTTTGAGCGTCCTACTCATATGCAATACCAAATCGAAAAAGCTAAACCTGTCAAAATGCGACATGATAAAGGCGTCATTGATTTAAAAGACTTGGGCGATGGGACCACACATGTGACCTGGATATCCGAGGGTCGATTGATGGTACCATTGCCATTAATCGGTCTCCTATTTGATCGTCAAATGCAGAAACAAGGAACCATAGGATTTAGTAGTATACTCAAATCTATAGAAAGCCGCTAATCTAGCGGCAATATTGTCTTCTTCGATATAATTATATAATGGTGGCTCTTTTATTTGAGCCACTACTAGTCGGTTTTAATCCGTTTTGTTCTTGGCAGCTTCAATTTCGTTAAAACGTGCTAACTGTTCTGGTGTTGCTTTTTGCTGATACTTTTCTTTCCACTCAGCATAAGGCATACCATAAACAAGCTCGCGCGCATCTTCGTAGTCGATTTCAATACCACGCTCTTCACCAGCAGCTTTGTACCATTTGGATAAACAGTTACGACAAAAGTCAGCAAGGTTCATCAGCTCAATATTCTGTACATCTTTACGCTCGTCTAAATGAGCCAATAAGCGACGAAATGCCGCGGCTTCTAATTCGATGTTTGATTCTAATTTTGCCATAATATTCTTCCTAATTGTCATTGAGCCATCTAAAACTTAATTAATACTAACCAGTAAACTTATTATAGTAGAGGTTCGCTAATTTAAAACCTTTTAATCATAATATTAAACCACGCTTCATTTCTATCTGTTCTTTGGTCAGTCGTGAGCCAAGTTTCTTCTTTGAATTCATAAGTAATTTTTTGCTTTAAAGCGTTCCAGCGTTCTTCATTTATATCGCAAAAAAAACGTCCATTATCAACATGATCATGATTGCCATACTTGAAAGATGCGTAAAAAATACCGTCATCTGTCAGCGTAGTGAGCAAATTATCTACTAATTCAGGAAGCTTTTCATAAGGTACATGAAGTAGCGAAGCGCATGCCCAAATACTCGTAAATCGTTTATACCAATTTTGAAATGGAATTTGCTCGAAAGTTACGCACTGCCAATCAATCATATCATTGTGATGAATTTTTGCCCGCTCAATCAGCTCTCGGCTGCCATCAATAGCAGTAACATTGAAGCCTAATTTGGCAAAGTACATACTGTCACGACCAGAGCCGCAGCCCAAATCTAATATATGTTGCTGGGCTGCTAGTCTAATAGGTAGGTTATATATAAAGGGTTGATATAGCCGATGCATATCTACACTAATGGTGTGCTCAATGAATGAGTTTGCATTACTATCATAAAAGGTTAAGGTGTTTGATTGATTTATCATGGGCTATCTATCGCTGATCATTGTTAGAAGAGACTATTTCCTTGTTGTCTAGGTTGCCAGACATGAATCAAATGCTCTTTTGAAAAATTGAAAGACTTCTGTAAAAATTGCTGACGTGTCTTCTCATTTCTACCCGTTTGATTGATTAAGGTTTCGCGTAATGGGTGGTGACTGCCAATCAAATATTCGTTGCGTTTATGCAGTCTTTTTAATAACTCAATATTAGGTACTTTAGCAGCTTTACCATCTATACCACGGTTGCAATTAGAGCAGGCAAGTACCAAATTCCAAACCCCATCGACATTAACTGGCCGACAGCAACCAGCGATTGCTACTTGGGGTTTTAAAGTATGCGGAAAGAAGTGGTCAACGTCTGCTAGCATCACGTCATTAGAAGCAACACTGATTTCTGTAAAGCAGTAAAAGCATCTGCTCTTTTGATATCCGTTTAATGCACCTCTTGAACTGGTAATATCAATGCGGCGATGTTTAGTATCTTTAGTAAATAGCTGTTTGGTATCTTGGTCAAATTCAACCGAAATTAAACTTTTATTAATATTGAGCTCCCACGATTTTTCTACCAAGTTCCAACGCGACTCCGTCTCAAAATTTAGATTTTTAGCCGAATTATCAAACACATGAAATAGTTCGAATAAGTTATCTGTTAGACGTATTCCTTTATTGTGTTTACGCTCGTCAACAAAAAATTCTTCATCAATCACATCATAGAAACGTTCTTTCACTGCTTTAGTATTGACTACATGAAATGCGTCCAAAACGTATTTAAATCCTTCTTTATTCGTGACATGAATGAGTTCATCTTCGCTAATCTGTTGATAGTTGAATTGAACGCAAGCATTGATAAACTTACTACTACTAAAAGTGCTCTGTTTAGGGCTATATTTTAGATGTTCACATAGATGCAAGGCGTAGGGCAGCGCTAAATCTTCTAGCGAAATTAAATCAGAATCTCTCTCTAGGCTGACGTCGATTAGAGTTTTGGCAAGCGCGAATTTGTAAGAAGCAGTGTTTCTACCAAATAGAATGATAGCTCGCCAATAATTTTCTAGCGTGGGCTCAACGTCTATGAAGTGCATGAATGGCTCAACCTGTCATTAGTTAGAATGGATTCCCGTAAAAGTCGACTCTAATAGTACTATAACCTTTCCATTGAGCGGTTAGTTTACCAAGTTTAACTTTACAGCTTCTTCGGAAGCGCTCACTATATTAAATGCCAATCTAGGAACTAATAACCGACTGACCTTACTAATCTGAAAAAGGTTAAATAATTCTATTGGGTAGGTTTTAAGGTACGTTTTTATTTCGTAAAATTCAAATTTAATTAAGCGCAGTTCGAATTAGTACGATCGAATACTCGTTTATCAGCAATAAGGAAATTGCCATGAATAGTGCTGTTACCCGACAATCTGGCACCTCGCTGCACCCATTACACGCATTTTTTCTATCAGGAATGGTGCCTCTTTTTATCGGAGTCTTACTCAATGATTATGCCTATTGGTACAGCTACGAGCTGCAATGGAAGAACTTCGCTTCTTGGATGCTTATAGGTGCGCTGGTGTTCAACGGCTTGGCGTGGCTAGGCTCGATTGTATTTCTAGTCCGCACTGATAAGCGCATGGGTAAACCAATTATCTATTTTCTGTTACTATTAGCGACTTTTGTTATTGGTATTATTAACTCGTTCATCCATGCAAAGGACGTCTGGGCCAGTATGCCGACTGGGCTTATTCTATCCGTTATCACTGTCATTCTGGCCTGCATTACAACTTGGATTGGCCTCACCAGCTGGCGTATTGGAGGTGCAAGATGAAACCAATTAATATCCTATCAATAGCTTTGGTCGCGGCCCTCTTAAGCGCATGTGGCGAAAACAATATAGACGATTCAGAACAATTAGGTGCCAATCCGACCTTGCCAGAAGCGCAACGTGGCCTAGTACCAACCTTAAAAATTGCCGATCCAGCAGGTTGGGGGGATCATCGGCCTGTCGTGCCATCAGGTTATAAAATCACAGCCATTGCCACTGACCTGCTAATTCCGCGGCAAACACTGGTATTGCCCAATGGCGATATTTTAGTGGCTGAGGGTCGAGGTGGTAACGCGCCCAAACTACGTCCTAAGGACTTCATTGCGGGGTATTTCAAAGGGAAAGGGACGACTTCGGTCAAGAGCGGTAATCGTCTGACTTTATTGCGTGACAAGGATGGTGATGGCACTTACGAGACCCATACCGTATTTGCGGATAATCTGAATGCACCTTATGGTCTTGCGTTAATCGGTGACCAACTGTATGTCGCCAATCAAGATGCGGTAGTGCAGTTTGATTATCAGCCTGGTCAGACCACTGCTAGCGACGCGCCGCGCAAACTCACCGATCTGCCCAGTATGATCAATCATCACTGGACCAAGTCGATGACAGCCAGTCCTGATGGCAGGTTCTTGTACGTGGGTATTGGTTCCAATAGTAATATTACTGAAAACGGATTGGATGTAGAGGCGGATCGCGCACGAGTGTGGGAGATTGATGCCAAGACTGGTGCTCACAGACCCTACGCCACTGGTTTGCGTAATCCGACAGCATTAGCGATCTTGCCCGGTACGGATCAGTTATGGGCAGTCATCAACGAGCGTGACGAGCTCGGCCCACGATTAGTACCTGATTACTTGACCTCGGTTCAGGAGGGTAAGTTTTATGGCTGGCCTTATAGCTACTGGGGTCAAAATGTGGATACGCGGGTCAAGCCGCCGCAGCCAGATATGGTAGCGGCCGCGATTGCTCCAGACTATAGCCTTGGTTCGCACAAAGCTCCTTTAGGTTTGGCTTTCTCAGCGCCAACCATGGGCGGTAAGTTCACAGAGGGGGCGTTTATTGGTCAGCATGGTAGCTGGAATCGTTCAGACCCAGCAGGATACAACGTCGTATTTGTCCCATTCACTAATGGCAAACCAGCTGGAGATCCAGTTGATTTTGTCACAGGTTTTCAGGGCGACAATGACAAGACTTTTGGTCGACCTGTAGGGGTAACGGTTGATCCAAAAGGAGCACTTATTATCGCTGATGACCTCTCAAATACTATCTGGCGAGTAACCCCAACTCAATAAGCGGTATATGGAAAGACTTCCTGCGTAAGTTGCTTTAACTCATGCAGGATATTGAACCAATCCCAAAAATTAAACAAAAAAACCCCTCATTTCTTATATAAGAAATGAGGGGTTTAGTGCTTTTTCAAGCCATATTTGGAGCGGGAAAAGAGATTCGAACTCTCGACCCCAACCTTGGCAAGGTTATGCTCTACCACTGAGCTATTCCCGCTAATTATCAATTAACTATCGTCAGTTGATGAAGGCGTATTATACGCAGTTTTTTTTATGTGTCAACACCTATGACAAAAAAAATTGAAGTTATTAAAATAGGCATGTCTTCTATCTACAAATGTATGTTATAACGGTTGATTATAATATGTATTCCAAAAGCTTTGCATACATAAATAAGCTGGGATGCACATTATGATTTAATCACATTCACAATTATCAACACTTACGAAGATAAGTTATAAGGATAAAAAATGAGTCAACAGTATACCATCGCTGATTATTTGTTTGATCGTGTCGCAGAAGCGGGTGCCTCTGAGATATTCGGCGTACC
Source organism: Psychrobacter sp. Arc29 (assembly GCF_041431175.1). Classification (NCBI taxonomy): domain Bacteria; kingdom Pseudomonadati; phylum Pseudomonadota; class Gammaproteobacteria; order Moraxellales; family Moraxellaceae; genus Psychrobacter; species Psychrobacter sp. Arc29. The sequence goes on along the minus strand of NZ_JASMRR010000013.1, from coordinate 15,591 downwards.
AGGCGATTTTAACTTAACCTTTTTGGACAATGTCCTTGCCTCTGACAAGCTGCGCTGGGTGGGTAACACCAATGAGCTAAATGCTGGCTATGCGGCCGACGGCTATGCACGTGAGCGTGGGTTTGCCGCCATGGTGACGACTTTTGGCGTAGGCGAGCTGTCAGCGATTAACGCGACCGCAGGTTCTTTTGCTGAGTACGCGCCTGTATTGCACATTGTAGGGGCACCAAGCACAGCTTTGCAAGACTCAAAACGCCGTATTCATCATTCGCTTGGCGATGGCGTATTTAATCATTTTATTAAGATGGTTGAGCCTGTAACGGTAGCCCGTGCGCAGCTTACTCCTGAAAATGCTGCTTCAGAAATTGATAGAGTAATTCGCTTAATTCTCAAAAAGCATCGCCCAGGTTACCTATTGCTATCACCAGACGTCGCGCGTCAGCCTATCTATCCACCAACGACAAAACTGATCGATAGCCAAGAAGATATTACCAGTCAAGCGGCACTAGCAGATTTCAAGCAAGCACTAACAGAGTTTTTGCCAAACAAGACAACGACGCTCATGGCAGATTTGATGGTGCATCGTTTGGGGTTGCAGTCACAGCTCAAAGCACTAATCGCTGATACAGACATTCCTTATACCACGCTGTCTTGGGGTAAGACACTACTTGATGAAAACAGCGATCGCTGGGCCGGGACTTATGCAGGCGTTGCCTCGCGCCCCATTGTCAAAGATGCAGTAGAAAACTGCGAATGTCTGATCAAAGTAGGGGTGCAATATACGGACACCACTACCGCGGGATTTAGCCAAGATATTGACGAGAGTATAGTAGTAGACTTGCATTATGAGCGTGCTTCTATCAGTGGGAAGAACTTTGCACCGATTGCCTTGCAAGATGCGTTACAAGCCCTGCACGAAGTCATGACCTCTGGCATCAACATCGTACCAAAACCTTTCTGTGAGCCAGTTAAGCCGCATGAACAAAAAGGCGGGGATAATGAGGCGATTCGCCAAGACGACCTATGGCATATCATTGCTGATTGCTTAGATCGTAATAACCTAGTGTTCTCTGAGCAAGGAACAGCATACTTTGGCATCAGTGATGTGCGTTTGCCAGAAGGGGTGACGTCATATGGGCAGCCAATGTGGGGATCAATCGGCTATACATTACCAGCCAGCTTAGGTGCAGCAGTTGCATCGCCAGATAAGCGCAGTGTTTTATTGATTGGTGATGGTTCAGCACTGCTCACTATCCAAGAGCTGGCGGTCATCATCAAAGAGCGTATCAATCCAGTCATCGTACTAATCAATAACGACGGCTATACCGTAGAGCGTGCGATTCATGGCGAAAACCAATACTACAATGATATCCCAAAATGCGATTGGCAGATCATGCCAAAAGCGTTTGGCGCAACCGAAGCGAATAGCTTACTACTCAAAGCAGAAACAGCAGGCGAGCTAAAAGCTGCTTTAAACAAAGCTGCCGCGACTACTGATAAGCTCGTAATGATCGAAGTCATCGCAGACAAGCATGATATCCCGCCATTGCTAGCAGATATTAGCGCAGCCCTAAAACCAAAGAAGGATTAAGTAACTCGCAAAAGCTTACTTAATAAAAGTAACAGCCCCATTTAGCAACGTAGCTAAATGGGGTTTTTTGCGTTTTTTTATCACACGGGTCAATTAATAAGCGATGCCTCTTATGTCAATTTGTAGACTCTAGTATGATGGCTGATTGGGCTATGTTCAGCCCGTCATACTCAATAGGAGAGTGATCCATCATGATCTGGCTAAAAATGCTTATTGGCGCTTTGATGGTATTGGCAATTCAATTATTTGCCCAAACGCGATTCTTTTATCTGGCGGCACTTGCGCCGCTTTTCCCCACCTTTACGCTCATCAGTCACTTCATTGTCGGTACTGAGCGCAGTCCTACTGATTTAAGGGTTGCCCTGATATTTAGCATGCTGGGTGTGATACCGCATTTAATTTATACCTTGGTGGTATTTTTTAGCATCAGTTATATGAGCTTATATAAGGCACTGTTGTTAGGCGTTGTCGCTTGGACAGTAGCCGCTGCCATTTTGGTACTGACATGGCAATACATTCAGGCCTAAATACTGTCTATAAATTTAGTGGTAGGTGTTACTCTTAATACCGATATAGAATCAGTGTAAATTGATTTTATTAATAGCTCTGACAATCGTTGCTGATGAGAAACTCTCTGGCGTGATATCTAATAACAGTGAGATAACGGAAATATTTTCGCAATCAAGTACTATTATGCTTCATTCAATATTGATGCAATAACTATAAAAATAGGGCTTTAAAAAATGGATACCTTGAATATCCTATACCTCGTAGGGGCAGTACTCATTTTCGCTAGTATTATGGCGAGTACATTATCAGCGCGTTTGGGTGTGCCCTTGCTATTGCTGTTTTTGATCGTCGGTATGTTGGCAGGCGAGCAGGGTATCTTGGGTATTGAGTTTTCTCAATATGGGTTGGCCAATTTTGTGGGTCAAGCCGCGCTGGCTTGTATCCTATTAGATGGTGGTTTACGCACGTCTTTTAAGTCGTTTCGGGTCGGTTTAAAACCTGCGATTACTTTGGCTACTTGGGGCGTGTTGGTCACGGTACTGGTGCTCGGGGTATTCGTTACTTGGTTGCTCGATGTCGACTGGCGTTTTGGCCTGTTGATGGCTGCGATTGTTGGCTCAACCGATGCGGCCGCCGTATTTTCTCTATTGCGTAATGGCGGCGTCAAGCTCAACGACCGCGTCCAAGCCACGCTTGAGTTAGAATCTGGTGCCAACGATCCCTTAGCCATTTTATTAGTAACGGGTTTGATTGCCCTAAACGTCGACCCTGCTGGTCAGACAGCATTTGGCTTTTTGGTCTTACTGTTCCAACAGTTGAGCTTTGGATTAGGGATGGGCTTGCTCTTTGGTTATTTGTTATCTCGACTATTGCCCAAGATACATCTGGCAGAGGGCATGTATGCCATTTTGATACTGTCGGCAGGCCTGGCTGTTTTTGCCGCAACCAACTTGGTTGGCGGTAGTGGGTTTTTGGCGGTGTATCTGACAGGGGTGCTGATAGGTAATCATAAAGTACGCTCAACCGAGCATGTCATGCGCGTGATGGATAGCTTTGCTTGGCTGTCGCAAGCAGTATTGTTTGTGGTATTGGGGCTACTGGTCACGCCATCGAACGTCCTTAATGTCTGGTATTATTCGGTGGCGATAGCGGCCTTTATGATCTTTGTTGCCCGTCCCATCGCGGTCTATACCAGTGTCAAACCCTTTAAGTTTAAAGATCGCGAGATTGGGTTTATCTCTTGGGTTGGTTTGCGCGGTGCAGTGCCCATTACCCTTGCGATTTTGCCTGTCATGGCGGGGATTGATAATGCTTTTATGCTCTTTGATATTGCCTTTGGGGTCGTGGTGTTGTCGTTGATACTGCAAGGTACGACCATTCCTACCATGGCAAATCTATTTAAGGTACGTATTCCGACCAATAAAGATCCCAAAGAAGAACACGAGGTTTGGGTATCGGATAAGGCGAGTATTACCTTATACGAGTTTGAGGCGCAATCAGGCGCATTTGCTATTGGCCGTCATCCTATGGGAATCTCTAAAGGCATTAGCCCTGATGAAATCAGCGTATTTGCGTTGGTACGGGGACAACAAATTGTCGTCGTCGATGAGAATACAAAAATAAAATTTGGTGATAGTGTCTGGTACGCCATGCGAGGTAATCACGCCAGTAAAATTGCCAAGATTTTTAATGATACAACGTTAGATCGTAAGGCTATTGATGATTTTTATGGTGATTGGTTGCTGTCACCCAGTGTCAAACTCGGAGATTTGCCATTTTTTACGGAAGTCATGGCATCCGAAACGTTAGTAAAAACCCTCAAGACGACAGACGAAGCTCATGCGAAAAACATGTGGGAGCAGACGGTCGCTGAGTATGTGACATCACATTTAGGTACAGCACCTGTTTCAGGCGATACGGTTGTGGTGAACGATGAGTGGTCACTGGTCATCAAGGAAGTAGGCGAAAAAGGTAAGCTTAGGAGCATTGGTCTCAAGAATCAACAACCGTCCGTAGCAGCGCAGTGATATTCGTCCTCTCTTTATAGCAAGTTCATCATCTTATTTAAAAAGTCAGCCGCTTGTTTAGGCTGATTTTCTCGATATGCCCAGTGATGCTCGACGTCGTAGCTTGCTTCATTGGGCAGGAGTATTTTCATCAATCCCATGCCCTCATAACGTCTCGCCAAATCACGCGGTAAGTACCCCACATGGTGGCCTGCAAGGATAAGCTGCGCGGTTGCCTCCATGTGATATGTGGTGGCACTCAAGGTTTTTGGGCGGATATGATTGATATGATGCTCGACCACGTAGCCCCTTTTTATCCACGGATAATTCTGCTCTAAATCTTCAAAAGTCAATCCTTCTGAATTATAAAATAGCTTATGCTCACGTCCGCAGCAGACCACTTGTTTTTCGACAAATGCTGGCTTAAAGGTGAGCAACGGCGGAAAGCTACCAAAATAACCCACACCAATGTCACTCTCGTTACTTAAGAGCTTCTCTAGCATGCTCTCAGGGCTTTGCACATCGATAGAAAAGTGTATCAGTGGGTTTTCTCGGTAGCTGCTGGCAAGACGTTGTCTAAGCGCATCATAAAAAAACTTGGGCATCTGATCAATTAAGCAAAGCCTAATATGACCACCGTGCACTGAGTCTAGTTGCTTAATATAGTGCAGCTGGTGTTGAAAGCTCGCGACCGATTCGGTAAAGCCCAAACATGCTTCGTAGACAGCCGCGCCATCTTCTGTCAGCTTAAAACCTGCTCGACCGCGATGGCAGAGTGTCATGCCCAAGCGGTCTTCTAGGTGAGTCAAATGTCCGCTAATCACTGAGGTCGTGACATTTAAGCGCGACTGAGCAGCAGTCACGCCTTGACACTCCACGATAGCCATAAAGCTACGTAGCGTTTTGATGTCTATTTTTATCAGCTCATCTAATATCATACCCGACCCCTTACTTTCGCAATAACGTGCTACCGCAACAAATTACTTTATCAATTAAACCTATTTTATCAAGTAATTATATCCTTCTTAAACTTCTGGTAATAACTGATAAAACCAGTTTACTACGAAAAAGTAGAAGTTTACTTCTAAATTTTACCATGGTTCCTTCCCTTATATTTATGTATTGTCAATTGTATGTAGCAAATTGTGTATATAAATCAAATAAAATAGGGAAGTAACTGATGACATTCAATCAACCATTAAGTGGCAATGATATGCCAAGATTTGGCGGTTTCGCTTCTATGATGCGCTTGCCGACTCAGGCTGATGCCGAAGGGTTAGATGTGGCATTCGTTGGTGTGCCTTTAGATATTGGCGCATCAAACCGTAGTGGTGCCAGATTGGGGCCTCGACAGATTCGTGATGAGTCAAGAATGATTCGTCCTTACAACGTGGCGACGCGTGCCGCGCCATTTGAGTCGTTGCAAGTGGCTGATATCGGCGATGTACCCATCAATACGTTCAATCTGTTAAAAAGCGTCGATATCATCGAAAAATTCTATACAGAAAAAGTCGTTAAACATGGCGCAATTCCGCTCACGCTGGGTGGCGACCATACCATCGCACTGCCTATCCTACGGGCACTCGCCAAAAAACACGGCCCTGTCGGTATGGTACACATCGATGCTCACGCTGATATCAATGATGATATGTTTGGCGAAAAAATCGCTCATGGCACACCGTTCCGCCGCGCTGTTGAAGAAAACCTCATCGATGGTAATCGCGTGGTGCAGATTGGTCTGCGGGGTACAGGCTATAGCGCTGAAGAGTTTGATTGGTCAACCCAGCAAGGATTTCGCGTCGTGCCTGCTGAGGAGTGCTGGTATAAGTCGCTCGCGCCGCTCATGGCAGAAGTACGCGAAAAGCTAGGCGATGGTCCTGTTTATCTAAGCTTCGATATTGATGGAATTGACCCTGCGTTTGCACCCGGTACAGGCACGGCTGAGATTGGTGGTCTGACCTCCACGCAAGGCATCGAAATCATACGCGGGATGCGTGGTCTTGATGTGGTGGGTGGTGACTTGGTCGAAGTATCACCGCCGTATGATCCATTTGGCAACACTTCTGTACTGGCGGCGAACTTATTGTTTGAGATGCTATGTATCTTACCAGGTGTACGCTATGACGATAAGGTCAAAGCGGTTTACTAATCGCAGCCAATTATCGGCTAGAGTTGGCGCATAGAGCAGTTATCCCAATGCGGTATATCAGTGGATAGCAGCCTGATGAGATGGTGACCAGTGTATTGAGTTGCTGGTATGAATATAATTCGGTTAAGGAAGACCCCAATGAGTAAATCCTCTTCATTTTTTGGTCAAGACACGCTCTCTCCAAATGAGGTTGGGCATAGTCTAGGTTCGATTGGTACGTTTGCGCTATGGTTCGGTGCCAATATCGTGGTGACGACTATTTTAACGGGCATGTTACTCGTACCTGATTTACGGTTTACTACGGCTATCACCACCGTGCTTATTGGCTCATTAATCGGAGCAATACCGCTGCTATTAGTTGGTCTAATGGGGCAGCGTACCGGACTGCCTTCGATGGCACTGACGCGCCGTGCTTATGGCCCAGTTGGTAGTCAGTTGATCTCGTTAGTGAATATGGGTGTGCTGATTGCATGGAGTTGTATTCAGGCGCTGCTGGCTGGCATGAGTCTGGACTACGCAATCGAAGCCACTACAGGTTATAGCAACCTGCCGCTGTTTGTTATTTTATGCGAGACAGTGGTAGTGCTTATCGTGTTGCGTGGTCACCTTGGCATCGAGCTTGTCGAACGTTGGGCCGCATTAGCCATGGCTGCGCTTACCGTTATAGTCCTTTATCAGCTAAATCAACATTATGATGTCTCAAGATTGTTTGAGATGCCGGTTGAGTCGCGTAATGGTATTACTTTAGGTATCGCCTTTGATATCGTCATTGCTACTGCCTTTTCGTGGATGTCTTCGGCTGCTGATTACAATCGCAATTGTAAATCCCCAAAAGTTGCCATATGGGGCACTTATTTTGGCTATATTGTGGCAGCCATCGTTGCCATGGGGTTGGGCGCGACCATCTCAGGTCTCTCTATCATGTATGGCATGGAGCAGACTTATGATCCGACGCGCTTGCTCGCTGACTTTGGTTTTGGCCTACCAGCCGCCTTGGTTATTTTCTTCTCGGTCATGACCACCAATGTCATGGCAGTCTATAGCGCAACGCTATCTTGTATGAACATCAAACCTAATATGAGTTTTTGGAAACCTGCTCTTATCATTGGTCTGGTCACTATTTTTGGCGCGCTAATTCCGGGTATTTTAGATCAATTCCAAAACTTCCTGCTGATCGTAGGCGCGCTATTTATCCCCGCATTCTCAGTCATGATTGTTGATTATTACCTTGTTAGTAAAGAAGGCTATACTGCAAAACTGCTTGATGCGACACATCAATTGGGACGTCCTACAGCAAAGATTGCTATCGTCGCTTATATAATTGGTGCGGCATTGGCAGCTTACTGGACTCTGATTGCTCCGCCGTCATTTGGTGCATCGTTACCTGTCTTTATCATCACAGGTGGTCTCTACTGGTTAGGCGCGACGTTGTTTACCCGTCAGAGTGATGCTGTCATTTCCGCTCAAGAGGAGCCATCGTTATGAAATTGATGATCGCCCAAACCAACCCTTTGTGGGCTGAACCTACGAACAATCTAAAGGCATTAGAGTCGCTCTGCTGTCTCGCAGCAGAAGCAAAAGTAGATCTGCTCGCACTGCCGGAGTTGGCTTTCACAGGCTATAACATCTTTGAGCGTCTTGATGGCTTAGCAGAAGCGATCGACGGCCCCATCGTCACTGAGGTAGCGAGACTTGCTAATAAATACCAATTGCATGTGTTATTTGGGCTTGCTGAACGCCGACCCAATGGTGAACTGAGTAATGTTGCCATATTAATAGATGACAACGGGCAGCATCTTGCCACTTATGACAAACGCTACCTGTGGGATCGCGAACACGAGTTTTTTACAGCAGGTAAAAAGTCCTGCGTAGTCGATACGCGATTTGGCAAGCTGGGTTTGATGATTTGTTACGACAATGAATTCCCAGAAGTGGCAAGAGAGCTTGCGCAAGCAGGGGCACAAATCATTTTATCACCGACAGCTAATATGCTGCCAAATGCAGAGCGTCAGGTGCTCCAAATACGCGCTCGCGCCATGGACAATCAATGCTTTGTCGCTTGTATCAATCGCTCGGGTATAGAAGACAACCTTCATTATTGTGGCAATAGCATCGTCGCTGGTCCCGATAGTGAGATACTCGGCAGACTTGGCTTAGCGGCTGGCACGATGATCGTTGATATCGATCTTGCCCGTATTGATGAGAGCCGTACGCACCAAGATTATCTCAAAGATTTACAAGTTTCTGATGGAGCTGACTTATGAGCGAACAATCACTAGCGCGTATCAAACCAGAGAACTGGTATCGCACCACCGCGCATAGCGATGGCATTACGCTCATCGATGAGCCTTGGATCAAGCCATTTTTTCGCTGCAATCTGTGGCACGTGCGCGGCAGCCAGCGCGATTTATTAGTAGATTTCGGATTGGGTGCGGTGCCGCTGCGTCGTCATGTTGCTCTGCTCAGTGATCGCGATATCGTTGGCGTTGCCAGTCATACGCATTTCGATCATATTGGCGCTGCCAGCGAGTTTGACTGCTGTCACGTCCATTCTGCTGAAGCCCATATTCTCGCTGAACCAGACAATGCTCGTACGTTGGCAGATATGTTCGTCAATGACGAGATGTTTGACGCGTTACCACCTGAGCCTTATGCCCATTGTGGTTATAAAATTGCTGCACCTGCCAAAATTATGCCATTAGAAGATGGTGACATGATTGACTTGGGTAATCGTCAGTTTGAGGTGATTCATACACCCGGTCACTCACCAGGCGGTATCGCTTTGTGGGAAGCGGCTAGCGAAACGCTCATTTCTGGCGATCTTATCTATGATGGTCCATTGATCGAAGATACATGGCATAGCGACATGACTGACTATGCTAAGAGTATGCGCCGTCTCAATGCATTGCCTGTACGTGTCGTTCATGGCGGTCACTTTCCTAGTTTTTCAGGCAAGCATTTACACGTAATGATTGATGATTGGTTAAGGCATCATGATTTGTGATTGATCGCACTCAATCACTACTCTAAATAAATAGCTACTTAAAAAATAACGACGCTAAATAAAAAGCTATTTCAAATAAAACACCTAACCCAATATTTATCAAAATTTTTAGGATGATTGCCCCATGACCCAATTGACACAAAAATCTCTTTCATCATTTGACACCCAGCTTCTGACCTGCGGCGAGCTGCTCGTTCAGTGGCTAGAATACTATGGGGTAGAGACGGTCTTTGGCATACCGGGGGTCCATACCGTAGAGCTATATCGCGGTCTACCCAATACCAGTATTCGCCATGTGACCCCGCGTCACGAGCAAGGCGCTGGGTTTATGGCAGATGGTTATTATCGCGCTTCTGGCAAGATCGGTGTGTGCTTCATCATCACAGGTCCTGGTATGACCAACATCATGACGGCGATGGCGCAAGCATTGGCTGACTCCATACCGATGTTAGTTATCTCTAGTGTCAATAAAGTCAAAGACACGGGAAGCGGTGAAGGGCACTTGCATGAGCTGCACGATCAGCAAGGCATGGTCAGTAAGGTGGCACTCACGAGTAAAACCATCTGGCAGCCTGAGTCATTGCCCAAAGTTATCGCAGAAGCGTTTGCCTTATTTAATAGCGCACGTCCAGGACCAGTCCATATTCAGCTACCTATTGATATCATCACCGCTGATGCCAGCCATGTTGCTAAGCCGCCTAGCTTAAAAGATATGGCTAATAGCCAAGCTGATAACAACAGCTTTACCCAACCACAAGTGACAAGACCACTACCAAATCCAGCACAATTGGATCTGATTATCGAGTCATTAAAAACCGCAAAAAATCCGGTATTGCTTTACGGCGGTGGCTGTGTCGATGTCGATCACGATGCGCAAAAACTGGCAGAGTTGATAGACGCGCCTACGTTTTTGACCATCAATGCTAAAGGGCTACTGCCACCTGCTCATCCGTTGAGCTTGGGTAGTAACCAGTCATTAGACGCAGGCCGAGCGGTGATTACAGAGGCAGATTGGGTACTTGCCATTGGTACGGAGCTTGGCGAGACCGATTACGATGTGTTCTTTAATGGCGAATTCAAAATCAATGGCACATTGGTGCGTATCGACTGCGATGCCGAGCAGTTGCAGCGTCCGTTTAGAGCGGATATCGCGGTATTATCTGATGCACAGATGGCCATCAGTGGACTATGTAGTCGTTTAGAAAATGAGGTATTAAACGGGCAGGCATTTGATCATCAGGCATTGTCACGCGTGAATGAGGCAAAACAAGCCCTTTTACAAGATACAACTACAGACTTTGCGGGTCAAAACGCCTTGCTAAAACTGATCCGAGATGAGGTGGAAGGTGTGATTTTTGTGGGCGACTCAACCCAACCTGTCTATAGCGGTAACCTTGGCTTTGAAGCATTGGCAACGCGTAAATGGTTTAACTCCTCAACAGGCTTTGGCACGCTAGGCTATGGCTTGCCCGCGGCGATCGGTGCCATGATTGGCTCAAACTTGCCTGTCGTTAGCTTGATCGGTGATGGCGGGATTCAATTTACTATTGCAGAACTTATTTGTGCCGCTGAGCTTGAGCTGCCATTGATTGTCCTGTTATGGAACAACCAAGGCTATGGTGAGATTCGTCGGTATATGGAAGAGGGCGGCTTGCCACTGATCGGCGTCAATATCAAAACGCCAAACTTTGAGCCATTAGCTGCAGGGTTTGGCGCTGGCTACCGCAGAATTACGGACAAACAGCAATTGCTGGTGGCGCTAAAAACAGACACGACAGGCAAGCAACCGATCATTTATGAGATTGATGAAGCAGATGAGTTTCTCAAAGAGATGGGTGAGACGGTTACCTATTTTAGTTAACGGTACTCATAAACAATGCTCAAAGGACTATAAACGCGGGTCGCTCAAGGAAAAACGTTCATTAGAGTAAACCTCGCTATTAGGGCGTGTCCCTAATTCAAACGTGTATCACTAAATGGGCTAAAAATGGCTAAATCTTTGACAAACGGCGTCAAATAGCTGGTTAATATCTCGATATTATCTGCACTACTTTCCTTGTTTGCCTGCGATTTATCTCATTTTTATCACCATTCTTAAAATAGGGACACGCCCTAGTCAGACAGAAAAACGGAAAAACTGGCGATCACCACCCATTAAGGAGAAGGTAAATGACGAATGCTATTGATAAATCGCAGCAACCGATATTAGGAAACGATGTCGATCCAAACACACCGCAGGCAGGGCAGTGGCGAGCGTCAATGTGGAAGTTTCTGCTATTTTCAGCATTGGGTATTGCGCTATTTATCATACCGTTTCAGTGGGATGGTAAGGTCACCATTTTATTGGGGGTGCTCACAGATACATTACAAGCTGCATTGGGCGGATTTGTGGTCTATATCACCATGGCGATCGTGACGATCTCCTGTCTTGGCGCATTGGCAGTAAAGGTGTTAAAACCCAATCTGCATGAAGGCTCACTAATAAAAAATCTTTTTGATGTTGATTGGTTTTGGCTCACCACGCGTTTGTTAGGTATGGTGTTTGTTTGGATGATTTATCTGCAAGTCGGCCCTGAGTTTATTATCAATCGCAATACGGGCGGCGTCATTTTTGAAGATTTGATCCCCATTCTGATTCCGTTGTTTTTCTTTGCTATTTTATCGCTGCCATTTTTGACTGACTTTGGCCTCATGGAGTTCTTGGGTACATTGGCGAGCAAGATATTTGTCAAGCTGTTTAAACTGCCAGGTCGTTCTGCCGTTGATGCGATGTCTTCTTGGTTTGGAGCCGCGTCTATTGGTTTGCTAGTCACCATGCAGCAGTATGATAAGAGTTTCTACAGCCAGCGTGAAGCAGCCATCATTGCCACCACCTTTTCAGTGACTTCCATTGCCTTTACCTATGTGGTTGCCAAAACTATTGGTGTGGACAATAACTTTGTCTATTTTTATCTAACCATTGCGCTGACTGGATTTATCGCTGCGATCATCATGCCGCGTATACCACCACTGTCAATGAAGCCTGACACCTATCACTCAGGCAAAAGTATGCTGGACGAAGGTATTCCTGCTGGATATAGCACTTACCAATGGGCGGTCAATCGTGCCGTCACTCGCGCACACTCTATGCCAAGCTTGGGTTATGTGTTCAAACGCAGCGTGGGCAATCTATTTGATATTTACTTTGGATTGATTCCAGTTGTCTTTGCCATCGGTACGATTGGCTTGGGCTTAGCAGAGTACACGCCTGTCTTTAATTGGCTTGCGACACCACTTGTGCCATTGCTTGAATGGTTGCAGATTCCAGAGGCGGCAAAGGCTGCACCTGCCATGATTATGGGCTTTGCGGATATGTACTTGCCAGCGCTGGTCGGTAAAAGCATTGAGAGTGAGATGACACGCTTCATCGTGGGTGCTGCCTCAATTACTCAGATTATCTATATGTCTGAAGTCGGTGCGCTGATTTTGAAATCAAACATCAAACTCAATATATTAGAGCTGTTTGGGATTTTTATCCTTCGTACGCTTATCAGTTTGGTGGTGATTACTTCGGTCGCGCATCTGCTTTATTAGTCGCACATTCGATATCAACAAAGCATATAACGTAAAAAATAATTGGTTTTTCTGTCGTCAGATAAACCGATTATTTCATCAATTACGTTGCACGTGCTATGCAAATAAATAAAATTTTATCCAAAAATATAAGGCAATTAACCATGGTGGAATTGATGAACGCTACAAGCTTAACCAGAGAAGGCGCAACACAGACGGCTCAAAATGAAGTCGCGTTAAATGCCGCTTATATCAATGGCGACTGGATTGAGATTGAAGCGCCTGCGACTGACTCTGATAACACAAGCTTTGACAATACAAATAACCATGCCCTATATGACCCTAATTCAGGAGAGATAATCGCAATGACGCGCTTGTGTACCAGTGCTCATGTAGACATGGCGGTCAAGGCTGCCTCTGAGGCTTATAGCAGTTGGTCGCAGACTGATGTCAGCGAGCGCGCCCGTTATCTAAGCGCGATTGCAGCGTCTATGGAGCAGCAATTCGATAAGTTGGTTGGGTTGTCTGTGTTAAATAACGGCAAGCCAATTGAGGAAGCAAAAATAGACGTGGGAGATGCCATCGCTTGCTATCGCTACTATGCTAATTTGATAAGCGATCAAGCCACGTGGTCTGAGGTGTCCACGCTTGAGTCAGGTATACGGCTGCTAAAAACCTACGCGCCTGTGGGTATTTGTACGTTGATTACGCCTTGGAATTTTCCGATGGTAACGACGGCTTGGAAGCTAGCACCTGCGCTAGCGGCGGGTTGTACCGTGCTATTAAAACCGTCTGAGGTGACATTATTACCAGAGCTGATGCTGGGTAATATCTTATCCAAGATAGGATTGCCAAAAGGTGTGGTGAATATCTTACCGGGTGCTGCCGAAGTGGGTGCTGCTATGACCAGCCATCCGCTGATTGATAAAGTCTCTTTTACGGGTAGTAATGTGGTCGGCGAAAAGGTCATGAGTCAAGCGGCTAAGAGTGTTAAAGATATCAGCCTAGAGCTGGGCGGCAAGTCAGCTATTGTGGTATGCGCAGATGCCGATATCGACCACGCTTGTGATTTGATCATTGGTGGTATATTTACCAACGCTGGTCAAATATGCTCGGCTACCTCACGACTGATCGTCCATGAAAGTATTGCTGAGCCACTATTTAAGACATTGAAAGTTAAAACAGAAAGCTTGCAAATTGGTGATGGTTTTGCAACCGATACGCAAATGGGGCCAATGGTGAGCAAGCAACAACTAAACCAAGTCAAAAAATACTTTGATATTGCCACGACCGAGCGGCTGAATTGCTTAACAGGTGGCGAGATTGTAGATGGCGCAGGATATTTTGCGACGCCAACCATTTACACAGAGGTACCAATGACCAGTCAGTTATGGATGGAAGAAGTGTTTGGCCCCGTATTAGTCAGTACGACTTTTACAGAAACATCAGAAGCTATTCGTTTAGCCAACGACAGCAAATTTGCGTTGGCAGCGACTATCGTGAGCGCTGTCGAAGCTGCAGCACTGGAGATGGCGCTACAACTCCAAGCAGGTCACATTTGGATTAACGAGCAACAAATCGTATTGCCAGAATCGGGTTGGGGCGGTTTTAAGCAAAGCGGTATTGGCCGAGAGTTGGGCGGCGATGGCTTATCCGCTTATCAAAAGAGCAAGCACGTACTGCTGACTGATTGAGTCGCTCGTAGTTTTATTAGCTGTTTTAGAACTTCATACCTAGCTGTTAATATCGTTATTGATAGCTAGCGTCATGATCGTTCTCTATTTTATTACCCAGTCTATTTTCCCGTATCCACTTTACTGAAACTCCTATTAAGGATAAAATTGAGCAATCATTCAAATTTTATCGCCGTGCTCATTTTTATATGAGGTCACGGCGTTTTACATGGGGCATAGTATGTCACGCACCGCACTCTATAATCGTCAAGATGCCTTGGAGCGAGCCTTACAGCTTTTTTGGCAAAAAGGTTTTCATGCCACCTCATTAAAAGACATCGAACAAGCGCTCGATATGCGTCCAGGGAGTATTTATGCCGCTTTCGGTAGTAAAGATGGTCTGTTTCAAGAAGCATTAGAATACTATGCTCGTCTAGGATTGACTGAGCTTGAGCGTGTATTAAGCCATCATCAGTCGCCGCTATCAGGTTTGGCCGCTTACATCAGGCAGCTAGGCGGTATTCGTGATAAAGCATTGCCGAGCCGCGCCTGTATGCTGGTCAAAAGCTTATTAGAGCTAGGTGCTCGTGAGCAGACAGCGTTAGAGAAAGTAGAGCTGCTACTATCAGGAATGGAGACGCGCTTTATAGAGTGCTTCAAAAAGGCTCAACAGATAGGTGAGATAGACAGTCAGCTTGATGCGGTCAGACTAGGGCGACGACTGCAAGCGGAGGTCATGGGGTTGCGTGCCTTCGCACAGCGCGATGTCGATAGTGCGGCGATTCATAATCTTGCTGAAGATATGGCATCCTCTATAGAAGCGCTGCGACTCAATCATTCAGCAAAAGCATATTAGTTGATCATACATCTCTACCGCTTTGAAGCCTCTAACTGCTTAAGAGTATGATAGCCGCCATGTATACGGGTAAAATATCGTAATCGCGCAAGCAGTCGCAAAGATACCAGCGAGCAGCACAAAATGCTGCGGCCAAATTCAAACATTCAAGCGTCCGTTGTACTGATATATTTTAGGGTGTGTTGACAATTACCGTAAATGGATAATCGTCGCTGCTAAATAGATATTAGCAGCAAACGACTCATCCGTT
>NZ_JASMRR010000012.1:0-77751 GCF_041431175.1 Psychrobacter sp. Arc29 | reverse complement strand
AGAGGGTTTAATTTTTGTGTCAACCTGTTTTATTAATGTTTTTAATCTTATTTTAGTAGAATATGAAAATGGTAATTTTTTCAATGGGTTATATATTTAATGATTTGAGATAATTGATGGGGAGTTGGAGATGCGCTCCGAACGATAGACCTGTTAGATATGTTATTGGGTTTTATTGACTACATAAGCTTCTCTATTTCTAAAATCCCTCTATAAGGAACTATCTTTTATATTACAACTTCCCCACTTTTTCAAAAAACATTTTATAAGCAGCGACTTTCTTATCTAACGATAACGGATAGGCGCGTGAGGTCGATGGTAATCTATATAAGGTCAAATTATTAACCTCAGTAGTTTGTTCATCGTTTTGCCACTGGTAAGGATAATCCATACTTTGATTGGTTTTTGGGTGCTTTGATTTGGCAATTGGCTCATCTAGTAATCCGAGCAGTACTTCGGTTGCTTTGCCTCCTGTTGTGAACAATGACTTTACCTTTGGCACTTGCGGCAAGATACTATCCAAATCAACTGGCGTGACGACTGTTAGGTTTTTATCCGAGGCGTTGCCTGTTTCACGTATGGCTTGCTTGACTGTCGGACAAGAAGCAATGCCGCGTTCAAACATAAAATCTCGAATGCGCTTAGGGTCAAAGCGTTTCTCATCTCCTACTCTAAAGTAATCAGCATCATCAAAAAATACTCGACCATAGATACGCCACATATCATTATAAAAATTGGGATAATGAAAGCTCATTGCCCATTTATCAGCCGTCGGTGGAAAAGTACCCATCATCATGACCGTGGCATTGGGCGGTAAGACAGGCTCAAAGGGGTGATTTTCAAGCTCTGTGGCTTTATCATCAAATGATCTCGGTTTAGTATCAGCATTTTTTTGGGTGCTTGGTGTTTTTATAGTCATGATATTCTTCGTCAGAAAAGCGGTTTTTTTGGTATCATAGCAAGTCTAAACACTACCTCACTTATAATCACATTATACAGTCAAACTTAGTCGGTTTAATGAGTTGGCTCAGATATCGCAGTATCACTTTACCTAGCCTGAATTGCTTAGGCTTTGATGGCAGCTGTGAACGCAAATATTGTCATCGCGATAAATGCGCACTGTCGTAAAATAGTTGATTAGCTTGATTGTGAAGGCATTAACTTTACTCTTGATATGCCAAAGATATGGTTAAAGTGCGGTAAGTGTTTGTATCTTTTATACTAATAGCAACCGCAGTAATTGCGCAAGCATCAGACAAGAAACCGAGAGAGATTCTATGAGTGACTTAAACAGCGATTTAAAAATTACGGTAATCGATCATCCACTAGTCCGTCATAAACTCAGCCTCATGCGCGAAAAAGACTGTAGTACTTATAAATTTCGTACATTAACCAAAGAGCTTGCACGCTTGATGGCTTATGAAGCGAGCCGTGATTTTGAGATTGAGACTTTCCCAATGCAAGGCTGGTGTGGCGAAATCACGGGTGAGCAAATCATTGGTAAGACTGCGACTATCGTACCGATTTTGCGCGCAGGTATTGGCATGCTTGATGGGGTGCTCGATCTAATTCCTACTGCTAAGATTTCTGTGGTCGGTCTACAACGTGATGAAGAAACCTTGCAACCAGTCCCGTTCTTTGAAAAATTCGTGAGCCACATGGACAAACGTCCTGCGCTTATCATCGATCCAATGCTAGCCACGGGTGGCTCAATGGTTGCTACCATCGAGATGCTAAAGAAAAACGGCTGTACGAATATTAAAGCCTTAGTATTGGTAGCGGCCCCTGAAGGCGTCCGCTTGGTCAATGAAGCACATCCTGACGTGACCATCTATACCGCTGCGTTAGACAGCCATTTAGATGAGCATGGTTACATCATCCCAGGTCTAGGCGATGCGGGTGATAAGATTTTTGGTAAGCAATTATCAAATAGATAAACCGTCTTAGCATAAAAAGCCGTCATCAAGATTATGGTAAAAATCTAGCACATCAATAATAAGGACAGACAATGAATGTATTGATTACAGGAGCAAGCGCAGGTTTTGGTAAAGCACTGGCAGAGCGTTTGGTTGCAAATGGTCATCGTGTGATTGGTTGCGCTAGACGTATCGATAAGCTAAATGCTTTGGCAGATACTTTGGGTAAGAAATTTTTACCTGTGGTGATGGATGTTAGTGATACGGATTCTATCCCGCAAATCATTGCTGACTTGCCTGATGACTTTAAACAGATTGATGTCTTGGTCAATAATGCAGGATTGGCACTCGGTACAGAGCCTGCCCACAAAGCCAGTCTCGATGATTGGATGCGCATGACGGATACCAATGTTAAAGGTCTAATGGCATTGACTCATGCAGTCTTGCCAGCGATGGTCGAACGCGATAGCGGTTATATCATCAATGTTGGCTCGATTGCTGGGAGCTGGCCGTACTTCGGCGGCAATGTGTATGGCGCAACCAAAGCCTTCGTCAAACAATTTAGCCTAAATCTACGTGCTGATCTTATCGGTACGCAAGTACGCGTGACCAATATTGAACCTGGTGTGGTCGCGGGTACTGAGTTTTCAAACGTGCGCTATCATGGTGATGATGACAAAGCGGCAAAAGTCTATGATGGCTTTAAGACCATGACCGGCGAAGATATCGGCGATATTTTGTTGTGGTTGATTGAGTCGCCTGCGCATATCAATATCAATCGCTTAGAGGTGATGCCAGTCGCGCAAACCTATAACGGTCTGACGGTGGCTAAAAAAGACAGTTAAAAGCGCATCTATTTAACAATCAACGTAAATCGTAAGACCGAAGCAATATAGATGTCTCTATATTGCTTTTTTTTATGTCATCAATCGTCATCTCATTGACCAAGCGCAAATCCTGAAAGTCCATAATCAATACTTCATTGCGCAAGCGCTCGCTAGTGCGCTTATTATGACGTATCGGAAACCCTAATACTTGCTTACCGACGATGGTGATTTGATTAACGATTATCTTTGAATGAGAAACCTGATGGGTCGCCACTTTTTGCGCGTTAATGATTGCCGTGGCAGGATTTACGGTGGTGGTGAGTAGCTTTGTTTGTCGTACCACTTTTGGCATCTCTCCTGCAAAGAACAGTACCTGAACTAATGGCATATACTGCGCATGACGAGTCAGCTCTTGACGAAACAAAGCGGGCATTTCCACATTAAAACTGTCTTCTGTTTGTTGGTAAAACGCGGTAAAGTTGCGATGCAAATACCGTCCAAACACCGTGGCATTGATCCATTCTTGATAAATATCGTTCGCCAGTAGTCGCTTAGTAAAGGTGCTGGCATCTACCGTAACTTCATTACTTAGCATCAATAATAAAAGCGTTTGTGGACTGGTAAATGTCTGCTGCTCCCAGATTTGCGGATAGAGGCTACTATCAAGTAATGATAACGTCAATTTGCTCATGTACTTATGTTCCTATTGATTTCACTAGTTATCCGCTCCCAGTGTTAGCGCTTTCACCATTGGCCAAGTTTTGTGCTATGGTCAGATGACTGCTTCAATATAGCAGTCTTTTATTCGCGTTATGAATACGTTTGTAAAAATACATCTCGACCAATCAATCAAGATGGCTTGATAACCCAGAGTGATGTCATTCTATGAAAACCCCTCTTCTTCCCCTACCTTTGTCATATCAATTACGAACAATCGACATAAAGACAGCTGATGGTACGGCGCTACCCGTGTCTGTCATTGGGAGTGGTAAACCCGTCATGATGATGCATGCTTATGGCATGGATGCGCGTGAGTTTTTACCTTTTATACTGCCACTGATAGGTAAATATGAATTTTACTTGCCACATTTTAGAGGATTCGGTGCAGCAAAAAATGTTGAGTTGACTCAGTTTGACTTTGTACATCAGTATGCTGATGATATTGATATAGTGATTGAGCACGTCTGTCTTGCACGGCAGATAGAGTCGTTACCTGTGGCCGCGATTTCTATGGGGGCACTCGTCATGTGGTCTTATTTTGAGCGTTTTGGTTCATCACGGGTGAGTCGCTATCTGAATATCGATCAAAGCCCTGTGATTCACAATCAACCAGATTGGCAAGGCGGACTGTTTGGAGATCGGCAAAAAGAGATGTTTGCCGTGTTTCAAGACATTGTCGATAGGACACTACCCTATGCGCAAGTTGAACACTTTACGCACCTGCCATTTACGCTCAAGCGACATGTGACGGAGGTCGAAAGATTGTTTTCTTTACTGTCTGTTAGTCGTCCACGTTCAAAAGCCATCGTTCAGACACTTACTCATCAAAACGATCACAAGCTGGCATTTTATAATCACCAAACATGGCAACATAAAATGCGCTGCCTGCAAGCATATCTGGCCATACCTTATGATTTTCGGGCAGGTATAGAGAACGTCACCATCCCAGTGGTCAGTCTCATTGGTGGACAATCAAAACTATATGACCCCAAATGGCAGCAAGAAATCACACGTATGCTACCCAATGCTCGTGACGTTATTCTGCCACGCTCAGGACATGCAGTGCCAATAGATGAGCCATTGCAATTTCATAAGATACTAAAAGAATTTCTACAAGATTGACTAGGATTTTACACAACCACTTTATAATCACTACTATAACTTTACAACCTGTCATAGCAATTAACTTGGGCTGATTCTATACTAAAAAGCTGATGCTAATCACTGCTAATAGTAGTTACTGATAAGCATCAACATAAAAATATATGAACATAATAATACCAAAAGGATAAGATCATGCCCTACGCTACCGTTGCGACTCAAGACGATCAACCGGTCGAACTCTATTACGAAACCCAAGGTACTGGCAAACCTGTCGTACTCATTCATGGCTGGCCACTTAGTGGACGCGCTTGGGAGGCACAGCTACCTGCGCTGGTCGAAGCTGGCTACCAAGTCATTACCTATGACAGACGTGGCTTTGGTCAATCGTCCAAACCATGGGATGGCTATGACTACGATACCTTAGCCCAAGACTTAAAAGGTTTGATGGAGGCGCTCGATCTACAAGACGCGACCATCGTTGGATTCTCTATGGGCGGCGGTGAAGTGGCTCGCTATCTGGGTAAATACGGCTCAGAGCGTGTCAGCAAAGCGGTACTGGCATCTGCCGTTCCGCCGTATCTATTTAAGGCAGATGACAATCCTGATGGCGGTCTTGAAGAAGCAGACATCCAAGGATTCTTGGATGGTGTGAGCGATGATCGTATTGCCTTTTTAAATGACTTTACCAAGAATTTCTTTACACCAAAAGACGGTAAGTCGCTGGTCAGTAAGCCTATGCGCTTATACAACCGCGATATCGCAGCGTTCGCTTCTGCCAAAGCAACTTTTGATTGCGTCAAATCGTTCAGTTACACTGACTTCCGCGATGACTTAAAAGCGTTTGATGTACCAACCTTAGTGATACATGGTGATGCCGATCAAATCGTCCCGTTTGAAGCAAGCGGTGAACGCTCTCATGATATGATTGCAGACAGTAAACTGCATGTCGTTGAAGGTGGTCCACATGGTATCAATGTGACTCATAGCGAAGAGTTCAATAAAACATTGATTGCATTTCTAAATAGTTAATTGACTGTCTAGATAAAACGTAGATATAGAACAAAAAAAACGACCTCAACGGGTCGTTTTTTGTTTTAAAGATTTTGGGTAGGATAGTTATTAACCTAGGCTAGCGTTAAAAGGACTTACCAATCCATGTGTAAAAGACAAGTACACTTGCAATAACTAAGGTATAGGAAAATATTGTCTGCAATAGACCTTGAAAAACTGCTTGTAAAAACTTATGAGAATAATAATAAAACATTGAAGTGTAGATAATCCAAGTAATAGGTACTATTACTAACCAAAAAAAATTGTCTAATGATGAATTAGGTGGCTTTTGATTAAGATAAACATCTAACCAATTGATAAATAAATAAATGCCAAATTGAGTTAAAATCACTATGAACTGTAATAATAAAGGCACTGAATATCTTTTTTTATTGTCTAAACGCGCCATTTCAATCTCATTTTTACTAACAATCAATCAGCTAATACTTTGATGAGTTCAAACCTTGGAATCTCTTTGCCATCAACGGTAACCGTCTCAGTAAACATCGCAAGCGGGCGTACCCACACGCCATATTCACCGTACAAACAGCGATAGATTACTAGCGACTCTTCAGTTTCTGAGTGCTTTGCCGTGTGCAGCACCTGATAAAGGTTACCTTTGTAATGGCGGTAAATTCCTTGGGCTACCGTGTTTTGACTTTTTTGAGACATAAACCACTCATTTATATTAATAGTTAAAAGATTAATAAACGCTTTGTACTTTTGTTGCAAGCTTGGGCTTTACATCTGCCCATTCAGAGCTAACGATACTGTACATAACTGTATCTGAAATAACGCCATCACGGCGTACTCGATTGCCACGAATCACCCCATCCTTTTTAGCACCTAAGCGTTCGATAGCCTGTTGTGAGCGGTAATTATCAATATCTGTACGCCATCCTACGGTTTGATATTCTAGCGTTTCAAATATATAAGTGAGCAGCATGAGCTTACAGGTGGTATTGACATGCGTGCGCCAATACGACTTGGCATACCATGTATAGCCAATCTCTAAGCGTTTGCTGGCTGGCAAAATATCATGAAAGCTCGTTGACCCAATCGCTTTACCAGTACGCTCATCAATGACGGCAAAAGCTTGCCTATCAGGCATTGCATCTGCAACATTAATGTAGTCAATGACGTTATCTGGCTCAGGTACAGATGTCACGTTTATTTTCCACAGCTCGCCATCTTGGCAAGCCTCAACCAAGTCAGCTGTATGAGTTAGCGTTAATGGCTCAAGGATAATGCCATTACTCGATAAGGTAACCTGTTCTAGCATTTATCTCTCCTCAAGCCATTATTGATGTGAGCAAGCGCTTAAGCAACCGTCACTTTTGCATAGGCTTTCTTGCCTGCTTGAATCACAACCGTTTGACCTGAGCTTAAGCTAAAGCCAGCATTGACCTCTTCGCCATCGACTTTGACTGCATTGCGCTTGATCATGTCTTTTGCCGCTGCACTATTTTTAGTCAAACCTGCTTGGTTTAATATCTGTGTGATAAATAAGGCCTCTTGACCTTCTTCAAGCGTTAATGTCACTTCTGGCAAATCCACTGGCAACTCACCATCTGCTAAGACATTACCTGCTGATTTGTGCGCATTTGCAGCCGCATCAGCATCATGGAAGCGCTCAATTAGCTCTTCGGCAAGGATACGTTTGATTTCTTGTGGATTGCGACCGTCTTTCATTTCGCGCATCAAGCTTTCCACTTCTTCCATTGGCTTAAAGCTCAAAAATTCGAAGTAGCGATGGATCAGCGTGTCCGGCATCGATAGGATTTTTTGGTACATGGTGCCTGGCGCATCATAGATGGCAACATAGTTGCCCAATGATTTGGACATTTTATTGACACCGTCTAGCCCTTCTAAGATTGGCACAGTTATACACACTTGCTGCTCTTGGTCATAGCGTCCTTGCAACGTACGACCCATCAACAAGTTAAAGGTCTGATCGGTACCGCCAAGCTCAACATCCGCTTTTAGCGCGATAGAATCGTAGCCTTGTACCAATGGATAGAGAAACTCATGAATTGAGATAGGTGTTTGCGATGCGTAACGTTTCGAGAAGTCGTCACGCTCAAGCATACGCGAGACGGTCTGCTGACTGGCAAGCTGAATCATATCAGCGGCGCTCATATCATTGAACCACTCAGAGTTAAAGACCACGCGGGTTTTTTCTTTGTCCAAGATTTTAAATACTTGCTCAGCATAGGTTGTTGCGTTGGCTTTGATTTGCTCATCAGTCAATGGTGGACGAGTGCTGTTTTTGCCAGAAGGGTCGCCAATCTTGGCCGTATAGTCACCAATCAAGAAATAAATCTCATGACC
This sequence comes from Psychrobacter sp. Arc29, assembly GCF_041431175.1. NCBI lineage: Bacteria > Pseudomonadati > Pseudomonadota > Gammaproteobacteria > Moraxellales > Moraxellaceae > Psychrobacter > Psychrobacter sp. Arc29. The sequence continues at coordinate 69,803 of NZ_JASMRR010000012.1, read as the reverse complement.
CAAATCTTGAAAGTGCTTGAGTTTATTGATCAATACCGTATGACCTAAATGCAGGTCAGGCGCGGTAGGATCAAAGCCTGCCTTGATACGTAGCGGACGGTTGAGCTTTAGCTTAGCCACTAAGTCGTCTTCAGATAAAATCTCTTGCGTACCGCGCTGAATAAGGGCCAGCTGTTCTTCTAGTGTATAAGTTTGATTGGTCATGGTTCTCTCTATATGTCGCTTTAATTAGGATTTTTATAAATGACTGTTACTGGCTCAACACCTTATGACGTTTAGAAGCTCAAAGGGTCAGAAAAAATGCTAGAATTTGACGGATATACTAGCGTTTTTTAAGGTAAATTGCCATGACCAACCCCGCATCGATTGCTGATACTGACCATAATGCCCTCGCAGACTTGCTTATGAATAATAGTTTGGATAATAGCTCAGACGATATTGATGATTTGTCTTCTGATAATTCGAACTATGCCACACTGACCGATGCGCTTGAGCAAACGGTGTTTGAAAGCTTTGATGACGGCTTATATATCGGCATGATGTCAGGCACCAGCTTGGATGGTATGGATGCGGTTGTTTGTCAGTTTAATCATGACATGAGCGATACCGAAAATACCAGTAATAAAGAAAATACCCAACCGCCAATGCAGCTGCTGGCGACGTATAGTCAAGATTTTCCACCACGATTGCGTGAGGTCCTATTGGCATTATGTCAGCCCAATGGTGTGAATCAACTCGTACCAGAGGCCGATGAACCAAATAGCGAGCTTGACTGGTTTGGTTGGGCAAATCGCGAATATGCGGAGTTCGCAAGCGAGGTGGTCAATACATTATTACAGCAAGCAAATATCGATGCTGAATCAGTATTAGCGATTGGCTGTCATGGGCAAACAGTACGCCATCGCCCGCAGATGGGTTTTAGCTTGCAATTGGTCGATGCCAATATTATCGCTGAGCGTACTGGTATTAGCGTCGTCAGTGATTTCCGTCGCCGTGATATGGCGGTTGGTGGTCAAGGTGCGCCGTTGGTTCCTGCCTTCCACCAAGCACTGTTTGGCGCATCCGATCACACACGCGTGATATTAAATTTGGGCGGTATTGCCAATATAACCGTCTTGCCTGCTGATGGAAAAGATCTGGTTGTTGGCTACGATACTGGACCTGCAAACTTGCTATTGGATGCGTGGACAGCATTGCATACTGATAATAGCTATGATGCGAGTGGTGCTTGGGCACAGTCTGGAATCATCATTGAACCGCTATTAGAGCAGCTTTTGGCACATCCATTTTTTGCTCAGTCTCATCCCAAAAGTACGGGCCGCGAAGATTTTAACTTGGCTTGGCTACAGGATGAGTTGCAAACATTCGATCAGACTTCTGTCTATACTCGCTACTCATCTGCAGATGTACAAGCCACATTGACTGAGCTGACCGCCATCAGTGCGATCACGCAAATCAGTACGTTTATAAAAACTGAAGAAAACAGCTCGGTGTATGTCTGCGGTGGCGGTGCATTAAATGACTATTTGATGACGCGTCTACGAGCTCACTTACCCCACTCTACAGTAATGACCACGGATCATTTAGGGCTGGCACCAACATGGGTAGAGGCAGTCGCTTTTGCTTGGTTAGCCAGACAAACACTAATGGGTGAAACTGGTAATTTACCTGCTGTAACTGGTGCCAATAAAGGCGTGGTATTGGGACAAGTTTGTTTTGCCTGACCAGTTAGATTTTAGTTTACATACGTGCACCTATGTGTTTTATAATAACTTTAAAAACGCCATCCTCTTAGGACCCGTAAGTATAGGACATATCGCATGAGCCAACACAGCACTTCACCTATCGACCAAGCCACCAATGATGACACAAATAATATGACCGCAGCTCCTGTATACAAATCGCGTCAAAAACCCCCTCATTATGAGCGCTCTGATGATACGCGTGTGGTGGTGACAGGTATGGGTGCCATTACCCCGCTTGGTCTAGATGTTGATAGCTCATGGACCAAACTACTCAATGGTGACAGTGGTATCTCACCGATTACGCATTTTGATGCGACTGGCTACCGCGCGCAAATCGCAGGTGTGATCAAAGACTTTGAGGCCAAGCAGTACATGAGCGCCAAAGATGCGCGTCGCTATGATGAGTTTATACACTACGGGATTGCAGCGTCCTCTATGGCACTACAGCACGCTGGTCTTATCGATGAAGTCAGTGCTGCTGATGCGCCAGTACAAGGGGTTGATCAAGATCGCTTTGGTATTATCTTGGGTTCAGGTATTGGTGGTATTCAAACCATCGAAAACAGTCGCGATACCCTACACGAAAAAGGGGCCGCCAAAGTCTCACCCTTTATCATCCCAGGCTCTATTGTCAATATGGCAGCGGGATTGGTCGCGATTAAGCACAACTTAAAAGGGCCAAATCTTGCGACATCAACGGCTTGTACTACTGCGACTCACGCTATCGGTCTTGCAGCGCGTTTGATCGCCTACGGTGATGCCGATGTGATGTTGGCTGGCGGTAGTGAAAAAGGCTCAAGCCCACTTGGTATAGCAGGATTTAGCGCCATGCATGCTCTCTCAACGCGTAACGATGAGCCAACCAAAGCATCACGTCCGTTTGATAAAGGCCGTGACGGTTTTGTACTTGGTGACGGTGCTGGCATGGTCGTATTAGAAAGCCTTGCCCACGCCAAAGCGCGCGGTGCCACCATACTGGCAGAGCTGGTCGGGTTTGGCATGAGCGATGACGCCAGTCATATTACCGCACCACCAGAAGACGGTAGCGGCGCTGCAAAAGCCATGCGCAATGCACTCAATGATGCTGGGATTGAACCCGCAAGCGTCGGTTATGTCAATGCGCACGGTACCAGTACACCTGCAGGTGATGTCGCCGAATCAATTGCTATCGAAACCGTGTTTTCACCAGTGAAAGACAGTATTTTGGTGAGTTCAACCAAATCTATGACAGGACACCTACTTGGTGCAGCGGGCGGTGTGGAAGCTATATTTACCGTGCTTGCCCTACAGCATCAGCACGTGCCACCAACGATTAACCTAGAAGATGTAGAAGACAACTGTAATCTCGATTACGTGGCCAATCAATCACGTAAAGTCGATAACCTGCAATATGCTGCATCCAACAGCTTTGGCTTTGGCGGTACCAATGGATCCTTGATATTTGCACGCTGGCCTATCAGCCACTAATAGCCAAAAGTATATCGTGCGGTGCGATACCGCTTTATCATATCATCACGTTGTAACGTTGGTGTCAGATTGGCTACGTTTGTCCACTTGCAGCCCCTTATCGTACTTGCGTATGATAAGGGGTAATTTTTGGAACATTTATGGAAGATACCATGTCAAGCTATTCATTTTCCCATCAGTTTTATCAGCGCTGGACGTGTGCACCGGATCCAGTACGCGCCGCAATTACCCAAGAGCTAAAAGACATCACCACCCTACTGCAAGCAGATACCGTATTTGAAAGCTTCACTTTTCATACACATGACTTGGATACTCATGTGGACGAGCTGTACGACAACTATAATGCCGAGCAAGCCATCGCTAAGGCAATCATAGACAAGCAAGAACAAGAGCGCGCAGCGGCTGAAAAACAACAGTTAGAAGAAGAACAGAAAAAAGAGGCCGAAGAGACTGCGTGTAAAGCAGAAAATACGCGACGTGAACAAGCAGAAACGGCTCAAAAAGAACAAGAAAAAAATGAGCTGCTGGCAGCCAGCACAAACAATATGGATGAAAAAGCCACTTCTGATAAAGGCGTCATAGATAACAATACTGATGACAACTCAAAAATCAAAAAGACTGGCTCGGAAGTAGCCAATAGCGAGAGTGAAACTAGCGATAATAAAAACACTGATAGTAAAACCATGAGCGATCAAACTCATGCGCTGGTCAATCATAATCTCAAAGACATTAACAATAATACCAGTGCAGCTATCAACTTGGTGTTAGAAGACAGTGAGCTGGATCCGGCGGATCAAACGTTAATTCGTGAGCTTGAAAACCAAATCGACGACTACTTGAGTGAGCAAATGATGCTCATGTCGGAAAATCTGAAATCTTGGCTACGTGCTGAGATGACTCAGCATTTCAGTGAGCAAAATACGTCAGCTACTACTGAAAACGCGGCTAAGAAAAATATTCACTAACGGCAACAATCTCTATTTTCTAAAAAGCCTTGCAGTACAAACATTAAAAAGCCCCGTAAATTATTTACGGGGCTTTTTAGTACTTTTAGTTGATGTTTTGAGCTGGGTATTAAATGGCTTTGGTACGTTCAGTCAACCACTCAAGGGCGGCACCTTCTACGCGATCATTTAACTCGGCATAGACTTGGCTATGATAGCTATTTAACCAATCAATCTCGACTTGATCCAGTAGTGAAGGCTCGATCAGACGCGTGTCGATTGGGCAATAAGTGATGGTTTCAAAGTGTAAGAATTGACCAAACTCTGTCTCAGTAGGGCTAGCAACTGGTGTATTCACGACCAAGTTCTCGATACGGATACCCCATTTGCCCTCGCGGTACAAACCTGGCTCATTACTTGAAATCATACCGACTTTCATCGCACGCTCTTTTGGTGTGCTGGCACTATAAGCAATGACTTGCGGGCCTTCATGTACGTTTAAGAAATAACCGACACCGTGACCAGTACCGTGGCCATAGTCCATCTGAGCCTGCCACAGTGGTGCGCGGCAAATCGCATCAATCAATGGTGACGCAATACCATCAGGGAAGTAAGCACGAGCGAGCGCAATATGGGCTTTGAGTACGGTCGTAAAGTCACGTTTGTGCTCAGCGGTAACTTGTCCAATACCGACCACGCGGGTGATATCTGTCGTACCATTTTGATACTGAGCGCCTGAGTCAATGAGTAGTAAACCACCTTCACCTTCGTTGACATCTAAGTAGCTAAACTTCTCTGGCGTTGCGCGGTAATGCGGCAATGCACCATTTTCATTGAAACCAGCGATGGTTGGGAAGCTTGGCGATACATAATGCGGCTGACGGCTACGCACCTCTATCAGCATACTATCTACATCCAGCTCACTTAGGCGCTCGCCTGCTGCTAGACGCTGCTCAAACTCAGAAAAGAACTCCGCTAAAGCCGCGCCGTCTTGACGCATTGCCTCACGCACATGCTCGATATCTGAGTCAGACTTAACAGACTTAAGCAGTGTACTCGGTGCCATCTGCTCAATAAAGCCAACATCGTCTGCCATTTTGGACAAGGTACCGACTGCGACTTTACTTGGGTCTAATAGTAATAGATCTTCTGGTGTTAACGAACTCAATGCCTCTTGTACAGCAGAATAATCAGCCAATGTGATACCGCTGTCTTTTAGACTTTGTGCAATATCTTCGCTCACTTTATCGGTATCAACAAATAATGTTGCACTGTCTGTATCAATCAGCATATGTGCTAAGAACACTGGGTTGTAATCAACGTCAGCACCGCGCAAGTTCGTCAGCCAAGCGATGTCATCTAAGCTTGAGAGTAGATGATGGGTTGCGCCAGCATCCTTCATGCCTGCGCGTACTGCCGCAAGTTTTGAAGTCGCAGACTGTGCAAGAAACTGCTCATCATGTGCATACAATTTGGCATTAGGCAGTGCTGGACGATCTGTCCAAACGCTCGTCAATACATCACGTTCAGTGATCAAGGTAATATCATTGGCATCAAATGCATTCAATAGTCGATCTTGCTCAGCGATAGAGAGCACATTACCATCTACTGCCACGCTATCTCCTTCTTGCAAATGATCGGCCAGCCAGTCGATATGATTTGGTTGACCAGGTGCCAGCTTCTCCAAAGTGATACCCGTACCCTCTAGTTGCTCAGCCGCATGTACCCAATAACGGCTATCCGTCCATAGACCAGCAAAATCAGCAGTCACGACAAGCGTCCCTACTGAACCCGTAAACCCTGATAGCCACTGACGGGTTTGCCAATACTCTGGCAAATACTCAGACAGATGTGGATCGGCAGAGGGTACGATGATCGCAGTGAGGTCTTGAGCCACTAGCGTTTTGCGTAGCATATCGATACGCTCTTGGATGATTTGTTTATTCATGATAGGTGTCCTTATTTATTTTAGATAAATTATTTAGAAATCGAGAGGTGAGTAGCAACTATGAATAGTCGTCTTATTAGATGCTGCTTGATAGTATTGCAGCAGAACATAACTAGATGTTTGGGCAGAATGTAGGCTTTCAATAGCCTAAAAAAATATCTCACTGATTAAAACAATAAAACGTGCTGCCAGTTATGGTAACACGTCTTATCATGGGTTATGGACTGATTCTATGGGCATGATAGAGGATTTGCATACACCAATTATCTGTCTTTATTGGCTTATCTCGTCAGCGTGCTCGCTTTTTTGCAGCATATTATTGATAGGTTTGGCCAACACCAACAGTATCACGGCAGAGACTACCAAGAAGATCGTCATAGTGGTAAACAAAGTCGGCAAACCTTCGATTTTGTCCGCTGAGACATGACCACCAAAGAATGCCGCAACCAAGTTACCCATCGCAATAGAAGCAAAGAAGAGCCCCATCATCTGACCTTGCATGCCTTTTGGTGCAAGCTTGGTCATTGATGACAGACCTACCGGGCTAAGCGCTAACTCACCAAGGGTTAATAACAGCAGACTCCCCACCAACCATAAAGGCGAGGCTAAGCCAGCACCAGGCGCTAAGATACTTTTTGATGCAAAAATCATCAAAGCAAAACCAGCGGCGGCGAGTAGCATCCCGAGTGCAAATTTTGCCATACTGCTCGGCTCAAGACCTCGGTTACCCAGCTTGACCCAGATAATACTAACGATAGGCGCCAATATTAAAATAAATAATGGGTTCAACGACTGAAACCAAATGCTTGGTATTTCAAACCCCATAACATTTAGATCCGTATAACGATCAGCAAATAAGTTAAAAGAGGTTGGCTGCTGCTCAAAACTTGACCAAAACAGCGTCGAGCCAATGATTAAAATAAAGCAGATCAGCAAGCGCAGTTTGTCCGTCTTATCCAATCGCGGTGAAATAAACATAATGGCAAAGTAAAGGATGACGACGGCAGCAATGATATAGGTCATATACTCTGCGACCAGCTCAGGGTTGAACGACACCATACCTGTAGAAACTAACAGCACAATGGCGACTAACAGAGCCACAAAACCACCCACCCAGCGGCCAATGTTTTTGTAGCGATCATTGGAGTGTTCCCACTCGGCATCGATACCTTTGGCTCGCGCAAAACGCGTCAAATTCTTTTGGGCGACAAAACGATAGATGAGCAAGGACACTAGCATCCCCAAACCACCGACACCAAAGCCGACGTGCCACATGCCTTTTTCTTTAAACACACCGACGATAAGTGCAGCCAATAGCGCGCCGATGTTAATACCCATATAAAACAAGGTAAAACCGCCATCACGGCGAGAGTCACCTTTAGGATACAAAGCGCCAACCATCACTGAGATACAGGTCTTAAATAGCCCTGACCCCAAGACGATACAGATCAAACCAACGAAAAATAACGCCATCCCGAACACAGCAGAGAGTGCAATACATAAGTGACCAAGGGCAATCACAATACTACCCCACCACAGTGCGCGCTCTTGACCCAGCCAGTTATCTGCTAGCCAACCGCCCGGTACGGCTGCTAAATATAATGAACCAGCAAAAATACCATAGATAGCAGAAGCCGTGACTTCATCAAACCCAAAACCACCACTACTCACTGTTGCTACCATAAATAGCACGAGTAGCGGACGGATACTATAGTAAGAGAAACGCTCCCACATCTCAGTAAAAAACAACGAGCGTAATGGCGCAGGGTGTCCCATAAAGCCATTGTCTAGTGCTTGCAGCTCAGCCGCACTAGATTCTGATTTTGATTGTGTACTCACAACTTTATTCCTTTAAAGATTATTTTGGTAATGACCAAATGCCTAATTATTCCGATAAGCGGTCATATAGGCGGAACATTGTTTCACTTGGTTATACCCAAGTAAAGAAAAAGTTGGCTAAAAATTACACAAATACCCACAAAAAAGCTCGCTCTCAATCGCTGAGAGCGAGCTTTTTTTCGCTATAAAAAGCCGTATTATCAAGGTGATATTACCGTTCGTAAATGCTTTATTTTTAAGTTACTTGCGAGTCACTTTCACTATTTATTTGGATAAACAGTCAGCCACTATATCAGGATTACTGTGCTGCTGTCTCATCAGCGGCGTTACCAGTATCGACAGCATCCCCAGCATCTAAGTCACCATCCGCTTGCTCAGCAGTTAAATCAGCATCGGCAACTGCCGCTTGGCTTACTGTACCAGAAGCGGTCGCTGTACCTGCTTCTGCAGTGACGACTGCACTATCTGCATCTGTCGCTGGTGTGACGGTTGCATCTGCGGCCGTATCAGGTGCTGCTGCATCTGCTGGTGCTGTTTCAGCATTTGCTTCAGTCGGGGCAGCAGCGTCTTCGGTAGCAATGGCTTCTGCTTCATCAGCGGCCTCTGATGCTTCCGTTGGCGTCGCCGTGATATGCTCACCTGCTGGACGCAAAAATGCAGAAACACCAATAAGTAAGACAATACCTAAGAATAAGGCAATGCCACCTAGAGTGTATAACAGCTCTTTTTTTGGATTGTTATTGACGATACCTTCTGACATACCTTATCCACCTTGCACAAAATATTTGAAATATTGACCTATTATATCGCAATTTATACTGATTTGTGAAAACCCTTAAGTATTTAAAGGGTTTATTATCGACAATTTTACTATTCGCTTTTAGCGTTGATGACAGTTATTTACTCAAACTGCTAACTGTCATTGACTACTATATTCAACAAATATCAATCTTATTTACTTAAACGTACTGACGTCTTGGGACGCTTACCTAAGTAACTCAATATCAGCAGCAGCGCCATAATAAACAAAATAGGATATTGGCCAAAACGCATAAACGGCGTATTACCAACACGCGCCTGTATATTACCGCGTAGTACGGTGCGCTCAAACTGCGGAGCACGCGCTACGATGCGACCTTTATGGTCGATGATAGCTGTCACCCCCGTGTTGGTCGCACGCATAAACCAGCGACCATTTTCGAGCGCGCGCATCTGTACCATTTGCAAATGCTGTAGCGGGCCTGCCGACGTACCGAACCACGCATCGTTTGAGATGGTCAATAAAAAGTCTGTGCCAATCGCGTTTTTGCGCGTGGTATCTGGATACGCGACTTCATAGCAGATAGCCGCACCCAAGTTATGGCCTCGTACACGCAGCGGTGACTGATGATCACTGCCGCGGCTATAGCTCATAATATCTTGGCTGCCTGCCAGATTTGGCAGAATATCAAGCACACCTTCAAACGGAATATATTCACCAAAGGGTACCAGACGCTGTTTTTTATACAAGCCATCTGCCTGAGCCCCTAGCGCAACCACACTATTATAAAACGGCGCATATTTATCTTTACTGGCATCAAACGCGGCTTCGTCTTTATAAGGAATGCCCGTCACCCATGTTGTGTCCGTCTCTTTGGCCATTTTGACCATTTCATTGATAAAACCGACCGCTTCTGTCTGAAACATCGGAATCGATGACTCAGGCCACAGCACAATGTCACGCCCCCACTCATCTCGAGTCAAGGTTGCGTAGATTTTTAGGGTTTCTATTTGATACTCAGTAAGCCATTTTAGATCTTGCGGGATATTGCCTTGAATCAAAGACACTGATAAATCAGGCGTGCCTTTTGGTTTGGTCCACTGCGGATTGATCAACCATAGCGAGCAGCTAACAACCAACAAGGCTATCGACGGAATCATATAGCCGCCGCGGCGACGCAATAGCTCAACGATACTGGCAGCCAGTAGCACCGCCACAAAGGAAACAGCAAAGACACCCGCGACAGGCGCCAAGGATGACAACCAATATTGCTCAGTAAATGCATAACCGACGAATAGCCAAGGAAAGCCTGTGAATAGCCACGTTTTCATCCACTCTTGGAGTATCCAAAGCGCAGCAAAAGATAATGGCTGCTTGCCAACCACTCGATTAAAAATCAGCGCCAAAAAGCCATGGAATAACCCCATGCCGAGACCCATCAGCGCAATCATAATCAGCGCAAGCCATACGGGCGTCGAACCATAGACATGGATGGAGGTGTACAGCCAAAACGCACCCACACACCAAAGTCCTGTGCCATATGCCTGCCCAATGAGAAAGGCGCGGCGACCTGTCATCTCTGGCATCAATAGCGCATACAAAATGGCAGGTGATACCAACGCAACTGGCCAAATACCGTAAGGCGCGAGCGCAAGTGTGAAAGCGCCTCCTGCCAACAAAGCGATCAGTACCGCCAGTCCCAGATGTAAGCCTTTTGGCTGTTCAGGGTTCAGGCGTTTTTGTAAATCAACAGTAGACAGACGCATAGCAGTTATCCAAGACCATATTTTTCAAAATTTCACAGCTCAGCACTGAGACAAAGCCCGAGCAAAAACTGACTGCATAATGCTTTATGCAGGACCACAAATAAAATCCACCCATGATACCAGTCAAAACCGATTAATGGGTAAATTTGCGTAGCGAAAACCTCATACCAAAATACAAAAGACAGAAAGCAAAAAACACGATTATTCATCGTGTTTTTTATTGAGCTTGCTAAGAATGTTTTATCACTAATTACTGATTATGGGAATACATACAAATTAATGGCTGCCTATCAGTATCTGCTGATCCCCATTGGTTTTGGTAAGCTCTAGATTCTGGATAAAGCGCCCTTCCACATCAGTGATGGTGATTTGCCAATCATCTATCACCACGCTCTCACCCTCCAAATCACCAACGAAACCGAGTGCTTGCATGACCAGACCGCCCATCGTGTCGACATCGGTATCATCAAAACGACTGCCAAGCTCATCATTACAGTCCTCAATCACCGTAGATGCTTGGACGCGCCATGTGTTTGGCTTTTCAGGATCAGCGACGATATTATTAATATCGCTGTCTTCATCAAAATCATCATGCTCATCAACGATGTCACCAACGATTTCCTCTAACAAGTCTTCCATGGTAACGACACCACCAAAGTTGCCAAACTCATCGACGACGATCGCCATATGCACTTGCGTGCGCTGCAATGAGCGCAGCAGGGTATCAGAACGAGCTGTTTCACTGATATATAATGGCTGGCGCACCAAGTCTTTTAGACGTTTGCTATCGATTTTGTCTTCTTGGTTGCGTACCATGTGAACCAGAATAGGAATCAAATCTTTTGCCAATAGGATGCCAATGACGGCATCATCGTCTTGACTGTCAAAAACAGGATAGCGCGAGTGCGTCGTATCAAGAATGATGTCCATCACTTCGTCAAGGCTAGTGCTTTCGTGCAGACCAATCACTTGCGGTCGCGGTGTCATGATCTCGCGCACTTGTGTCGCCGGCAGATCGAGCACGCCTTCTAACATATCGACCGTATCGGGCTCTAAAAACTGGCGCGAGTCTTGTACCAGACGAATCAATTCATCACGGGTTTCGGGGGCGGTCGATAGCCAGCGTTTTAAGCCGCGCATCGACCAACTACTCGGGCTGGGAGTGTCGTCAGACATGGTGGTGTGATTTAACCTCTTTAGTTAATGGCAATTAGAATAACCGTTCATAAGATAAGTAGAGCATAGATGGGGACAAAAGCGCCAAATAAAACAGCGCGCTTATCATTATCTGTGTAACAAACAACAGACATACCAGCACAATTTAGCTTCACTTTATCGCAAGCCTCACCGACATTCAACGACAAATTCACTCAAATTGTATTGTCAGTGTGTTATAAACTTTGCTATGGTCAAAGCCATTATTTATCAAAACAAACTTTATGTCGCTACGCTCCGTTTTTTCCCGCTTATTATCATCGCGTCCATGCAGCCAGCTTGCAGATATCCATTCTGTCAGTCGCGAGTTGGACAACAGATTAGCAGATAACAAACCACAAAGACCGACATGGCGACATCGTCTCGTGGTTTTTTTGATCGCTATCACAATATTGCTATCAGCAGTGTGGTTGCTATTAGCGATTTGGTATCAGTACGGGATAAGCTCCGTACTCACTTGGCTTGCAACACTCATCATCGTGGGTATATTAGCCGCACTGCTTGGTACGCGTTATTGGCATACAGTCACAAAGATACTGCTCAGTGTCTCATCGGCTGATAAAGCGTCCATTGGTAAAAAGTCGGTTGGTAAACATACAGCTACTAAGCGGCTAATTGGTTTATACGGAGCAACTTGGCTCATAGGTCTAGGCTGGTTTTTTTCTATCGAACCCAAGCAAGATCGCGACTGGATGGCTGAGGTCGACCAGCAAGTCTCTTATGAGCGCGATGCAACCAACCCTGACTTGATTACCTTAACCAATGTCCGTAATTTTGATTGGCAAAATAAAGAAGACGCCACAGAGCATTGGGAGACGCGCACGATTGATTTATCTAAACTCTCTGGCGTTGATGTGACCAACTCTTACTGGATGGGGCCGCTGATTGCTCATACTTTGGTCAGTTTTCGCTTTGAAGACGATAGACCACTTGCCTTCTCATTTGAGATTCGTAAAGAAAATGGCGAGTCGTTTTCGGCACTGGCAGGATTTTTTCGACGGTATGAGCTGAGCCTGATTGCCGCAGAAGAGCGTGACATCATCTATACGCGCAGCAACGCACGCGGTGAGCAAGTCTATCTATTTCCTATCAGCAATTTGCAGCAACATGAAGTGCGTGCGCTGTTTGAGTCTTACCTAACCGCGATTGATAGGCTCAATACCAAACCCGACTGGTACAACACGCTGACGAGTAACTGTACTAATATCATCTTTTATATGGCGCGCATCGTTAGTGGCGATCGCCTGCCGTGGGATTATCGGATTTGGGTATCGGGCTGGTTGCCCAATTATTTATACGACGTCGGTATGCTCGATGCGGCACCAACAAAAGACAATCAGCCTTGGTCGATGGATACGTGGTATGAGCGCACCCATATCAATCCAAAATCTATGGGCTTCAACAACCTGCACTCTGTTGCCAATAGCCGTGAGTTCTCTCGGAAAATTCGTCAAGATATTCCGATACCACCACTGGCCGGCTCTCAATCTAGCGCTGAAGCACAAGCCAAATCGACTGCTCAGGCTTCTCAGTAATAGTATTGATCGTATGTTAAATAGCCCTAACCATTAAAGCGTAGTTATCCGATATTGCGTAAATTCAACCATTACCAAGTAACCGATAAGGTCAGTCAACTCATTCTCTATGCGTTGGCGCTCGATTTCATTAGACGTTGGGCGGTAAATCGTCACATTAATAGTATTGGTCATTGGGCTAAAACCAATACTTTGAGCGTCAGGATAACGCTTTAATATCTCAGGCCACGCTTTTTCTTGCAATGCAACAATCTGCTGATGCGTTTTATCACTAGTGGCTTGGATATAAATAGGAAAAGAATAATTTTCAAATTCCTTTTGCTTAAAGTGATACACGTATTTTGGCGGGACGGCTTTAACCTTGGTTAGTGTCGTTACTTTAATAGAAAATTCATCAGGGTCATTATTATCATAATAAACGGCGGCAACATTTGCGCCTAAGTGCTCTGTAATTGAGTTAATCAGCGGCGAGCTAATCCCTTGCAATAATAATCGACGCTGCGCCTCTTCAATAGAAACATTAAAATCTTGTGCATAAAACCAAGGCGCACCATTCCTTTCTTCCTCGGATAAAATATTTAGATAATAGTCAGCCAATGGCTCGTCTTCATATTTTTTATCTGCGGCTGCCTCTATCTTTTGCCAATCCACCACAACTGGCGCGTCTAATGCAGGCGCACTCACAGATGTTAATCCACCTTTTACAGGTATTACTTGTGCAGTTTGATGAGTAGGAAAATTGGTCTCAGACAAGTGAGCAATATTTGAGCAGCCAATTGACAAAAAAGCAGCACTGAATATCAAACCTGTTGTACGGCAAACTTTATGCATATTCCAATCCTTGGATCATAACTTTTTATATCAGCAAATAATGAACTACGGCTGTACCCAATGTACCACGCGCGTTTCCATTTCTTCATCAGACATACTGGTTTCAGACACACAGCGGCCAGCGACACCCACATTGGCGGCGCGCATTTCGTGCTGAGTGACTACAGCATCCTCAGTCAATAACAGATGCCAGCTTGGTAACCCCTGCCCTTTATACAAACGCTTATAGGCGCAATGCGATGGCAGCCACATCATGTTGGGCAAGTTGTCCATGGTCAGCTGAATACAGTCTGGCACATGCTCTTGGCGCGTCGCATAGTGCTGACAGTATCCTGTTGCGCAGTCCATCAGCTGACACGTCACATCGGTATATTCAACCAACGTTTCATCGTTGTCATCATCGATATATTTGATTAAGCAGCAGCTGCCGCAGCCATCACACAACGCTTCCCATTCGCTATGATTTAGCTCGTTTAAGGCAAACCGCGACCAAAACTGCGGACGCAGTGGCTCAGACTTAGAATCAGTGTCAGCATTATCAGGAAATAAACTTATCGATTGCGCAAGCTTACCATCTAGATTGACGCCTGAATGCAAGCCTGATTGTTCATTATTTTTGTTTAAGAAATTTATAGTCATAGGGTCGCAGTAGCATTTTGATAAAGAGCGTTACACTATTATAGCTGTTTTTGCTAGATATGGGCGTTAAGGTAGTACGAGTTAGAAAACGAACTATCATAATGACGAATAATTAAAACTCATAACATAAAAAGGGACAATCCTATGTCAGTTAAGACTTTCGAGTTAATCAGTACCACCGAAAACGGTGTTGAGCTTATCAGCTATGTCGCACTACCAGAAGGGGCCTCAGATGAGAACCCAGCAGCAGGTATTTTGGTTGCGCCAGAATGGTGGGGCGTGGTTGATCATCCCAAATCTGTGGTCGAGCGCTTGGCAGAAGCAGGCTACGCAGCAGTCGCAATGGACGTTTATGGCGAAGGCAAACTCACCACCGATGCGGCGCAAGCCAATATGTGGATGGAACAAGTACTGGCTGATCAAGACATGCTCATGTCACGCTGCCAGTTGATCCTCAATGACTTTAGCGATCAGTTATCAGTCGATGGTGACAAGCTTGCGGCAATTGGTTTTTGTTTCGGCGGCAAGGTGGTATTAGATATGGCTCGCGAAGGCATGCCACTAAAAGCGGTTGCTACCTTCCATGGTAACCCAACGCCAAAACATCCAGCAGATAAAAACTTTAAAGCAAAAGTATTGGTCGCGCATGGCCGTGATGACTCAATGGTATCAATGGATGCCATCGAGGGCCTAAAATCAGAGCTAGACGCGGCTGACGTGGACTACACAATCGATGTCTATGACAATGCTAAGCATGGCTTTACCAACCCACATGCCGATGAGCGCGCGGCAAACAATGATGTGGATCTTGGCTATAACGAAGCCGCTGCTAAGCAAAGCTGGGAAAATATGCTTGAGTTTATGAAAGCCAATTTGGCATAAGAACCATTTGATATAAAACTCATCGAGAAGGGCAGCTTAACTATTAAGCTGCCCTTTTATTTTGCGTTTTATTTGACTAATAGATGCTCAGATGAGTTATCAGCGTGCTCTTGTACTTCTTACCAAATCGCGTCATTATCACACTACTATCAGCTGGATTGAGCAACAAGATGTTATACCTATGGATGACCCAGTTAGGTTGGCTGGCTTTTACAATTTTATTGATTGTAGTAGTCGCTTTATACACCAAAATAAAGCGAGAAATCACGTATTTGCGCCGCGATGTGACAAAACTACAGGATGAGCTTGAGCAGCAAGCAAAACGTAGCATAACATCCTCTGCCACGCAGTTGGTTGATGACGGTGCCCATACGCGCAAGAATTTTTCTAAAGACGCTGATGCCGTTACTGAAACGGATACGGTTGCTGGCACTAGGGATAACGCTACCCAAGACCCCATCGTTGACTCAAACCGTCGAACTCCTATATCGTCGCCACCGCCACTACCTACTACTGACTCGACACCAACCAACGATATAAAATCAGACGCTTCTGATCAGAAATCCGTAGACCCTCTTGACCCAGTAGCAGCAAAAAACAACGACAAAAACACCCCCATTGAACCTGATGAGCGCTCACTTCCTATCGTCACCTCGCTCATGCACTCAATCAAAAACTGGTTTTTTGGCGGCAATCTTGTCGTACGAGTTGGCGTATTGGTACTGCTGGTGGGTGTGGTACTGCTGCTGCGCTTGCTCAGCGAATATATCGAGATCTCAATTACCACAAAGCTTGTCACCATCGGCGCTGCAGGTTTGGCATTGGCAGCACTGGGACTCAAACTCACCGCAAAACGCTTCTCGTATGGTATTACGCTACAGGGCGCAGGCTTAGCGATTACATATTTGAGCACCTTTTTTGCTTACAGCGTTTATGAAATCATGCCAAGTGTACCGAGCTTTATTGGGCTTGGAATACTATCTGCCATCACTATCGCTCTTGCTGTACGTCAAAACGCTTTTCCGCTCGCGTTGTTAGCATTGTCTGGTGGGTTTTTTGCGCCGATTTTGACCAGTGAGGATACGGGAAGTTTGACGGCGCTTTTTGGTTATTATCTGCTTCTCAATATCACCATCGCTGTCATCGCCCACTATCGCCCGTGGAAAGTACTGAATCTGCTTGGGGTCACTGTCACGTTTGGATTGGCCTACTATTGGGGCTTGACCGAAGACTTAACCGCCATTATTGAGACGCAGCGCTGGTCGTTGGTACTGATCACTGCGCTGCACGTGCTGCTGTACTTGTTTGTGGTCATTCGCTATGCGCAGCATGTTATTGACTACAACACTACCAGTACTACCAACGATCAAGCGCCCGACAGGCTATCTTTAGCCAACTCACCATCGCAAGCAATCTTCCCGATAGATACCAGCTTACTGTTTTCAGCACCCGTACTGGCCTTTGGGGTGCTGGCCGCCTTGCTTGATGGCGTGTCGCATGGATTGACGATTACTGCTGGTATTTTGGCATTGCTGTACTTAGGCACAGGATATGTCTTTGTCAAACAAAGCCCGCGTTATCTACTGGTGACCGAGAGTATGCTGGCGTTGGGTGCTGGGTTTTTGGCGCTGATGATTCCGCTGGCGCTAGATGCGGAATGGATTGCTTTTGGTTGGTCGGTGCAAGGACTTGCTCTGGTATGGTTTGGCAGGCGCTCGCTGCGGTCATGGTCTGTATTATTCGGCTTGCTATTACAGCTTGTCAGTATCGGTATGCTCGTGACCACAGCGATATTCTCTAGCAACGACTATCCCGTTTTAGCCTTTAGTATTTCAGCAATTGCTTATCTGGCGACCGCCTTTATCTTACGCGCCAGCAACTCCCCTGCGATGTTAATGAATAAGCTGCATAACAGTAATAGTCAAAATCATGACGCTATAACGCCTTTTACCACAAAGGCACAAAAGTGTGACAACCCATCAGATACGATGACCAATTACGCTCATGCACTGGGTATCAACAATCAAGCAGCACAGCAATGGCTGAACGCTATCAATCATCAAAGCTATGCGTTCAAACTCGTCTGGCACAGCCCTAGATTAATAAAGTTTTTAACATTGACGGCGATAGCGTGGATGCTACAAGTGCTGATACTTGATTTGCATCATTGGTTTGATAGTTGGCAATCAGATACGACGGTAATTGCACTAGCAGCACTCATCAGTCTGGCCGCCTATTGGGTCATCAACCGCTATCGTCCGTGGGCGGAGGTTAGACAGCTGAGTCGTGGATTACTAGCCCTGTTCTACTTCATGCTAGTGCTACAACTGCCACAAAAATTCGAGCGAAATCTAACGTGGGTAACAGCGGAGTGGTTGGTATTCATAGGTTTGATAATCGGCTGGTTACTGATAGGTCAGCTATGGCTGAAAACTTGGTCTGATAATAACAACAAGGCACGTTACACTGAGGTAAGCTGGCTCGGTACAGGGCTGTTACTGATTGCTGCCGCGGCGCATTATGGCCTACCAGATTCTGATGGCGTGATGGCTATCTTGTTTTCAGCGACACTCATATTATTTGGGTTATGGTTCAATCTTCGTTATCTCAGTCAAAATGAAGAAAATACATCAATTAATAAAGCTTCAAAACAAGGTCTGCTGTATTGGTTTGATTGGCAACAGGCACTATTAGGATGCGCTGCCATTTTTGCTCCCATTGCTTTACTGTGGGTTGTTCTTACCAATTGGTCTTATGATGGTGTGATTTGGGGACTGTCTTATTTTCCATTATTCAACCTATATGACCTCACCGCTTGGTTGACGCTGTTGGTTGGCTTTAGTCTCTATTATATAAGCCAAAAAAACCGTGACGAGACACTTATCGAAGCAAATGCAGCTGCCAAATCTAAGCGCGTATTCACCACTGAGAGTCTGCTAATTGTATTGGGACTGATCAGTTTTTGGTTGATTTCCAGCATATTGGTCAGAACGCTACACGCCTTTATTGGTACGCCACTTTGGAATGACTATCAAGGCGGCGCATGGCAGAGCGAGAAAGTACAAACAGGACTGACGATTTTGTGGACGCTCTTGGCATTGGTCGCCACCATCATGGCGAGTCGCTACTGGCAACGCGCGCTTTGGTTTATGGGTATTGGATTGTTAGGTATCGTCGTACTTAAGCTTGTCTTGGTAGATTTGTCACAGACTGAGGCAATTTGGCGAGTGATATCCTTCCTTGGTGCAGGCAGTTTAATACTATTAATTGGTTACCTTGCCCCATTACCACCCGCGCATGAGGAAACAGAAAACCAAAATCAAGCGTAATCACAAAGCTGGTTGGGTGAAATTGTACCGTGAGCAATGTGGTTCTGTAGTAAACTGGACACCATTAGAAAGTAAACGTTGATTGTTTTACTTTTAGCATTTTTTATAAAAGGTTATGAAAGCAGATGGATAAGAGAGCAAGTATTCAGTGGTTCCCTGGGCATATGAACAAAGCCCGTAACGAAATCAAAGAAGTCATGCCGCAGATGGATTTGGTCATCGAGGTCATCGATGCGCGTATTCCATATAGTAGTGAAAACCCAATGGTCGCAGCACTGCGCGGCGAAAAACCTGTTATCAAAATCCTGAACAAAGCTGACCTTGCCGATCCTGAGTTGACTCAAGCATGGATGGATTATCTCGAGCAGCAAGATGGGGTCAAAGCCATTGCTTGCGATACTGAAAAAGCCAATGATGTAAAACGCATCATCGCCATCTGTAAGCATCTCGTACCCAATAAAGTCGGGACTGGTCGTCAAATCAAAGCGATGATTATGGGTATTCCAAACGTTGGAAAATCAACGCTGATCAATACGCTAGCAGGACGCGCTGTGGCAAAGACAGGTGATGAGCCAGCTGTAACCAAATCGCAGCAGTTGATTAAACTCGACGATGACATCATGCTCTACGACACGCCCGGTATGCTATGGCCAAAGGTTGAAAATGAAAACTCGGGCTATCGTCTAGCCGCAACGGGCGGCATCCGTGATACGGCGTTTGATTTCGCTGATGTGGCAAGCTATACCGCTGAGTACTTGATGCAAGCCTATCCTGAGCTGTTAAAAACTCGCTATAAAATTGAGGAACTACCCAAGACCGATTGGGAGTTTTTTGAAGTGGCTGGACGTAATCGCGGCTGTGTACGTTCGGGCAATCAAGTCGATACCTACCGCATGTCTGAGATTCTCATCAACGAGCTGCGTAGCGCAAAGATTGGTCGCATCACGCTAGAGACACCAGCGATGACTGAAGCGGAAGAAATCGTCGTCGCAGAGCAACGCATCGCTGCTGAAGAGAAGAAAAAAGCTCGTGAGGAAGAAAAGCGATTACGTCGTCTAAAGACGCGGAAGAATCGGAAGTAAGTTTAGATCAAGGCTCATTACTCAAAAAATAATTGCCTATATAAAAGCCCTTGTGGGCTTTTTTTATGCCTTTATTCTCTGTATAACATAAGTATCGTATGTCAAAAATACAAATATAGAGAATAAGTAATGACAGATTACAACTTAATGAAAGATTTCACATTTGATGAAAGAGATGAGTTTACACGTAAGCCTATTGCCGAAAAAATCATTAAGTTATTAGATTCAGCTATTGATGTGTCACCACTTATTATTGATGGTAAATGGGGGACAGGCAAAACCGAGTTTTGCTTCAAACTTAAAAATCTGATTGAAGCAGATAATACGAATGACTATAAAGTTGGCTATGTAAATGCTTTTCAAGCTGATCATGCCAACGAGCCGCTCTTAACACTTATAGCTGAGGTGGCTAGTTTCTACGATGAAAAAGACGACAAGCGAAAGAATTTTATAAAAAATGCAGTGCCTTACCTAAGGCTTATTTCTGGTATAGGTCTCAAAGCAGGATTAGGATTTGCATTCGGTAGATACGCGGCAGATATTCCTGATGCACTAGCAGATGGAATGGAAGAAATAAAGGATGGGTCAAAATCTCTTATCGACCAGTCACTTGAGTCTATGATTAAAGATCAAGCAGAAGCGGAAAAGAATTTATCAACATTGCGTGATACTCTATCAGATATTGCTTCCACCAACCCTATCATTTTACTCATTGATGAGCTTGATCGCTGCCGACCAGATTTTGCAGTGGCAATGCTTGAAACCATTAAGCATGTTTTTGACGTTGAAAACGTGCAAATTATCCTCGTTACCAATGCAGATCAACTAAAGGCGACTATTAAACATAGCTATGGCAACGAGACCGACTCGAATAGCTATTTATATAAATTTTTTAAGTATCAAATTAACCTACCTACGACTAGTAAAGGTGGGGAGAATCAAGCGATTGACAACAACGACACTTACTTTAGAAAAGTAGTACAAGACAGCAAGGTGATTCCACACACACTTAAAGACAACCAGTTCATCTATGAGATTCCAAAATTTTTAGATCTCGGTGAATTATCACTTCGTAATATCGAACAAGTTGTACGTTGTATTGAAACATTGATTGTTTTTGAAGATAAAGACAAAAGTAAATCTCCCATTGCTGAGGAGATTTTTATGGTCTTTCTATCTTTTGTTTATATGATGGATAAAGAGCTACTAAACCAAATCGTAACAAGACATATAAACTCTACTAAGTTTTCAAATTTTACTAATAGTTCTAGGTTAGATATAAGCCATCCACATTCTAGGTCTGACATTCTTAATGACTTGTCCGTTAAGCATCTTTTCTTGTTCGTATTTGATGGGTATTTTATAAACTCTTTTTTAGATCTGCCAAGTAGTACTATTGAACGACAAACAGTGCAAAGGCATATTAAGATTAGTTTAGGCAAATATGATTATGTCAGCGATATACATAATGATGAATATATTAAGCAGGTAATCAATAACCTCTTACTCTTCGACATTATTAAGTAGTTATTTTTATTACATTATTTAATAGCATTACGTTAAAGTTGGGTCGTAGCAAATACGCCTATCAGGTATAATTACCTACCTTCAAAAAACCAAATAATAAAGCCTATGACCCAGCCAACTGCCAATTCTGAATCTTCTAACACGACTTTTAACCACACTACCTCTTCCCTCAATGCCTTCGCCACGCGCCTTCTCGATTGGTTTGCCAAAAACGGTCGCCATGATTTGCCGTGGCAACAGCACCAAACTGACACGCCCAACCCTTATATCGTTTGGCTATCTGAAGTCATGCTCCAGCAAACGCAGGTCACCACCGTACTGCCCTATTTTGCACGGTTTATGGATACCTTTCCTACTGTGCAAGATTTAGCCGCAGCAGAATGGGATTTGGTTGCCGAACACTGGGCAGGGCTTGGCTATTATGCGCGCGCGCGTAATTTGCATAAAGGCGCGAAGCAGCTGGTTGAGGTAATCGAGGAAACGGGCGAGTTTCCACAAACACTCGCAGGTTGGGAGGCGATTTCTGGCGTTGGCCCATCAACGGCTGGCGCGATTATGGCGATGGGATTGCACCGTTATGGCGTCATCTGTGATGGCAATGTCAAACGGGTATTGACGCGCTGGGCAGCGAATGACGGTGACATTACCAAATCTACTACCACCAAAGAACTATGGGCATTGGCAGAGCGACTGACACCGACAGAGAACTCCGGACTGTTTGCGCAAGCCATGATGGATATGGGTGCAACGCTATGTATTCGCCGTAAGCCTGCGTGCCTGTTATGTCCATTGCAAGCCGACTGCCTAGCCCATGCCGAGGGGCGCGAGACTGATTACCCCGTCAAAGCGAAAAAGCAGCCCAAACCTAGTAAATTCAGCGATGCGTTACTTATTGAAAGTGCAGACGGTAAAATACTATGGCTACAACGCCCTGATAATGGCATTTGGGGCGGTTTGTGGAGTTTGCCATTACAGTTCGTAGAAAAAGTCGACGGTAAAGCGAATAGCAAGGCAACTGGAAAAACTGCTGATAAAAAATCAGTCACGAGTGCTGATAAGCCATCGAAAGTAGCAAGTGATGTCCGTAGTCATGAAAAAATATACGAAGCAGAATTTACCACGGCTGAGCAAATTATCAATGAATGGCTCATAAAAAACGAGTTGGTCACCCAATCAGTCAGTAAGTCATTGCTTGATGATGCTCCCATTAAGCACTCACTAACTCATTTTCATTGGTATTTAACCCCGCGCAAACTAACGGTTGACTCTGCGCAAATACTAGAGCTCAATGAAAAGTTAGCATCGGCTGAGATTGATTTTAAATGGCTGACCGAACAAACAGCGCAAGACAATCTAGGGTTGCCTCGCGCGATGATTAAGATCTTAGAATAAAAATTAGCATAAAAAAAACGACTCATTATCAATAGTGAGTCGCTTTTTTATGATGACAGTATAACGGGAGCTAATAACTACTCTAAGGCTAGGGTTAGGACTTTGGCACACGCAAACGCATTAGGCCTTCTTGCTGCACGGTGGCGACCAGTTTGCCATCTTGCCAAAACTGACCATGGTTCAACCCTTTCGCATTGGACGTTGTATCACTCCACATGTCATAGAGCAGCCAATCATTCAAATCAAATTCACGGTGAAAGTGCATAGAGTGATCGATGCTAGCGGCTTGCAAACCACTGGTCATAAAGCTTACGCCATGTGACATCAGCCCAGTACCAACCAAGTAAAAATCAGAAGAAAACGCCAATAGTGCTTGCTGAATAGCCACGGGCTGATTGCCAAGCTTGTGGATACGCAGCCAGTTTGCTTGCTTGGGTTTCATCGGTTCTGGATTGATCGGATTACGCGGTTTGACGGGTTTTATCTCGACGTGACGACGGCGCATAAAGCGTGCTTTGAGCGCGTCTGGTACTTTGCCGACATAGTCTTCTTTTAAATCTTGCTCGGTCAATAGATCTTCTGGCGGCGGATAGACAGGCATGTCTTCTTGATACGCAAGGCCATCCTCCATCGGTGAAAACGAGGCAATCATCGAAAATATCACCTGTTCAATCGGTGGCTTACCGCGCACTTCTTTATACTGAATGGCAGTCACTTCACGGGCAGATAGACTGCGGCCGTCACGCAAGCGGCGCACTTGATAGATCACTGGTTGATTGATATCACCGCCGCGCAAAAAGTACCCATGTAGCGAGTGACAAGGCTTATCTTGGTCTAAGGTATGCGCCGCGGCCATGATGGCTTGGGCAAGCACCTGCCCACCAAATATACGACTGCCCACATAATCATGGCTCTTACCCTCAAAGACATCTGGGGTAACCTCAATAAGCGCGATGGTAGATAGCAGCTCATCAATCAGTTGTGAATTATCGGACATGACAATATGTTTCCTTATTTTTATCAAACACGCTCAGCATCCAAATATACGCATCTAACAATCTCGATGCCATATAGACGCTGCGCTTGAATGTAAAATAATATGAGATCACTTGCTAGGGCGTGTCCCTATTTTAAAAATGGTGATAAACGATTGAATTATGAACACGCCCTAACATACGCAATAAAAATTTTAGAACAAATAGACAGCCACAGCCAGTAGGACTATCGCCATGTATTTATTTTTGGTAGAAAAGGGGAACATCTTACCCAATATTGTTGGTTTTTACTAGCTACTGTCCGCTTACTCATAAGTGTTACTTCACTATTTGCACGAGACAAATCGCGCTTAATACGTCACTTCAAGCAATTTGAGTCATAAAAAAACGAGATGTCTAGCAACATCTCGTTTTTGATAACCTTCTCAATACTTATGGCTTGACGGCGACCAGCACACGGATAGAATCTGGCACTAATGATAAGTTACTTAGCGCTTGCTCACCTTGGGCTTTGAGCTGCTCTAGGCGCTCAATCTCTTCAGGACGTACGTTTGGATTAATGGTTTGCAAGTGTTTGAGACGTTTGATCTCGCGTGACCACTGCTGGCTAAAGCGCGCGCTTGCTTGCTCACCAATCTCAGCGATTTGCTGACGAGCGATATCTTCAGCCTCGTAATAACGCTGCTCTATCACATCACCGCGCACTTTAATCACTTGGCGGGCACGGTTTTTGTCCAAGCGTTCCACATGCGGCATGATCATATCAGCACTGATACGAGCGGATAGATCACTGCCCTGCTCACTGATAAAGACACGGATATTTTGCGTGGTCAATGTCGCTGGCAGATTAAGCACTTTTGGCGCGATGGCTTCAACACGGAAGTTCACCTCTAGCAGTACCATACCTTGCGGTACAGCGGCACTTTTTAGCATAGCAACGGTCGTATTACCAAAGGTGCTGGTACTCGCCAGCTCATAGATGGCACGCATCAATGGATGCTCGTGCGTGATAAAGTCGATATCTTCACGTTGGAGCGCTTGCTCACGCTCAAAGGTCAACGTCATACCGTCTTCATCACCAAGCGGCAAGCCATCGATATAGTCACTGATCTCAGTACTATCGATCGGTGCAATGACCCACGAGCCATCACGTTGAATATTATGATCGATATTGGCAGACGCAAAGAAACGCTCCATAAAATGTGGCAGCAAGTTATTGCCATCAAAGTCACGCATGGCATCAGCGATACGACCAGCGACACGCGGACGGCATGAGTTGTACTCTAGCAGGCGATCACGGCCAGCTTGCAGCTGTGCTTCTAGC
This sequence comes from Psychrobacter sp. Arc29, assembly GCF_041431175.1. Lineage (NCBI taxonomy): Bacteria > Pseudomonadati > Pseudomonadota > Gammaproteobacteria > Moraxellales > Moraxellaceae > Psychrobacter > Psychrobacter sp. Arc29. The sequence goes on along the minus strand of NZ_JASMRR010000012.1, from coordinate 44,583 downwards.
CCCAATCGCGTCTGTAACGCCTCATCAATGACGTCTTGTAGAATGACATTGTTTTCAGCAGTATCTGCGCCTTCCAGCATTGGCTTGAGCTCTTGGATATACTGCTCTTGCACGCTTTGTGCCGTTGGCGATATCTGGTTAAACATATTTAGTGCATCGTTATACCAATGATACAGACGCTCTTGCGCCGTGCCCTGTACATAAGGCACATGCAGCATGATCTGCTGTGTCTGACCGATACGATCTAGGCGACCGATACGCTGCTCCAAGGTATCTGGATTAGCTGGTAAGTCCCATAGGATCAGCTGGCTAGCAAACTGAAAATTACGACCTTCTGAGCCAATCTCTGAGCACAGTAATATTTGTGCGCCTTCGCTATCCGCGAAAAACGCTGCTGCTTGGTCACGCTCAAGCAAAGTCATCTGCTCAGTAAAGATGGCGGTTTTGATACCCGCATGCAGACGCAATACCGCTTCTAAACTCTCTACCGTCGCACCACTACGAGCGATTAATAGCACTTTTTGTTGCTTAAGCTCACCGCGTAAGATATCAACCAACCAAGAGACGCGTGGATCATCTTCTAGCCAGCCACCATCTGGTTGGTTTTCTTCACCCCATAGCTGCTCACGCAATTTTCCATTGGTTTGATAGCTGTCTTTCCATGCGTCAGGGAGTGGCAGTGGGTGCGGCTGGCTGCTACGACCATAGAACCCTTTCACACTCTCACGCGTATTGCGGAACAAAATACGACCGGTACCGTGACGGTCTAATAGCTCGTTGAGCGCATAGGTGCGCAGTTTGTCGTCTTCATTGATCGTGGATAGCTCATCCATACTGATGTCTAATAAGCTACTCAAAGCAGCGATTTGACCGTCATTGAGCGGCTTGTCTTCTATTAATACACCAGCGACTGCTGCCGTTTCCGCAAACGCTTCTTGACCATCGATAAACTCATCTAGATCATCGAAGCGATCTGGATCAAGCAGACGCAAACGGGCAAAGTGACTTTGCGCGCCAAGCTGCTCTGGTGTCGCTGTCAATAGCATCACGCCTGGGGTCTCTTCTGCAAAGTCTGCCACTAGGTCATACTTATCATTGCCGCCTTGTGCCTCATCCCAATGCAGATGATGCGCTTCGTCCACGACCAATAGATCAAATCCTGCCTCCATCGCTTGATCATACAAGTCTGGATGGTCAATCAACAAGTCCATACCGGCGATGATACATTGCTCAGTGGTAAAGACGTTTTGCTCAGGATCATGTTCTTTAATCGCAGCCGTACGTACCAAGTCAAATAATGCAAAGTTTAGATTAAAACGACGACGCAGCTCAATCATCCATTGATACTGCAAGCTATCTGGCACCAAAATCAAAACGCGCTCAGCTTTACCCGTTAGCAGCTGCTGATGGATAATCATGCCCGCTTCGATGGTTTTACCAAGGCCCACTTCATCAGCCAATAGTACACGCGGCGCGATACGCTTACCGACTTCGTGTGCGATGTACAACTGATGCTCGATGATATCAACACGTGCGCCCATCAACCCTTTAAGTGGATGGCCTGCCAACGCTGATTGCATACGCAAGATATCTTGGCGCAGCTCGTACCAATCACCGCGCTCGATACGACCCGCGAGCAAGCGCTCAAGCGGCTTGGCTAGCGTAATGTTAGCAGCAAGACGGGTCTCCATAATACCGCGCTCATGCTCATCGACGCCGTATTTGAGTACGCCCATGACTTCATCGACGGCATTGACCGTATAGCTTTTGCCATCTTGGTCATAGATAGTATCGCCAACCTTAAACACCACGCGCGATAATGGCGCAGAGTTTTTTGCGTAGACGCGCGTCTCTTCACTTTGTGGAAATAAAATATGCACACATCGATCATCGACATCGATAACCACACCTAAGCCAAGCTCAGACTCCGTATCAGATAAATAACGTTGGCCAACGGCGAATTCAGTACTGTGCAATGAAGCAATAGAGATAGTCATAAGGCGATGTCTTTTGTACTCAGATAATTAAAAATTAGATAGCAATGGTGGCTTGTGATAGCAGTCAGGTTAAAAATGAGGCAAATCGTCAATAAATGCAAACGCAGTGTCATAATCTTAGTAAAACCGAAACCAGCAGCCAAGCCGTACCATTATATAACGTTAGCGGCTAGATGAGTGCGTTAAGTTCAATTTTCAAGAGGTGGCTTATGATACCCATGACTTTATGAGGTCTTTGAGCCCAATCATGCTAAGTGAATCCGCTTATGATATAAATTACTTTGTTTTTTAAACGCTTATGCCGACTTAACCAAGAGGCGCTTATACCAACTTAGCCAATATTTAATGGATTCGTTTTTGACTAAAAACACCAACGTGCTACATTAAGCCGATAACGATTCATTTGACAACTATTACCATCTATAGGACAACAATAAATAAGGAATCACGATGCAAGCCGTTTTTTTGGATAAAGGCACTTTTTCTGATGGTATTGACTTACCTGCACCGGCAGGCGTGAGCGATTACATCACTTATAACGACACACCAAAAGACACAGACCTCATCATTGAGCGTTGTAAAGATGCCGATATCATCATCACCAATAAAGTGCAAATTGGCGCGGAGGTGATCGCTGGCCTACCTAAGCTAAAATTGATTCAATTGACCGCTACTGGCATGAATAACGTCGATCAAGCCGCTTGCGATAAACATGGCGTAGCACTTTATAATGTGGCGGGATATGCAGTCAAAAGCGTGCCTGAACATACCTTTATGTTAATGCTGACAGCGATGCGTGCCGGTATTCATTATCATCAAAAAGTCGCTGATGGCACATGGCTAGCAAACGGGAATTTTTGCCTGCTGGATATTCCGCTGATAGATTTGGAAGACAAGACGCTAGGCATCATTGGTATTGGCACCATTGGCAAACGCGTGACCAAAATCGCCCGCGCTTTTGGTATGACAGTTCTATGGGCCGAGCATCAAGGGCGCACGCCTCGCAGCGATGAGTACACGGCATTTGATGAGGTGCTGGCTCGTGCAGATGTGATTAGTCTTCATTGCCCATTGAATGAGCAAACCGAGCATCTCGTTAATAAAGACACCTTGGCAAAAATGAGCAAGCAGCCGCTCATCGTCAATGTCGCTCGTGGCGGTGTCGTCGACAGCCAAGCATTGACCGACGCGATCAATAACGAGCAAATCATCGGTTATGCCAGTGACGTGTTCGAACAGGAACCCATCGCTGACAATGACCCACTGCTCAGTCTCAGCGATCATCCGCGCGTCATATTTAGTCCGCACAATGCTTGGGGCAGCAAAAGCGCCCAAGAGACCTTGTGGCAGATATTGAGCAAACAAGTGGCTGATTTTATCGATAACCCGCAAACAACTAACGACTAAACCGCAACCAGTCGTCTTTTATTTTGCGGTATTTGAGCATCACACGGTCGCTTAGATAATTGTTGGTCACGTACCACGGATAGCGATCGCCTTGCTTAGGCAGTCTGTCTTTGGCACGTCTGACATATCCAGACGATAGCGAGCCCATCACCGTATCTGCTTGAGCATAGACGGTAGCATTCGCCGTCTGTGCCTGTGGCAGCGCGACTTGGTAGCGGTTTTTGTGCATATAACTCAGTAGCCGAACCAAATACTGACACGCTAAATCAATCTTTAGCGTCCATGAAGCGTTAGTGTAGCCAAATAAGGCAGCCATATTGGGTACGCCTTCGATCATGACCGCTTTATAAGTCATACGTGTCCCAATATCAATAGCCTGCCCGTCGATATACACAGCTGCCCCGCCTAGCATTTGCAGCTTTAACCCCGTTGCTGTGACGATGATATCAGCGTCCAGATGCTCGCCTAATTGCAACATGATACCTGTCTCGGTAAAGCGGTCGATCTGATCGGTCACCACTGCTGCACGTTTACCGTGCAAAGATTTAAATAAGTCACTGTCTGGTACAGCGCAAACGCGTTGATCCCAAGGATTGTAGTCGGGCATAAAGTGCTCGATATCAACGCCACTGCCTTTTAACTCTTTAGTCACGCCGCCTTTTAGGACGGCTTTCATCAGCTTCGGCGCATGAGTGGCTAATTTATACAGCCCTTGCTGCCGTAACACGTTGCGGGCACGTAGTGCCGTATAGGCCTGCTCTTTTGATAAAGGAGAAAACTTGCCCGATAGCCAGTCGATAGCATGATCATCACCCTGCACGCTTGCCACATAAGTGGGCGTCCGTTGTAGCATCGTGACATGACGCGCACATTGCTCGCTGTCTTCATCCACTAACGCCGGTAATAGCGTCATAGCGGTAGCACCGCTGCCAATGATAACCACTTTTTTGTCGTTATAATCTAAATTATCCCAATGCTGTGGATGGACGATACGACCACGGAAATCTTCTTCTCCATCAAAATGAGGACGATAGCCTTGCTCATAGTCATAGTAACCCGTAGCACCCACAACGAATTTTGCGGTTTTGACGAACACTTCTCCGCTCGCATGATTTTTTATGGTTGCTGTCCATAATTGATCCATACTCGACCATGATATTTTCTGGACTTCATGCTCATAGCGAATATGCTCAGTAATACCAAACTCGCGCGCCGTATCAGCGATATAACGCTTGATATCGCCACCTGCTGCCAGCATTCTATAATCTAGCCACGGTCTGAAGTTATAGCCAAAGGTCAAGGCATCAGAATCAGAGCGAATACCAGGATAGGTAAATAAATCCCACGTCCCGCCGAGATCGGCACGCTTTTCTAATATGGCAAAGCGCTGCGAGGTTTTGTTCTTGTTAACTGATTTGTTCTGCCTTTGCTTTTTTCCACTTTTATGACCAAATAAATTTTTATGCTGTAGTTGCTGTAAGCGGCAGGCCATACCGATACCAGCAATACCAGCACCAATAATCAGCACTTCATAATCGGCCAGCTTGTCCATTTGCGGCTTTTTACGTGTCAGGCGACTTTTGATCGCCTGTTTTGTAGTGGTAATATCAAGCATATTCTCATCCTTGTGTTTGCATGATTGGCGATAGCGCTTCTATTAATCGCGCGCTTCGACTTCACATTCAGGCAGCTAATGCATCAAAATGGGCATGGACTTTCCCAGTCCATCCAAGCACCCAATACTGGATGCTTTAAGCGCAATTGCTGCGCATGTAAATTCAGCCTTGGCGCAATCTTGAGTGCCACGCCTTCAGCATAGATCGGATCACCAATCATCACGTGACCTGCATGCACCATATGCACGCGTAGCTGATGGCTGCGACCTGTCACTGGTTTTAGCATCACTCGAGTGACGGTCTGACCATTGCATTCTTCATGCGCCATAACTTCATACAGTGTTAATGCATGCTTTGACCAGTCGTGATCAACGATATGACGCGGCTTGGTAGTCGGCTCATAGCGTACTGGCACCGATATCTCACCCGTTGCGCCGACTTGCTCCCACGCGCCAAAAACGCGTGCTTGGTACTTTTTTTGCGGTAGACGTTCAATAAATTGCTTACTGATATTGGTTTGGGCAGCGGCATTTTTTGCAAAAATAATCAGACCTGAGGTATCCATATCCAGTCGATGAATCAGTTTTACCGCTGGATTGGCACGCTCAAGCCGAGCAAGTAGACTCACTTTGAGGGTCTTGCCATCGACGCTTAACAGCCCTGCTGGTTTATCAACCACCCAAATATCATCGTCTTCGTAGACCGTAATTTCTTGCGCAAAATCCTTGAAAAATTCAAGCGGATAGGCATTTTCTTGCGCGTTAAGAGCGTCGACTTCTTCATCGGTAAAAGGCATAACAGTAACTACTTATATAAATTGAATGAAATACGTGGATTTTTGACTGCTGGTGTATTTGGTACAATGGCGGATTTTTTATTAAACTCAAAACAGGAAAGCTCAATACCGTAAACAACCACTGGAAAGTTATTAAAATAATGCTTTAGAGCATTTTTTAGCAGAGCGCTGGTGTTAAGTAACAGAGAAAACCGAACCTGTGTCATTCTGTTTTGATTTATTGTGCTAATCGTAATTGTTAAACAATTTAACCAGCCTGAATCTGTCAAGACTGAGCAAACATGTTAATATAATGGCACATTTTCACCATTTCTAAACGATTCTTTGACCACTGACCAGCTTATTATTAGACCAATATGACTGCTTGCTCGTGGTGACAGAATAAATAAAACAAGAGAGATAAAATTATGTCAGACCTTATTGTTAATACTACCGACACAAACTTTGACCAAGACGTTCTAGAATCAGATGTGCCTGTATTGGTAGATTTTTGGGCAACTTGGTGTGGTCCTTGTAAAGCGATTGCGCCTATTTTAGAAGATTTAGCGACTGAGTACCAAGGTAAAGTTAAGATCGTTAAAGTTGACGTGGATAGCAACCCACAAGCAGCGAGCCGTTTTGGTATCCGTAACATCCCAACGCTATTTGTCTTCAAAGATGGCGAAAAAGTTGACTCAGTCATGGGCCTACAGCCAAAAGCTGAACTAGCTAAAGTATTAGACAAGCATTTATAAGCTGAATCTACTCGTTTCGGATGACTTTCAACGGACGAGATAGACTCATCAAGAAAGCCATTATCTGACTATGATAGTGGCTTTTTTGCTTGTTTTTTGTGCAAAAAACTTGATTATATGATTTTTTTGGCAAAATTTATTGACAACGCTATTGTGAAGACCGTATAGTCTGCTGACAAGAGAAAACCAACTGTTTTCCTAGTATCTTGTCGCTATTCTCCTCGTGTTTATCAACAAAAACACAATCGTCATTATAAACACCATTGCTGAACAAAATGACTAAACGCAATTACTGATATTGGGTTTTTGACGCAGACTCTTATGTAGCCTTTTTTTATCCTTATTTCTTATGACCTTGCATCCCATGATTGCAGTGAGTACATAAGCAGACATGCAAAACCAAAACTACATAAAATACAGCGCTGTGCTCACACCTATATCATCATATTACTGTTATTTTAATCACTGTCGTGATTTGTGCTGCTAATGGCATCTCTCATCTGATCAATTGCTAATGACCTATCTATGAATCTTACTGAATTAAAGAAAAAATCAATCGCTGAGCTATTGGCTATCGCCAAGGAAATGGGTCTTGATAATATGGCGCGTAGCCGTAAACAAGACATTATCTTTGCTATCCTAAAAACCCATGCGCGGAACGGTGAAGCTATCTATGGTGATGGCGTACTTGAGGTTCTTCCTGATGGTTTTGGATTTTTGCGCTCATCAGAAGGCTCATATCTAGCCGGTCCTGACGATATCTATGTCAGCCCTAGCCAAATTCGCCGCTTTAGCCTAAAAACTGGTGACAGTATCGCTGGTACGATTCGCCCACCAAAAGATTCTGAACGTTATTTTGCGTTATTGAAAGTCGGCGAGATTAACTTTGATACGCCAGATCGCTCACGTCATAAGCTTATCTTTGAGAACCTAACGCCGCTATTCCCAACTGAGCATTTAAAACTTGAGCTTGGTAATGGAACCACTGAAGATCTGACTGGTCGTATCATCGATCTAATCGCTCCGATTGGCAAAGGTCAGCGCTCTATCATCGTCGCACCGCCAAAAGCGGGTAAAACGATGCTGCTACAGACCATCGCTCAATCAATTACCCGTAATAACCCTGAATGCTACCTAATCGTACTATTGATTGATGAGCGTCCAGAAGAAGTCACCGAGATGGTACGTACGGTACGCGGCGAAGTGGTTGCCTCTACCTTTGATGAGCCGCCACAGCGTCACGTACAAGTGGCTGAAATGGTGATCGAAAAGGCCAAGCGTTTAGTGGAGCACAAGCAAGACGTAGTTATTTTGCTTGATTCAATCACTCGTCTCGCCCGTGCTTATAACACGGTTATCCCATCATCAGGTAAAGTACTAACTGGTGGTTTGGATGCCAATGCCCTAGAGCGTCCAAAGCGTTTCTTTGGTGCTGCGCGTAATGTCGAGGAAGGTGGTAGTTTGACCATTATTGCCAGTGCATTGATCGATACCGGTAGTAAAATGGATAGCGTTATCTTTGAAGAGTTTAAAGGTACAGGCAACCAAGAAATTACCCTTGAGCGTGACTTGGCCGAAAAACGCGTCTTCCCTGCGATTAATATCAAAAAATCTGGTACACGCCGCGAAGAGCGTTTGCTTGATGAAGACAAGCTGCGTAAAGTCTGGATCTTGCGTAAGTTGCTGCAACCGATGGATGGTGTTCAAGCCACTGAGTTCTTGCTAGATCGTCTCAAAGAAGCAAAAACCAATGATGAGTTCTTTGAGCAGATGAAGCGCAAATCACAGAATTAATTTGCGAGCTTTATTCTAAAATTATTTATATTAAGACTGCCAATAGGTGGTCTTTTTTATTTCCGATTGCCAAAATACTCGCCTACTTATTTTTGAGCTAAGTACCTCATATAAGCAAGCACCTGTTTGATGATACAGTCTGGAAACATCAATTACATGTTGTTTGCAAAGTTTAGCGCTTTTACTACGACTATATATTCAGCTACCGACTATCATGGCAGATAGTAGGAATACATTTGAAACTACCATGGACATTGTTTTTTAAAGGTCTTACATTTTAAATTTGATGGATAAATAGGTGATAATATGAAATTTGCTAAAACGATCGCAATGACAGCAATTACGAGCTCAGCCCTAATCATGACTGGTTGTAATTCATATGGTGGCGGTATGAGCAATACTGCTAAAGGTGCTACTGCTGGCGCTGCTGCTGGTGCTCTTATCAGAAGTAAAGGCGATAGCAAAGACATCGCTCGTGGCGCATTAGCTGGTGCAGCTATCGGCGGTGCTGGTGGTTACATTCTTGATAATAACTAAATCCTTCTACTCTGATATCTCATCATTATTAAATTGAGTGATATCAATCAGAGGATAAAAAAGGCCTGCAATTGATTGCAGGCCTTTTTTATGTCAACTTTTTGCGTGGTTAATATTATACTGACAACCCATAGGCGGAGTTGTAAAAAATAACCTTACTTTTAAAGCGCACCACTAAAGGTATCGCAAGATTGTACGTTACCACTCTCTAGGCCACGAGTGAACCATTCAACACGCTGCTGGCTAGTACCGTGAGTGAAGTTATCAGGCGCGACCGCTCTCCCACTCGCCTGTGCCAATCGATCATCGCCGATCTGACCAGCAGCATTGATAGCCTCATCAATATCGCCCGCTTCTAAAAACTGTACACGCTCTTGGTTACGCTGCGCCCAAACGCCAGCAAAGCAATCTGCCTGCAGCTCTTGTAACACTGATAACTTATTGGACTGTGCTTGGGTCACTTGCTGACGGGCTTCATTGACTTGCTGACTAATCCCCAATAACGTCTGAACATGATGTCCAACCTCATGTGCGATGACATAAGCCTGCGCAAAATCACCCGCTTTGCCTTGGTTTTCTTGACTACCTGATCCTTGCTGATCACCTGAAATACCGAGGTTTTGACGCATCTCCACAAAGAAAGACGTATCTAAATAAACCGTCTGATCCCCTGGGCAGTAAAACGGACCTGTTGCCGCGCTAGCACCACCACAAGCTGAATTCACTTGACCATTGAACAGAATCAATGAAGGCTCTTTATAAGTACTACCCGCTTCGTTAAATATCTGATGCCAGACCTCTTCGGTATCCGCCAGCACAACTTTGACAAACTGGGTATCTCGATCATCGCTTGTCGCAGGCTCGCTAGAGGTTCCATTACCATCACCACCAGCGATTACCTGACCTGTTTGCAGCGCAGTCATGGGATTTACCCCAAATACCAGCCATAAAATACCTGCGATAATGATACCGCCGATACCACCACCTATCATTTTCCCGCCGCCCGTACTGGAGCGCACGTTAGAACTGCCGCGTCTGCCTTGCCATTTCATAGTTTGTTCCTCAAATATACGATATATAGCCGTTCGTATCAGTCATTATTTATTTTGTACCGTTTCTAGCCAGATCCTTCAAATCAAGATTTTAGCCAGCTGCATTTCACTCGATTATCATAAAAGCAGGCGATCTAAAAACACTTTATGATAAGGTCAATCATTATTGACTCCCAATACCTCAATAATCAGCGTATTTACTTCTATTTTGCTCGATAAAACATGATAAACACTAAAAAATCATGATAATGAATGGACACTAAAAGTTCTCTGCTATAGGCTGATGTCATTGATTATACGTCGATTAATTTGGTTTGTTGTATTAAAAATACTATCGAACAGCTGAAGTAAAATATTATTTTAAATATTATTGTTACTTAATTGTACGACCCTATTTCCATTTTCATATAAAACATATAGAATGCGTGGAAGCTGAGTAGCTGTGACTAAGACTAGTTGAATTCTGAGAAATCTCGGAATTCGACCTTTGTTGCTGCTACTGCTCATTTCATTTTTCCGGAGAAAACCTTATGAAACTTAAATTACTTGCTCTAGCTGGTATCATGACTGCAACTATGGGCCTAACTGCCTGTGACAGCAACAAAGAAAACGCTGCTGAAGATTTATCTGACGCGCAAGAAGAAGTGCAAGACGCTTCTGCAGAGCTAGATGATGCTGCTGCTGAAGGCGAAATGACTGCTGATGCTGACGCTGCTGTTGCTGACGCTGAAGCGAACATCGCTGATGCACAAGCTGCAACTGCTACTGACGAAATGGACGCTGAAGTTCCTGTAGACGGTACTACTACTAGCGTTGACGTAGCTAGCGAAACTGACACTGCTACTGCTGATCCTGCTGCTGTTGAAGCTGCTGACACAGTTGTTGTTGAAGAGCCAGCTCAGTAATTTATTGTTCATACAATAAATAAACGGTAATAAAAAAAGAGAGCATATGCTCTCTTTTTTTATGTCTGCAATTTATGACAGCTAGTTACCCATAACCATACTTGGTATTTATTGGCTATACAAGATACATGCAGCGCAATATATGAAGAATCATAATCACAGTCACGTGCAAACACATATCAATAGTTTTACAAGGTTATAGCGAAAACAAGCAGGTTTTCATACTCAATAACGCATTAAGTATCGAATAAACGCTCATCAACTTTCTGACGAAATTTTTGTCCCGTTTTGAACGTAACCACGCGGCGCGCGGATACTGCGACAGGCTCCCCTGTTTTAGGGTTACGACCTGGACGGCTGTTCTTGTCTTTAAGCTCAAAGTTGCCAAAGCCTGAAAGCTTGACCTCTTTGCCATCAATCAAACTCTCTGACAGCTCATCAAAAAAGTTCTCCACCAGACAGCGACCTTCTTGGCGTGTCAGATTTAGATGACTCATTAAGTGCTCAATCATGTCAGATTTGGTTAAGGTGCTCACAGTACGACTCCTATGCTATGTCGTGATGTCGAATATCATGGTTTAGCGGTATGAAGGTTAAGTCTAATTATTATAAAGGTTTTTTTGAGCAGTTTTTAACAAACTATGCATTAAAATCCTTTATTAATAATGACTTAACTTATTCTACAAGTAAAAGGGTTATAAATAATAGTTTTTATGAATAGCAATGCTCCATAGCCTCATAACTGAAAAGGCTATAGAGCATTGGGTATTTTAAAGATTAAATATTAGCTGTCACGTAACTGGACTGCGTGTTGAGCCGTTAATGCCTGTACAACCTTATTGGTGGCAGTTTTTACAGCTTCATCCGATAGGGTTTGTGTAGCATCTTGCCATACGAGTGCAAACGCTAATGAACGCTGACCTGCTGGTACTTTATCGCCTTGATACACATCAAATAGCCACAGATCAGTCAACAGATCACCTGCCGCAGCTCGTACCGTCGTCTCTAACGTCTGCAAACTTATATCACTGTCTACTAAGATAGCAATATCACGGCGTACTTGTGGGAACTTGCTTGGCGTCGTAATCGCATGCTGCTCACGAGCAAGCGTCAATAGCGGTGCCAGTGACAATTGAGCGACCCATGTCGTCGGCAGATCTAACTGCTTAGCAGTATTTGGATGTAGCTGACCCAACCAACCAACATATATATCATCGATATATAACTCAGCGCTTTGTCCTGGATGGAGGAAGCTCAGCGTACTACGCTCGTAGCGGATGCGTGCACTATCGATCTGCGCTGGTAATAACTGTTCAATATCTTGTTTTAGATCATAAAAGTCTAGCGCACGATTTTGATACGCTTGCTCGCTCCATATATCACCCACTGCGACCAAGGCAATGCTTGGGGTTTGTATCAACTCGCTGATACTTTGTCCAACAAAGCTAAGACCCGTCTCAAAGAAACGTACGCGTGGCTGCTGACGATTCAAGTTATATTGCACGCAAGGCAATAGGCTCGATAGCAAGGTACGACGCATGACCGCCAAATCACTAGAGATAGGGTTTGCCAGTGCTAACACCTCCCCTAACGCTTCATCATCAAGCAATGCTTCTAATTTTGCATCACTAAAGCTAAAACTGATCGCTTCCATATAACCGTTATCGACCAGTGCTAGCTTCATTCCATGAGTCAAATCTGCAGTATCGTCATAATCCATGCTAACTTGCAAATGTGGCAGGACGCTTGGAATATTGTCATAGCCATAGATACGGGCAATTTCTTCGATGAGATCTTCTCGGATACTCATGTCGAAGCGATAAGACGGTGGCTTGCAAATTAGTGCGTCGTTTTGCTGCTCTACCTCAAAACCTAATTGAGTTAAGATACGCACCATCTCTGATGGATCGATATCAATCCCAATAACATCACGTACTTTCGCGATTGGCAATGTAATCGGTGCGCGTGCTGGCAAATGCTCAAGGTTTTCGGTCGTGACTATTTGTCCTGCTTCGCCGCCCGTAATGCCTGTGATCAAGTCACAAGCTCGTGCCAAGGCAAGTTTTGGCAATTCAAAATCGACCCCACGCTCAAAACGCTGCGAGGCATCGGTGTGCAATCCAAAACGGCGTGCGCGCGCAGCGATAGCCAGTTGATTAAAGAAAGCGCTTTCTACAACGATATTGGTCGTACTATCAGTGACACTACTACGCTGACCACCCATGATACCAGCGAGTGCCAAGGCACCTTTGTCGTCAGCAATCACAAGCTCATCACCGGTTAGCGTAACCGTTTGCTCGTTGAGTAAAGTAATGGTTTCATCAGGCTGTGCCAAACGCACAACGATATCACCGACGATGGTATCAGCATCAAAAGCATGTAGCGGCTGACCCAATTCCATCAATACATAGTTGGTCACATCGACCAAGAAATTGTGTGAACGTAGTCCTGACTGTACCAATGCATCTTGCATCCATTTCGGAGTATCGATGCTACGATCAATATTGCTAATCGATTGCAACAGATAGCGAGGGCACGCGTCTACCGCATCAACGGTTACAGCAGGCGTTACACCATTATCAGAAGCGACTACATTGTCAGGAATCTCTGGCAACTGTACAGGCAAGTCATTGATGACTGAAATCTCGCGAGCGATACCACGAACGCTAAAGCAATCACCACGGTTTGGAGTGATAGAGATATCCAATATTTGATTATCTAGGCCCAAATATTCACGGATATCGGTACCAACTGGTGCGTCTGCAGGCAACTCAAGCAGTCCATCGATATCATCGACCAAATCAATTTCAGAGGCGCCGCATAACATGCCGTTTGAGGCCACACCGCGTAGCTTGCTCTTTTTGATTTTAAACCCTGTCTTATCATCGCTTGGCAATACCGCACCAACGGTAGCAACCGGCGCTTTCATACCGACGGTCACATTAGGCGCGCCACAGACAATTTGTAGCGGCTCAGCGTCGCCAATATTTACCTGCGTGACTCGCAGTTTGTCTGCATCTGGATGCTGCTCAACGCTGATGACTTCACCGACAACCACACCGCTAAATTCGCGGGCAACTGCGTAACGATCATCAATTTCAAGACCTGCCATGGTCAGCTGTTCAGCCAACTGCTCGCTGGTATTTTGGGGGTTTACCCATTGACGTAGCCACTGTTCGCTAATTTTCATAAATATCTCGGATCAGAATTTTATAATAAAGATGTTGGAGTAAAGCTTGGCAAATTAACTTGTTGTATTAACAAGGAGCACTTTTATATCAACAAAAGCTCTCTAGCCAAATTGCTTTAAGAAGCGCACGTCATTTTGGAAAAATAAACGCAAGTCATCAATACCGTAATACAGCATCGCAAAACGCTCGATACCCATACCAAACGCAAAGCCTGTGTATTTGTCGCTATCAATACCGCAGTTGGTCAATACTTGTGGATGTACCATACCGCAGCCCATCACTTCAAGCCACTTGCCATTGTCATCTAAAATATCCACTTCTGCAGAAGGCTCAGTGAATGGGAAAAACGAAGGGCGGAAACGTACGGTCAGCTCTTTGGCAAAAAATGCTTCTAGAAACTCACTAATCAGGCCTTTTAGCTCAGCAAAAGTGCTCGACTCGGTGACCATAAGACCTTCTAGCTGATGGAACATCGGCGAGTGGGTTTGGTCTGAGTCGTTGCGATAAACACGGCCTGGGCAAATGATGCGAATCGGCGGCTCATTCTTTTCCATGGTACGAATCTGGACAGGACTGGTATGCGTACGCAGTAGATAATGCGCATCGAAATAGAATGTATCGTGCATCGCGCGCGCAGGATGGTGCGACGGGATATTCAATGCTTCAAAGTTATAGTAATCGCTCTCAACTTCAGGGCCAGTTGCGACATTGAAACCCGCTTGAATAAAATACTGCTGCATACGCTGCGTAATCATCGTTACTGGATGCAGATGACCTTTCTGACCACCGCGAGCAGGTAAAGTAATATCAATGCTCTCTGCTTCTAGCTTGGCATTGAGCGCGGCCACTTCTAGTTGCTGCTGCTGATCGGTCAATGCTTGCTGAATACGGCTACGTACCTCATGCAACCAGCCACCGTAAGTTTTTTTATCATCAGCATCGAGTTTGCCCATCTGCTTTGACCAGCCCGTCAATGGGCTCTTTTTGCCAGTCAATTGCACACGCAAATCTTGCAACGTACGCGCATCAGTTACTTGTAGAATCAAAGCTTCAGCAGCACTCGCAAAGTCAGTAAGCTGAGCTTCATTGAGCTCATTTAGCTCTGAAGACAAGGTCGGTAGCGCCGACAAGTCGTTGGTAGCAGCAGGGTTAGTCATAAGACGCATTATTCCTGATTTGAACGGACTATTAATTGTAGGGGTTTGACCAAATATTGCAAACCATTTATCCAGTTATGTTTATATAAAAAATTGATATAAATACTGTTTACAAGAATGGCTTGAGTATTTAGTCGATGACAAACGTATTTCGTATCGACAAAGCCTCGACGTCGAACAGGCATAGAATAATTTCATATAAAAAAAGCCACCGACCAGCGGTAGCTTTTATTAATATCGTACTATTAATCAATATTAGTTCTATTCGTTTAGATGCTTACTTAGATAAATTTTATATCTACTTAATCTCTAAAGAGTAGTTAATATTTATGCTAGTTCCGCTTTTGCTTTTTCGACCAATGCTGTGAAAGTCGCTGCATCATGCATAGCGATGTCTGCTAGAACGCGACGATCGATTGCGATGTTTGCTTTTTTCATGCCATTGATAAAGCGGCTATAGCTCAAACCGTTTAAGCGTGCACCAGCATTGATACGTGCGATCCAAAGACGACGGAAAGTACGTTTTTTGTTGCGACGGTCACGATAAGCATATTGACCAGCTTTGGTCACTGCCTGTACCGCTACGCGGTAAACACGTGAACGGGCACCGTAGTAGCCTTTTGCGCGTTTTAAGATTTTTTTGTGACGGCGATTTGCCTGTACACCACGTTTTACACGGGCCATAATTTACTCCAAGATTTTGTAATCACTGTTAAGCGAGTGATGATGCTGTCAAATAACAAACATCATTGTCAGATTGCAAAGTCAAATATCATTTCATCAGATAGTTTTCAATCAAAGATAGATGACAGTAGGCTATTAGATGTATGGGCACATACGACGAACTGCTGCTTCGTCAGATTTATGTACCAACTTAAGACCACGCAACTGGCGAATACGCTTAGGTGATTTCTTGGTCAAAATATGGCTTTTGAATGCTTGCTTACGTTTAAAGCCGTTTGCTGTTTTTTTGAAGCGTTTAGCGGCACCGCTTCTGGTTTTCATCTTAACTTTCATGATGATTTGCCTCTTTTTCTGTTTTAGAACCTGGTCGTCAAATAGTTATACCGAATAATCGTTATATAAATAACAACTAAACCTCTATTTGCCTCGAGGTGGGAGGCGCTATTTTAGCAGATAGTGCCTTGTTTTGCCAAGTAAAGTTTTGGCCAACCTTTACTTGGCAATAAAGACAGTTAGCCAGCATAAGTAGAACTGCAGCGCGGCTCTCAAAAACCTCATGAAAATGGTCAATTTTCATCCAAATAGATTGAATGTCAGCTGAAGCTGTGCTTAAGTAGATACTTAAGTTACATCATAATATGAGTGTCATGGAAGCACACTCATTTATTAAGTGTATACAGCCTTATTATCTGTTCATCATTATTATGATTCTGCCAACCTATCGCATGATAAGTAGCATAATTGTTTGCCATCACTTTAGGAGATAGTGTGTCAAAGCAAGAGTTGGTATTTGAGGATTGCTTATTTGTTTTTGAGACAGTGATGCGCGTGCGTCATACCGAAATCGACTTAGGACAGCATGTGACCATCGAATCTCTGACCGCCCTTCTGTCCGAAGCGCGACTAAGGTTTCTACAGGCTAAAGGTATTAAAGAAATCAATTCAGATAAACAGGGCTTGATTATTGATGCATTGCAGTTGGTTATTTTGAGCCGTATACAAGCGCGTGAAGAGCTTTTGTTTGAAGTCGGTGTTGAGCCAATATATGATAATGGCGGTAATATAGTGATAAAAGTTACCCGTATGCACACGGGCGAAACGGTCGTAAAAGCACGGCAACATTTTAGAAATTATGATTTTAATCTCAATAAAGTGATTAAGCTCGATAACACGACCAAAGAGGCCCTATATCCTCATTTATTTAGGCTGTAAAATAGTGAGTCAATAGCATCTTTCTCATTCTTATGCTCACGCAGCTTTCATATGACATCATATTTCAGAGCATTTCAGAGCATTTTAGACAATCTCCTCGCTCTAATCATAACTCGCTCTAATCATAACTCGCTCCAATCATAAGTAGTATAATTACTTATTGATATTTTTATTCTCTAACTACAAGACGACACATACATTATGACTCTACCTGCTTGGCTGACTGCCGTAACTTTTAATGCTGATGGTTTGATTCCTGCAATTGCTCAAGATCACGAGTCAGGCCGTATTTTGATGATGGCTTGGATGAATGCAGACGCATTACAGCTCACCGCACAAACGCAGACCGCGGTTTATTTTTCGCGATCGCGTGGCAAATTGTGGCACAAAGGCGAATCATCAGGTCATACGCAAACCGTCCACGATATTCGTCTAGACTGTGACGCAGACGTGATTGTGCTAAGCGTGACTCAAGCGGGCGGTATTGCTTGTCATACAGGCCGCGAGTCTTGTTTTTATCAGCGTTTAGATTTGTCTGGTCCAACGCCAGAGTGGCAAACTGTCGATAAAATATTAAAAGACCCTGCGGATATTTATCATTCTGATAAATCTGCTAGCACCAGTTCTGAAAACGAAAATGCTAGCGCGACCACCGACTCGAATAACACTCAAGCGCAAGTCGATACTACTCAAGCGCCAATTGATAAAGGCTCTGTGCTACAACAGCTAGATCAGGTATTGGCAGAGCGCAAACAAGCCGATGCCGACAGCTCTTATGTCGCCAGTCTATACGCTAAAGGCTTGAATAAAATATTAGAAAAAGTCGGTGAAGAGAGTATAGAGAGTATCATCGCTGCCAAAGATTTTGCTCACTGTGATGAAGGTAAAGACAAAGCAAGCTATGATGAGGCACGCCATGAGCTGATCTATGAAGTGGCAGATGTCTGGTTTCATACTTTAGTCGGACTGGCATGGTTTGACATAGAGTCAGATGCGGTATTGAACGAACTGGGTCGACGGTTTGGCTTATCAGGTATCGACGAAAAAGCGGCTAGATAGTTATTGAGATACAAAAAAAAGCATCGACCCTGTTTGATTATTGTTGATTTCACCTATTTGTAATAACTGCGGGTTATAATATAGCTCTGTTTTATCTCGCATTATATGTGATGCTTTTTTTTGATACAAAAATCTTTTATCAACACAAAGCAGGTTTTATCAACACAAAGCAGACATATAAAGACTGAAAACTAAGTCACAAAACCAGGTCACAAGGATACCATTATGGGTAGTTTTTCTATTACGCATTGGCTGATACTATTGGTCGTCGTCGTTGTCGTGTTTGGCACTGCAAAACTAAAAAATGCTGGCAAAGATTTGGGCGGTGCGGTTAAAGGCTTTAAAGAAGCGGTCAAAGATGAAAACACAGAGCATGCCAAAAAACGCGTGGTGCTTGACCATGATGGCACTGCCCATACCGACGAGCGCCCAACAACCACTAAGGTTGATGACAAGCATAATGTATAGCCTCTAGACAGTGACATCGGACCATTATGTTTGATATCGGGTTTTCTGAACTACTTCTCTTTGGTGTAATCGCCCTAATCGTCTTGGGCCCAGAAAAACTGCCACAGGCAGCGCGTACGGCTGGGCAATGGTATGCCAAAATTCGCCGCACCGTCTCCACATTACAGTCTGAAATAGAGGCCGAACTGGATTTGGCTGAGACACGCCAGCAAATGCAAAAAGAACTTGCCAAAATTCGTCAAACCGAAGCCGATATGAGGCGTGAGATGGCGGAGATGCGCGGTAATATGAAAGCTTTTGAAAGCTCACAAAGCCATTCTCTAAAAGCATCGAATGAAGCGGAAGCGGTCGCGAATGATAGAAATAGCAAAGCTAACGACACAAAAAATCATCAGCAATCAGCCATACCAAAAGCATTCGACTATTCTTATGCAACTGACGAGAATCAAGATACATTAGAGAACGGTCAATTATCAAAGCGCGGTAACAGCAACGATGATAGTGATATGGCCGCTCCAGTTACTCAAATCCTTAATACCCGACCATGGGAAAATATGTGGTTCCGTTTGGGTGCTTACGATAAAGCCCGTCGCCTCCCAATGCCGCCTTACCTACCAAACTATAAAGCCGATACCTTACTAAATAGCTCGGTAAGTACGCAGACTTCTGATAATAAGCAGGGGACTGACTGATGCAACTACTCAAACGAAAAAAAAGCCGCCAAGAAAAACTCACTGATTCAGATATTCCTGCTTTAGATGGCATTAATCAAGACGATAAAGCAACAACTGATAGCACTCAAAATGAATCATCAGAGGATGTTTTAAGCGCATTGGGTGACATGCCTATCACTGAGCATTTGATTGAGCTACGCCGCCATTTAATCAAAATATGCGTGGCTGTCTTGATCATCTTTTTGGGTTTGGTCGGTTACTCACGTGAGCTGTATAATTTTTTATCAGATCCGTTGGTGGCGCAATTGCCTGCCAATTCGACCATGATTGCCACAGATATCACCTCGAACTTTATGGCACCGATACGTTTGACGGTCTTCGTCGCCGCCTTTTTGGCGATGCCTTATATTCTTTATCAAATTTGGTCGTTTGTCGCGCCAGGGTTATATAAGAAAGAAAAGAGAATAGCTATTCCAGTGCTGCTGTCTTCCATATTTTTGTTTTATGCAGGTGTGGCTTTTTCTTATTTTATTGTGCTCAAAGGGGTATTAAAATTCTTCATTATGTTTGCCCCGCAAAACGTATTACCGATGACGGATATCGATAGCTATCTAAGCTTTGCCCTAAAGCTATTTATGGTGTTTGGCTTAACGTTTGAGATTCCAGTTGTGACCTTGCTATTGATATTGGCAGGGATTGTCTCCATTCAGAGTCTAGAAGAAAAACGTCGGTATATCATTGTGGGCTGTTTTGCTGTCGCTGCCGTGGTCACGCCGCCTGACGGAGTATCGATGCTCATGCTAGCGATCCCAATGTGGTTACTGTTTGAGCTGGGGTTATTTTTGGCCAAAATTTTGATCAAAGAAGAACCTAGCACTGACCTGATATCAACAGTCAAAGAATAAAGCACTTACCCGTCTGACTTATCTTGTTTTCTTCTTGCCTCACGCGTAAGCTTAGTGCTTATTGTCACGATTGAGTACCACCATCTATAAGCCATTGTTTATCCAGTGGCTTTTTTTGCCCCTTGTGTTTTTAATCACTTCTTGTATTTAGGTAGCTTTATTATGTCCGCATCGATGCCAGCTTATATGAGCGATCCCACTGATGAGCAGCTCGCCGCGCTGAATATGGCGATGGACCACAAATCATTTAAAGTGGTCGCTTATGCAGGCGCTGGTAAGACCACGACACTCAAGCTAATCGGTGAGCGTTTACGGGGTCGCGGACTGTATCTGGCTTTTAACAAAGCGATTGCCAATGATGCTCGTTCAAAGTTTCCTCCCCACGTCGAGTGTCGTACCTTTCATTCATTAGCCTATCGTCATGTCGCCCGTGATATCACCGCCAAGCTATCTTTGCCACGCTTCTCTCCTAAGCGTCTGGGGGATGATTTGGGCTTGCAGCCTGTACAAGTCCGTCGGCAGATGGAAGGGGTTAATAAATATATTACGCTCACGCCAGCGCGTTTGTCTCGGTTCGTCAGCGATGCGGTCAGTAACTTCTGTAGTACGCATGCCAGCTATCCTGCGCCAAGGCACATCCTGTTCCCCAGTTGGCTCGATGCCTCAGACGCGGAGCAGCTACGCGAGATGCTCTACCCTGCCGTAGAGCAGCGTTGGTTACAGTCGATCGATGCGCGTCATCCTGCGGGTATTGGGCATGATATTTATCTCAAACTATGGGCATTGTCCAAGCCGAGTATCCCTGCGGACTTTATTTTGTTTGACGAAGCGCAAGATGCTGATCCACTGATGATGGGTATCTTGACCCAGCAGTCGAGACAAGTCATCTATGTGGGCGATGCGCATCAGCAGATTTATGAATGGCGCGGCGCGGTCAATGCGATGAAAAAACTGCCATTGCCGCAAACCTTATTGACGCAGTCTTTTCGCTTTGGTGAGCCGATTGCAGAAGTGGCAAATACCTTACTAAAAGCACTGCAAGAAGACGTGCCGTTAAAGGGCAATCCAAACAAACAGTCCTCTACTGATAAAGGTATGGTACACAGTAAAAAGGACGCCATTCTCTGCCGTACCAATGCTGCGGCGATGTCGCAGTTGTTGACAGGACTAAAGCACGGCCATCGCGTTGCGCTACAAGCCGATACCGATCGCATGCTCAAATTCTGCCAAGCAGCAGAGAACTTAAAAAATGGTAAATCGGCTTACGGTGTGCCTGAGCTGGCCTATTTTTATAATTGGGGCGATGTACAAGAGTACGCTGAAACCAACGAGGGCAGTGACCTCAAAACACTGGTCAAACTGGTCGATGACCATGGAACTAATGTACTCAGCCAAGCGGTCAATAGTCTCACTAGTATCGAAAATGCCGATTATGTCATCTCTACCGCGCATAAAGCCAAAGGGCTTGAGTGGGGTAAAGTACAACTAGATGATGATTTTTACTACGATGTGACGACCAATGCGGTCAAGATAAGTCCAGAAGAGCTGCGCTTGCTCTATGTCGCTTGTACTCGGGCGCAGAATAATCTAGATATCCACAATATTAAAGACTTAATATCTGGATTACAGACGGGCAAAAAAGTGATTTTTGGCAATACTTAGTCACTTTTCATATTTGCCAATTTAAGTCCCTAGTCTATTTCTATTTATAACGACCTTTTAGCAGTGAATAACCAGCATGAATCAGAGCCAACAACTTCAAGAACGCCAAAATACCGTTAACCAGTTATTTGCAGCTCCCGTCCGCCTCCTCGCACCCATGGAAGGCTTGACCGATCCATTAATGCGCCAAATATTAACCCAAATTGCGTCTGACTTGGGTCGTCCTTATGATTGGTCAGTGAGCGAGTTTATTCGCATCACGCAACATGTCTTGCCGGCGCATGTCTTTTATAAATACGTGCCTGAGTTACATCACAATGCCAAAACCGCCTCCGGCACGCCGATTCATGTGCAGATATTGGGTAGCGACGCGCAGCTCATGGCAGAAAACGCTGCTTATGCTGCCGAGCTTGGCGCGCCTGCCATTGATATCAATTTTGGCTGTCCGGCCAAAACCGTCAACAGTCATCGCGGCGGCTCAGTGCTACTTGATGAACCCGAGACCATGTATCAGATTATCAGCGCAGTACGTCAGGCCGTTCCTACTCATATTCCCGTATCTGCCAAGATTCGCTTGGGCTATACCGACACCTCACGGATGGATGATATTCGCGGCGCAATTGCTGCAAGTGGCGCGGATTGGCTAACCATTCATGCACGCACCAAAACCCAAGGTTATAAGCCGCCTGCCTATTGGGACAAAATCCAGAGTTTTAATGCGCTCGATATTCCAGTCATTGCCAATGGCGAGATATGGACAGCAGCGCAAGCAAACGATTGTATGACTCAGGCAGGAACGCCACATCTCATGTTAGGTCGCGGCGCAGTGACACGACCTGATTTGGTGGCGCAGGTCGATAACTACATTGAAAGCAATGCCAATAGCTTAAAGAATACGGCAACCTTGTTATGGCAAGACTTGATTGCGCATCAAATTAAGTTTTTGGAAGGTGAGGCAAAGAACGATGTGGTGTTGGTTGGTCGATATAAGCAATGGTTAGGGATGCTCACCAAAGGCTATGCTGAGGCGCAAACAGTGTGGGAGAGTATCAAGCGAGAGAAAAACAAAGCGGTGATTATTCGTGCACTACAAGCGAGTGTTCAAGAATAATCACCTATTCTGATCTGATGTATTTGATAAGTATGGATGGGCAGCGCTATACACTGACTCGTATTGCCAGATAGAACAGCATCAGACAGCATGCCATTGATAATACCCAAAGGATAGAGCGAAACGTCGATAAGTTGGTGATGTACGCGGTGCAATAACCAATCCGAATGATCACATACAGCCAAGCCAATACATTGATAATAGATTGTGGTACAAAGAACAGCATAGCCACCAGCACTGCCGCCAAAAATACCGGCAAAGTCTCATAGCTGTTTTTTTGTGCAGCATCAGCACGTGCCGCCATCCCTGTTGCATTTTTAAAAAAATCGCGAGGATGTGCATTATTTCTGACCCTAAAGCCGCCAGATACTTTTGCAATTATTGATACAGCCCATGGCAGTAAGCTCGCTACCACCATCGCCCAAATGGCAGACGCAACTTTATCAGAAACCAAGTCAAAAAATGCACTGATCATTATATAAGTCCTTAGCCTGCAATCACTTCAAAATCATGGGTGATATTAACCCCACCCGCGACCAGCATGCGACTGGCTGAGCAGTATTTTTCTGCGGATAGATGAATGGCTTTTTCGACCTGTTTGTCTTTAATGTCTTGACCAGTAACCACAAAATGCAGGTGAATATCGGTGTAAACGGCTGGTGTGGTTTCGGCACGTTGCGCAGTTAGCTCACAACGCACATCCGTCACTGCTTGACGTGATTTTTGAAGAATTGACACCACATCGTAGCTCGCACAACCACCCAACCCTAATAAAACCAGCTCCATTGGGCTTGAGCCTTTTTCTTTGTCCGCATCGATTTGTACGTTATGTCCTGATGGTGACACGCCCATAAAGGCTTTGTTTTCTTGCCATGTGACGCTTGCTTTTGATTCTGACATTGTAAATGTTCCTTACTTTAATTGGCATATTGCCTATTTTTATTGTTTGAAATATATGCAGCTTTGCTAGTGTAGCATAAGCCAAAGCAAGATTTTATAAAGCCATTGTTTGGCTATGGTGTCGTGAGAAAACAATTTCTTGGTTTTACCCTCTTCTTCAATAAATGATTTGAGCACTATGCAGCTATCGTTACTCGCATCGATATTTATTAAATTTTTATTTAAAAAACCTACAAAAGTCTGTTTATAAATAGTTGATTTTAAAAGGTAAAACTCGTGAAACATTTTATAGCAAAATACTGTTACACATTTTGCTTGTTTCTTGGTTTAATAACGGTAATGAATCTTGTTTTGAGCTGATATCGATAACAATCACCTTATAATAATTACGATTGCTGTCATGGTTTTAATTCAAAACAAGCTATTTTTAAATAAATTAAAAGGTTTAGTCATGATAGATGCAGACGGCTTTCGCGCCAATGTCGGCATCATCTTGGCAAATACACAAGGGCAAGTTCTGTGGGCAAAACGTATTGGTCACAACGCTTGGCAATTTCCGCAGGGTGGTATCGACCGCGGGGAGACGCCGATGGATGCAATGTATCGCGAACTCTGGGAAGAGGTCGGTTTACATCCGCGTCACGTAGACTTATTGGCAGTCACGCAAGACTGGCTGCGCTATCGTCTGCCAAAACGTTACGTACGCCATGGCCAGCACCCCTTATGTATTGGGCAAAAACAAAAATGGTTTTTGCTACG
The DNA here is from genome assembly GCF_041431175.1 of Psychrobacter sp. Arc29. Taxonomy (NCBI): domain Bacteria; kingdom Pseudomonadati; phylum Pseudomonadota; class Gammaproteobacteria; order Moraxellales; family Moraxellaceae; genus Psychrobacter; species Psychrobacter sp. Arc29. The sequence continues at coordinate 19,963 of NZ_JASMRR010000012.1, read as the reverse complement.
CTTAGATGAGCCGAATACCCAACACATTCGCTTTGATGAAGGGAAACCTGAATTTGACCATTGGCAATGGGTCAGCTACTGGTATCCACTCGGACAAGTGATTCACTTTAAACGAGGCGTTTATCGTCGCGCCTTACAAGAATTGGTACGAGAACTTCCCTTAAAGCAAGAACTGATCATTCCTGAGCAAAATAATCATTTGATCCAGTCTTAATTTATGAGATGTCCTTTTACCTTTTTATATAAATGATGAAAAGCCTGTATCCAGTGATACAGGCTTTTTTGTGTGAATGGTTTTAATAATGATGTATAGGTTCTCGTGAAATCAGTAGAAGTTATCACTGACATTGAATAATAAGTTTTTACTCACTAGCCATTGAATGCGGATACTCTCGACTGACAATGTGAGCGGTGAGCTCTGAGCCTTTTCCCTTCTCTTGCCTCAAAGTTAAAATACTCTGGGTCCGTGTGCCATAAGTAGGCTTGCTGGTGTCAGCATTGCCAAAGCTCACAGGCTCAATATAAATAGAGGATAAGGTCTGTTCAAGCTCAGTGCTCATCCCTGTATCTGGTAGCTGATCGGCTGGTGCTTTGGTATTATCTGACAACACATTGAATGCGGCTGCTTGCCAGTAGCTAGCCGCGCTGTCTTCGGCAATTAGCGGTAGCACTTCTTGGCGCAAACGACCACGCAACCGCTCGGTCTTAAACCAACTGTCCTCTGGCTGACCGTTTGAAATCACATGCAGACCTGCATGCAGTGGCGTGGGTGCATGACCGCGATTATTAATGATAACGGCTTGAGTAGCATCACCGACGATCAGATTAAAGCCTGCATAATTGCGCAAATCAATCTGCCGTGCAAAGACCATCGGACTGAGCGTACTGGTCAAAAAACGCGTGACCAACTCACCACGTGAACGCTCATTAATACCTGCCTGCACACCATCGCGAAAATTCAATACGGCCGCCCAGCGTCCATTTTTCTGATAAATAGTGTCATCCTCGCCTACTGTATCTGTTAGCGACTGCTGATGAATACCTAGCCATGTGCCGCCACTTTGACGGTCACGCCCTGCATAAATCGGCTGATCAGACCATTGATGCAGAGGCTCCGTCGGACGCTGCAAAAACTCATCGCGATTAGACAATAGCACTAATGGCAGCTCGTCAAACAACTGCCAAGCAATGGCGACAATACACATAGGATTCCTTTTATAATGGTTTGTTGGGCGCGAGATCTTTGGTAAGAACAAAAATCATCGCTTAAAACTGACTTGCTGAGCAGGCCTCATTTATCGATCACCACTCAATATCTTATTGGCAGGGTAACTGATTTGAGACGTTGTACGTATTACCTGTGACTGCTTACTTGGCACGTTAAACTCCCACGCTACCATGCCTTGATTGTCATTCCAATTGCGCTCAGTGACAGGCGGCGTGTGGGTGACTGCGACTTTGAGACTGTCATCACGGCTAATAGGCTCGCTACCCAATACTTGCAAGCGCACAGTGCGGTTATGCTGATTGGTAAATTGATAGGCCTTAGTCATTGTTAAGGTTTGTGTACGGTTTAGCACGCCTTTTTCACCTTGCTTGTCTTCATTGATCAGCTCTTTGACCATCATGCTTGGATCACGACCAAAACCAATCCCCTGCTCTTTTAACATCTGATAGTTGTAGCGCGATTGTCCAACGTAATTATCATCACGGTATAGCTGTAGTGAGCCATCCACCCAATCTGGCGTCAAGAACGGCGCTGATGCGTACCAATAGGCCGCCGTCTCGACGCTCGGGGTACTACGAACCCACAGCTTACTGCTGCCAGACTGCTCACCAATGACAGTGCGCACTCGCCTGCCACCACTGGGTATACTCACTCGCTGCGGCAAACGATACTCAATGATACCGTTTTTATTTTGGCTACTGACCGTAAAGTTCGGCAATGGTGCCATATTTGGTGCTCTAGAATCGTCGCTATAACCCTCTCTGGCAGATACTACGACAGGCGTGTTATCCGACATAGGTATTGCATACTCAACATTTTGGTTTTCTTCATAGAGTGATAGGCGCGGCACATGAGGCAGTCGCCCTGTCGCACTTTGGTTAGGGTTAGCAGTACTAAGAGTCACAGGGACGTTTGTCCAGTTCTCGCCCGTTTGCTGGGCAATGATCGCAGAAGCGGTGATATTTAGCTGCTCGCTATTGGTGTTGAGACGCGCTTGATAGGTGGGCTCCCAGCCTGCGCCTTGCACCTGATAATGCAATTTAATGCTACTTGGCGCGCGACTAGCAGTGCGTACACTCACTTGTGTCACATTACTCGCCGTTGACGTGACACTGCCTGCCATCAGCTGATTCAGTGTGTCTTGGGCGCGTGCTTGGCGCTGCTGAATGTCCAAAATCTTTTGGTTAAGACTGTTCGCTTGAGACTCTATATCGCGTGTGTTATTGGCGATAGTCCCTTCGGTATTGAGTTGCGTAACTGTGGTCAAATTCTGCAAGTAGGCTTTTGCTAAGCGCGCTGCCTCTAATTCCGCATTAATACTAGCTAAGGTATTTTGCTGTGTTTGTACCTTAGCGTCACCTTGATATTGGCACTGGATTGCTTGCTCTCCTGTTAACTCTTCAATACTGATTTCACCAATATTGACATTACCTATTGCCTGTACGCTGAGACTTTCTTTATCCATATAAGGTGACAGGCAAGAAAATATCACAGTTTGCTCACCGCTACCAGTAATGGGCAGTGCTCGTGTGACGCTTGCTAAGCCTTGATACACGGTCACTTGCTCGATACTGCTGGGTGCTGCTTGGGCGACGGGTAATGCCAGTACCGCACTGCCACCAAGCACAAGTGGCAAAACCATAAGGCGCAATCGTTGCGAGCGCCGTGATGAGGTGCGAGCAGGAGCCGTTAGGCCAGACCACTCGGTTGAATATGCGTTCATATATCTTTCCTTAGAAGTGAAATCGATCATGGCGTCAGCGTAATATATTCATGAGATAAGTATGTGAAATAATGTCTATTCTATAAGCATTACCGTAGCCGTTTTGCAGATTTTTAGCAATAAGTGCTTTTAGCAACCTATGTGCTTATATCAGCTCTTCTCTATGTCGTGACTTTGTTTTTACATTGCACCAATTTTTCATCTCCTTCCCCGTTATGGTGCAGCTTATTAACAATCGTGCACTAAATTAACGAAAATAACAGACAATATTTATTTATTGCTCAATTATTACGCGATTATTGGCTTTTTTGTCTTGGCACGGAACTTGAACGCTTAATAACTGTTCAGGAGCAGTACTTTATCTTTTGTGTCTATTTAGGAGATGTCCATGTTTTCATTACCAACTTTAGCCAATCCTCAGTTTATTGACGCTCAATCACACGGCAAAATCAAATCACGCTTTTCGTTACTAGCAATTGCCGTCGTTGGTAGTCTGAGCCTCGCTGGCTGTCAAAAGCCTGCCGAAACTGCGGCATCGACAGAGACAACGACTGAAACCACGACAGAGACAACGACCACTCCTGCCGCTGATGGCGACACGATCAAAGTAGGCATCTTGCACTCGCTATCTGGCACCATGGCCATTTCTGAAACCTCGCTAAAAGACACTGCACTCATGACCATTGACGAGATCAACGCCAATGGCGGCGTGCTCGGTAAGCAACTAGAGCCAGTAGTCGTAGACCCTGCGTCTGATTGGCCGTTGTTTGCTGAAAAAGCCCGTCAGCTGCTCACTCAAGATAAAGTGGATGTCATCTTTGGTGGTTGGACATCAGTATCGCGTAAGTCAGTATTGCCAGTGGTTGAAGAGCTGAACGGCTTGATGTTTTACCCTGTACAGTACGAAGGACAAGAGCAATCAGAAAACATCTTTTATACTGGCGCGGCTCCCAACCAGCAAGCCATTCCAGCAGTTGAGTATTTGATGAGTGAAGAAGGCGGCGGTGCAGAGCGCTTTGTATTATTGGGTACGGATTACGTTTATCCACGAACCACCAACCAGATTCTAAAGGCATTTTTGAAATCAAAAGGCGTGGCTGATGCAGACATCATGGAAGAGTACACCCCATTTGGTTTTAGCAACTACCAAACCATCGTCTCTAATATTAAGAAATTCTCAACAGGCAAAAAGACTGCGGTGATCTCTACCATCAATGGCGACTCAAACGTGCCGTTCTATCGTGAACTTGCCAACCAAGGTATCAAAGCCTCGGACATTCCCGTCATGGCGTTCTCAGTCGGTGAAGAAGAGCTGCGCGGTATCGATACCAGCTTGCTACAAGGTCATTTGGCGGCATGGAACTATTTTATGTCGATCAAAAACCCAACTAATAGCGATTTCACCAAACGCTATAAGCAATACGCTCTGGACAAAAACCTACCTAATGCCGACAAAGTCGTGACCAACGATCCGATGGAGGCCACCTATGTGGGTATCAATATGTGGAAACAAGCCGTTGAAAAAGCAGGAACCACCAATGTCGATAAAGTGCGTATTAGTATGGCGGGACAAACCTTTGATGCGCCTTCTGGCTATACCCTAAAGATGGATGACGAAAATCATCATTTATGGAAGCCTGTGATGATTGGACAAATTCGTACCGATGGTCAATTTGACATTATCTACAAAACTCCAGAAGTCATCCAAGCGCAGCCATGGAGCGAATACATTCCTAAATAAAAGGTCTCCTAAATAAATTTGTACTGAAAAATGCATGGATAGTCGGTAGATGGATAAATGAAATAAATAAGCCAACGCCTACTCTCCACATTGATTTTCAACACTTATTTTCAAAACTTTCAACACCTTCAAATCTTATCATCACCTCTACTGCTTAGTCCGCTAAGCAGCAGAGGCTAAGGGTTTGTTGTCTGTAAAAACAGGGAGCCGCACATGCAGCGCCATACTTTACGCCCATTTGCAGGGCAAACATCATCCGAACATGGTAATAGTCCAAAAGCATCAGTTAGTGAAGTCATGCGGTACGCGGCTCGTTTTTCCATCTATGCGCCACTACGGTTACTTGCCTTGATTGCATTATTTATATCCGCCACTGCCCATGCTGATAACGACTCCCAATCGGCAAATATCGCCATTGTCACCTCAGAGTCGATGACCGATGGTAGTGACACGCTACGCACCAATAATGAGCAATCATTGACTACGCCTACACAAGCCTCAACTGCCGCATCAGGCGATGCCATTCAACAATTTGTGGCGGGCGATTTTAGTAAGCGCCAAGCCATGCTAAGCGATTGGCCAGGGTCGATTGAGAGTTTGGACAGTTTTGTTGAGTTGATTGCCAATGATGAACTATATCAAGGCAACGGCGGACAGACTTATTTACTCAACGCAGAAGATCAACTATTTACGTATCCTGATAAAAAAGAAACGACCGATTGGCCAAGTGATCTATCACAAATCACCCTGACCAATGCCCTACGATCCGCGCTTATTTTTGGACAAGCGAAGGTAAAACTGGAGTCTGACAAGCCAGCACAGCGTCTGCAAGCGGTGGATATTTTGGCTGATAATATTGACCAAGTCGATCCAGCCATTATTACAGCCGCTGCCGCAAATGAGGACGACACCAACGTTCAAAAAGCACTAACGGCTCTACAGGCTCGTATTGATTTCAAAAATGGCGATTTGCCCACTCAGATTGCCGCTGTGAACCTACTTGCTGATAGCGATAATCCGCAGGTATTGGTTGATCTTGAATCTGCCCTTGCATCTGACAGCTTGGACCCCACGCTTGAAGCGGCACTTATCGATGCCAGAGATAGCGTGGCACGCCGTATTGAAATAAGCACATGGACAGGTCATATTTTCACTGGCATGAGTACAGCCAGCATTTTATTGCTCGCAGCGCTTGGTCTCGCGATTACCTTTGGCTTACTTGGTGTCATTAATATGGCGCATGGTGAGCTGATTATGATTGGTGCGTATACCACTTATATGGTGCAAAATTTCTTCCAAGCTTATCTGCCGAATATGGCGGGCTGGTATTTGCTTGCTGCTATTCCAGCTGCGTTTTTAGTCAGTGCCATCATCGGTATGATTATTGAGCGCATTGTGATTCGTCCGTTATACGGTCGTGAACTAGAGACGTTATTGGCAACATTTGGCGTCAGTCTAATCTTAATGCAATTGGTACGGATGATTTTTGGCGCGCAAAACGTTGAGGTCAGTAATGTGGCGTGGCTTAGCGGTGCGTATCAAGTGTCATCAAGTTTGGTACTGCCTTATAACCGTATCGCCATCATCGTGTTTACGGTCATCATCGTGGCGCTACTGGTGTACTTACTCAACAAAACTCGCTTTGGATTATTTATACGAGCCGTCACTCAAAACCGTCAAATGGCACGCGCCGTCGGTATCCCTTCTGCGCGCATCGATATGATGGCATTTGGTTTGGGCTCTGGACTGGCTGGTATGGCTGGTTGCGCGCTGGCTCAAGTGGGCAACGTCGGCCCTGATCTGGGTCAGACGTATATTATTGATACGTTTTTGGTCGTCGTCGTTGGCGGGGTTGGACAAGTATGGGGCGCGGTATTGGCCGCCTTGGGACTTGGCGTTAGTGGTACGGTGCTTGAGATTGGCATTGGTGCAGTATTGGCCAAGATTGTGTTGTTGGTTCTTGTGATTCTGTTTATTCAGAAGCGGCCACAAGGTTTATTTGCCCTCAAAGGCCGCTTTGTCGAATAAGGAGAACCCTATGATACTGACCAAATTACTGTCTGATACGCCGCGTAGTGCTGTTTTAATTGGGTTATGTTTTGCCGTACTACTGATACTGCCTTGGCTACACCTTATGCCAGAGACGTCACCCTTTCACCTATCCGCCTACTGGATTACCCTGATTGGCAAAATCATGGCACTGGCTATGGTGGCATTGGCACTCGATCTCGTCTGGGGCTATGCTGGCATCTTAAGCTTAGGGCATGGCTTGTATTTTGCGCTGGGTGGTTATGCGTTTGGCATGTACTTAACGCGTGAGACTGCTGGCGATGGCCTGCCTGACTTTATGCGTTTCTTGAGCTGGACTGAGATGCCATGGTATTGGGCCGGTACACAGCATTTTTGGTGGGCGATGGCATTGGTGGTTTTGGTGCCAGGTGTGATTGCCTTTATCTTTGGCTTCTTTGCTTTCCGCTCAAAAATCAAAGGTGTTTATTTTTCTATCATTACTCAGGCCATGGTTTATGCCGCCGCCCTGCTATTCTTTCGTAACGAGACAGGCTTTGGTGGCAATAATGGTTTCACTGGTTTCACTACCCTCTTAGGTTATGACATTACTGCTGCCTCAACCCGTGCGGTGCTGTGTTTTGTCACTGCTTTAGCGCTGTTGGTGTCTTACATGGGTCTACGTCATCTGATGAATCAGCCTTATGGACGCGTATTGGGCGCGATTCGCGATAGCGAGAACCGCTTGCAGTATTTGGGTTATCGAACCTTATGGTACAAGCTATCCGCTTGGGTGTTGTCCGCTGTCATTGCTGGTATCGCAGGTGCGCTCTATGTACCGCAAGTCGGTATTATCAATCCAAGTGAGATGAACCCTGTGAACTCAATCGAGATGGCCGTTTGGGTAGCGACTGGTGGTAGAGGAAGCTTAATTGGCGCGATTTTGGGAACGGGTGTGGTGAACGCAGTAAAAACCTACTTTACGGTCGCCTACCCTGAGTTTTGGCTATTGATATTGGGCGGGCTATTCGTTGTAGTCACCTTATTTTTGCCTAATGGCATCATGGGCTTGTTCGATCGCTTCAAAAAGGAGAAACAGTAATGCTAACTGATAAATCAACACCATCTGAGCAGTCGATCCATGAGTATGGGCGTACTCATGGTGGTACGGGTCGCAGCCACCCAAAGCCAGCAGGCGTCGATTTTAGCCATGGCATTGCGCTATATCTAGAAGAAGTGAGCGTTTGGTTTGATTCGTTTCGCGCACTCAACAATCTGTCGCTCTATATTGAGGAAGGCGAGCTGCGCTGTATTATCGGCCCCAATGGCGCTGGCAAAACCACGCTGATGGATGTCATCACTGGTAAAACTCGCCCTACCGAAGGCAGTGTATTTTTTGGTCAGACGCATAATCTTGCCAGTCTATCTACCGAAGAAATCGCTGAAGCAGGTATCGGGCGTAAGTTTCAAAAACCCACCGTGTTCGAAAACTTCACCGTCATGGACAATTTGCTACTTGCCGCGCCAAAAGACAAACGTGTGGTCAAAAGCTTGTTTAACAAACTCGATGCCGATACTCGCGATACCCTCGATGCCACCCTTGAGCAAATCCGCCTGACTGACAGAATCAATAAGCCAGCTGGCCTGCTCTCTCATGGTCAAAAACAGTGGCTAGAGATTGGCATGCTCCTTATGCAGAGTCCCAAACTGATCTTGCTCGATGAGCCTGTAGCCGGTATGACGGATGCCGAAACCGAGCATACGGCCGAGCTATGCCTGCGCCTAAAAAAGAACCATACCTTAGTGGTGGTCGAACATGACATGACTTTTATTGATGCCATTAGTGAAAAAGTCACTGTATTAGCCCAAGGGTCGATATTGGCCGAAGGCACCTTGGCTGAAGTGCAAGCCAATGAAGCGGTGATTGAGTCTTATTTAGGCCGATAATTGGCGCACTGGCTCAATACATTGCCAGCCCATAAACCGCGAAGCTATGCAAATGCCAAGCTATGCAAATGCGAAACCATGCAAATATTAAAAATTATTGAAAGATTAGGAGACCGTCATGTTACAAGTCAATGGCATCAATCAATATTATGGCGGCAGTCATATTTTACGAGATGTCTCGTTCACAGCGCCTGTCGGTGCGTGCAGCGTGGTACTTGGGCGTAATGGCGTGGGCAAAACCACGTTACTCAAATGCCTGATGGGGATATTACCGATCAAATCAGGACAAATTTTGCTCAATGACCAAGACATCAGCAAACTCTCCCCCGAGCAGCGCGTGCGAGCAGGTTTGGCTTATGTGCCGCAAGGTCGCGATATATTCTCGACACTAACGGTAGAAGAAAATATCTTGATTGGTATGGCAAAGTTTTCACGCGCTAAAGCCAAACAAATACCCAAGCATTTATATGATATTTTTCCAGTGCTTGATGAGATGAAACATCGCCGCGGTGGTGATTTGTCTGGTGGCCAGCAGCAGCAGCTTGCCATTGCGCGCGCGCTAGCCTCCGAGCCAACTGTCCTTATTTTGGATGAGCCAACCGAAGGTATACAGCCCTCTATCATCAAAGATATTGGCCGTGTGCTTCGGGACTTGGCTGACAAAGGGGATATGGCGATTGTGTTGGTCGAGCAGTTCTATGAATTTGCTGAAGAGCTGGCTGACAACTACACCGTATTATTACGTGGTAAGGTCGTCTCACAAGGTGCAGGTGATACGATGATCGATAACAAAGTACAAGAACTGGTGGCTATCTAGCTGCATTTACTTAACTGCATTTATTTATGAGCACTTGGTAGTGACCAATTAAAAACGATAGAGATCACATTTTTATCTTAAATTGTTAGCTACCAAGACTATATATCATCATGAAAACCCACCCCAATTAAAGTCAATTTTTTATCTCACTTTTTAGCTTTTTTAGCTCTCAGCCTAGACATTCTGCACTACCTCAAAAACTTAAATTGCCAATAACCTCTGATTGGGTTGGAGCAATTATGTATGCTGGGCGCACGAAATTTGCTATTATAGTCAGCACTTTATTATCAATATTATGACACTCTTATGATGATTCATCCTCAGTACGATCCTGTCGCCTTGGCACTTGGGCCTGTCGAAGTCCATTGGTATGGACTGATGTATTTACTGGCGTTTGCTGCCGCTTACGGTCTGGCATGGTATCGCAGCACCAAGCGTGAAGGCTGGACGACAGATATGGTCTCAGATCTCGTGTTCTTTGGTGCACTGGGCGTCATCTTGGGTGGTCGTGTCGGTTACGTATTGTTTTATCAATTTGGTGAGTTGCTACAAAACCCAGCCTACCTCTTCAAGGTCTGGGAAGGCGGCATGTCATTCCATGGTGGCCTGATCGGTGTCATGCTGGGCATGCTATATTTTGCTCGCAAATATAAAAAGACCCCGTTTCAAGTGCTCGATTTTATCGTGCCTTGCGTACCGACGGGCTTGTTGTTTGGTCGTATCGGTAACTATATCAACGGCGAGTTATGGGGCCGTGTCTCTGATGGTGGCTACAATTGGCTCACCTACTTTCCCCAAGCGGCTGGCTTTGATATGCAGCAACTACAGGCCAATCCTGAGCTACAAGAGGTGATGACTGAGGTCAATGGTCAGTATTTATTGCCTCGTCACCCATCACAACTGTATGAAGCCTTTGCCGAAGGTCTGCTGCTATTTTTATTCCTTTGGTGGTATTCATCAAAACCTCGTCCGCGTATGGCAGTGACTGGTGTCTTTATGCTGGGCTATGGCTTGAGCCGCTTCATCATTGAGTTCTTCCGTCAGCCAGACGTTGACCAAGGGTTTATTTTGTTAGGCTGGGTGACCAAAGGTCAGATATTGAGCACACCGATGATTATTATTGGTCTGTTCTTGATCGGTTACGCCTATAAGCGTGGCATCTACGATTGGGGTAAGCACGCCGCTTACTAAGGGTCTCACCTTACCGATAGAACGATTAATCACTTGAATAAGAGGGTACGCCTCATAACGCCTACCCTAGCAATACTTTTAACAATGATAGAGTCTATATGGATTATTAGCCTAATCTGTGGACGCTGTCAGCAGTAATTAAAGAGCACTTTTATGAGCAATGGCACCCAAAGTAACAACGAGCAAGCGTATCTTGATTTGCTACGCCACGTCTTAGACAATGGTACTGAAAAAGGCGATCGCACGGGTACGGGTACGCTGAGTCATTTTGGCGCGCAGCTGCGTTTTGACTTAGCAGCAGGTTTTCCATTATTGACGACAAAAAAAGTTCACTTCAAATCCATCGCCTATGAGCTATTATGGTTTTTGAGTGGCAGCACCCACGTTCAGTATTTGCAAGACAATGGCGTACGTATCTGGAATGAATGGGCGACAGCGGAGCAAACCGCACGCTTCAATCGTCCTGCGGGCGACTTAGGTCCAGTATATGGTCATCAGTGGCGTAACTATGGTGCAAGTAAAGGCGCGGACGGCAGCTATAACGATGATGGTGTCGATCAAATCGCACAGGTCGTTGAGCAAATCAAAACCAACCCCAACTCGCGCCGCTTGATTGTATCAGGCTGGAATCCGGGCGAAGCAGAGCAAGTGGCACTACCGCCGTGTCATACGCTGTTTCAGTTTTTCGTCGCAGACGGTAAGTTGTCCTGTCAGCTATATCAACGTTCGGCTGATCTTTTCCTATTATTCCCCTATAATGATAATTCACAGTATGAATTATTAGCAGCCTAGGAACATCTCATTCCTCTATACTTATAGTGAACATCAGGCCATGCATAATATGATATACAATTTAATCTATGTATTACTTTGGCCTGTATTATGGATATTAAGATTTGCTCCAATAGAGAGTTAGACCTATCAAAATCTTATTTAACTAATGAAATACCAGACCTATTACTGGATCAGAAAGTCAAAGTGAATGGGGTTGGTGTATTTGATGATAGTGGTAAAATCCTCCCTCTTATCTCTGAGTATCTATCATATCAATTCAAGCACGAAAAGATTGCTCATGAAACAGCAAATACATATGGCAAAAACCTAACTTACTTCTTAAAGTATATCCGTAGTCGTCCAGACTATAGCGATAATGAAACTGATGAGGTCTTCATTACAGTTCCAGGGTATGTAATTCAGGAATACTGTACTTTCTTAAGTGTTGAAGAACATAGAAGTTCAGCTACTATTAGAAATCGTGATGGAGCAATATACGCTTTCCTTCATTTCCTCTGCAGTCGCACAGAAGACCGTCAGCCGCTTAGAGAGGATAATCCATATAGTAATGGATACTTTTCAAAATTACCAAAGCGTACACCAATTACTTCATGCACTCTTGATGATCTTTTCATATTGATTCAATCTACTCGATTAGAACGAGAACGAGTAATACTTCAGTTTTTATATGACTCTGGCGTGAGGCGTTCGGAGCTGATCAGGGTTACTCTTAAAGATTTTAGAGATACTGTCAACTTTAACTCTGAAAAGTTCATTTCAGTAGAGTCCGATCAACCTATTCATGCAGACTACGTACCTTTAGCCATAAAAGGTAGCAAGGGGCGTGGAAATCAAATCAAACCACGATGGACGTTAGTTAGTTCGGCAACCATTAAACGTATACAGAAATATCATGCGTCTCCGCTTTACAAAAAACATGCTCGCAAATATGTAAATCCAGATGAAACCCCAGCATTTTTTAATGCTAAAGGCACTCCTTATACACGTAAAGCGATAAACGAGTTACTTGAACGTATCAGCAAACGTGCAATAAAGAAAGGTCGCCTCGATAGAATAATCTCTCCTCACAAGCTACGGCATGGTAATGCCTATGCAATATTGCAATCAAATGACCTAGGATCCGACTACCTAGATCGGCTCGTTATCGTACAAAAAAACTTAGGTCATAACCACCTCAGTACTACCCAAATGTATACCAGCATTCCTCAGGAAATTTATAATACTATTTGTGATGAGAATGGGGACTTACTAACTAGAGCTGAGAAGATGAGGCGCTTATCTGAACAGACACAATTGAAAATTGGCATTAAGGACATCAAATGAAAAAGGACGGAATAGCCACTGATCAATTGGTAAGTACATGGGTAGAGGGCTTATTAAAGAGTCCAAACCAACTCTTATCCTTACCACTTAGCAGCCATTTCAAGGATCCTTGGGGCGTCAATATCACATCTAAATTTTTAGCGAAAGAGACATCTATTACGGTCAATGAAGCTGATAGACGAAAGCACCTCACCGTTCCATTGATAGAGAAAATGGCTGAGATGAAGGTTGTCGTAAAAGGAGCTTCTAGTAGAGAGAATATAACTCGACAGAGAATATTATATTGGTATAGCAATTTAAGTTTTAGTGATAAGAAAAACCTTCCTCGTTTGACTAAATCTATAAACAACGTTTGCTTCAAATCAATAGGACACGAGCAGGACTACTGGAATGTTTTAGCAACTCAATATGAATTGGTAGCAAAAACAATCGATGAGATTCATGAAGATCTCTGTAGACTGGGAATTATAAGTGCCGGTTTTAATAAAGTCGAGTCAAGAAAGCGTCCTATTAGAGACGAAGCATCTGCTATCTTAGAGTGGGTATCAAGAACAGTCACAGATGTAGAAACACTGTGGGAAATACCCATTAGCAAGGCTAAGAACCTTTTAGGTTTTAGTGTCTCCGTAAAATATATACAAAATGCAGTAGGAATTTCATACCCTATGGCATATAAATACAGAGAGCTTACGAACCCTTTGATCGAAAAGATGATCAAAGAAGGGATTCTAGTAATACCAGATGGGAGCTATGAAGCTGCTGGCATCGAAAGCAGAAGGAAGCTACTGAATTGGTACAGACAGTTATCTAAAAAAGAAAAGCATACATTACCTATTTTTGGTAATAAGATTTCAGTTGGGAAAATGCCATTGGGACAATTTCCTATAAAAATATCTTCCTTATACTTTAATGCTGTTAAAGATGCTTGGGACTTCATTCACAAAGATCTTGAAAAACTTGGAATTATTGATCCAAATTATAAAAGCGTTGCTAAAAGAACAAGCGAAGCGAACATAAATAGAAAAAATCATAGTGAAAGTCAGATAGAACGTTTTCATAGACTGGCCACAAGAGAGTTACATGCTGCTGATAATTTCTTCTTTCCTTCAAAACTAGAACCTTTTATTCAGGTTGAGCAACTGTTTGCCTGTACTAGTAAAATTGTCTCTTCAGAATCAGGCAAGAGTAACTATAGAATTGCGAGTAATTCCTTTATAGATTTCTTATCTGAACTATATGGTAATTCACCTTTAAAAATTGTCACAGTTTTTGATGAGCATCTCCTATCTAGATATCGAAAATATTTAGAGAAAAAGATAATAAGTAAAGAAATATCAAGTCATCATGCAAATACACTTTTGAGTTCAGTACGCAGAACACTGTGTAGGCTGACCCAAGTACGGGATCTGGAGTATAGCTTTTTCGATATAAATGGCTTTGCTGTAAGTAGAGAAACAGACGCGAAAAAGCCATTTACAACGAACGAGCGGATTCAGGTATTAGATGCTATCGAAAAAGGATTGTGTCAGTCTAAAGCAGCTCTTATACCATACGAAAAAACGGGTATAGGTAAAAATCCTTTGAATGAAAAAGGTTTTGTAGTAAAAGGCCTTTCTACACTAGATAATGCGCGATGGCTGTTTGAAAACCCCTTGGGGTGTAAGCCAATCCATTACCATACAGCAGAGTCCCCTATCGAAAAATCTTTCTTGAGAATTATTGCCCGTTCAGACAAAGGTTTGAGCGGGATATATGATGAATGGGGTGTTACCCCGATGTTACATATAGATATACTCATACCCTACCTTTTAAGGCTAGCCCAAATTACAGGATTAAATGCAGATTCTTTACTTTCTCTCAACGTAGACGATTATCTAGAATCTCATCCAGCAACATCACGACCTTGTCTTAGATATTGGAAAGAGCGCTCTGATGGCTACAAGGAATACCCTCTGGATCTTTTCAATGCACAATTAACTTGGCTTACATCGAGTCAAGCGAAGTCTATAAAAATGATTTTCGAAGAATTAAATCAATTAACCTGTAGCTTTCGACCACATATTGAAGATGATACATTCAAAGACAGATTATTCATTTGGCAATCGAATAGTCCAAAAAAATATGGAAAAGTTTCTCCTATATCAGGAAGTAAAGAAGGAAACGCAAGTACCTTAGGCAATAGCTTATCCAGATTTGTTGAGAAGTATAATTTGAAGGACGACGCAGGAGAGCCGTTAACTCTTACAATAAGCAGGTTTAGACCAACTTTTGTTAGTGAAATGTTAGACAATGGAGTAGCTTTACGCGAAATTCAGCTCATGTTAGGGCACTCCTCAATTCAAACGACTATTGGTTATATAGACTCTTATGACTTCAATACGATAAGTAGAGTAAAGATAAACGATAAACTAAAAGAAATACATCAATCTACTTTGAATAGACAAACTCAAAAAGTACAAACTAGAGATACTAACGAATTAGCAATAACCTTCCATACCCCTTTAGCAGAATGCAGGAATATTTTTGATCCTCCAGATTTTGTAAAGAACCTTTCATCCTATATTCCTGGTACTCCATGCTCACAATATAATAAGTGTTTAGGTTGTGACAATGTCATTATTACGGCCAAAAACCTTCCTGAAATCTTTGCAATGAAGCGTGACTACACGCTTTTGACAGAGCATACTCGCGTTATGGACACCCCCTATGGACATGTCATTTTGGAAAATATGGAACTAATAAAAGGTATTACAGACCCAACATTGTCTGACTTTTCCTTAGAGGATCTAGAGAATGGACAGCGTTTAGCAGAGTACATTGAAACCACTACACTAGTTGATGGGGTAATTTGATGGACTATGAAAGAAAATTAGACGTGTTGACCGCTTTTGTAAAACATCGTTCCTATGTTTTGCAAGCTTTAAATCCTATTACGGATCAGAGGAATGAGTGCCTTCAGCATAAGCACACATTTGATATAGAGTATATAACTTCTCTTATGGACAAACCCATATCAACACTATCAAAGTTTTCTGATAGCGTTTGGAACTTTAATAAAGATTATCCTAATGCTGCAAGAAATGTTCAAGGTGCAAAGCTACGAATCAATTTTTCAAAATATACAGCGATTCCGGCATTTGTTTTGATAGAAATGAAAATTATATTCGAGTTGGCTTTGCTCAATAGTTCCATCTTCAAGCTGCAGAAAAACGAGGGTAAAAGCCGATCAAAAAAAATATTAAAAGCCAACTCCTTGATTACAACTTTTGAAAGTGGTTTAACATTTATCAATGAACTATTCAAACAAGCATCTCATGAACTAGGTTATGAGTTTGTTCAGACAAAGATTAAAACATTATCCGATATAACACCCGAACTGTACCCCATAGCGGCTAAAAACTATAATCGTGTAAAAGGTGCAGATTTAGATAGATTTTTTAAATACTTACGCAGCCCAGCTTCTGTTAAGTATGTATTTGGAAAGCCTATTGCTCATGTAGAGTTAGATAGCCTGAAATGGAAGAGAGTAGCGAATGTTGATAAAAAAAAGAAAGATCAAGTGTTACCAGACTTGGTCTTTGAATCTTTATCAAAGACTGCATCTTTTATTGTAGTAGATTTTTTAAACGCTATAGGAGACGGAAAAAAAATATCAGATGTCAACTCTTTAGAACGTTTCAATACGAGCGAATATTTATCATGGGCTAGTCAAGAACGTGTTACGCATGAAACTCTACATGGGTACATTGCTATGCGATTAAGAACCAAAAATTATTCTTCAAATTTTGTTATGAATGTAATCGAGCCTTATGATTGGATGCTAAATAAAGATTCTAAAGTTATGGCTGGGTCAACTTTACGTGAAAAATTGAGAGAACGCGGTTATAAAGCAGATAACCTTAGGAAATACGTTAATCTCGTAGCGTATGCCTGCACGTATTTAGTAGGTCAGTATACAGGTATGAGACCATCTGAACTATCAGAAGTAAGAGTGCAGAATTGTTCGTGCTTGATTCAAAGTGATGCCGTTTGGCTAATTGAAAGTACGGTCAAAAAACATAAAGATGAAGTTAGTACAGGTTTGTTTGACGATAGATGGGTAGCTATACCAATTGTTAAGGATGCAGTGTTGGCAGCTTCGTATATTTCAAAAATTAAGGCGTCGCCCTACTTAATTTCTAGTGTAGATACTGTTGAACCTGGCAATTCCCCTCAGTCAATGAATAGTACTGGTATTGTGTATCAAATGAATAATTTTATTAACCAACTATTAGGCGAAAAAATTGCTAAAGAACTAAAGTTCAATCCATATATGTTAAGACACACCTTAACATATCAACTATTCAAGGCTGAAGTAGGACTACCTCTAATATCGTTTCAATTGAAGCATTTTGTGGATAGCGTCTCTAACTATACCTCTGCTGGGTCTACTTCATTAGTAACGCTAGGGTATGGTGATATAGGTGAAATGCTGTCAAAAGATGGGAACCGAAAAGGTGATAAGAAATCATTGCGCCGAGCAGCTGAATTAGAGGCTATTAAAACAGCCCATAATCCAAATGGCACGTATTATGGTGGTAAAGCGAATGAGCATAAAAAAGGTCTAATTAAGACGTTTAGCGGATATATGGCTGAAGGCTACACGGAAGAGGAAGTATATGAGGCTATGGTAGATCAAGGTGTTGCCATAGTATATATGGGCCAAGGGATTTGCTATGGTAATAGAGCAGAAGAATATGACTCAAGCCTACCATGTATTGGTTCACTACGTTGCAACCCAGCTCGATGCAAACAAGCCGTCGTAACTACTAAACATGCCCCTAAATGGCGTGAAGTTTATACGTTAAACAAGCTTAATCTCAATAAACCAGAATATTCGCACAATCGTGAGCAAGTTCTAGCAGCAATGAACGAAGCCAGAATGGTACTGGAAAATCTTGGTGAGGAAGTTGAACTATGAATGCTTATGATCAAAAGAATAGCGATGACTATGATGCAAACACATTGCTATTGGAAAAGGCATTATCAGACATTAAAGGCAACAAGAGGTTGAAAGCCACTGTAGCACAACTTTCAGAAATGACTGGTATTCATCGGAATACCATCTCAAACCGCGTTTGGCCTGTCCAAGAGCTTAAACAGATCAGAGACTCTCGGAAAACCGAAGAGAAATCACGTAAAGAACAAGTACGTTTAAGCACTGCCAATGTAAAAAATGCGCTAGAAGCAAAGCTAAGTCGAGCACAAAGTGAGGTTATCTACTGGTTTAATGAATATCAAGATATAAAAAGGGTCGCTGAGCACTCAGACAAACGGTTACAAAAAATGAGAGAGTCACGAGATTACTATAAAACACTATCTGACACAGACAAAAGGTCACTATCAGAAGCTGAACAAGAAATTAAGAAATTGAGAAAAATGTTAGCCTTAGAAGATGCAAGATCGAAACAGCTTATGCACTAGTCTGTCAAAAATCATCTATGCTATAAAGAGCATAATCTTGATTTCCTCTTGCTTAAAAGCTAGCGAGAGCTTAGCTAATAAGCATATATCCCATAGTACAAATCACATATATTAATACTTCATGCCTAATAAAAGTTTATCAACCTTCTCAGCTTTCACTTTATGCTTATATCAAACTGAGAATGGATAGGCAATAGACTCATGATACTGGTATCCTTCAACTTTAAAGTCATCCAATGTTACCCATGTTTCAATATCTTCGAGAGACTTAATTTCAGGGTTAATATGAAGCTTAGGTGACGGATAAGGTTCGCGTTTTAATTGCACGTCACGCATTAATTCTAATTGATCTTCATAAATATGTGCATTTACGATCTTATGATAAGCTTTTCCAGCCTCGTGGCCCGTAATTTGAGCCATGAGAGCTAGTAAGGTAAACACTTGAATCTGATTAAAATTTTGACCTAATGGTACATCACATGAACGTTGTGATGAAGTCAAATAAAGCTTTCCACCTAGCAACGAAAATGTATGAGTATGCATACAAGGACGTAAACATCCCATATGAAACTCACCTGGATTGTAGAAGGTTAGAATTTCACCTCGATCATCAATACCGTTTCGCAAGTTATTATAAATCTTACGAAGTTGGTCAAACTCCTCTCCTACTGAATTACGCCATCTTCGTCCCTGTACACCATAAACTCGGCCCATATCATCCTTACCTTTACGATAAGGATTAGCTAGCCAGGCTGCATTTTCATTGGCATTGGCGTTCCATGTATTACATCCAATAGCTCGAAACTGATCTGCGCTATCATAACCACGTAGATATCCCAACAACTCTGCGATAGCTGCTTTCCAATAACTCTTTCGAGTAGTTACTAAGGGAAACTCATTAGCTCCTACGTTGTAGTCTAAATCAGCATTAATAACGGTTAAGCAACGTTTTCCAGTTCGTTCATTCTCTACCCATACACCCTCATCAACTATACGTTGACATAAATCTAGATACTGTTTCATTCAATAACCTTAGTTAGACTACAAACTTAGCTCAAAAGGTGATTTTTGTTGATCTGCGTGGACAATACATTTTACCTTTTGATTTCATTGAGCATTATAAAGTTTCAAGGTTCAATTGTACAAACCTGTTCGTAACAACTGATTGTCTTAATAACTTATCAACAGACTATGCCCCAATGGAGCCAATGAAACCGAATCCTTCTATCTAACATCATTTGCTATAAGATACTTTTATGGAAACAGTCGGCTTGTAGTGGTCGAAAAAGATGACTGGAAGTTAGGTGCTTACCATTGTCCAAAGTGTAATGCCGATACTGTTGATAGCTTCGTACTTGTCGATTATTATGAAAATGGGTGCAGGATTGTCGCTAAGAAGATAAAAGCCTATGATTTATTTAATAGAAAGTAACGCCTTAATAAACTACAGTGGAATTATTGGAGACTCAACAATCTGAGAGATAGCTGCTAGTTCGATACCTCTATAACGGACCAACCCAATAATTAATGAGGTGGTAATTGCCGAACTGATTGAATAAGTTCGGTTCCCTAGTGAGGACTTGAATCTTTGGCTGTGAGCTAATGGTATTAAGGTTTCAACTTGCTGAGATAGCCACAGTGTACTTCATGATGTACTTACCATAGATATTCTATCTATGATCGGTGCGCTAGTGAGGACTTGAAGAGACCATCCCAGATTCTGTGTAA
>NZ_JASMRR010000011.1:0-88332 GCF_041431175.1 Psychrobacter sp. Arc29 | reverse complement strand
ACGGATGAGTCGTTTGCTGCTAATATCTATTTAGCAGCGACGATTATCCATTTACGGTAATTGTCAACACACCCTAGTTAAAATTAGTTTTTTAATATGTTCAATTAACTCAAAGCTCCATTCTCCATAACGCGAACCACCCATACGACAAACTAAACTTTTCTCAAAATCGTCCAACTCTTCAAGCATTATAGCTTGCTTATCGTTTAAGACTAATTCAAAAAAATCTGTTTCTTCATAAGTAAAATCATGAGAATGATGTTTGTTATTCAAATAAATAATTTGACTATAACAATCGTATTTTTTGATTAGATAGTATAGGAAATGAGAATTTTCATTGTGTGTGAACCCTATTTCCTTTTTCCCTCTATCTTTTACCTCTTCAACTTGACTAAAGAACACTGAAATTAGGGTTATTTTATTATGTATATTTGCAATATCTAGCGGTTTTGACTCTAGAATTTTATTAATCTTTGGAAGTATCCAATTGTCTTCTATTATTTCTTTGTTCATAGAAAAGGCCATATCAACAACATTATCTGAATAATATCGTCCGCACACACGTTCAAAAACCTGTTGTTTAACTGCATGATGCACTATGTAATATGCGGTAAAATATTCTTGAAATGAGCGATGAGTAAAGCAATAATTTAAGCCATCTCGCATTAGAAGAGGCACATTATTCAGCAACTCTAATTTCAAATCTTTGTAACTTACTTCAGATTTTAGATGTATTAGGCATTTTCCTAATAGCGTATTAATTTCATTTTCTGTCACTTCAAACATCTGTTTGCTATAAGTAAATAGACTAAATAAAGCGAAGATATTCCTTAACTCATACATATCTAAGTTTGTTAAGCTTTTTCTTAAAAATCCTTGCTTAGATACATCATGTTTATTGAATAATGCCTGATAGGCTAAATCATAAAATATATAAGCTCTATCAGGAATACTTCCAAATTGCTCATAAGTTACAAGCATAATTGTGAGCAAGAGCGGGTTACTAGAAAATCCTTCCTGCTTATGAAAAAGACTATTTTGTAATGCTAAGATAAATCTTGCTTTTACATCTTCATCGTAAACTAGCTTCCTTATTATCTCTATTGCTTGAGGCAAAACTAGAGGCTGAATATGAGCGACGTTATATAGCGACCAATCAGAGAATAGATTGTATTCTGGTCTTGATGAAACTAGGATAATAAGATTTGGATATTTATCTGCTAAGTTATTAATTTCTTTCGTGAACCTATCCTTTAAGTCATGGTTCACTTCATCAAAACCATCTAGAAATACTATTGTCCCCTCTCTATCAAGTAAATAGTTCAAATTATCTTTATTAAATTTTTCGTTATATATTGCTATATCTATCCTGAGCGTTTCGAAAATAGAGTCGTTAGTCTCATTCACTTTTCTAAGTTCTAGGAATAAAGGGAGTAGATTACTCTTATCTCTTATTACACTTATGAACATACTCTTCAGAAGACAGGATTTTCCTGAGCCTGCTGTGGCACTAACTACCATTTTTTTATTTTGTAAGAGTGAATTAAAAAAACTTTCCTGTGAGCAAAGTTTTTTTCCTACATAAATGAACTGCGGGACATAAATTTCATCAAGTTCAACTACTTGTGAGGAAAAGAAAGCCATTTTGACTTTAGAAAGACTACTTCGCTTAGCTTCTAAGTAGTCACTCAAAGCAAAGTTGTATTTGGTAGCAAACTTTTGATAGTCCTTACCAATAAAGTTAGTAACAAACTGACTAACCTCTACAAAGACGTCTCTAATTTCTTTGACACTTCCTGTAGTTTCAATACCCATATCAACCTACCTATTCCAACTCTAATTATCTACCGAAATCTGTTTGTTAATATTAGAGTTTAATATTAGAAAAACCTATATTTAACGCCCCTTAAACTCAGCTTCCCTTCTCTCAACCATCGCCATCACGCCCTCTTTGGCATCTTCTGAATGAAAGAGCGGCGGCAGATAACTATGGATATTAGCAAGTGCACTAGCAGCACCATTGCGGCTCGCGTCTTGTGCTGAGGACAGCGCGCCTCTGACACCCAGCGGCGCAGCTTTACAGATCTCTTGTGCCAGTGTTAATGCACGCTCGTACTCAGACCCATTTGCCACCACTTCACTGACCAAGTTCAGCCGATCAGCCGTTTGCGCATCGAATGTTTTGCCCGTGAGCAGATACGGCATGGCTTTTTGCCAGCCTGCCGCCGCGACAAATCGTACCGTCGCCCCGCCAAATGGCATGATGCCGCGCTGGACTTCCATTTGTGCAAAGTTACAATTGTCGCTTGCGATCACCACGTCACAGTTGAGCATCAGCTCGATAGCCACGGTAAAGCAAGTCCCTTTTACCGCCACGACCACAGGTTTGGTACGTAAGCGTCCGCTAATGCCCCACGGGTCAATTTGATTATCATCGAACTCAAACACACCATCGTTCAGCTTGTCTTGCAGCTCGACCAGATCGAGCCCAGCGGTGAAGTGATCACCATGAGCAAAGATGAGCGCACAGCGTAGATGATCATCGTCTTCATATTGGGTCAGGGCGTTAGATAACTGCGTAATCATATGACTGTCAAAAGCATTGCGTTTGTTGGCACGGTCTAGCCCAATCAGGCAGATAGTGCCGTCTGTGTCATAAGTGATGCGATTGTCTTGCGTATTACTGTCCGTCGTCATGGTGCTGTCCTTGTCGAAGTCATTTTTTATGTAGTGAGTCATTATATCGTCGAATCTTGATCGTTTATTTATAGCGGTTTGTCGATAGAATTATTTTTAATACTTCATTTAATATAGACAGCATATAGCCATAACACAAGCGATAGCAATGACTCGAATGGCGCGATAATAGATAAAAGTTGACCTCATTTGTGATAAGTGCAACTATGATTCAGACTAGATAGCGTACAGAGGGTTTTATGGAGTTTTGGCACGGGTTTTTGTTGATTACAAGCGTTCACTTGCTGGCTGCCGCCTCACCAGGGCCTGACTTTGTCTTGGTTTCACAGCAGACCTTAGCTAAGGGTCGACGTACTGGTTTGATTTGTAGTCTGGGTATTACCTTGGGGCTGTCGGTGCATATCATTTATTCGGTGCTGGGATTGGCAACGGTGATTGCCCATTCACAGCCATTATTAACCGCGATTAAATGGCTCGGTGGTAGCTATCTGATCTATCTAGGGTGGCAAGGCATTCAAGCCAAACCTAAGAAGCCCGTAGAATTAACAACGACAGAAAACGTGCCAATTAATGTGTCACAAGCAGAGAACGAAGCAACCCTTTCTGCTAACAGCCCTTCCTCTAAAAGCTTGTCTGAGAAAAGTGCCTCTATTCATACCGAGTCTACCTTTGCCACGTTGCGCCGTGGATTTTTCTGTAATGTCTTTAACCCAAAAGCGCCTGTCTATTTTGTGGCGATTTTTACCCTCGTCCTGTCGCCAAATATTCCACTTTGGCAATTGGCCATCTACGGTGTCTGGATGATGGTGCTACAGATGGCATGGTTTAGCACGGTAGTAATGCTACTCTCTATCCCTGCGATTCACCGCCGCTTTCAGCGTTTTGAGCATTGGATTGACCGTGTATTAGGGTCAGCGATGATCGTATTGGGACTCAACCTAATCTTTCGTCATCGATAAGCGACCGATAAAGCACGGATAAACCATTAGAAACCTGCGAAATCTGCTACACTGTTTGCTTATATTCACCTATCGTAGCCCTACCTTATGACCCGTATCCCTGCAAACAGCAAACACAGAAACCGATCTCCTGCGACCGCCAAAAAACTCGGTCAGCTGCATCCGCGCAATCCGCACCAAGGTCGTTACGACTTTGCCGTATTGACTCGCGCCTTGCCTGAGCTTGCTGAGCACACCATCACCAATCCCAAAGGCGAGCCGACGATCAATTTCTCGGATCATCAAGCAGTTCGTGTGCTAAATAAAGCACTATTGGCAAACTATTACGGCGTTAAATTTTGGGATATTCCTGAAGGCTATCTGTGTCCGCCTATCCCTGGGCGTGCCGATTATATTCACTACATTGCAGACTTACTCGCGCAAACTACACATGTGAATGCCGACAACACACCGCCGACGGGTAAAGAAATTCACGCTCTAGATATCGGTACGGGTGCCAGTGCGATCTATCCGATCGTCGGTAGCCAAAGCTACGGCTGGCGCTTTACCGCGAGTGATATTGACCCGATTTCGGTCAATACCGCAGCACTCATTTGTGAGGCCAATCCAAAGCTAAAAAGCGCGGTCAAAGTTAAACTGCAACCTGAGCCTAAGTTTATCTTTAAAAATATCATTGGTCGTCAAGATTACTTTGACGTCGTGGTTTGTAACCCGCCGTTTCACGCGTCATTAGAAGAAGCAATGGAAGCCAACAGCCGTAAGCAGCACAACTTGCAACGCCATCGCGGTAAAAATGAAAGCGAGCAAATCAGCCGTCATTCAACCAAGTCAGGTAATGCTGCTCAAAATCTAAACTTCGGTGGTCAGCATAAAGAATTGTGGAGTGAAGGTGGCGAGATTGCGTTCTTGACCAAGATGGCAAAAGAAAGCCAAAGTTTTGCAGAGCATGTCGGTTGGTTTACGACTTTAGTCTCAAAATCTGAAAACGTGAAACCTTTGCAGCTACTATTAAAGCAGCTGGATGTCGCGCAGATGCGTATCATTGAGATGAGCCAAGGTCAAAAGAGCACTCGTGTATTGGCTTGGCGCTTTGATACTGATGAAGAGTAGTCGATAGATACATTAGTTAACTTAAGTTTCACGTGAAACAAAAAAAGCACCGCTTTGATATTCAAGGCGGTGCTTTTTGCATAAAGGCTAAGTGAAACTCTAAATAAATTAGCCAAAAAACATGACTTTTATGCCAATCGCTATCAGTACCACGCCGCCCAATACTTCTGCTTTTTCTTCTAACCATGTGCCTGAGCGACGTCCCAAATAGACCCCAATCCAGCCAAACACAGCCGTTACTACCGCGATAATCAAGCAAGCTAACCACGCGTTCAAGGCCAATAAATTTAGCGTAAATCCGGCTGCCATCGCATCGATACTGGTGGCAATCGCTAGCGTAAACATAGTGCGATGATTGATATGTCCATGCTTACTCGTGGCTGATACTGTATCACTATCAGTGTTAATAGCATCATCATTGACGTCCAGATCATCACTGTCAGTATCTGACTCATCAGCAGTAAACACTTCGTAAAGCATTTTCCCACCTAGAGCAATCAAAATAGTACCGCCAATCCAAGGCGCGGCCGCCGCCAACCAACCCAGCAGCGCTGCACCCAATAAATAACCAATGAGCGGCATCACGCCCTGAGCAATACCAAAGTACAGCGCAGCATAGATAGCCAAGCGCCGTACATACTGATGGCTATATTTTTGAGCCTTAGCACCCAGTCCTATCGATACCGCAAATGCATCCATCGCTAGGGCGATAGCAAGTAATATCACTTCGATCATTTTATTTCCACAAATTATAACTGCTAACTAATATCAATTTATCTACGTAAGTTTCACGTGAAACAAAAATACCGCTTCGATGATCGAAACGGTATTCCATATGTTATGAATAGAACACTCAAATTTAGATGTCTAGATTTGACACCGTTAGGGCATTTTCTTCGATGAAGATACGGCGCGGTTCGACGTGATCACCCATCAAGCAGGTAAACATATGATCAGCGGCAATCGCATCTTCGATAGTGACACGTAGCATGCGGCGGTTTTCTGGATCCATCGTCGTATCCCAAAGCTGGTCGGCGTTCATCTCACCCAGACCTTTGTAACGCTGGATAGCCAGGCCACGACGTGCATCGAGCATCATTTGCTGCCAGAGATAATCGAAGTCACGTACTGGGATATCTTTAGTCGTCCCCGCGCTTGCTTCACGGCGGATAAAGGCATCACTCTCAAGCAGTGTATTCCACTCGCTTGATAGACGTAACAGCTTGCCATACTCACCTGAGTTGATAAAGCTAGCATCTAGCAGATAATGGTGCGCCAGTTGATGCACATATACCGTGACGCGTGGTAGCCACTGCGCCTTAGTAGATAGAGCCTCATTGTCTGACGCTTCGCCTTCTGCGGTGCTTGCGGCCTCAGTACCAATGACAGGCGTCATCCCCAATAGATCGGCAGCCGCTGCATCCATATTTTTTGGCTGCGGCGCATGGATATTAACCAATTCAATCTCAGGACTCAGATCACTACCGAAATGATCTAGCTTAGTCTGCATCGCGGCTTTCCAATCCTTCATGGCAGACTCATCATAAGTCATATCAGTGCTAAGTTTCGGCGTATGCGTCAATGCATCTAAGATGACCGCTGGGAAGCGGATCTGCAAACGGGCTTTGATCAATTGTGTTTGGTTATAATCATTCAGCAACGTCTCAAGCGCTTGCCCAGTAATGGCAGGCGCATCAGCACTGATGTGTAGCTTCGTATTGTCAATCGTTGATGACAATAGATACGCTTTAAGCGCTTCATCATCCTTTAGATATAGCTCTTGACGACCTTTTTTCACTTTATATAGCGGTGGCTGAGCGATATAAATATAACCACGCTCAATCAACTCAGGTGTTTGACGGAAGAAGAACGTCAGCAATAAAGTACGAATATGTGACCCATCAACATCGGCATCGGTCATGATAATGATTTTGTGATAACGTACTTTATCTGGATTATATTCGTCAGGGCCAATACCACAGCCCAATGCCGTAATCAAATTACCCACTTCAGCAGACGATAGCATCTTGTCAAAGCGCGCACGCTCAACGTTTAGAATTTTACCTTTTAGTGGCAAAATAGCTTGGGTTTTACGGCTACGACCTTGTTTAGCTGAGCCACCTGCAGAGTCACCCTCCACAATGTATAGCTCAGATAGTACTGGATCTTTTTCTTGGCAGTCAGCAAGTTTACCAGGCAGACCTGCAATATCCAGAGTCGTCTTGCGACGGGTCATTTCACGCGCTTTACGAGCAGCGTCACGCGCCCTTGCTGCTTCCATAATTTTATTAGCAATGGCTTTACCAGCCGTTGGATTCTCTAGCAGGTAGTCATTGAATTTATCGTGCATCGCTGATTCGACAGCAGATTTCACTTCACTTGAGACCAGCTTGTCTTTGGTCTGACTTGAGAATTTCGGATCCGGCACTTTCACCGAGACAATAGCCGTTAGACCTTCACGAGCGTCATCACCAGTCGCAGCAACCTTTTCTTTTTTGAATAGGTTCTCGCGATCCATATAGCTATTTAGGCCGCGTGTAAGTGCTGAGCGGAAACCTGATAGATGCGTACCGCCATCTTTTTGCGGAATATTATTGGTAAAGCACAGCACTTTTTCGTTGTAAGTATCGGTCCATTGCAGCGCAACCTCGACACTGATACCGTCGTCTTGTTGACTGGTAAAATGGAATACTTCATTGATACCGTCTTTGCCTGCATTGATATAGCTGACAAATTCTAGCAAGCCACCTTTGTGCTCAAACTCATGACGCTTATCAATGCGCTCATCGGTCAGAACGATACGCACACCAGAGTTCAAAAATGACAGCTCGCGTAGGCGTTTTGCCAAGATATCATATTCAAAAACCGTACCGGTGAATACGTCGCTACTTGGATAAAAGCGGATTTGCGTACCGGTTTGATCGGTCGCTTCCATCTGCTGAATATCAGCGTCAGGTACGCCATCAGTATAGGTCTGATGGTAATGATAGCCTTCACGCCAGATATTCATCTCAAGCTTTTTAGACAATGCGTTGACGACCGATACCCCAACACCATGTAGGCCACCTGATACTTTATAGCTATTATCATCAAACTTACCACCTGCATGCAAGACAGTCATAATGACCTGAGCAGCAGATACACCCTCTTCTGGATGAATATCGACTGGCACACCGCGGCCATTATCCATCACACTAACAGACTCGTCTTCATGAATGATGATATCGATCTGATCACAGTGACCAGCCAGCGCCTCATCGATAGAGTTATCCACGACCTCAAAGACCATGTGATGCAAGCCTGTGCCATCGTCAGTGTCACCGATATACATACCAGGGCGTACGCGTACAGCCTCTAACCCACGTAGTACGCGGATATCCTTAGAACTATAATCAGAGGGTAACCCTTCTGGCGCTACGACAGGTGCGATCGTTTCGGCAGCACTGTCTGACGTCTGTTGCTCGTGGTCAATAGGTAATGAATCACTCATGTACATTCCTTAATCTAGCCATTATCAGCCGTTTTTATCAGCGCACCCAGATGGTTACGCCTCATGATGGCACCTTAAAATCAACTTCTATTATTCATAACTTAGAGTGCATATGAGCGGCTAAATCAATAACCACCGTTAGCCTCAAAAAGACGGTATAGAGATAAAATTGGCAAATTACTTATTAGTAATAGTCTTTGTTTTTCTAGCCATTGTTAAAACTATTGAAATAAATAAAATACTTAATTATCAAATACTTATAAAGAAACAAAAAATAGAAATCTTTTATATGATGCTATCGAATAAATTGCTGAGAACAGGACAAAAATAAAGGGTTATTTTAGCATTTTTTTGTCTGTAAGTCACTGTTTACTGGGAGTTTTACGACTTATGAGTCAGTGTCTTTACCTAATAGCTAGTATGAGTGATAGTCGTGACTGTGATACTCAATAAAGGACGTATAAAAGGAGTTACAAGTAGGCAGGAAAATGCTTAAAGCGATGATAAGAAACTCAAAGTTAATCAACAGATAATATCTGGCCTTGTTTCACGTGAAACAACTTAGGTTTTGACCACAGCTCATTAACCAGAGGTACGATATCATCCGTCAAACTGCTCATGAACACCTGACAAGGCAGCTGCGCTAACGTTGATAAAAGAATCTCTATCGCTCTATCATCTAATTCTGCGGTGATGTCATCTAGTAGCACGACAGGAGTCGCTCTCGATGTTGAGTTATTATCAAACGAACCACTATCTTTATTATCATTGAGTAATAACGGCAACTGCGATAAGCGTAGCGCAGTTATGAGCAGCTTCTTTTCACCGCGGGACAATACATTGGCGGCCTGCTCTTTTAAAACTGGTAATTTAGTATTCATCTCATGATCTGAAGACGCTGTAATTGTCGCCTGACTATCTACAACATCATCAGATCGTACAGTATTATCAGAGCGCCAATGTACGTGGATATCAGCCCGATGATTGCCTATACGGGTATATCCTAGCTGTAAATCCTGTTCTAATCGCTCATTAAGCTGTACATCAAGCGCGACATTAGTGTCATAGCCAGCGTTATAACTTAGGCTTAATTGCTCAGCATAAGACGGCAACAACTGCAAAACACTTTTGGAAAAATAAGGCTGCCATTCAGTAAATACTTGCTCACGATAATGATGTATCAACGCCGCATGATTACTCAGTCCTTTATCCCAAGACTTTAGCTCAGCTAGCTGGACTTGAGTCAATTGACGAGTCTTCTTTAGTAAACTATTGCGCTGTTTTAAAAGGCGTTGATAGGCGACCCATTGTGGGTGAAAACCTTGTTTCATGTGAAACACCAACCAATCTAATAGCTGGCGGCGACTGGCACTACCCTGTTCTAACATATCCATGGTTGAGGGATCTATCAATAGCGTGGGTAGCTGCTCAGTCAATATACTTTGATTGTAGACAGTAGCTTGATTAAGACGCAGAATGGTTGTAGCATCTGCTTGTTTTTGAATGGCTAGCGTACGACTGTCATTGAGCCTAGCATATACGGTTGTATTATTCTGATGGTGCTGAATATAACGTTTTGGCTGGTGATGGCGAAAGCTCTTGCCTCTGGATAATAAGAATATCGCTTCAAGTAAAGAGGTTTTGCCGCTACCATTTGCACCGATGACAACGTTGCAAACAGTAGAATGCAAATTAACTTGTGTGAGGTTGCGCAGATTTGATATTTGTAGACGTTCAATCATAATATCGATAGCCGCCCATTATTTTCAGCTTTAAAAGCAAGCAAAAGTTTATTTAAATTTAAGCTGCCCGCGTACATCCTTAAAAGATGCTAGCGCGGTTCAATGCTGTATGATGTGCAAAAAATCAGACTATATACGCATCGGCATAATGACGTACTGATGGAACTCATCATTAAGCTGATTGACCAACACTGAAGCATTCGATTGGCTCATATGCATCTGCAAATCACCTTGTATCACCCCTAGCACGTCTTGTAGATACGCAGCATTGAATGACAGCTCCATTGGCTCGCCCTGATATTTGGCTTGTATCATCTCAACAGCTTCATCTTGCTCAGCATTGTTGGCACGTACCTCTACCATACCATCACTGGCAAAATTAAAGACCACACCGCGCGACTTCTCATTACTCAAAATCGCAACGCGGCGTAATACGTCAGTCATTTTCTCTTGACTAAATAACGCAAGTTTATCTGTATTGCTTGGCATGACGCGGCGATAATCAGGGAATTTGCCATCAATCAAACGGGCAGTAAACGTCACCATTAGATTTTGGCTAACTTGCCCTGCACTATCAACATCGCCAAATGGTAAGCTCACTTGCAAAAACTCACGCCCAAAACTCAGCGTAACTGCATTGTCCTGATCCCCTAGCATTTTGCCAAGCTCAGTCGCCAAACGTTCAAGCTCAATTACTGCCTTACGTGGCAAAATAGCCTGCATACTCAGATCAGCACTCACATCTATAACACTACGTGCCAAGGCCAGTCTATGTCCGTCAGTCGCAACGGTCGTCAACTGCTGCTGTGAAACATCAAACAGCATACCCGTCAAATAATAACGTACATCTTGAATTGCCATCGCAAACTGAGTCTTGTGAATCAAATCTGTCAGGCGACTACGGCTGATGTTCAACGGCGTAATATTTTCAGGATTGCCCAAGCTTGGATAATCTTCACTTGGTAAGGTACCTAGCGTGAAACGGCTCTTGCCACTGGTAAGCAGACAACGCTCATTCGCTTGAGTCGCTAGATTAACTTGAGCTTGTGCTGGTAAAGACTTACAAATATCTTTTAGTTTTGTTGCAGGTAGCGTCGTTGTTCCTGCTTCAACACAAGCACCAGCAGGCAATTTCAAGGTCGATGTCAGCTCCACTTCTAAATCTGAGGCTGTCAAGATAAGCTCGGACTCTGATAACTGCAGCTTAATATTGCCCAATATCACCATATTATGGCGTTTATCAGCGGCTTTGGCGATCAAGTTGATAGCTTTTAGTAACGATTCTCGATTGATCGATAATTGCATGCTTAGTTACTCTTATTTGAATGATTTTTTTATAAAAACTTGACGTAATCGTCTAATAATACCTTGTCTACTGACTATAATCTACAGAGCATCTATCTGCTTATATTTTCAATATTATAAACGATATTTTCTCGCTAAAATACAGTGAAGACTTACTCTCCTAACCTGCCTGTAGCATCAACGCCAGCGTCTTATAATCTTTGTCAAACGCTGGATCTGCTGCTCGTAATTCATTTACTTTATCGCAAGCGTGCATCACTGTTGTGTGATCCCGTCCACCGAATGATTGACCAATCTCAGGAAAACTGTCACCGGTCAACTCACGCGATAGGGCCATCGCTATTTGGCGAGGTCTGGCGATGCTACGAGTACGTTTACGCCCCATAATATCCTTGACCGTTACATCATAGTATTCAGCGACTATTTTGCGGATATTATCCATGTTTACGGCTTGTACACGCATAGCGACGATGTCTTTTAGCGCGTATTGCACCATCTCAAGAGTAATCTGTGCGCCTGTCAAATTGGCATTTGCAAAAACTTGATTGAGAGCACCTTCCAGACGTCTGACATTGGATACCACGTTTTGAGCGATAAACAATGCACACTCTTTAGGCAGCACCATGCCATAAGAAGCGGCTTTTTTCTGCAAAATTTGCACGCGAGTATCAATCTCAGGAGGGTCAACCGCGACTGTCAATCCCCAAGAAAATCGCGACCTAAAGCGCTCATCAAATTCCGTCATTTGTGATGGATGACGATCAGAAGCCAAAATCAGCTGTTTGTCACCACTAGTAAAATCTGCAAACAATGTTAAAAACTCATTACTACTTTTGGTCTTTCCTGCTAAGACATGAATATCATCTACAATTAACAAATCTACTTTTTTTATTTTCTTTTTGAAATCTTCTATTTTATTATTTCTTAATGAATAAACTAATTGATTTATAAATTTTTCAGAAGTGAAGTAATAAAAACTTTGATTATTTTTTAAATAGCGATGTGCTACAGAATGCATTAAATGCGTTTTTCCCAATCCAGAAGGTCCGTATATAAATAACGGATTGTGCCGATTTTTTGATTGTTTTTTACCAAGTTCGTAACAAGCTTTGTAGGCCAGATTGTTCGACCTACCGGTGACAAATGTCTCAAAAGTAAAGTCAGGATTGAGATAGCTTAGTGATTTAGCATCAGCTGAATCGTTTAGTTCTCCCTGACGCATATTAGCGTCGATATCTGCTTTCGAATTATTATGATGGATAGATTCAAATTTATGCTCAGATGGAGTAGGGGAGGGCTTATCTTCCAAAAATAACGAGCCTGATTGTAACTGCTGACTATCGTCTACCTCACGTCCCGCATTATCAACACGGACCACAACCTCCTCAATGCTACCTTGACTGTGCTTGGTAACCAATTGCTGAATATCTTGAAGATGGTTCTTTTTGATATACGTGACAAAGTAATCATTAGGCGCAAGAATGATTAGAGTTTGTGCTTCTTGGTGAGCTGACAAAGGTCGCAGCCACATGGTGAAAACGTTGTCTTTAACGTTATAGCGCAAATCGTTCAGACATTTATCCCAAATATTTGCTGTGTCTATCATGAAAAATACTAACCCTATAATTTGAAATAATAGTTAATTTTAATAGCCTGACCTTCTACATAAATGCTTAGTATCAACCGCAATTAACTGTCTTAAAAGTCACACTGAAAAGCTATGAGAAGCCACACACGAAGTAGGGGCTAATCTAACATAGATACCCTGTGGATAAAACCTTGTTTTTTGGGGATAAGACTGTGGATATTTTTGTGGATAACTCAACAAGATAAGTTATCCATATTTAGCCCACAGGTTATCCACAACCTTACCCATAGTCTAGTATTTTGATAAATAAGGATAAAATGGAGTTAGCCACAGATAAATAAGGTCTCAATAACAACAATACTTATATATATTAATTAATTATTATTATAGACGTCACACAAAACTGTGGATAACTTTGAAAATTATTTACTGTTAACTAAAAAAACTGGCTAAACAAAACTGAAGTATTGAACAAATAATATCTAGTAGTCTGATAGCAGAAACTAAATCTCTGAAAACAGGCTAAATTAGTTTATTGACCAAAACTATACTGGATGGTATAATCCTCCGTTATTACGAATTTAGTCCATTATTTTGATAGGTGAGTTATGAAACGTACATTCCAACCAAGCGTGATCAAGCGTAAACGTACTCACGGTTTCCGTGCTCGTATGGCAACTAAAAAAGGCCGTCAGGTCTTAGCTCGTCGCCGTGCTAAAGGACGTCATCGTCTAACTGTATAATCAGTAGATAGCGATAAGCATGGCTAATAGTGCTTGTTGTGTTCCTATTTTTTATAGATTGCAATAGTCAATCATCACAACTGACACTTAGCCATATATTAAAAGCGCCCGCATCGGCGCTTTTTTTGTTTCTATATTTTGCTATTATCTCTAATATCGCCATTCCCTATCATATTAGGTCATACCATGCCCAAATCTCTTTCAGCTACACCTACAGCCAATTTTACTAAAGAGCAGCGCCTACTGACACCAGCAGCTTTTCGTGAAGTGTTTGACGCACCTGAGCGTAAAATACATCAGAGTCACTTGATGGCGTTTGTGAGACCCAGTGCCTGTGACAAGCCACGTATCGGCATGGCGATTACTAAGCGTAAAGTACCTACTGCTGTCGCTCGAAATTTGATTAAACGACATATCCGTGAGCAGTTCCGTACAAAAGCTTTTAAAATAGAAAATAAAGATATAGTTTTTATTGTTAAAAAGTCTGTAAAAGATATAAATAGTAAAGAAATAAAAAATCAAATAAATAATATATTTAAAAAAGTAGAAAAAAAATAAAATGAATTTATTTTTCAAAAAATCAAATAAAACGATTTTTAAATTATTATTCAATACAATTGTTTTTTATCAAAAAATAATTAGCCCTATAATACCTGCTCGCTGCCGTTACTATCCCACATGTTCAAACTATGGTAAACAAGCTTTGGCGTGGCATGGTACTCGTGCAGGTAGTTGGTTGCTGTTAAAACGTCTTAGCAGATGTCATCCGCTTGGTGGACACGGCATTGACTTTGTCCCGCTCCCTTTATCTTCTTATCGCTATAAGTACTTGTCCTTTACTGATATATCCAATAGTACCGCTCAAGGACTGGGCGTTTACCGAGATCGTCAGGGGTATGTGCCACGTCTTAACTACTTAATGAAGACAACATGAAAACCGCAACTTCGAGCTTTAGATATCATCTTCAATGACTTACCCACAAGTTATCCACACTCTTGGTATCATTTGAGGCAGATTTTTAGTAAAATGATGCACATTTTATGTAAATGACTCTCAACGCGGTTATCGATCATGATGATAACTATGCAGTACAGTCATGACACATGCCCTAATTTTTCATTCCCTAATTTTTAATCTAGGAAAGGTTTATGCAAAAGATATTTCGGGTGATGATCATCATTGCGATGCTAATTACCGCTTATCTGCTGATTTTGGCATGGCGAGATGATTATGCCGATGCACCAGCTGTAGAAGCGGTGCCAGAAACTACAAGTTCAGTAGGTGCTGACATTCCTTCTACCACTGGTGCCGCAGGTGATATTCCGGTTCAGACACTACCTGTGGATAACACAGCTGTGACAGCTACGCCTGCAAAGGACACAGGATTAATCACGGTAACGACCGATCGCTATGACATCAAAATCAATCCAGAAGGCGGTGATATAGTCTATGCTGCGCTCAAGCAGTATGACGCGACGCTCGATAGCGATAAGCCTTTCGTATTGCTAGAAAATAATAGCAATCGTGTATACGTGGCTCAGTCTGGACTTATCGGCCAAAATGGTATTGATACGGCAGAAGGTCGAGCGACTTACAGTCACACCGCCAACAATTATGTGATGGAAGCAGGGCAACAAACATTGTCAGTACCGCTTACTTACAAAAAAGATGGCGTGACAATCACCAAGACATTTACCTTTACTGAAAACAAATATCCGATCGATATTAGTTACAAAATTCAAAACGCTTCTACTAATGCGTGGCAAGGCCAGATGTTTGCGCAGCTAAAACGTGACGATAGTAAAGATCCTGGTATGTCTGATAAAGGCGCGCTGAGCATGGCGACTTATCTTGGTGGTGCCTGGGGTACGCCAGATGATCCTTACAATAAGCTGAAATTTAAAGACTTCAGCGATGGCGAGCTGACGACGACCAGTGATAAAGGCTGGGTTGGCATCGTGCAGCATTATTTTGTCTCTGCATGGACGCCTGAAAATTTCACTGGTAAGTTTTTCACCCGCGAGACTGGCAACGACTACTTTATTGGCTTTAACAGTCAGCCAGTCAATGTAGCACCGAATAAGCAAGTGACATTGGATGCCACACTGTATGCTGGTCCAAAAGTACAGTCTGAGCTAAAAGATGTAGCAGTTGGTCTGAATAAGACCGTTGATTATGGTTTACTGTGGCCAATATCGAAGGTCTTGTTTGCTATCTTGGAAGGTGTGCATAAAGTTGTGGGTAACTGGGGTTGGTCAATCATCCTACTAACGATTCTAGTCAAAATTGCTTTGATGTGGTTCTCTAATAAGAGCTACTATTCAATGGCAAAAATGCGCGCTATTGCACCGAGACTAAAAACGCTAAAAGAAGAGCATGGCGACGACCGCATGAAAATGTCGCAAGAAATGATGGCCATCTACAAAGAAGAAAAAGTCAATCCGATGGCGGGTTGTTTACCAATCTTGATGCAGATGCCAATTTTCTTAGCCCTATATTGGGTGCTCGTAGAGAGTGTCGAGCTGCGTCATGCGCCATGGATTCTGTGGATTCGCGATCTTTCAGCAATGGACCCATGGTTTATCTTGCCGTTGCTCATGGGCGCGTCAATGTTCATACAGCAGCAGTTGAATCCGCAGCCAGCAGATCCAATGCAAGCAAAAGTGATGAAGTTCTTGCCAATTATCTTTACCGCATTCATGCTATTCTTCCCAGCAGGTTTGGTACTGTATTGGACAGTGAACAACTTGTTCAGTATGACTCAGCAATATATTGTAAATAAGAAAGTTGAAGAAGAGCAGAAACGTCGCACGGTAAAAATAGTTGACTAACTGACGCTCTATCAGAAAAGTAATAACAAAAACCATCGCGCAAGCGGTGGTTTTTTTATAAGTGCTAAAATGTTATCCACAGCTTATCAACATTAAAGAGAAAATATCAATGATTAGTCCGCGTTTCAAAGTTTGCTTTGTCACTATGAGCACAGACGTCTATAATGGGATTTTTAGCTATTGAGAGTCATTGTGGATTCCTTAGAAATGGCATTAGCCGCACCTAATTCTTCTGAAAAATCTAATACATCGGGACTCGCCACGATTGCTGCGATTGCAACGCCACTCGGGCGAGGGGGTGTGGGTGTTATACGTCTATCAGGTAGCCGTGCTTATGCCATGGCCTGCGCGCTTACGGGTAAATCTGCTTTTACGCCGCGTATGGCCAGTTTTTGCCGCTTTTATCAAGCTGATGGCACCGTTATTGATGAAGGGTTGGTACTGTTCTTTAAAGGTCCGCATTCATTCACGGGTGAAGATGTGATTGAGCTACAAGGGCACGGCGGCGTCATTCTACAGAACCAGTTGCTCGCACGTGTATTTGAGCTGGGCGCCAAACAAGCGAGTGCCGGAGAGTTTTCTTATCGTGCTTTTGATAATGATAAGTTGGATTTGGTGCAGGCAGAGGCAATCGCTGATGCAATTGATGCGACCAGTGCGGCGGCGGCGAGTAGTGCCATCCGCTCTCTAAGCGGTGAGTTTTCTCAAAAGATTAATCAGCTATTAGAGCAGTTGATTCATTTGCGCTTGCACGTTGAAGCTGCCATTGATTTCCCTGATGAAGAGGATGTTGATTTTTTATCTGACAGAGTCATACAAAGTAAACTTGAACAAACGCAAGATAAAATACAGCAAGTATTAGCCACTGCAAAACAAGGTCAGCTTTTGCGAGATGGTATCCATGTTGTGCTAGCAGGTAGGCCAAATGCCGGTAAATCAAGCTTACTCAATCGTTTAGCGGGACAGGAGCGTGCTATCGTGACCGATGTCGCTGGTACCACGCGTGATACGCTGCAAGAGACGGTAGTGCTCAATGGTTTAACGCTACACCTTACCGATACAGCAGGTCTACGTGATACAGAGGACACGGTAGAGCGTATCGGCATTGAACGTGCTCGCACCGCCATTACCCAAGCTGATATGCTGCTGATGGTTTACGATGTGACTCGCGATGTTGAAGAAGAAAGCACACCGTTGCAATTGGCTGAGCAGTTATTTGGTGAGCTACCAGATGCCAAACGATTACTAATAATTGCCAATAAAAGTGATTTATTGAGCGATGATAGTAGTGAAAAATCGGCTTCTATAACGCAAGCCGAAATCAAAGACAGAGGCTACGAACAAGTTAATGTTTCATGTGAAACAGGTATTGGTATCGATAATTTAGTTGAAGTGTTATGTGCAAAGGTAGGTTTTCACCCACCAGAAAATAGCCTAATCGCTCGTACCCGTCATATAGACGCCCTCAGACGGACCGCCAACTATTTAACAGAGGCGCATGAGCAGTTAACGGTGTTTCAAGCAGGTGAGTTAGTCGCCGAAAGCTTGCGTCAGGCGCAGCAGAGCTTGGGTGAAATCACGGGCGAGTTTAGTGCTGATGATTTGCTTGGTAAGATATTTGGTAGTTTTTGTATTGGTAAATAACGGTTGAATAACCTTATCTATTACTCAATACATTTGTCTATCTTATAAGTTTTGCTTTTATTCTTAGTCGTAAAATAAGGAATTGCTATGCACTGCCCGTATTGTAATGCATCAGAGACAAAAGTGATCGACTCACGTCTTGCTGCAGAAGGTGCGCAAGTGCGTCGCCGCCGTTCGTGCAATAGTTGCCAAGAGCGTTTTACAACGTTTGAGATGGTAGAAGTGGTGATGCCAAGGATTATCAAATCTAGCAACAAGATTGAACCCTACGACAATGAAAAACTGCGCCGCTCTATCTTGTTGCCTTTGCAAAAGCGCCCCATCACTATCGATGAGCAAGAGGCAATGATTAGTCGAGTTGAAAAACGTGTCAGACAAATGGGTGAGCGTGAAATCAGTAGCAAAGTCTTGGGTGAAATCATCATGAGTGAACTAAAAGCGTTAGATGATGTCGCTTATGTGCGTTTTGCTAGTGTTTATCGTGATTTTCAAGACATCGATGCCTTTCATCAAGAGATTGCTAATATTCGTCCAAATGACAAATAAGCTGATACATCAATAAATATGTCTAACCATTAAACTGATTTTTAGTTCAAAGCGCTTAGATTATTAAATAAAATTCTCCGTAATTATTACCAATCATTTATTAAGCCTACTGTTATGCCAACTATAAATCACTCTCAAGATGCGCAAGACCGCTATTTTATGATGCTTGCTATCGAACAAGCTAAGCTCGGTTTGTATACCACTAGGCCAAATCCAGCAGTAGGTTGTGTCATCGTCCAAGCTGAAGAAGTGGTCGGTCAAGGGTTTCATCCGAAAGCTGGTGAGCCACATGCAGAGGTATTTGCATTAAAAGAAGCAGGCGATCGAGCAGTTGGCGCGACGGCTTATGTGACTCTAGAGCCATGCAGCCATACAGGGCGTACACCGCCGTGTGCATTGGCACTTGTGGCCGCAAAGGTGAAGCGCGTTGTGATTGCAGGTTTAGACCCCAATCCACAGGTGGCAGGTCACGGGGTTAAGCTGCTAGAGCAGGCAGGTATTGAAGTGACAATTGGCATACTGACAGAGCAGGCAGAAGTTTTAAATCGTGGATTTTTAAAGGCTATGCGGACTCAGATGCCCTATGTCAGATTAAAAATAGCGACTAGCCTAGATGGTCGCACCGCAATGGCATCTGGTGAGTCAAAATGGATTACATCAAATG
Source organism: Psychrobacter sp. Arc29 (assembly GCF_041431175.1). Classification (NCBI taxonomy): domain Bacteria; kingdom Pseudomonadati; phylum Pseudomonadota; class Gammaproteobacteria; order Moraxellales; family Moraxellaceae; genus Psychrobacter; species Psychrobacter sp. Arc29. Next base: position 69,012 of record NZ_JASMRR010000011.1, on the reverse strand, counting down.
CGGCTCGCGAAGATGTGCAAAAAATACGCGCGCGAAGTGGAGTAATTATAACTGGTAGTGAGACAGTGATAGCTGATGATCCGCAGCTCAACGTGCGTTCGAATCAACTAGGCGTATTACCTAAAAAAATACCAGCACCTCGGATTGTAGTGCTAGATAGACGTCAGCGTTTAGAGCACAGTGCTCAGTCTGATTATCAATTATGCCGCCGTACAGATACGATTTATTGGCACACAGATGATCTCACTGATTTACTAGCAACATTAGTGAGAGACCATCAATGCTATGATGTCTTGGTGGAGGCAGGTGCTGGCGTTGCGGGAAGCTTTTTAAGTCAGCAGCTGGTCGATGAGTTGATTGTTTATCAGGCGCCTTGTCTACTTGGTGATCAAGCGCGACCAATGGTTAATTTCAATCCTATCTCACTGGCTCAACAGTTGCGCTTCGATATTTATAATTATGAGCAACTTGGTTCTGACCTTAAATTAACACTATTGCCTTTATGAGCTCTTACTTGCAAAACTGTTATCCACAAAATGCTTATAATTTGAACAGTATGTGGATAAGTACGTTGTTATTTTAAATGTTCCACATGAAACTGTGTATAACTTTGTTTCACATGAAACATGAAAAGCTGATTATTTTTGGGTTTGTATGATAAATTATATAATAATCAGTATGTTATATCTCTTATTCTTACGCTGTAAGCGCCAAAATAAATTTAGCACCGTTGTGGATAACTATATAGTTATTAAAGATTTTAAGAGTATCCTATTGACTTACGCTTACTTATCCACAATCTATCCAATGACAGCCTGCATTTACCGCGTGTTTCACTGCGAAGTGTGCTTAGAAAGGCAGCACTAAGAAATTTGGTTAAGTATTTGATAAATAAAGCTATGTGTTTATAGTAGCAATATAATAACGAGATGAGGATGATATGTTTACTGGAATTATAGAAAGCGTTGGAACCGTAAAATCTATGCAACCAACAGGCGGTGATATACGCTTGACCATAGAGTCTAATGATTTGGATTTTAGCGATGTAAAGCTCGGTGATTCTATTGCATCGAACGGTATCTGTTTGACTGTTGTAGAGCTCGGTAATAACCATTACTCTGTTGATGTTTCACGTGAAACTATTGCTCGAACAGCGCTAGAAACATTGAAAGCAGGTCATACGGTCAATCTAGAGAAAGCGATGCTACCGACGACTCGTTTTGGTGGCCATATTGTTGCCGGTCATGTAGATGGGGTAGGCATCGTCAGTAAGCTACAGCAAGATGCACGTTCTATTTATATTGAGATTGAGATACCTCAAGAGTTGGCACATTATACAGCGACCAAAGGTTCTATCACGGTAGACGGGATTAGTCTGACTACCAATCTGGTACGTGAAAATATCGTTTCTTTAAATATTATCCCGCATACCGCTCAAGTGACTAATATCGCTAAGCATTGGTTGGTGGGTAACAAGGTCAATATCGAAGTGGATATCGTTGCGCGTTATTTGGAGCGTTTGCTAAATAAATCACAATCTGGTGGCATGAATACCGCCAATCCTCAAAGCCAAATTACAGAAGCTTTTTTAGCAGATAATGGCTTTATGAAATAACGTTTGAGGCTATACCTACCTGTCTAGATATTTCACCCTGTCCGTATTACGAAATCAAAGTAATATCGACAGGGTGATTTTTTTTATTCTCTTATTGACGTTTAGGGTATAAAGCTTTGTAAAACGGTTTCTAGATCCTTTTTACTGATAGGTTTGGATAAAAACTCATTCATACCTACTTGCATGCAGGCCTTGCGATCCTCTTCTGTATTATTTGCCGTTAGCGCGACAATAGGTATATCGTTGCCTTGTGCGCGGATTGCCTGAGTAGCTTGTAGACCGTCCATGACTGGCATCCGGCAGTCCATCAAAATCAGGGAAATCTCCTCACGCTGGCTGGCTAATATATCAAGCGCTTGCTGACCATCTTCTGCAACGATACTGCGATAGCCAAGTTTACTCAGCATTTTGCAGGCTATTTTTTGATTGGTTGGACTATCTTCCACCACTAAGATAAGGGGTGATAATGGCTGCGAACTTTCTTTTTGAGCAGTTGTCTCGCTAATGTTCTCTTTGATATCTTGTGTTTGTGTTAGCTTTTTTCTAGCTGGTATTGTCAAGCGCAGGATTTCAGACAGTAATAGCGCACTATCTAAAGGTTTTGCCAAAAAGCCATCACATTGATCGAGTAACATAGAGGGTATGCGGCGCTCAGATTTCATACTAAACAGTATTTTAGGAAAGGATGTATTAGCGAGCAGGCTGTTTAATGCCTGCCGTCTATCGATGCTCGTAACTATATGATTGCTGTGCGTTAAATGGGGTTTTGTGAGGTCAGACTGCCCTTGTGGTAATGAATTTTGATATTTCGCTGAGCTGTCAGCGTTGGTCTTGCTGCCAACTAAGATCGCGCTGGTGTCATAGTACTCATAATCTAGTAGGAGTATGGGTGCTGAGCTTTGCTGCTCTCGACTTAGGCGTTCTGTTAATTGCTCTATAGTCGCTAGGTCTACAGAAGTATAAATAGTGCTAGATATCGCTAAGTGCTCACAAAGCCGCTGTAAATGTTGCGCAACAAGCGGCTGATGGACGACCGCGATTAGGCAAATATGATTTAGGTGCTGACTAGGATGATATACCGGCTGATAGCTTGGACGTCGACAAGGCAAATAGAGGTTGAACACGCTACCTTCATTAACGGTACTGGTTAGTTCTATAAATCCACCTAGTAATCGCGCAAAGCTATTGACGTTTTTTAGTCCCAACCCTGCATCGATAGCATTTTGCGATATTGGATTAATATCTGGGCTATGGGGTTTATTTAAGTACGACAAAAGCTGATGCTGTTTGGCAGATGTGATACCGATACCAGTGTCCTGCACACTAAAGCGCACCCAGCAACTCACTGCATCTGTAGTAAGGTTTGTATTGATAGACTGCAAGGTCTCTTTGCTAGCCTCTGACATTTGCTCGTGGTCGGTTAGTTCGATAATAAGTGCTACATGACCGGAGGGGGTGAATTTTACGGCATTGTGCAGTAGATTCAGCAAAATCTGCCGGAGACGCACGTCATCAGTATCAATAGAGCGTGGAGAGTCTGGGGCAAAGAAGTAAATCAGCTCAAGCCCTCTTTGCCTCGTATCATTTATGATTAGCTCATTAACTTCCTGACCAAGCTTGTAAATATCGACGGGCTCAATATTAAGACGAGTTTTTCTAACCTCGATATTTCCTATATGTAGCGTCTCATTGAGTGCGGTCAGCATGTTTTGACTGGTGGTAATCAAAGTATCTAGCGTTTTGTTTTGTCTTGCATTCAATGTGTTCGGATCGATTGGCTCAAGGATATCGATCATAGCTTCTAGCGGTATGCGCAACTTATGACCGATGACAAACCTAAGTTTATTGAACTCATCAACCTTTCGCTGTAGCTGTTTATTTTGCTGTTGCAACTGCTCGTTCTGATTAACCAGCTCACTGACATCATTAAGCAGTACCGTAAAACCATGAACTTGTCCATGCTCACCAAACCATGGTGTAGCATGCAACTGGTAGGCTTGTTTATTGTCTATTCCATAGACGGTCAGTGTACGCGAGACTTGTAAACTAGCTAGCGTTTGCAGTATTTGCTGAGTCGCCTCATCTTTGCCCATGACAAAGTCAGTGAGTGTATAACTGTGTCCGTTTTTGTCAGAGGGTGTAAATATTTTTTCAAAGCGTTGATTATAGAAGCTAATCTGACCGTGACGTAAGCTCATCAGCATTGGTAGCGGTGATTGATCAACCAAGCGTTCCAAACGATGATTTAATGTTTTGATACGTCGATAGTCGTTGTGTAGCTGATAACTGACACGGCTCAGTGCATGACCTAGTAGCAAAAACTCAGTGGTGGATTTTTCTTGTAAAAAGGGTGGCGGCGTATAAGACTCTTTTGCATGAACACTCAACTTATCAGTGTAAGCTATTAGCTGCTCCCAGTTGGTTCGACGGTGGAGCATATAAAACAAAGCGATAAAAAACAGTATCAAAGCCACCATTAATGGTAGCCAATAACGATATGAGGTCCATTCGATAGTCAAAGGCTCATAGCGCAACACAACATAAACCTGGTGACCACTTTCGAGCTTTATCGTTCCTGTTAAAGCACTATTACTGACTGTATAAGCACTTTGATTATCCTTAGACAAGGTAGCTGCATTGACTGTGGGAAACGTGACTGTCGTAAAAGCTGATTCATTCGGTTGAGTTTTACGATGGATATAAGTTTGCCCAGATGGCATCATCAAAATAAGCTGATAGCTGATATGATCAAAAGTAGGCTGTTTTAGGATTTTTTCTATTTCTATATCTATAGGCGCGGCATGCTCAGTAATACTGTGCTGTAACGCATGAAAAGTATCTATACTGTGTTGTTCGCTATGATGTCTCAACCCATCAAACAACGTGACATAGTACAGCAACAGCATGACCAGCAAGGTCGATGCATAGAAGATCAATAATCGCTGTAAGGACTGAAACTGTTGCATGAGAGCATGGCCCTATATCGACGCAAAAATATATAGTGAAATCATCGTTTCTTATAGTAATTGATTTATCCAAAACCTTGCTACTGATACCTTCCTATTATCTATAGCAGAATAATAGTGTGCTATTTGTAGAGTATTGCTGACGAAGTATTTTTATTCTATAAGAAGGTCGATAACTAGAGCAATGACACTTTTTATATTATAAAGGCAAAAAGCGTCATTAGTCATACTGGATTGAGACTACCACACTTATGGCACAACGTCGTAAACTCACCTATAATGGACAAATTAACCTTATATACTGCAAGACTATGACTACTGCCACTTTTGATCTGTCTAATACATCTATAAATAATAATAAACTATCTACCGAGCGACTAAGGGTCGTATTTGCAGGCACGCCTGAGTTTGCTGCCATTAGTCTAGAAGCGCTCATTCGCCAGCAAGACGCACTTAATATCGATATTGTCGCGGTATATACCCAGCCGGATCGTAAAGCAGGACGCGGCCAAAAACTATCAGCCTCTGCTGTCAAAGAAGTGGCATTAGCGAACGATATCGCTGTCGAGCAGCCAGTCACCTTCAAAAAATCCAGCACAGAGGGCATAGCAGCACGACAAACATTGCGTACGTATCAGCCAGATCTTATGATTGTCGCTGCTTACGGTTTGATTTTGCCTATCGGTGTATTGACCACACCCACGCATGGTTGTCTAAATATTCATGCCTCATTGTTGCCACGTTGGCGCGGTGCAGCGCCTATTCACCGTGCACTATTAGCAGGTGATGATGAGACAGGTATCACCATCATGCAGATGGATAAAGGGCTTGATACTGGTGATATGCTCTATAAGGTGAGCGCTAGTATAGAGCCTGATGAGACTGCTGCTAGCCTACATGATAAGATGGCAGCGCTTGGTGCGACAGCTATCGCCACAGTATTAAAAGATTTATCACATTACCAAGCACAGGCAATCACCCAAGATGACAGTCAGGCAAATTATGCCGAAAAGCTCGTAAAAACTGAAGGTGAGATTGACTGGACACAACCTGCTGCTATCATTGAGCGTCAAATTCGTGGATTGACACTATGGCCAGGCGCTTATACTTTTCTAGAAGGGCAGCGTGTCAAAATACTCGCTGCACTACCCATCAATACCACGCAAAAAACAGATAAGTCCGCTGGTACGGTCGTGAGTGTGGGACGCAAAGCAATCTTAGTCGCTTGTGGTCAAGAGGCTGAACAACCAAATAGTAATGGCGCTCATGACGAGCAATTGAGCAACACTCTAGCCATCACCCGTTTACAATTTGCTGGTGGTAAGCCGATGACCGCGGAACAGCTTTGTCATGGTAATCAGCTAAACGACGGTGATCGATTCACAGCAGAATCAAAATAATTTTATCTAAATAGCTTTATCTGAATAGCTTTAAAGACATTTAACCCTACTAGCACAAGACGCGATCGATCATACGTCAAGGAAATACAACTTCATGAGACAAACCAACAGCGCGTCTAAAAACAATGCACCTAGAAACAATAAGCTCAAGCCATCAAGCAACCTGATTATGAATGGCAGCGTTCGCGTTCGCGTCATTCGCACCTTGCTTGCGATTCAAAATGGTCAATCGCTCTCAAGCGTGCTTGACCCATTATTAAACAGTCTGCATGACGGTGATAAAGGTTTTGCACATGCATTGTTACTGACCACGTTACGCCAATGGCATGCCCTTGCGCGATTGCTCGACACGCTAGCGGACAACCCTATTGACGAGGTCGAAGTTCGTACCACGATTCAAGTGGGTTTGGTGCAGTTACTGTATTTGGAAGTGGCAGATCACGCTGCCATCCATGAGACAGTGGAGTCGGCAAAAGAGATTGAATTTGCCCACGCGACAGGTTTAATCAATGCTATCTTGCGCAAAGTTGCCAAAAATCCGAGTAAATTCCGTAAGAAGTGCGATAAAAAACACAGTTTGCCAAATTGGCTTGCTTATCAGCTTAAGCAAGACTGGAGTGAGCAGTATGATGAGCTGACCCAAGGCTTACGCCAAGCGGCACCCATGTTTTTGCGAGTCAACTCGGCAGTTACTTCAGTAGAGGACTATCAGCAAGCATTGTACGGTGCAGAGATTGACGCTGACATGATTGAGCTAACCAGCAGTTTACAGCTGGCTGGTTCGTCAGAGGCAGCGACGACGCTGTCGACCAAAGGTTTAAGACTACATCAGAGCACCGCTGTCAATGCTTTGCCTGATTTCGCTGAAGGCACTGCTAGCGTACAAGATATGCATGCTCAGCTTGCGGCACCTATTATTAACAAAGCGTTAATGGCGAAGCTCAGCGCTGAAAAGTCTGATGCGGAAAATACGAATAACGAGATACATGTTCTAGATGCCTGCGCCGCTCCAGGTGGTAAGCTTGCTCATTGGTTAGAGCTGCTTAGCTCAAATGATTCTTCATCGTTGTTTCACGTGAAACAAGATAATACAGAAGAAGTTTCGCCAGTGCCTAAAATTAAGCTAACGGCTATCGATAACGAAGCCCCGCGTATCGAACGCATCTACGACAATTTACAGCGTCTCAATCTCAAACAGCAAGATTTAGAACAAGCTGAGAAAAATATCGCCCTCAACGTTGTCTGCGCTGATGCCACCAGATGGCAGCATGGCAAAAATAAAAAAGCGGCGACCAATGAGCCAGTATTTGATGCGATATTATTGGACTCTCCTTGTACCGCGACGGGCGTGATTCGCCGTCATCCTGATATCAGTATTTTGCGTACCGAAGAAGATATCGAACAAACCGTCCTGCTGCAAGCGGATATTTTGCATAACCTATGGCCGCAGCTCAAAGTGGGCGGTTATCTGTTGTACGTCACGTGCTCTATTTTAAAGCAAGAAAACGTGCTGCAAATGCAAGACTTCATCAGCTACCATAACGATGCGTCAGTGACTGAATTTACTGAGGATTGCAATTGGGGTATCGCCCAAGAGATTGGTCGCCAATGCTTGCCAATCGATAGCGAGAGTGGCGATGGTTTTTATTATGCGTTATTGCAAAAGACTGCTGAATAAACCGTTTTTAATTATTGAATAACACTATTGTAGACAGGACGATCTAATGAAATATATCAGTACTCGTGGTCAGACAGCACCGATGGACTTTAGTGATGTGCTATTAATGGGTCTTGCGCCAGACGGTGGTTTGATGTTGCCTGAGCATTACCCAACGATTGATAGCGCTGTACTCGATGAGTGGCGCACACTCAGCTATCCACAGCTAGCGATGGCGATTATGCAGCGCTTCGCCACTGATATTCCAGCAGCTGATTTGCAGGACATTATCGAGCGTACTTATACAGCTGATGTGTTTGGTTCTGATGATATTGTTCCTGTCCGCAAGCTCGAAGATAACTTATACATTTTAGGATTATCAAACGGCCCAACGCTAGCATTTAAAGACGTAGCTATGCAATTCTTGGGCAATGCCTTTGAGTATGTGCTCAAAAGAAAAGAGGCACGTATCACTATTATTGGTGCAACCAGTGGCGATACAGGTAGTGCAGCGGAATACGCCCTACGCGGTAAAGAAAACGTCGAAGTCTTTATGCTATCACCGCATGGTAAAATGAGTGAGTTTCAGCGGGCACAAATGTATAGCTTGACTGATGATAATATCCATAATATCGCGATCGATGGTATGTTTGATGACTGTCAGGATATCGTCAAAGCGCTGCAGCAAGACGCTGACTTTAAAGCGCAGTATAACTTAGGTACGGTCAACTCTATCAATTGGGGACGCATCCTCGCGCAGATCGTTTATTACTTCAAAGCGTATTTTGCGGTGACGACAAATAACGACGAAAAAGTCAGTTTTAGCGTGCCATCAGGTAACTTTGGTAACATTTGCGCCGGTCACATCGCACGTGAAATGGGTCTGCCCGTTGAGCGTTTAATTGTTGCCACCAATGAAAATGACGTGCTCAATGACTTCTTTAACCAAGGTGCTTATCAGCCGCGCCCCACTGACAAAACCTATGTAACCTCAAGTCCATCAATGGATATCTCAAAAGCTTCGAACTTTGAACGTTTTGTTTACTTGTTACTGGATAAAGACAGCGCGCGCGTTCATGAGTTATTTGACGGCGTAAAATCAGGTCAAGGGTTCGACTTGTCTGATTTGATGGAAGCGGTCAATACACGTTACGGTTTTGCTGCTGGCAAATCAACCCATAGCGATCGCTTAAACACGATCAAAGCGTTGTATGAACAGCATGGCGAACTTGTCGATCCGCATACAGCTGACGGTATCAAGGTCGCCAAAGAGTTACAGCGTGAAGGCGAAGTCATTATCTGTGCAGAGACCGCATTGCCTGTTAAATTTGCTGACACTATTGTTGAAGCAGTGGGGCAAATCGACATCGAGCGTCCGGCTCACACAGAAGGCTTAGAGAGTTTGCCACAACATGTCATAGTCTTGGACAATGATGCGGCATTGGTTGCTGAGCAAATTCGTCAGCATGTTGCACCAAATCCCGCATAAGCGATAAACGTTGTGAGTTCATCTTCTATAGATAGAAGCGTTTGTATAAAAGTTACACCATTGTAATAAAGTGTTTATGATTGTGTTATGGTAGATATAATTGTAGTATTAGAAACAGCGTCAGCGAGTCATTATTTTGCTAGACGCTTTTTTGGGAATGAATCTAGCCAATTATACTGAACAGCTGCCCTATAGTTGCCACAAGAGTGATACTTATAAATCACTGATAATATTGATTTTTTCATAAAGTCAAATGTTTTTAGAGTGATGAATTAAGTGTGATTTATTGTGACCAAAACAGTGGTACATATTGTGGATATAACCATGAAGATGAGCTTAAAAAAGACAGCAAAAGCACTGGCAAAAGGATTATTAGTTACGACATTTAGCAGTGCCATGTTGATGACCACAGCCCACGCCAATAATCCACCACCTACCATAAAAGCAGACGCCCCCAATCGCTATATCGTCAAAAAAGGCGATACCCTATGGGACATCTCAGGCCGCTACCTCGACAGTCCATGGCGCTGGAAAGAGATCTGGGCAACCAACAAGCAAATCAAAAATCCAAACCTTATTTATCCAGATGACATTCTTATCCTTTGTGTGATTCAAGGTAAGACGCTGATAGGAGTCGATACAGGAGAGGGCTGTGCTGGTATCGAAAAGCAACTAACGGGTAACGTGGTTGCCAGTACTATCGCCGTGACATCAACGGCCAATAGTATTCCGCCTATTCCATGGTCTGCTATTCAGCATTGGCTTGATAAAACGCTCATTGTGAATCCAGAAGATTTCAATACCACACCGTATATCTTGGCGTCCAAAAACCGCAATTTAATCACAGCAAGCGGTGATAAAGTCTATGCCAAAGGGGTGCCACTGATCGTTGGTCAGCGCTATGGCGTATACCGCGAGGGTGACCTATACGTTGATCCTAAAACTCAAGAAGTTATCGGTCTGGAAGTCACGCAAGTAGCGACTGGCCTTGTTACTTCGACAGAAAGTAATGGCGTCACCAGCTTGCAGCTTACTGACAGTTACGACAAAGAAGTGCGTGAAGGTGATCGCGTGTTTGTCGAGTTGGATAACGCCATTCCACCTGTCTTTTATCCAACGCCTGCCAGCGTCAATCGTGGCGGTATGATAGTGCGGGTGATGGACTCAATCAGCTCTGCCGCTAAAGGCAGCGTGGTAGCGATCAATTTAGGCAGCTTGCATGGCGCCAAACCAGGTGACGTACTGACCGTGTATCAAAAAGGCCCATTGGTACGAGATGTTAAGGATAATGACATGCCGGTACGCTTGCCAAATGAGCCAAGCGGTATGGTGATGGTGTTTAATACCTTTGATAATATCAGCTATGCTTACGTACTTGACTCTGAGCTACCACTCAATGTTGGCGACCAACTATTGCCACCCCCTTATCTATAAGCACATAAGGCTTTGTGAAGCGATTTTGCTAAGTTTGCCCAAACGAGACAGATGACAATGACCGCAGTCACCTCTTCTTTATCCGACGATCAGCGTGCGATATTGGCGCTGTGGTATGAGGTGAATGCATCATTATCTGCTTATCACAAGCTTGTTACCACTTATGGTGACGCGCAGCTCGCATGGCAAGCCAAGGTAGAGGCATGGAAGCAGTTAGGCATTCATCACACGCATCTCAAACGTCATGAACATCCAGAGCAAACACACGCTGCTATTGATAAGATACAGCAAGCGCTTCTAGATGGGCGCTATGGTTTATTGTTTGCCGGTCAGCCTGACTATCCTGCTCAGCTTCTTCATATTTATGATCCGCCGCCATTATTATTCTTTCGAGGAAATAGCGCGCGCCTGCATCAAGCTCAAATTGCTATCGTAGGCAGTCGAAAACCAACAGCTCATGCTCAAAAAATCACGTTTGATATGGCGCAATATCTGGCACAGGCAGGGTATATCATCACCAGTGGTCTGGCGATAGGCGTGGACAAACGGGCTCATCTAGGCGCTTTGGCGCAGACTGATCTTGACTATCAAGGTCGTACTATCGGCGTGATGGGGACAGGGATTGATGTGAATTATCCCAATCATCGTGACCAGTTATTTGCTCAAATTATTGAGCAAGGTGGCTGCATTATTAGTGAACTACTACCGCATACTCAGCCGCACAAACATACCTTTCCGCGCCGTAACCGTCTGGTAGCTGGGCTGAGTCTAGCCACGATTGTGACCGAAGCGACGATCAAAAGTGGCTCGCTCATTACCGCCCGTCTAACTTCTGAGCAAGGCAAACAAGTCTTTGCCATTCCAAGTCATATTGATAATAGCAATGCCGAAGGTTGCCATCATCTGATACGTGAAGGGGCAACGTTGATTTATCATCCACAGCAGGTGTTAGAGGATGTCAATGATCAGCTTGATTATGATAAGCGCTCGTATAGACCAACAGATATTACTACAAGCGCTAATAGCCAACAATCGCAGGCAACTCAGTCATCTGATGCGCTAAATGTAGAGACAGGCTCTGTCACAACGGTCAGTCAGCCAGAACCTTCTCATATCAAATCCCCTCGTAGCGCGATCGTTGTTCCTGAGCATTTAACACAGATCTATGAGCAGCTCGATTGGCATGGACAGGATTTAGATGCACTTATTATTGCCACTGGGCTTGCGCCGCCACAGCTGATTGGACAGCTGATGGAACTTGAACTAATGGGCGTCATCAGTGTGCAAGGCGGACGCTATTTACGTGTATAGCGTATCGTAATTCTTAACTACCACATAGAAATAAGTAGGATAGATTCTAAATATCGCTACCTTAGTCAGCCTGTCTCTTGTGCTATTATTAGTGTCTCTATTCCAGCATGAAACATGTAAGCTATGAGCCAATCTATACCTTTTATCACTGACTCTGCCATACAAGCTGCAAACTGGCTTAAAGAAGGAAAGCTGCTTGCATACCCAACAGAAAGCGTTTGGGGTATCGGTTGCGACCCTTATAATCAAGCCGCTGTGCAGCGTATCTTAGATATCAAACAACGTCCGCAAGCCAAAGGCATGATCGTCATTACCGATAGCGTAGAGCGTTTGTCACCTCTACTAGCCTCTTTAAATAATAACCAGCACCAGCAAGTTATCGATAGCTGGCAGTCAGATGTTAATGACGGCGAGTTACAAAATCGCCAAGCGCATACTTGGTTATTACCCATTCCTCAGACACTTTCGACCACGATGCCCTCATGGATAATGGGTGAGCATCAGACCATTGCAGTCAGGGTCATCGCCCATCCTATCATACGAGAACTGTGCCAACAGATGGTCAGCGCAAATAATCCATTTGGCTTCATTGTTTCGACTAGCTGCAACCCGTCAGGTCAATCGCCTGCCAGCACCTTTGATACCGCCTATGGTTACTTTGGTGAGCAGATTAGCTATTTTCAGGCAGATACTCTAGGTTATATCTTACCCAGCCAAATCCGTGATGCAACGACAGGCTCAGTCATTCGTTAGCAGGCAATAAACGACCTTTCATACCATTATAGCCTAGTCTTTCGTACTGTCTTTTTTGTGCTGTCGCCATCGATACACTGTATTTCGCTAGCTGAAAATTGCTATGGTTATCGTTCTGTAGCCATAGCAAAAATATACCGTCTCAGCGCTAGCTATCGCTAAACCCGCTTCCTTTGTTCCCGTTGCTTTACTAAAAGTATGTAAAAGTTATTTTGATAAAAACGACAAAAAAGTAGACGATAGTTAAAAGGGGCTGATTTTTATTGAACGATGAATCTTTCAACGATAGGTCATCGTTGCGATATTTGATACATATAGGGAGTAGGGTATGAAAATTTTAATTAGTGGTGGCTCAGGGTTTTTGGGTAGTGCGTTTAGCCGAGAGTTAATCGAACGGTATCGCACGCAAGGTAAAGAGGTGATGATTACTTGGCTGACCAGAGATAGCAGTCAAGCTCATCCTGATGACATCAGTATGATGACTTACGATGAGCTTGCAACCTCTGATATGAGCTTTGATGTCATACTGAATTTAGCTGGCGCAGGTATTGCTGACGCGCGTTGGAGCGATGAGCGTAAAGAGCAATTAATAGCCAGTCGTATTAAGCCTACTCAATCGATATTAAGCTTCATCCAACGTACTGCAACAAAGCCAAAACTACTAGTAAGCGGCTCAGCAATCGGTTGGTACGGCACGCAAGGTGATAAGCCATTAACTGAACACAGCAGTTTTGAGACAGACTTTGCCCATCGCTTATGTGAGGAGTGGGAGAGCTTGGCGCTCAAAGCGACTGATTACGATGTTCCTGTCGCTATTGTACGAACAGGCGTTGTGATACATCCTGAAGGCGGTATGGTGGCCAAATTATTACTGCCATTTAAATTTGGCGTTGGCGGGCAGTTGGGTGATGGTCAACAAATCATGAGCTGGATTAGTCGTGACGATTGGGTAGGGGCGGCGATTTTTATTATTGAACAGCATCTTGTCAGTCAATTTGGCCATAAACAAAGAGTTTCACATAACGATAATGTCATAGAGACAAGAAGTGATACGCCAGCCTTTGTCTATAATCTCACTGCGCCCAATCCCGTGAGTAACCATACTTTTACTAAAACGCTTGGCTCATGGTTACATCGGCCGACACTTTTTACCTTGCCAGAGTTTTTGCTGAAGCTCATGTTTGGTGAGATGTCAACGCTACTGATTGATGGACAAAAGGTGCTGCCACAAGCGCTTCTTGATGCAGGTTACACATTTAATCATGTGACACTCAAACAAGCATTAGAGGATCAGAAGTAGTTACGTCGTGATTGTTTCATGTGAAACATAATAAGGTCGGCTTATATTAAATATTCACTAGATTGTATTTCTGTCTAAGGGCAATCCATGCGTTATGCATTTTTCATCACCATTTTTTTGCTCTTGCAGCTGTTTAGTGCGGGTGCTGCTCTAAGCTTACAGTGGTGGTTACAGCCTTGGATCACGCCAACGCTCCGAATCGCTATATGGTCTACTATATTTATTATTACTAACGGATTGTTGATATTAAGTGTCAAAAGAGCGTTTGCCAATAGCTACCGCTGGGTTAGCGGTTGGATGTTGGTTATGCATTTTATGCTGCTCACGGCATTGCTGATAGGCCTAATCTATGGTGGATATTGGCTAATAGTCCTGCTGTCAGGTAATGCGACCAATGACCTGAGCAGTATCGCTATTGGATTACGTGCCCTAGCCTTGATTATATTTATAGGACTATTCTCTTATGCGCTGCATAGTGCTTATGTGCCAGTCGTACGCAAGCTGTCCATTAGTATCAACAAACCGCTTGCTAAACCATTGCGCATTGCGGTCGCGAGTGACCTGCATCTAGGACGACTATTTGGCGTAGCAGCGATAGATAGGTTGAACCGTCTAATGATTGATTCGCAAGCTGATATGCTGCTTATGCCAGGCGATATCATGGATGACAATACAGACGCGTTTAATAACTATAATATGGCAAAAAACTTAGCTGAGCTGTGCGCTAATCTACCATATGGCGTCTATGCAACGTTGGGCAATCATGATTTGTATGGGCACGAACAGCCAATTAGCCAAGCGTTAGTCGATGCAGGCGTACATTTATTAAATGATGACGTATTTGGTATCGAACATGAGGGGCAGCCTATATGGCTGGTTGGACGTTTTGATAATCATAAACGCCAGCGTGTCGCGACACCTGATCTGCTCGCGAAAGTTGATACTTCACAGCCAGTGATACTGCTGGATCATAGACCAAGCGATATTGAGGAACACAGTCAGTTACCAATCGATCTGCAGGTATCAGGACACACTCACAATGGACAAGTATTCCCCGCCAACTTCATCGTGAGCGCCATCAACCGATTAGGCTATGGGTATGAGGCCATTGGCAGAGGACACTTTGTGGTATCCTCGGGTTATGGCTTTTGGGGTATTCCGTTTCGATTGGGCTCACGCTCAGAGATTTGGTTAATTACCGTTTCTAGTCATACTAATAAATAGCTAGTACTAGCTAATCTTTATGCCACGAGCTGCGATTTTGTACTAATAACCTCACGGACGAAGCCGCTAAAACCATGAATAATATTTTTTGTTTCCTGCCCAAGTCCTTGATGCACGCTCATAAAATGAATAAAGCCATGCGGTGCGCCCAACACAGTATGGGTCTCAACAGGTACCTTATAACTCTTTAGCTGTTTGGCATAAGCAAATGCCTCATCACGCAATACATCGAGTTCAGCGGCGACGATATAGGTGGGACATACTTTGCTGTTATCACCAAGCATTGGCGAATTTAATATATGTATGCGTGGCAACGGACTATTCTCAAGACAAGCAGCGTCAAATACTGCCACATCAGCATGATCCAATAGCAGGCCTTCACCATACAGCTCCCAACTTGGATAATCTGTCTCAATATCAGTCACAGGATACAGTGGCATCTGTGCTAGAGGCGCAGGTAGCTTCTTTAATAGATCAAACATTTTCTGACCATCTGTACCCAAGTCTAACCAAGCGTTTTCGTTTGGTGCGGTGAGTTGCTGTGCAATCAAGGTAGAAAGACCACCACCTGCGCTATCGCCTGCAAGAACGATACGTGACGGTAAGGCACCTAAGGTATGGCAGTGCTCAGCCAACCAAGCATAAGCGGTGATACAGTCTTTCAACGCTGCGGGTGCAGGACACTCAGGAGCCAAGCGATAATCCACACTGACCACGGGCCAACCAGTCTGCTCACAGACCGCGTGACAGAACTCGTGATGTGTATCGACATCACCGATACAAAATCCACCACCATGAAAAAACAACATGGCTGTTTTGTCAGGATTATGATTACGTCTTTTTTTAGGGCCAATGCTCTTGGTACCTGCCTGATAGCAGCGAATGGTCATATCACCATCATCCGCGTTGGCTATGGTTTTATCTTCCCAATTGACAGGTGTTTCACCTTTTTTGATAAAAGGTTTGATGTTACTTAGCATACTGCCACCCGCTTGATGCCATACACTCGGTGCTTGCATCGCTACCGCATCTGCAGCAAACCTTTCACGGAGTTCATGCATGGGCGTCAGCTCTAATGGTGTCTTAAGATGACTATTCACCGCGAGGATCAGGCGCAAATGAGCATTGGCATGCAGATATTGCTTTGAGTGAGGCCCTTTTAGATAGGCAATCAAACCTTCTAATACTGGCGTTGGTAGATAGCCAAGACCTTTCATCGCATAGTGCAAAGTGTGTGGCTGGCAATGTGTCATTGGGTTATAACTGAGCATTTTTTCTTTCACGCTCAAACGCTTTTTTTGCACACCATTGTCTTTCGCTTCACTAATCATCTCATCGTTTGACGCCAAATGCAGCGCCATCAATGTTTTGTTCAGTAAGGTATTGATTGATGATACTGTTGAATTAGACATAACATCTCTCATAACTGTTTTTTGAGTGTTTACTGTTACATCAGCGTACACTTTAGAGTAAGGAATAATATTTGTAGCAATAATAAGGCAGTAGTGCGTAAAACAGGGTGTTATTTAGTAATGGCGTGGGTAGCAACGGTAACCTATTTAGAGTAATTGACGGTTTTTTGTACGTTTTGTTAACGTATATTGAGACCAGTTGACACAGCGGAGAAATGCTGAGTACTTGTTTTAAAGAAAGATCTAACTATATTTGTCGTAAATGCGAAAAATTCCTTTGCTTTAGGCTTGAAATTTATACTTACTACCTTTATCAAGCAGCTATTAGAGCGTATTAATATAAAAAATGAGTGATAACCGTTAAGTATCTGATAAAGGCATGATACAGCCAGCGATTGGCTGATTTATTGTGTCTTATCTCAATTATTATTGATATTCCAAGGAGCTATCATGAGCGAGCAAAATACCAACCAAGAAAACTTTGACCAAACGGTCGTACATGACAATGTTGAGCATAAAGAAAGTATCTTAGAAGAAACCTTGGATGAGTTTGATCCAAAGAACAACTCAGGCGAAGAAGCCACGATTGAAAACGAGATCAACCTTGACACATTCAAAGCGCGCATCGCTGAATTAGAAGGTGAAGTGAAGCAAGCCAAAGAAAGCACTGCTCGCGCCAACGCTGAAGCGTACAATGCACAAAAGCGCGCCGAGCAAGAAGCAGATAAGAGCAAAAAATTCGCTCTTCAAAAATTTGCAAAAGAGTTACTCGATATTGTTGATAACTTAGAGCGTGCTATCGAAAACGCAGACGCGAATGACCCAGTCGCTGAAGGGGTACAACTAACTCACAAAGCATTGGTCTCTGTACTCACACGTCATGGCGTAGAAGTGGTCGATCCAGAAGGTGAGAAATTCAACGCGGACTTCCATGAAGCAGTGGGTATCGATCCAGAAGCAGAAGCTGATACCGTCGGTACAGTTCTACAAAAAGGCTATAGCTTAAACGGTCGTCTGCTACGTCCAGCCATGGTACGTGTTGGTCAATAATATTTTTTGGGGCTAAACCCTACTAATATGAAGGTTTTTCACAAAAAATCACAGGAAAGACTGTTTTTGCTTGATTACCGCCTTGAAAAATACAACAAGCAAACCGATATATAGCAACAAGTGACCGACTACGGTCTGGATAAATAAGTATTTATAGTTAAAAACAAATTAGGAGCAATTGATTATGGGTAAAGTAATTGGTATTGATTTAGGTACGACTAACTCGTGTGTAGCAGTAATGGAAGGTGACAAAGTTAAAGTCATCGAAAATGCTGAAGGTACGCGTACCACACCATCAATCGTCGCTTATAAAGATGACGAAACATTGGTTGGTCAGTCAGCGAAGCGTCAAGCAGTCACCAATCCAAGCAACACATTGTTTGCGATTAAGCGTTTGATCGGTCGTCGTTTTGATGACAAAGTCGTGCAAAAAGACATCGGCATGGTTCCTTACAAAATCGCTAAAGCAGACAACGGCGATGCGTGGGTAGAAATCAACGGTAAAAAGCTTGCGCCACCACAGGTTTCTGCTGAAATCTTGAAAAAAATGAAAAAAACAGCAGAAGATTATCTTGGTGAGAGCGTGACTGAAGCAGTCGTAACCGTACCTGCTTACTTCAATGACTCACAGCGTCAAGCAACCAAAGATGCAGGTAAAATTGCAGGTCTTGATGTAAAACGTATCATCAATGAGCCAACTGCTGCGGCACTTGCTTATGGTATGGACAAGAAACAAGGCGATAGCACTGTTGCTGTATATGACTTGGGCGGTGGTACTTTCGATATCTCAATCATCGAAATTGCAGACGTTGACGGTGAGCAACAGTTTGAAGTACTAGCGACCAACGGTGATACGTTCCTTGGTGGTGAAGACTTTGACTCAGCATTGATCGATTTCTTAGTGGCTGAATTCAAAAAAGAACAAGACGTTAACCTAAAAGGTGACTCTCTTGCGATGCAGCGTCTAAAAGAAGCCGCTGAAAAAGCGAAGATCGAACTATCAAGTGCACAAAGCACTGAAGTGAACTTGCCTTATATTACTGCTGATAGCAGTGGTCCTAAGCATTTGGTTGTCACTATCAGTCGCTCAAAACTAGAGAGCCTAACGGAAGAGTTAGTACAGCGTACCATGGGCCCTTGTAAAATTGCCCTTGAAGATGCTGGCCTAAAAATCGGCGATATCGATGACGTTATCCTCGTTGGTGGTCAGACTCGTATGCCACTAGTTCAACAAAAAGTACAAGAATTCTTCGGTCAAGAGCCACGTAAAGACGTAAACCCTGACGAAGCAGTTGCAGCTGGTGCGGCAATCCAAGGCGCGGTATTGTCTGGTGACAAAACTGACGTATTGCTACTTGATGTAACGCCATTGACGCTAGGTATCGAAACCATGGGCGGTGTTATGACACCAGTTATCGAGAAAAACACCATGATTCCTACCAAGAAATCACAGGTATTCTCAACAGCTGAAGATAACCAGCCAGCAGTAACGATTCAGGTATATCAAGGTGAGCGTAAAATCGCTAACCAAAACAAACTGCTTGGTCGTTTTGACTTGACGGATATCCCACCAGCACCACGTGGCTTACCGCAAATCGAAGTGTCTTTTGACATCAACGCTGATGGTATCATGAACATCTCAGCAACCGATAAAGGTACTGGTAAAGCACAAAGCATCCAAATCAAAGCGGATTCTGGTTTGTCGGACGAAGAAGTCGAACAAATGGTTCGTGATGCAGAGGCTAATGCCGCTGAAGATGAGAAATTCGCTAATCTAGCGCAAGTTCGTAACGAAGCAGATGGTCGTATCCATGCGGTACAAAAAGCGCTGAAAGAAGCAGAAGATAAAGTCACTGATGAAGAAAAATCAACAGTAGAAACTGCGATCACTGAGCTTGAAGCGGCAGCGAAAGAAGACGATCATGACGAAATCAAAGCCAAGCTTGAAGCGCTAGACAACGCATTCTTGCCAGTTAGCCAAAAAATCTACGCTGATAGCGGTGCTGGCGCAGAAGGTATGGATCCAAGCCAGTTCCAACAAGGTGCTGACGCTAATGGTAGCAACCAAGCGGATGATGACGTTGTTGATGCTGAGTTCACTGAAGTAGATGAAGACAAAAAGTAAGTAATTACTTAATGTTCAAGGCTGATTTAATCGCTAGTTAGATTAAATTAGCTAGATCAAAAAAACGCATCTTTCGAGATGCGTTTTTTTATGCCTGATATTCAAGTATATAGTTTCAAGCGTGCCGTTATGGCAAACGCGCATCAATCATTAGTACGTCGTAAGTCAGATATACGCAAGGCTGATCGTCCTCATCTATGCCCGAAAACTGCTGCCAATAATCGCGCTCGAATGCTTGCAAGCGGGTTTTGGTCCAGACAAAAGGCTGTGTGTTGGACGTTTGCTCACCAATCGTTTGCCTGCTATGTGTTTGATTGGTAGAGACACCGGTCATCTTCATATGTTTAAGCACATCATAAGGCTGGGCAAAAGGCACGTTAAAGCGCTGCGTTGATAGCTTTATGTGTCTAAATCCTGCTTGATCCAGTGCTGATTGCCATTCACTAATATCTGGATAACGCAGTCCTTGTCGTGTCAGTGTCTTTATTTGCAAAAAATTATCTGGGGTAAAGGTGCTTAGTAATAATTGTCCATTAGGTTTTAGCCGTGAGGCTGACTGTGCGATAAAGCTGAGTGGATTATCAAACCACTGAATCGCACTGGCACTGATGACTAAGCTATGCTCACCGCCTAAATCCATCGTTTCCGCATCGCCAATAAGGATTTGTGCTTGTGGCAACAACTCCTGTAAATGAGTGGCTTGCTGCTCACATAACTCGTTGATACACCATCGCTCACTTTGTACATATGCTGCCAGTAGCTGCGTTAGTTGTCCCGTGCCTGCACCGATCTCAAGCACACTGTCTTGATTGGTATTATCGATAGCCATCAATAAGTGCTGACAAACCTGCTGCTGAATGTGAGCATGTTTATCGTACTGACTGGCTTGAGAAAAATGCCGCGCAATGGTCTGCTTGCGGGCACTTAGCTCAGAAGTAGTGAGGGGATGTTCCATAATCGTTCTTTCACATAAAATTTTATAATGAGCATCAAAAACTGCTGTCGTCATATAGATAATTGCATGATCAGGCGCTCGCACTCAGTATGGGTAATGGCTGCGTTGAGTACCAAGCGAATACGTGATGTATTGGCAGGGACGGTCGGTGGCCTAATGGGTAAGGCATAAAATCCAGCGGCTTGGAGCTGTTTCGCTTTTGCCATCGTACGAGCGTTGTCACCCAAAATATAAGGCACAATGGGTGACTCGTAAATAGGATCTTTTGCTGCTGATGCTACACGATATTCAGGGCTAATGGCTTGGCTCAGCTGTAATGAAATCTGCGCCAAATGCTGTCGCCGCGTCTGTAGCTGCGGCATTTTTGCCAAAATAAACCGTGTCCATGCATGATTGATCGGTGGCAATGCGGTACTAAAAATCAGCGGACGCATCTGATTGATGAGCCATGATTTGACCACCTCATCACATATTATATAAGCGCCAACCGAAGCAAACGCTTTACCAAACGTACCCACTAGGTAGTCAATCTCAGTGAGAGTATTTGTTTCTTCGGCTAACCCTAATCCTTGCGTTCCCAGGACACCGACGGCATGGGCTTCGTCGACATACAGTTCAATACGACTGTCAGCGGCTTTTAGCTTAACTAAAGTAGGTAGATCAGCACGATCCCCGTCCATGCTAAAAATACTTTCGGTGACGATGATGATACGCTCCACGTCCTCCTCAACCTGCGCGAGCATAGCAGCCAAATGCGCATAATCATTGTGCCGATAGCGGCGATACAGACAGCGTTTACTTTCGCTTAGCCTGATACCATCAATCATACTGGCGTGTACCAACTTATCTGCCAAAATAACTGTCTTCACTGATAGTGCAGTCAATGCAGGTAAAATCCCGATATTGGCGTGGTAGCCACTATTTAATACCAACGCAGATTTTGTCGTAGTTTGATTTATTCCAGCTGCGGTTTCATACCACGCTTGTAGCTCGTCTTCTAGCGCTTGTAGCTGTGCATCGTTACCAGTTAACAGACGCGATGACGTTGCACTCATTTTGGGTAAACAGTCCACTGATTGCTGAATAAATTCAAAAAACTCACGCTGCAACTCAGCATCACTGCCCAAACCTAGGTAATCGTTGCTAGCAATATTTAATAGGGTATTGTCATTAACAATTACATACCGTCCTTGATGTTCGATACCTGGTAATTTGCGATACTGCTGTTTGTCTTTGAGTTGTAAGAGCGCAATTTGTAGCTGTGCGTTGATAGAAGCTGACATACAGAGCCGTCCTTTTTCTTTATTCGTCAGTATACGCGGAACACAATGAGTAGGGATTATTGCACAAAAACGTGATGTGTAACAAAAAGTTTCATATATCAGCCTTTGTAACCCGAGCGCTGACAAATGCTTTCAAATCTTAACTCTCATACCATTAAACACTGACAGAGTGTCTGAAATAGTTTGTTACTATGTACTCATCGTTAGCAAACAAGGCGATAGGGCCAAATGGTCAATACAACTAAATAACTTGTTTGTCCAAATTTACTTGAAGGAGCTAATAATGAAAACTCTACAAAAAACTATACTTGCACTAGCAACTGGTTCTTTACTTACTGTAGGTGCAAACGCCGCTGTTAACTATGGTAACGGCTATACAGGTCAACCGTATGTTGGTGCTAAAGTCGGTCAATTTGATCTAGATATCGACAATGCTGATGATCCAACTGCATACGGTGTTTATGCTGGTTATAACTTCGATCCTAACTTTGGTATGGAAGTTGAATATGTTGGTTCAGATGATGCTGACTACAGAGGCGGTGATATTGATGCTAAAACATACGGTGCTTATGGTACATACCGTTACGCATTCCCAAACACTGGTTTATACGCAAAAGGTAAACTAGGTGTAGCAAAAACTGAAGTGGAAGCATCTAATACCGTTGCAGGTTTATATAATGGTTCAGATGACGATACCAACCTTGCTGGTGGTGTAGGTCTTGGTTACGCAGTAAACTCTGACTTTAGTGTAGAAGCTGAATACGACATGCTAGGTAGCGATGCAGATCTTATGACTGTTGGTGCACAACTAAAATTCTAAGAATTATTTATTCGTCAACTATATTTTGACTAAATAAGTAGAATAAAAAACGATCACTCTAAGTGGTCGTTTTTTTATGCCTATAAAATATTTTTACAACACATGTTTACTTTGACAAATAATTTGGTATGATACTGCCACTACTAATTACGAGTAGAAAATAGTTGAGTAGTGTTTGATAGTAAACAAATTATTTGTTTATTAAATCCAAGGTTGAGAATAGTTTATGAAAAATCTACAAAAAGCGTTGCTTGCAGTAATCACTGGTTCAGTAATGACAATGAGTGCACAAGCAGCTATCTCTTATGGTGCTGGTCAATCGTACGTTGGTGTTAAAGCTGGTCAATTCATGCTAGACGACAGTGATTTTGATGATGCTACTGCATATGGCGTTTATGCTGGTTATAACTTCGACCCTAACTTTGGTGCTGAGATTGAGTATGTGGGTTCTAGTGACGCTGATGTTGATCTCGGTAATAATAATATCGATGCTGAATATGACCTGAAAACTTATGGTGCCTATGGTACTTATCGCTATGCATTCCCAAATACTGGTTTATATGCCAAAGGCAAACTAGGCTTTGCTAAAGCTGAGATTGAAGCTTCTGCTGAAGATATTCTTGGAAACTCTGTAAGTGATAGCTATAGCGACAGTGGTGTAGCTGGCGGTATTGGCTTGGGTTATAACTTCAACCCTAACATGAGTGTTGAAGCTGAATACGACTATGTTGCTGAAGATATTACACTATTGACTGTTGGTGCACATTATAAATTCTAAGATTTAATTTGTGTAGATGACAAAAAAAACGATCACTTTAAGTGGTCGTTTTTTTTGTGCTGATTTTAACATTCATTATGCTTGTTTTATTAAAATACTGCACCATAAATAATAATAGGTAATTGATTTTTAAGATAATATTATTTACAAAACTGTGCTACATTGGAGATAGGCAGATACAGGAGTAGACAGCGATGATTGAGACTATCTGGATGATTGAACCTTGGCATTGGTTGGTGTTGGGCTTCTCCTTGATGATTGCTGAGATATTTATTCCGACCTTTGCAAGCCTTTGGTTTGGCGCGGCCGCTGTGATTGTTGCCGCTTTAGCGTGGCTGTTACCCATTTCTTTATTATTTCAGGTATTGATTTGGCTGACGCTATCAGTTTTGTTTATGTTTGCTTGGGTCAAATACATCAAGCCGCTGTCCATAAACCGCAAAAAGGCGGGGCAGAGTAGCGATCTGATTATTGGTGAGACAGGCATGATTGTGGTCAAACCGCAAACAGGCATTTCAGGTATGGTGCGCTTTAACGTGCCCATTTGGGGTGCAGATGAGTGGCCATGTCGCACAGCAGGCGTGAATGTCGAGACAGGTGATCGAGTGGTAGTCATAAAGATGGTCGGCGATGAGGTGGTGGTTGCACCCACGCAGCGCCTCCAAGCACCCAAAACCATACATCCAAACATTACCCCGACGATCAATAGTCAATTGCCTGCAAGTAGCCAAATGCCTGCCAAACAATCTAAAGCGAGTAGACTGAGCTTGCACAAACCTGATCTCAAAGAGACAGGTACTAACAAATAAACGTTATCAGGTACCAAAGATTTTTAAATTAAGAAAAAAAGGACATAAATCATGTCGCTGGCAAATAAAGCGATGGTCAAGGAGAATCACATGGGTAGCATCTTGAGTAGTTTAAATGGCGTCGGTATCGTGATGCTGGTATTGGCAGCATTGGTGGTTTTTACCGTCTTTAAGAGTGTTTGTATCGTCCCGCAAGGGTACAAATGGGTCGTGCAGCGGCTGGGAAAATATCAGCAAACACTAGAGCCTGGCTTTAGCATTATCATTCCTTTTGTGGATAGAGTCGCTTATAAAGTCACCACAAAAGACATCGTATTAGACATTCCATCACAAGAAGTCATTACCCGTGATAACGTCGTTATCATCGCTAATGCTGTGGCTTATATCAACATCCTGCGTCCAGACAAAGCGGTTTACGGTATTGAAGATTATGAGCATGGTATCCGCAATTTGGTGCAAACTTCCTTGCGCTCAATCATTGGTGAGATGGATTTGGATAATGCCTTATCAAGTCGTGATGAGATCAAAGCTTTGCTCAAACATGCGATTTCAGAAGACATCGCAGATTGGGGTATTACGTTAAAAACAGTAGAGATTCAAGACATTAACCCCTCGCAAACCATGCAAGCCTCTATGGAAGAGCAAGCAGCCGCAGAGCGTTTACGCCGTGCGACCGTTACTCGTGCCGATGGTCAAAAACAAGCGGCTATTTTGGAAGCAGATGGTCGTCTGGAAGCTTCACGTCGCGATGCTGAGGCGCAAGTGGTACTGGCTAAAGGCTCAGAGGAATCGATCCGTCTTATCACAGCGGCGATGGGTGATGAGGAGATGCCGATTGTCTACTTACTTGGCGAGCAGTACATCAAGTCTATTCGTCAACTGGCAGAGTCTGACAATTCAAAAATGGTGGTGTTGCCAGCAGATATTTTGAGTACTGTTAAAGGCATGGTTGGTGATAAATTAAAATTGTAGATAGACAGCAAAGATATAAAAAAAGACCTCATTTGAGGTCTTTTTAATGGCTAATAAGTGGCTTCAAAATCGTTATTTTAAATAACTTTTGAGAAGCGGTTTTTGTGTTTTTTTTCTAGATATTCATCAAACACCATGGCGACATTGCGACCAAGCAAGCGGCCCCTAGGTAAGACGCGAATGCCTGCTGCATCCATATCAATCAGTCTATCTGCTTGCATCTCGCCCAGCTGTTGAATCTCATCAATAAAATAGGTAATCGCATCGATACCAAATTTTTGATTCACATCTTTAAAATCAAGATAATCGTGGCAGAGCAAGTTCATGATGACATATTCACGTAAGCGATCTCTGATGGACGTCTTAATATATTTCACGGCAGGCATGACCATAGGATTGATTTTCGCGATATCAATCTTAGCTTGGTAGTTCTGTAGTTCGGTGTCATTTTGCAGTATATAGCGCGTATTGCTATTGGCAATTTGACTGATGGATGAGACACCAAAGCCCAATAAGTCACAGTCACCCATGATAGTGTAGCCCTGAAAATTACGATGCAATTTGCCTTCGCGCTGAGCAATGGCCAACTCGTCATCAGGCTTGGCAAAGTGATCGATACCAATATATTGATAACCCGCTTCGCTCAAGGTGTTAATAGTATTACCAAGCATGGTCAGTTTGGCGGCTGGACTGGGTAAATCTTCGTCTTTGATCTGACGTTGGGCTTTGAAACGCTCAGGCAGATGCGCATAGTTAAAGACAGACAGACGATCTGGTGACATCTCAATGATGCGTTCTACGTTTTTGTCCAAAGTAGCAGGCGTTTGATGCGGCAAACCATAAATCAGATCGATATTGATGGAGTGAAAACCAAGCGCGCGCGCCTCTGTTAATACATTCTCAATAAGCTCTGCTGAATGCACGCGATTGACCGCGATTTGTACCGTTTCATCTAAGTCCTGCACACCCAAACTGATACGATTAAAACCAAGGTTACGTAATATCTTTAGCGTATTATCACTCAGCTCACGCGGGTCGATTTCGATAGAGTAGTCGCCCTCATCTTCTGGCAAAAACTCAAACTGAGTCTGTAAAAACTCCCACAGTTGTACCATTTCTTCATCACGCAAAAATGTTGGTGTACCACCGCCTAAATGGAGCTGCTTGACCAAGGGCTTATCGCTACCTTCTGGCACAGACAGCAAGCGGCGTTTAAAGGCAATCTCAGCCATTAAATACTGCAAGTAATCACCAGAGTCGCTATTTTTTTTGGTAATGATCTTATTGCAGGCGCAGTAATAGCAAAGGTGACGGCAGAACGGAATATGGAAGTATAAAGATAAAGGCGCGCGTGACTCGCGATTCTGCAGGATTTTCGTTTCAAGACCAACTGCCTCAAAACTATTTGTCTCAAAGCTATCTGGTATTGGCGTGAACTCTAACGCCGTCGGGTAGGAGGTATAACGCGGTCCCGAGCGATTGTACTTATTGATGATCGCCTCATCAAATGCTGGTAGCTGCTTACTGGTGATACTGCCGCGCGTGCTGGCATAAGGGTTATCTGGTTGCATAACAGGGCGCACAGTGGTTGGTGGCTCGTCCGCACGGTTGTAGGGCTGCTGAGTGTTCTGTTCTGAATAGTCTGTCATGCGGTATTCCTCGTTTTGACTCTCGATACTGCTGGATTTTGTGCTGTCAATGACTCATATTTGGAGTCGATTTTGTGTTTTCATAAGTGGCTAATAGAGCTATTTGAATCGTCTATTAGTAGCAAAAGGTGCCGCTAAATATATAGCAGCTAGTATAGCAAATCCTTATTAGCAGTGGGGAGGTCGGTGCGTGTACTTAAGTGTTGAAGAAGGGTTGTTATGCAAATATGAAAAACCCCAGCACTGAGCTGAGGTCTTTTATATTTATGCTTTTTTCTATGAAAACTATTCTCTTAGCTGAAGGATACTACCAACGGCCTGATCGTTCACTTCAGCTTGACTAAACGGTAAGCGTATCCAGTCTTTAGCTGAGTAACGACGTGTCTGATCGCGATGGTAAGGGCGTGTACTGTCTGAGGCCTGTGAGTAAGCCAATAGCGCCTCTACGACGGGTCCTTTACTATCAAAGGTGACAGTCTGCATATAGGTAGGACCATTGGTAATTGGCTTATAAGTACCATCTTCGTTTAATCCTGGGCCTTGAGCAACGTTAAATATACCTTCGCGTCCAAGTCCACCATGCATAGGGATTTTTTCATTATTATTGCCTGCATCGATGACATATTGCAGATCTGCCAAAGTCGCATCAAGCGCTATATTTTTGCTATTAAAGAAGGCAATCGCATCTCCCAATGCGCTGCGGGTATTGTCATTGATAATGAGGTCACGAGGCGTGTTGACAGGGTCGTTAATATCAAACTTCACATTGAATGCATCGTCCGTGGTTTCCGTAAAATTGACCTTGCGCCAGAATTCTCTAAATACATGAGCGCCTTTACTATCTAAATTATCACGGCGATCCCAATTGCTCAAAACGGCACAAGCCTGAGTGGCATCGATCGTACCACCGCTGGTCAGTGGCATCACAGGATTGGCTGTACAGTCTGCCAACACATCATCGAGTACGAGCTCGGCGACGTAGCTGCGGTTGCCATAGACAACGTCTTGCATATTATTTAAATTAAAAGTGTTGCCACCAAGTTGGTCTTTATTGCTGAGTCGGTCTGAGATCTGTGTCAGTCCCATGCGCGAACGCATGAGTAACGGCACACCATCTACGGCATTAGGCCCTAAGAATGGTGATAGACGACGACGTAGGAGAGGTGAAAACCCAGTTAATGGCTGCTTTGGGTTGCTCAACCAATAACTGTCGTTTGAGTTGGCGACGTAATCATCACGAATTAAGAAAGGCAGGTTTGAGCGTCCGAAAATACCTGCTTGCGGCGAGTCAGCATCATTGCCCCATTCACAGGCAGCTGTGGCTCCGTTTAGTGCTGGCAAGTCTGATGCAATCAACGCGCCAAGGAATGGACCAGCATTGGCACTACAAGATTCTAGCTGTTGTTTGGTGACATGCGGTACGGTTGAGATATCGGCATATAGTGCTTTACCATAGCGATCAGTGGCAATGGTATTGACGAAGCCGAGACCAAGGGTATCTTGCATTCTATCAACCAAGTCTTCCACACTGCGCGCTTTGTTCATACTACGCCATTGATTCAGGGCACGCGGGTTTTCAGAAGCTGCATCACGGATCGTATAAGCGAGATTGTTATCGCCCCAGTTAGGTAATTGACCGTTCAGTGCTTTCACATTCAGCATAGGTCCATACTGTGATAAGTAGATAGGACGAACCAATGTCTGATTGTTCGGCAGTTGAATGGTCACATCGACTTTTTCGATATCACGTTGCTCAAACACACCTGTACTGTTTTGATAGTTGTATTTCATAGGATTGCCATTTACCAAACTGAGTTGGTAAAGGGTGAAGCGTTTGGCGGTCGAAACTGTATGGCTCCAAGCCACATCCTTGTTGAAACCGATGTTAATAAAGGGTTGACCTTGTTGAGCGGAGCCCATCACATCAAGCTCGCCTGGTAAGGTCAAATGAAACTCGTAAAAGCGCTGCACGCCTTCCCATGGCTCATGCGGATTGCCATATAAGATGCCACTATCTGTACCAGTTACCTCGCTGCCAAAAGCATAAGCATTGCTGCCACCTTTCATCGCATTGATCGTGGAGTTATCAAACTCGGCTACTGGCTCTGGACTCACAGTACGCATTCTACTGCTGTTCATCGTTGTATTTGAATCAGGCGGTGCGGCCGCTACGATGGGTTGGACAAAGTTAGACAGGCCACCGCGCAAGTTCGCTTTGCCATATACGGTCAGCAAATCATCAATCGTGATTTCACGTACCCATTCTGCACCTGCACAATCAGGATTGATGTTATCAACCCCTTTATCCCGTAGGTATCGGCTATAGCCAGCCGCGTAACCAGTGACCGCATCAACGACCTCTGGATCCTGAGCAGCCAAAAATTTAGCGCGTCTCTCCGGAGAGTTGTACCACGTATAAAAAACGTCGCTGTCCACATCACCTTCGTCGCCCAGATACCGCATACTTTGGCCGCTAGCCACAACGACTTCACGTGCCAGCGAGCAGATATTATCCTCGGCAAAGGCATAACCCACGCCGTAACCAAGTCCTTTATAGTCTTTGGCAGTGATATGAGGTATACCGAACTCGGTACGCTGAATGTTTGCTGAATAAGTTGATTGAGAGGTAAATGAATCGTTATCGTCGTCGCCGAAACAACCAGATAATCCTATAGAAACTGCCACTGTGAGTAGCGCGAGCCTAGGCACACGCCGATTAAGCATATCGATGCTCATAAGCTTATCCATCCATGGTTAGTTGGTGTGTATAAAGCCGTAGAAAACAGCAATCACCGAGCTTTATATGATCAATAAAATCCTTTTATTGCCAATGCTCTTTTTAACTCTAGACATGCCATACTGAGAAAATTTTTTACTATATCTAGCCTATTTGATAGACATTGAGTAAATCAAAAAATCAAGTCAGTTGAGACGAGGCATAAGAGCACCTACTTATCATATAATAATTTTTGATAACTATGCTAGTAAATAAAATAGACTATAAAACACGACATTTGCGCGCTGATAAATAATACTTTATCATCGATTAATCTCTAATATTAGGAAACGCTGATGTCGTTTGCCCAAGTCTATACCCGCTCAGTCGTCGGTCTGCACGCCCCCAAGGTCATCATTGAGGTACATCTATCGCAAGGACTACCTGCATTGACCATTGTTGGTCTACCTGAAGCGGCCGTGCGCGAGAGTAAAGATAGGGTACGCTCTGCCATTCTTAATTCAGGGTTCCAATTTCCCAATCGCCGTCTAACGATTAATTTGGCACCCGCTGATTTACCTAAAGATGGCGCGCGCCTGGACTTGCCGATTGCCATTGGTATATTGGCGGCAAGCGGACAACTTGAGCCAGAAGTGTTATCAGGGTTTGAGTTTATTGGCGAGTTGGCACTCAACGGTGAACTGCGTCAAGTAACGGGTAGTTTGGCGGTCGCCCGCGCGATTAAAGCGGAAGGACTTGCGTTAAAATTATCACAGGTGATAGACACAAATGAACAAACACAAAGTGAGCCAAGCCATTTAGCGCAGACACCAAAGCTCATCGTACCAGCTGATAATGGTCGTGAGGCTAGCCGCGTTGATGGTGTGACGATATTGGCTGCACAGAGTCTAAAAGCAGTATGTAACCACTTACAGTCGCTGACTGACGCGGGCGCAACCTATGAATGTTTGGAAGTGGTGAAGCCCAGTCCAGCACCGCAGCAGGTCGGCTATCAAGTAGACTTAGCAGATGTCAAAGGACAGCATCATGCCCGCCGCGCGCTGGAGATTGCAGCAGCTGGCGGTCATTCTTTATTATTCACAGGGCCACCGGGTTCTGGCAAAACGCTCATGGCGTCACGTTTGCCGACGATATTGCCTGATCTTAGTGATGAGGATGCGCTCGAGGTAGCTAGTACGTATTCAGTGGCAGACAGTGATTACGATTACGGGACAAGGCCATTCAGACAGGTGCATCACACCATATCAGCCGTGGCGTTGGTTGGCGGCGGTTCACGGCCCAAACCGGGTGAGATTACGCTTGCTAATAAAGGTGTATTGTTTCTTGATGAGTTACCAGAGTTTGATCGCAGTGTGCTTGAGGTATTGCGCCAGCCGTTAGAAGCCAAGCAAATCACTATTAGTCGCGCCAACTCGCAAATGACCTTTCCAGCGAACTTCCAACTGGTCGCAGCGATGAATCCGTGCCCGTGTGGTTATGACGGCGATACCTCAGGTCGCTGCCGCTGTCGACCTGAGCAAATCAAACGCTATCAAGATAAACTGTCAGGGCCACTATTAGATCGTATTGATTTGCATATTACCGTACCAGCATTGCCCATTGCTGACTTGCAAAACACTCAGACAGGTGAAACTTCCAAACAAGTACGCGAGCGAGTAGCAGCCGCGCATCAGCATCAATTAAAACGACAACGAAAAGTTAATAATGAGCTAAGCCCGAGCGAAATCGATGAATACATCAAACTCGGCGACAGCGAAAAGCAACTATTGGAACTTGCTCAGCAGCGCTTGAATTTATCCGCACGTGGCTACCATCGAGTGTTACGAGTCGCGCGTACTATCGCTGATTTGGCTGCGAGTGTCGATATTACCAGCGCCCATGTTTCTGAGGCGCTCAGCTATCGTAGTAAGGAGTAGTCTTCGTTTGAGCCAATTTTTACATCCGTTTGATAAATACTTTTATGGATTAGATATTATCTTTCATAATCCAAGTAACCAAGTCAGCAAAATTATCAAACGCCTCGGTTGGGTTTAGCTCACGAATATCTTGTCCATAGTTATAGCCATAAGACAGTCCAAGCGTGTCCATATTGGCGCTTTGTCCCGCTAACATATCGTTTCTAGAATCCCCAATCATCACTGACTGCGCGACACTGATATTGAGAGCGTCGCAAACGTGCAATAGAGGCGCTGGGTCTGGTTTTTTGACGGGTAAACTGTCACCGCCCATCACTTCACTAAACAAATCCTGCCAGCCAAATGATGCTAATATTTTTGGCACAAAACGAATGGGTTTGTTGGTGACTAGGGCAAGCGTATAGCCAGCGGCATGGAGTTTTTTAAGGCCGCTATCGACATCTGGATAGGCAACGGTTTTACTACCACTGAGGTTTTTATAAGCTTCAAAAAATATTTGCTCTGCGTGATCGGCTTCGGCTTGGGTCAATGCGCCCTCTGGGACAGTGATATCACCGACCAAAGCACGCTCTACGAGCATTCGTGAACCATTGCCTATCCAATTGCGTATCGTCTCAATTGGGTAGGTGTCTTTGCCAAGCGTGGTCAGCATTGCATTGGTCGCATCGGCCAAATCGGGCACGCTATCAATGAGCGTTCCATCAAAGTCAAAAATTAAAAGTTGCTTATTCATCGTTCCTCACTATTAAAAATAATTATATTTATTATGTTAGATATTCCGTGTTATACCTTAGCACAGTAGTGTTTTAAGACTGGTCAATTTAGTGTTGTTATATTCTCAAGGCTCTGAGCATTAGCAATTACTCGACATCTTTATAACGCGCGCGGTGTTCTTTCTTCATTCTTAGATAATCTTCGTTCTCACGGCACTCGTCCCATTTTTGCTTAAAAATACGCGCCGATTCTGCTTTGATGGGGTCTTCGGTTTGTCGTGGTAACTCGTCGCGGCCATGGGCGCCGCTTTGGCCTTTTTTATCATCAGGTACCGGCCCTTTATATTTTTTACCGCCCTTGTGATTGGCATAGCGACGCGCGCGGGTATAGCCCATTTGAATAAATTTGCGCGCCATATCTGCACCGACGAAGTCATCGTCAGCCAAGTAATCTAAAAACATCTGGTAAATCGTCTCACTACTCTCGCAGGCGATATCAGGCGTGGCAAAACGCCAATGCGGGAGGATTTCAGACTTGTAAGGCTCTACCAGTAAGACGCCTTGCTCACCGCGACCGACGCGATATAGCTCAGGATGCTCACGTAGATCAAGATTTTTATAATCCAAGTCGTAATCGAATTCTCTCATATCTGCCACCTAGGCTCTGTACTATAATGGGTATCTGCTCATTCATAGTTATTGAGTATACTGAGCCAAGCGGTGTAGAAAAAAGCACAAAAATGTTATGCAACCGTGAGTAAAGTGAGCGATGAGAAATATCATGTTAAAGAACAAAATAAGTGTCACTAAGCAAATCCGTTCGCTAGCATCTAAAAAAATACGGATTGCGCTACTACTGCTAACGGCAAGTATGTTTACGAGTCTGGCTGCCCATAGTGCTTGGTTCGAAAAGTTGATTCCGCAAGGTGAGACGTATACCGTACGCGAGATAGATCGCGATTTGGCGTTCGTAATAGATGGCTTTATTTATGATGCGCGCACGTCTTGTTTCTTAGCCGTGGGTGATCGCGTGATATTCTTTGAAGGACGCCACGGTATTGATTACCGCGCAACGATCTATGACTTGGATTCACGCGAGCGCTGTCATTTGCTATTACGTGGTCGGTTGTACGAATAGTGGTCAGCTCTACGGATAAGAGCGACGCATGAATAAAATGAATGCTAAAGACTACGGTAAAATTTAAACATAAAAAAAGCCCCAAACATCACTGTTCGGGACTTTTTAGAATCTATTAACGAATGGTGGCTCGAGGCAGGATCGAACTGCCGACACACGGATTTTCAATCCGTTGCTCTACCTACTGAGCTATCGAGCCGTCTTCGTTGAGGCGCTATTAAACTAAATATGAGCACGACTGTCAAGTGATTTTTGCGTTATATCTCATAAAAGTCGATAAATAATCAAATATTGGCGAAATGAACCCTATTTACTCTATATTTAGTCTTTTACGCGCAGGAGTTCGTACTCGCTCATGATTCGGTGAATATCAGCATCAGCGGGGACGAATTCACGCACACCTTTTTTGACCTCAGCATCATAGACCAGTTTAATGAATTTGGCGTCGATGGCGCGTTTACGATTCTCTGGATGTACCGTCAGATACTGTAATCGCTTGGCATTGGTCTGCCCATCATCAAAGCAAGCAACCGCAGCGATAGGCTTATCATTGAACATACCAACATAGAGGTACTGTCCACGTTTGAATCCTTGCGCCACGATATTTAATACCTCAGTACCATCAGGCTGCGCATCATCGCTATCGTATAATGCCTGCAAGCGTTCTGCTAGCTCATTATCGCGGGCAGGTTTTTTGATAAGTGGCGCATCCAAACTATTAATGGCGATCGCTTCTAACGGCATAGCAGTTCCTATAAACAGAGTGTTTTTATAGTATAAAGTCAGTATGACACAGCACTATGTCATGGAGAGTAGTGCCACAAGGTAGACATTGTCAATATTCGAGCGAGTCATGATTGATAATACTGAACACACTATTTTAGCAGAATTACGTAATTTTGTACGTGGTTTGGCGCTTGGTCGTGGCAGTAAATGTTAGGGTTTGCTATGATGAGGCTACATAATATGTCGTACGTACAAACGCTAATATATTGATATCTTTTGTATATATCACTTTTTCATACATTTTTTGCTGGTGCTGATTGCAGTGCTAGCGGCGATGTAACGGACAGCAATGGGCGATGTTTTACCCTATTTATAATTGACCGCTTTTCACTGATAAAAAACCGATAGAGAATAGCCATGACAGCCAATGCAACTGAGCAAAATCAAGCAACAAACCTAAATTTATATGGTCGCCCTGAGCGCATCGCGACCGTTGAGCGTAATACCGCGGAAACCCAGATCACTTGTACCGTCAACCTCGATGGGACGGGTAAAGGTGTGGTAGACACGGGCGTGCCATTTTTGGATCATATGATCGATCAGATCAAGCGTCATGGTTTGTTTGACTTGGATATCAAGTGCAACGGTGACACCTTTATTGATGACCATCATAGCGTTGAAGACACGGGTATCACCCTTGGTCAGGCCTTCAATAAAGCCTTGGGCGACAAAAAAGGCATCCGTCGTTATGGGCACTTTTATGCGCCATTGGACGAAGCACTGACCCGCGCTGTGGTTGATCTGTCAGGGCGTCCGGGGCTGCACATGGACATCCCGTTTACACGTTCGCACGTTGGCCGCTTCGATGTTGACCTATTCAGTGAGTTCTTTTATGGTTTCGTCAATCACTCGTGGATGACGGTGCATTTGGATAATCTCAAAGGCAAAAATAGCCACCACCAGATTGAATCAACATTTAAAGCGTTTGCGCGGGCGCTGCGTATGGCATGCGAATATGATGAGCGTGCGCTAAACACCTTGCCATCGACCAAAGAGGCTTTCTAAGACGCATTTAAGGCTCTTCTACAAGATTACTCAAAAGGGCCAGTCAAGCTTGGCGTACTGGTTGTACAGCCTGCGCTCGACTTCCTTGTAGCAAAACCTTATCTACACCTTAGTAATAGCTAATAATATAAATAGTATAGTAGTCAAAATATTTAAAAACGAGAACCAATTGATGACTAAAGTAGCATTATTAGATTACGGCATGGGCAATCTGCATTCAGCTGGCAAAGCACTATCAGTCGTCGGGGCAGATGTCTCTATCACCAATGATCCAAAAGTTGTCGCGGCAGCAGATAAGATCGTCTTTCCTGGTGTCGGTGCCATGCGTGATTGTATCGCTGGTATGCATGAGGCAGGCATTGATGAGGTGATACGCCATGCAGTGTTTAACAAGCCCGTGATGGCCATCTGTGTGGGGATGCAAGCGTTATTTGAGCAATCGGCTGAAAATGGAGGTACAGACTGCCTTGGCATCTTAAACGGTACGGTAGAAGCGTTTGATCCTACGTGGAAAGACAAGCAAGGCGCAACGATAAAAGTACCACATATGGGCTGGAATACCATTAGTGGTATGGATTTTGACCATCCACTTTGGCAAAGTATTGAAGACAACGCGCATTTTTATTTTGTGCACAGCTACTACTGCGAGCCTGCGGATAGCGCGCAAGTGGCGGCGGTATGTGATTATGGACAGCCGTTCTGTGCCAGTATCATCCAAGACAATCTATTTGCCACCCAGTTCCACCCAGAAAAGAGCCATACCGCAGGCTTGCAACTGCTAAAGAATTTTGTCGAGTGGAATGTGTAGATAGGCAGTAAACGTAAATTGCACACTTGCTTCAGAATAGGGTAGATTATCGCTTGTATAATCTACCTTTTTTATTCTCCACTATTGTCATTCTTAACTATCAATTTTTAGTTATTATTGTTTAGTGATACGCTCAATCATTTTCTGCTCGCTTATATTTGGAATACTCTAGTGGACTTTACCGCTTTCAAACTTAATGTTGTTGAAACAACTGGCCTTGCCAAAGATGCCTTACATATCTATGTCGGCGTTGGTGTCTACCTGCTTTGTCTGTTTGTGTTGCGTCCTATCATCAAAAACCACAATATCAAAGCGTTTATCGCATTGATCGTGGTCACTGGCGTGGCGTTATCAGGTGAGTATCTGGACAATCGCCATATCATCGTACCAAAAGGCCTTTTGGCATTAGAAATGGTGGACATGAAGGCCAGTCTGCATGATCTGATGAATACGTGCCTGCTGCCTTATCTGCTCTTTGCGCTCAATAAGTGGACGACTATATTTCGACCAACCAATAAATCTACCTCACTGACCAAACGCCATAAAAAAACGGACTATTAAAGTCCGTTTTTATTTATTCGCTTTATTTACAATTATTTGTTTTGCGCTTAATCATAAAGCTCACAAAAAACTTCCGCCAATCGCTTCGATACCATGTTTTTGCATTGGTTCATCAAGAACAATACTCCTATAAAAATATCCACATAAATGACTTCTAAAATAGCTTCTGCCTAAGTCGGTAGCTATTGCAGCGGTTGTAATTTGACAGATTAAACACGCTCTCTTTACAAAGCTTACGAAATATAAAAAGTCTTGTCTATTTAACCCTTTCTTAGTTTGTTATCTTAAGATAAAAGGGTAGCGGTATCGGTGTATATCCTAAGCATATCGTCTTTAAATACCACCTGACTAGCTATCCATCCTCCATAATTAATAATAACTAGGAAGCACTATGAATATCCAAGGAATACTAGACAATGCAAAAGAAACATTAGGGTTGCAAGCCCAAGAAATCGAAGCGGGAGTATATATTCCTTCCAAGTCATCTTTGAAATTGGCGGCCCCAAGTAAAACCAACTATGACAACACAGAGTATGACACGCCGTATACGGGCAATAAAAAAATCCTCATGGTCTGTAGCGAGCAGCAATACATGACTATGGAAAATGGTAAAAAGTTTGATACCGGCAATCATCCTGTTGAGATGATGGTGCCTTTATTGCATTTTAAAAAAGCGGGTTTTGACACGGATATCTTTACGCCAACAGGAGCGTCTGTCAAAGTTGAGCAATGGGCGATGCCAGAAGATGATGACGATGTTAAACAAATATACGCTGAGTATCAGTCAAAGCTTGAGAGTCCGAAAAGTATCGCTGACTTTGTCAAAAATGACATGGCTAATAGCGACGATTATGCAGCGATTTTTATTCCAGGTGGTCAAGGCGCGATGCTAGGCTTGCCTGAGGACAAGAACCTTGGTGAATTGCTACGCTGGGGCCATGAAAATGACTTATTTACCTTATCGATTTGCCATGGACCTGCCGCTTTATTGTCCGCTAACCTAAACGGTTCTGATAAGGCAGATGATAAGTCCGAGCGCGACTTTATCTTTAAAGGTTATGAGATGGTAGCGTTTCCCACTGCTATGGATAAGCAAATGCCAAAAATTGGCTATCTGCCTGGTACGATGCCATGGTACTTTGGTGAAAAGCTTGAAGACCTAGGTGTCACTATTAGCAATAAACTGGCCACTGGTAGCACTCATCAAGACAGAAAACTGATCTCAGGGGATGGACCATTAGCTGCCAATGAGTTTGGTAAACTAAGCGCTCATGAATTACTAAAAGCGCTTAGCTAAAAGCTTGGCAAGCCGTTCACTTAAAATAAAGTAGATCATTTCATAGCATAAAAAAACGGACTATTAATTAGTCCGTTTTTTGTTCTGCGAGTTGCAGCTAGGGCTATTTGTTCTTTGCCTCATCATACAACTCGCGCACTACTTCACCAATCACTCTAATACCATCCGTCAGTGTTTGCTCATCCGCGGCAATACTCATACGAATACACTCGTGTGCATGTTGGTAATCGCTAACGTCAACACCGGGGAAGAAGTACTCGCTTGGTACAATCAATGTGCCTTTTTCTTTGAGGCGCTCGTATAGATCTAGCGTGCTAATCGGCAAGTCTTTAAACCATAACCAAAAGAATATCGCGCCTTCAGGCTTGTGAATCATCAGCGGATAATCGCCCAATGCTTCTTTTAATAGCGTCACCGCGAGTTTCGCCTGCTTTTGATAAAATGGCTTAATCTCATTATCAGATAATTGCTTGATACGGTCGTTTTCGACCAGTGGCGTGGCAATTGCAGCACCAAAGCGGGTCGGTGCTAGATTCACCACCGCATTCATCGCGCTAACTGCCTCGATTACCTCCGCATCAGCAACGATAATACCGGTACGCATACCGGGCAAGCCAATCTTCGACAGGCTAAAGCACAGAATCGTATTGTCATCCCAATTCAAATTGACATCAGAGTAGATGATATTCGGGAAGGGCATACCGTAGGCATTATCGATAATCAGCGGAATGTCATAGCGTTTGGCAATTTCGGCCAAATGCGCCATTTCTTCATCGGTCAGCACGTTGCCCGTCGGGTTGGTCGGGCGTGAGCAGCAAATCGCCCCGATACGACCTTCTTTTAGCGCGGGCAAGTTTTCTAACGCGTCAAAATCCACACGATATTTAAAGAAACCTTCTTCACCATCATGCGTCACTTCATCTATATGCGGTAATACCGCTGTGAAATGTTGACCTTCCACATGTACATCGCTATAGCCGATATACTCAGGGGTCAATGGCAGTAGAATGGATTTGTCGACAGATTCGTTCTGCTCATCTGTGAACGCACCTCCAAACAGATTAAACAAATAGAAAAACGCATTTTGCGAGCCATTAGTCAGAGCGATATTTTCTGACGTTAGATTCCAATCATAATGCCGGTTAAAGAAGCCAACCAACGCATCGATGAAGCCTGCATCCCCTTGTGGATTGGAGTAGTTAGCCATGCTGATAATCGCGCTACTGTTGGGCACGCCTGCATCATTATCAACGCCAAGCGCCTTATAGGTCTCCAAAAATAACTCGTTGACGGCATCAATTTTGGCAGGGTTACCACCGCCCAGCATATTGACTGGCTGATCGCTTTTTAGCGCATCGCCCAGATCATCCATCAATTGTGAGATGCCAGTGGGCTGGGTAAATTTTTGACCGAACTTTGAGAATTTCATAAGGCTACCATGCTGTTTGGGAGGGTGTTATAAGTGGGTATTTAACCGATAAAGTTGGGCTAGTATAGCAAATGAGGGCTATAAAATAAGCATAGTGCGGGACTGATATTGGTTTAAATGTCTATACAGCTTGTGAAGTAAAAAACGCCTTCTAGGTGAGTAGAGGGCGTTGTAGAAACTTAGGGTTTTGGAGCTAATCCTGCTTTACGTTTGTAGTTGGTGTTCTGTGGCACATAGTACCTAAGCAAGACGTGTTCTAACGTTCGAGCTACCACTCCTGTGCAAGGCGCTGTAAGTGCCACACTCTACAAAGCTATTGCTTCAATCAGGGCTAAAGGGTTCTTTAGAGTAACTGCTAATATAGTAAGGCTTCATTAAACAGCTACTAATTAATTTTTTTATTACGCAAAGCGTTGATTGGATGTTTATAGAGTTCTATATGTATGACAATTCTTAACATTTAATGATAATATGTGTGTAAAATATTGTGTAAAAACTGATATTATAATGAATATCAGCTTCTTATTATCTTAAAGTCAACCGAGCTATTAAGTGAATTTGAGGGAAGCCCCTTCTGTTTACCAAAGCAATGTGTCTTAACTTTATATGGATTATTAGTCATGAATAGCGATAAGTACTACAAGCTAAGTAATCAGCCGTTAATTTTTGTACTAGCTGAATTTCGCTTTACTGAAATTATGAGTATGGCAAATTACGTTTCAAAAATCCAAGAAACGTTAAGGCATAGTTATCCATTCTTAGAAGAACAACACACTCAAGAAGTTAACATCACTAATGAAGGCCTAGAAATCAACCAGTCTCCACAATGGGCTTTAATTGGTAAAAATAAGCTAGATGCTATAGTTCTTGATAGTAAGAGACTGGTGTTTGTAACAAGTGATTATCAGCGCTTTGAAGACTTTCAAGCAAAGTGTGAAGAAGTTTTAAAAGTATTGATAGAGTTTGCTAAGCCTACTTTATTGACTCGTGTTGGTTTAAGGTATGCTGATTTAATCATCTCAAAAAGTGATAATATGGATGTATGTGAATACGTTCAATCTAGCATCTTTGGAAACTCTTTTCTAAATGAAATTGGTAATGTTGCTATACAAACTAATGAAACAACTGTAGAAACTAATGAAGGAGTCATGACAGCTCGTTCCATGCATGGTAAGAGTAACTTATCAACGTGGCCAGATATTGTAAACTTACCTATTAAGTTAGCATCTCAAAATGAAGTAAGTGAACGTATTATTTTAGACTTTGATCATGTCTGGCAATCTAACACAGAAAACCCTATTTCTAAAACTATTGAAGAAGCTTTAGATTTCGATATAAACTTAGTTCTCGAAAAATTAGCTAAAATGCATAAGCTTAATAGACAAGCTTTTTGGGATAGTACTACGAAACAAGCTAAGGAGATATGGAAATGAATTCAAATAACTATACAACATCTGGAAGTGGCCATGTTGTTAAGAAAGCATTTGTTGCAACATCTATATTGGTAGCTAGTGGAACCACATTTGCCGGAAGTGGAGGAAGTCCTGCTAGCACCATTAGCTTTGAGAGTCAAAAAAATACTACTTCAATAGCTATGATTATTAATTCTAATAAAGACATTAATAATGATGTTAGCCGTCAACTTAACTTCATAAAAGATACTTTTTCACTGTCCGACGAAGAGTTGAGTAAAGCCTGTGGAGTTGCTTCTCGGAAAACCTTATCTAACTGGAAAGAAAAAGGTGAAATCGCACGTGATAGTAGCCGACAACGAACATTCAAGTTGTTTCTACTATCAAAGGACTGGCAAGATCAGAATTTTCCCAAAGATAAAAGCTCTTTAACAAAATTGATCTTAGATGATCAGAGCGTGTTTAGTATGCTTCAAGAAAACTCGTTAGATAGTCAAAAGGTTTTATTCGCAGGGCGTAGGCTTCTCCGCCAGTCTTTAAAAACAAATAGTACTGAATTATTGTAGGTTTTTATGTCACGTTCTTGGCTAGAGGAAAATAACTGGTTGCAAGGTAGCTTTGTAACTTCTGAAGATATAGAGCTATTGAGAGCTCAATTTCCGGTTATTCCAGAAGGTGATATATATCTTATAACAGCATCACAGTCATGTGATGCTTGTGCAAGTGTGGATAAAGAAAAATTTATAGAATTTTCAGTTGCTAGGCCAAAAGAAGAAGTTAAAGGTAATTTTCTACATAATAAGAACCCACGATGCTTGCATATAATTACTGAAGATAATGGTTTTAATAAAGGATTTGAATCTATAAATTTAGAACTTCTTGCTCATGAGAAAATTAGGCTAGAAAAGATAAATATTGAAAAAGTAAAGAAGATTAAGCCTTGTGAGGACATCACTCTAAGAGATACTACAGTTAGTCAATATGCAAATTGGCTAGCTTCCAGATACAACCGTCCTGCTCTTCCTTCAACATTCGAAAGAAGATTCAAAGATAAATGGGGTAGCAGTCAAGAAAAGAAATTAAAAAAAGTCAGCAAAGATGTGATAGGAGTATATGTAGACATTTACCCCGATGAAGAAGTCATTGATGATCAAAGTTATGATGTAGACTTACTTTTTTTAATTACAAAAGAAGCCAAGAATACCCATAAAATATATCAAGAAATTCAAGATATAACTGACTTATATAAGCAAGCTATGAGTGAAGCAGGTTTTAATGTAGGTGATATCATTATAGGTACCAAAGAAGAAGTTTCTATAGCTACGCTTGAAACCCACAAAAGACTTCTTTATGATAATCTTTCATATAAAAACCAAGAACCCCTACCTCCATCTTCATTACATTAACTATGTAACTGTTAGATCTTATATATTCTTCTGTTAATTGATAATATATGTATACAAAAATACAGGTTCAGAGTATGAGGGCTTACGCTTACCTAGAGTCACGAACAATAGAAAATTAGAAACCCCCATTTAAGGGGTTTTTCTTTGCCAAGCCAAAAGTGAGAATAATTGTTTAACGCTTCCTAAAGTAGTTTCTGCTACAAGCACTAAATCATTGCCCTAACCCGTGCCATAATCCCGCGTCCAATCACCAATCTCACATAGATAATGGCAATAGCAAACAGCAAGACGATTAATGCCGCACCGCCAATAGCCAAGCTCGCCCACGGCACACTAAACTGTAGATTAAACCACTGCGTGATGGCGGCCCATGCGCCCACGCTCGCGATAACAACGGCAAAGGTCGCTGCGCTAATACCAAGCACGCCCAGCTCCGAGATATTGAGCATATACAGGTCGCGCTTTTGCATACCGAGCAGTCTAAATGACGCGCTGTCTTTCATGCGATCTTGCGAAGTAGACAGTAGCGAGCTGATCAGCACCATGACCCCAGTGAGCAGGGCAAGCAAGGTGAACACATAGACCAAGCGGCTCATTTGTACCACCAGCTCTTGGATTTGCTTCGCAATAGCCGTACCATCGATCGTAGTGACCGCAGGGAACTCGCGTACCAGTTTGCCTTGTAGTTCTGGAATAGCACTCTCTGACACGTGGGCAGTGGCAAACTGAATCTGCGGGGCTGCGGATAGCACGGACGGCTCAAACAAGAAGTAAAAATACGGGCTTGGGCCACGCTCATAGCGCGTGCGAATACTGGTAATCTGCCCGACGATTTCAATCCCTTGAATGTTAAAGCGTACCTGATCGCCCATGCCGACATTGAGCATACTGGCGGCAGTATCCAAGATAGATAAGGGTTTGACTTGTTGATCGGCATCATCGATAGGCGTATACAGCGCGTCGTCTGTGAGCGAGTCAACGATGTATTCGGTATCCATCACCGTATCTGCGTAGCTCAAGTTAAACACCCGCGTAGGATCGTCAAACCCATCCTCAGGTTCGATATCTTTTGCCGCCACATCATTGGCCGTCTCCACGCGCGCGCGAATAACGGGGTAATAGGTGACAGGTGCCTCAATAATCGTATCAATCTCATCATGCTGATCGCTCTGCACATCGAGCAAAAACAAATTGGGCGCGTCTTCAGGATAGGCATTGATAAACTGCGCATTGATACTGTGATTGAGGGTGGTGATGAGCGTCAGCACCGCCACCGATAGCGATAAGGTGACAAAGAATAATGCGGATTGATTGCCTTTACGCGCCAGATTGTGAATGGCGATACGCTGCATCCAGCTGACCTTAGTATTGCTCGCTAACTTATTAAGTAGCCATAGCCACCCACGCGCCAGTAGCCAGAATATCGCCACAAAGCCAATTAAGCCGCCCAATAACTGCGCGCCTAATGACAGCGAGCCCACTTCATAAGCAAAGAAGGCATACAGCCCCGCCAGCACGATGCCATACCACAATAATGGCGTGCGTCGATACCACGGCAAGTTTTGCGTTTGCGTGCTCGCCCCTTGATTGAGTAGGGTTGCGGGTTTGGTCGTATTTAGCGTACTTAATCCACGCTGCGCTATTAGTAGAGTCAGGGCTAATGCAATGAATATGGTCTTAATTGCACTGATTGGGTTGATAGATAGACCCACATCAGCAGGCAAGATCGCCACAAGATACGGCTGACCAATTTTAAGCAAACCCAGACTAAGGACAATCGCGGCAACACAAGCAATGGCGGTAGTGACGATAAGCAGTTGATAGTAGCTACGTTTGAGTGAG
This sequence comes from Psychrobacter sp. Arc29, assembly GCF_041431175.1. Lineage (NCBI taxonomy): Bacteria > Pseudomonadati > Pseudomonadota > Gammaproteobacteria > Moraxellales > Moraxellaceae > Psychrobacter > Psychrobacter sp. Arc29. The sequence continues at coordinate 24,960 of NZ_JASMRR010000011.1, read as the reverse complement.
CCAAGCGGCTCGCCTAACGCTAAGCGAATCGCATTATTGGACTGCTGCTTGCTGACGAACGCACTAATGACGCCGTACATGGCGACCGCAGAGAGTAGCAGTACGGCAATGACCAGCAGTTTTAAGAACATCAATACATTATCAGAGATACGCGAGACCGAAGTGTCCGCCGAATCAGCATCAGAGAGCTCAATATCAGGATAACTGGTCAGTATGCCTGTAAGCTTTTTGCGCTGCGTGTTTATCAGCTCAGGATCACCTGCTATCTCGATACGGTAATTGATGCGGCTGCGCTGACCGAGTAGATTGGTCGCCTCTAACGCATCTTGTTTCATTAAGACACGCCCACCGAAGCCAAAGGTAGTCAGCGGACGGTCAGGCTCTTTGGTCAGTACATCACTGATCGTGAATTGCGCATCACCAATGGTAATACGATCGCCGATACTGGCTTTTAGACTACTGAGCACTTCTGGTGCGACGATGACACTGTCAGACGTCAGCTGATCCCATAGCGGCTTTCCTGAATCAAGCTCAGCTGTACCGTATAAGGGATAAGACGGTGAGACGGCTTTGACGCTGGCAAGCAAGGTTTGCTCATCCGTGACCAGCATAGCGCTAAACTGATAATCGTATACGACCTGCGTGTCAGGGATGGTTTCTACTTGCGCCAATACCTCGCTTGGCCAGTCTTGCTTACTGTTTAAAATCAAATCGCCACCAACGAGCGCGCGCTGATTGTCATTGATGTAGCTGTCGACAGACTGCTGTACCGAGTCGAGGGTCAGATAGGTTGCAAGCGATAGAGTGAGCGTCAGTAGAAACAAGACTGGATACACCCAGCGCTGCCACCAGCTACGGCTGAGTGCTTGCGAGCCCAAAGTTTGACCGCTAAAAAAACGGCTCCCTTTAGTATCAGTAGCTTGATTATTGATAGCAGTATCGCTTTTTTTGATTGTAGCTTTAGTCATAATTTTTTTGCTTAATCGGTAGACGTATTAAGAAATTTTAGAATGTATCATCAGGTAACCAGATATAGATAAAGTCAAACAACTCTGCATCTGTCATATCAGTTAATGAATGAACGAATTTTTTATCTTTGACCGTCTTATATACTGCGCTAGCTACTACCTTATGGTAAAGGAGAGACTTACCTTTCGTTTGTTGCTCAAACCAGTGTTTATTTATTTTGCTAGGTAAATTATAGAACAAAGAAAAATCTAGCTGCTTACTGAGGTGGTTCAACTTTTCATATTTGTGAGTATCAAAGTAATGTAGATATCTTAATACATCATTTTGTAGTGTATTTTGCTCATTCTCTAGTAAGTCTAAAAAACAAAGGTACTCATCATCATTTTCCATAAAGTACGTCAAAGGGTATAGAAAATAATTATTTGCTCTCAAATAGCCTTTACTTATTGCTTGTAGAGTAAGCTGACTTATCTCGTCTCTGTTGGCATCGATGAAAGGTTTTGAATAATGCTCTAATACAAAAGAGAGTGCAAAAGTAATGGAATAATCATCTGAGTCAGTCATCTGTTTTAAATAATAAAGCGCGTTATCTAATTTATAGATCGAAATCAACTGATTAATTGCTTGGCTATAATCTTCGGTCTCAAAAGTGAACTTTCCAGCAAGTAAGTCTTTTGCCACGTTTTCTATCTCAAAAGCTCCCATTGAGTCAACCTTATGGAGTTAGAGTATTTAAGAATAAAGACTGAATTTTCATTCATGTCGGTACAATCCGCCCATCATGCATGGTAATAACGCGATCTGCCATCTCGGCAAGTGCAGGATCGTGAGTCACCACCACCAGTGCCGAGCCAACCTGCTGGCGTAAGTCTAATAACAATTGCATGACTTGATCGGCATTTTGCTCGTCTAAGTTACCCGTTGGCTCATCAGCAAATACAATCTTAGGATGAGAGACCAACGCTCGTGCCACTGCTGTACGCTGCTGCTCACCACCAGATAGTTGATTGGGTAAGCTATGACGCCTATGACCCAAATCAACCGCATCTATCAGCTCGTTGACTCGTGCTGGATTTGGGCGCCTTGCGATATCAAGAGGAAAGGCGATATTTTCGGCGACGGTCAGTGTGGGGAGTAGATGAAATGACTGAAAGACAAAGCCCATGTCCTGTTGACGTATCACTGCTAGCGCATCTTCATCCAGACTGCTAAGCGTTTGATTTGCCAGTGATACCGTACCGCTATCAGGATAGTCTAATGCCGCGAGCAATCCTAGTAAGGTGGATTTACCCGAGCCTGATTTGCCCATGATGACCACAAACTCGCCAGCGTTGACATAAATATCTACGTCCTTGATGATAGATAATTTTTGCTCACCGACTTGCACCGTTTTATTTAACTGTGAGGCGGTCAGTAGGGCTTGTGTCTTAGCGTCTGCTTGTAGCGTGGATGCGGCAATCGAAGGTGATGATGTCATTACATAGTCTCGTTAAATGGTCTCGTTAAGTAGTCTCATTTGGCGTATTTTTTGTCGTTTCGGCTTGAACTGTTTCAGTCGTATTCTCTGTATCGGTTGTTTTTAACTCATTTAATTTAGGCTCTAGAATAGGCAAGATATTGTCATTGACGATAATCGTGTAGCCTTCCTTCGTCGGATGAATCGCATCGGCTTGGTTGAGCGCGCGATCACCGCCCACACCCTCTAAAAAGAAAGGAATAAGGGTCACGTTCATGTCTTTCGCGACGCGAGGATAAATCTCTGAGAATGCCGCAACATAGTCACTACCTAAATTGTCATAGATCGACATCCCGCCCAAAATAACGACACTACCATTGTCTTGTAGACGTTTAACCGCCGTACGAATATTGGCTTCAATTGTCGCCACGTCGATACCACGTATGGCATCGTTAGCACCAATGGTCAAAATCGTTACATCAGGTTTGGTTTGTAGCACCCAATCTAAGCGATTGACCAGACCCGTGCTGGTTTCACCGCTCAGCCCTGAGTTGATCACCTTGGCGTTGTCATAGCCCATCTCTTGCAGACGATCTTCTAACTGCGCAGGGTAGTTATCATTTTTATCAACCCCAAGACCTTCTGTCAGTGAGTCGCCAAGCGCTAAGATAGTGATTGGTGACGAATTGACTTGTTGATCGGCGGGTGCTGCGGCCTTAGTGGTTACGGACGCAGTATCAGCTTGATTGTTAGTTGTTTCGGTATTCTGCGTGTCAGTCGGCGCTGTAGGTTCGGCATCTTTTTGACAGCCACTGATGACCATTACGGCTGTGAGTATGACGATAGCAGGCAAACGCTGAGCAAAACGAGAGGATAAATTCATCATGGGGGTTATGTCCTATATGCAATCAAACCAGTGTAGCAAAATAAGACAGCGACCAATATTGCCCTAAGGTTAATTTAAAGACAGCTTTATTACGCGTTAGAAGTCAAAAGCTTATAGAAGTCAAAAGTGTGAAATCAAATGTATTTACCATCAACCATCACTGGACGACTGACGAGCCAAGCAATCACCACGTTTGCAATCATGAGTACCAGCATAATAAAAAGTGGCAGACCCCAGCTATCAGTCGATTCATGGAGCCAGCCTGTGCCAAGCGGCCCAAAAAAGGCAATCAAATAACCGACGGCTTGTGCCATACCAGACAGCTCACTTGATTGATTGGTGGTATACGTCCGTAACGAAAACAACATCATACTCAAGGTAAAAATCGCTGAGCAACCAATCCCCATCATGGCTGACCATAGCCACGCCAACTCAGTGGATAGATAGCTGATACCCAACACACCAATAACGTTGAGCACAGCGGCAAACACAGCGAGTGCTTGAATAGGACGACCACGATTGATCAGCCAAGTCAGACTCAAAATAGAGATGGGTGCCATAAACTGAAACATAGAGCCCATTTGTCCAGCGCTCACGGCAGATAGCCCTTTACTAACCAAAATAGAGGGCAAAAAACTGGCAACGGTATAAAACAGTAACGATTGCAGCCCCATAAAGACAGCAATTTGCCAAGCAAACGTCGTTCGCCACATAGAGATATCAGAGGCATCTGAATCTGTAGAGATAACAAGTTGGTGATTTGATGAGCCTAAACGCACACGCAAAAATAACCAAATCAATAACGCAAAAATACCCAAAATCGTCCAACCACCCAGCGCCCATTGCCAGCCTACTTGCTCAGACAAAGGGAGGACGATGCCTGAGACTATCCCAGCGGTCACTGTCATTGTTAAGCTAAACAAACCCGTAATCAGCGGAATATGTTGCGGAGTACGTTGCTTAATGACAGGCGCGGCCAGTGTATTAGCAAAGCCGATTGCTAGGGTCAACAATAAAGTACCGATTAAAAACCCAGTCCACGTCGGGATAACGGTACGCAAAATCATGCCAGTGGTTAATAGCGCGATCATAGCAATCAGCGTATTCTCAAGCCCGAAGCGCTTACCAATGGCTGGTGAGATCAGCGCACCAAGGGCAAAACCCAGCATCGGCACAGCGCCTAGCCAGCCAATCTGTATCTCCGAGATACTGAGTGCTTCTTTTACCACTGGCGCGATAGCGCCCAGCGCAACGATAGGGGCGCGCATATTGGTCGCTAGCAAAATCATGGCACATAGCACTAACCAAAAGGTGAAACGTGATGAAGGCAGATTGGATGAGGCAGACATAGCAGCACAACGATAACAGGGAAAAAGGACACGTTATAAAACAGCGCCGAAAAATCGTCGCTTGTAAAACAACACCAAAGATCATTTACTCAGACACGTACCTAAACGGTAATCAATAACGTCAATCAGAACTAAAAATTTGCAGAGGGCAAAACAGATATGTCTGCTGGCCAATTTTTTAAATAGAAAATATCTAAGTAGAAAGTGTCTAAATAGGAATAATAAGAGATGGCGATATAAAAATAGCGCCAAGTCACTTTGAATGACTTGACGCTATTATACGAACAGATGTTAGGTAAATACTACCCGCGTATGGTAACCAATGAGTTTTTACACAGATTTACCGAGTTGTGCAGCTCTTAACGCGTTTTCTTGTTGTTCTGCCATCAATGAGTCGCACTTGTTGGGATCATCGCCACAAAATGAGCACTGCTCATCACCCATCAATTTGGCAACACCACCACAAGAGCCTTTAAGCGGCTTTTTTTTGACCATATAACCGATGCCCATAAAAATGAAAAATAGGATAAACACCGTAAAGGTAATGGCAAGCATGGGAAGCAATTGGCTAAGCATAGAGGAAACCTCATTGTCAAAAGTGGGGCAGTTGCTGTTAGTGATAACGATGTACTTTTCATGGCAACTAACTAATAGTATAGCAAATTTTGGTGTCGCTCGTTGCGGGTTATCGTATTCTCTTGTTTCAATGCCAGAAACTTACTAGGGCTTTTTATCAGCGCGTAATGCTTGCATCGCTGGTGTCTGTATTACTTGCCAGTCATCGATATTATCATCAGACACATCATCAGAAACATTACTCTCAGGCCCGTCTGCTTTTACATCGTCAGCCAATACTACAAACATAGCAGCCAAGTTTTGGGCTTTAGCGACATCTAGTGCTTTGTGATAAGGCATCGCTGTCAGCGCTGTCGCCCATGCATCAGCTAATGCAACTGAATCAGCTGCTACCGTGACTGAGGGCGCACCGCCCGCAATAGGTTTGCCAGTGGTCGGATCGATGGTATGGCTATAGCGTTTACCATCAAATATGACGGAGTTGCGATAATTTCCAGAGGTTGCCAGATGCATTTGGCTAGCCGTGTTTTTTGGTTGACGAATCGCAGATATCGTTTGGCGCTCGCTGACAGTGCTGCCTTCAATAGGGGCGTCAATCGCAATTTGCCATGGCTGCTGTTGATTGTTAACGCCAGACGTCGAAATTTCACCGCCAATCTCAACCATATAATTGCGGATTTGATATTCCTCTCTGAGTACGTCAGCAATGACATCAACCCCATACCCTTTGGCAACGGCAGAAAAATCAAGCTCGACGCCGTTTTTAGTTTTGGATACCGTTTGGTCTTTTTTTACGATGCTCTCAAAGTCTACCAGTGCTTTTGCTTGAGCAATCTCTAGCGCTGTAGGCGGGCTCTGTAGACGCTCGACTGTCATGGTGCTGCCAAAACCCCAAGTCTCTACTAAAGGCATAACGGTAGGATCAAACGCACCACCAGATTGCTCGTAGACAATCTTTGACACATCCAGCACTCGACTAAAATCAGCGTCGATGGTAATCGGCGTGTTTTTATCCAACCGATTAAATTTAGAGATGGTCGAGTCGCTCTGATAGGTCGACATGCTGTCGTTAATCTGTTTCAAGCGTTCATCAATTGACGCTTGTATGGCTGCTTCGTCTGCATTGTCAGGGAGCTGATAACTGATATGGTAGCTTGTCCCCATCGTTTCACCAGTCAGATAGTTATAATCTGGTGTTTGTTGGCAAGCACTGAGGCTTAGGCCGCTGACAAGACCAACGACACTAAGTAGAGCGGTATTTAGAGTGATTTTGGGAGCTGAGCAGTATAAGTATAGGGTATTTTTCATAAGATCTTCGGTATGACGTAGAAATGAATAGGGTGTAAAACAAGTCTGCTTATTTTACACCCCTTGACCCTAGAAATACCAACGATGGCAATGTTCAGTGACAATCTACTGTATGGCAAGCTACTGCATACTAGGCTACTACAAACCAAGCTATTTTACTTGTGATTTACGTATTAACTTATACAGCTTTGGCGGCGATACTCGATTGACCCTAGTGGCCAGTTTCTCTTTGCTCCCCGCGACAATGATGTATTCCTCACCTTTTGTGAGTGCCTTCACTACTTGCTTTGCAAACTCAGTTGCCGTGAGACCTTTATTAGTTGCCTCATCCATCGTTCCTTGGGCGCTGCCGTCACCTGTTAAAGCATTAATAGAGATGTTGGTCTGGATAAATCCTGGGAATATCGTTGCCACTTCTATGCCTTGGTCATACAGTTCAGCACGTAAGCTGTTTGCCCACATATGCAGTGCGGCTTTAGCTGCCCCGTAAGCGCCGCGATATTGCGTACCTAATAAACCTGCCACACTTGATACCATGACGATTTTGCCACCGCCTTGTGCAATCATGTCTGGCAATACCAGTCTCGTCAGACGCGTCTGTGCAAAGTAGTCTATCTCCATGATCTGACGCTCGACGTCTTCATCTGTCTCCATGATGAGTGAGCGTTGACTAATACCAGCGTTATTGATGAGCCAATCGATTGTTCCTGCCTGAGCTTTGGCATTGTCATAGGCTGCTTTTGCTTGAGTAGCGTCACTGATATCAAACGGAATGACGATATGCCTGTTCGCACGCTTGCAGCTTTTTTTGACGGCTTCTAGTTTTTCGTTATTACGGCCACTAAGAATAATTCTAGCACCACGCTTGGCAAAGGCAATCGCCAATGCTTGCCCAATACCACTAGAGGCACCAGTGATCCAAATGGTCAGATCTTTGTATTTCGTTTTCATAAGCGTCCTTTCTTAATATTTAGAGCGTTCATGATATAGGATAGCAAAGCTAATCTACTAGTTAGATTTGTAGTCTAAGGAATCACAATGGTTGCTAAAAATCACACAAAAAAAAGAGCCTCAATTGAGACTCTTTTTTCGTATGCTTTTGAGTGTATCTAGCTAACTTAACCACCGAAGTCATCAAGCATGATGTTTTCGTCTTCTACGCCCATGCTGTGTAGCATGTCGATGACAGCAGCGTTCATCATCGGTGGCCCACACATGTAGTATTCACAGTCTTCTGGATTTGGATGATCTTTCAAATAGTTTTCGAGCAATACATTATGGATAAAGCCAGTCGGACCTTCCCAGTTATCTTCTGGTAATGGGTCAGACAATGCCACATGCCACTCAAAGTTATCAAACTCTTCTTCTAGTTGGTCATAGTCTTCAACGTAGAACATCTCACGAATTGAGCGAGCACCGTACCAGAAGCTAATCTTACGATCAGTGTTCAAGCGTTTGAGCTGATCAAAGATATGCGAGCGCATCGGAGCCATACCAGCACCACCACCGACAAAGATCATTTCAGCTTCGGTCTTCTTGGCAAAGAACTCACCGTAAGGACCCGAAACCGTCACTTTGTCGCCAGGTACCAAGCTAAATACCCATGAAGACATTTTGCCTGGCGGGATGCCATCACCACCACGTGGCGGTGGACTTGCGATACGAATGTTGAACTTGATCAGACCTTTCTCTTCAGGGTAGTTAGCCATCGAGTAAGCACGGATAACAGGTTCATCAACTTTCGAGACATAGTTGAAGATACCGAATTTCTCCCAGTCTTCTCTATACTCTTCGTCAATCACAAAGTCTTTATAATGTACTTCATGCGGCGGCGCTTCAAGCTGTACATAACCACCAGCGCGGAAGTTTACTTCTTCGCCTTCTGGAATTTTTAGTACCAGCTCTTTAATGAAAGTCGCAACGTTGTCATTAGAGACAACCTCACATTCCCATTTCTGTACATCAAAGAACTCAGGATCAATCTCAATTTTCATGTCTTGCTTAACAGCTACCTGACAAGCCAAGCGCATGTGATTGCGGATCTCGCCTTGAGTAAAGTAGCCTTCTTCGGTGGGCAAAATAGAACCACCACCTTCAATAACGCGGCAACGACACTGCGCACAAGTACCACCGCCACCACACGCTGAAGACAAAAAGATGCCTTCGCCCGCTAGCGTTTGCAGTAGTTTACCGCCTGCTGGTGTCACCACGTCATTATCGGGATTATCATTAATATGGATAGTAACATCGCCTGAACTGACCAGTCTTGAGCGCGCCGCCAAAATAATAGCGACGAGGCCCATGATGATCAAGGTAAACATAGCAACGCCACCAATCGCCGTAGCGTAATCCATGGTAGGTATCCTTAATCTATGGGGTAGGGGTGCGAAGACATGTTTTAAGCTGTGTCCGAACCCTTACCGAATAAATGAATTAAATAGATCAAATAGCTAATAGAAGCTTTGAGCTTAGTAGTTTAGATGGACATACCACCGAACGACATAAAGCCGAGCGACATAAGACCAACCGTGAGAAAGGTAATACCAAGACCGCGCAATGGCGCTGGAATGTCTGAGTATTTGAGCTTTTCACGAATACCTGCCAATGCAGTAATAGCAAGTGCCCAACCGAAGCCTGCACCCACACCATAGACGACAGACTCACCAAAGTTATAGTCACGCTCTACCATAAATAGTACACCACCTAAGATGGCACAGTTTACAGTGATCAGTGGTAAGAATACCCCAAGCGCGTTATAAAGACTTGGTACAAACTTGTCTAAGAACATCTCTAGAATCTGTACGGTGGCAGCAATCAAACCAATATAACTGAGCAATCCTAAAAAGCTCAAATCAATATCAGGAAAGCCTGCCCATGCCAGCGCACCATCTTTTAGGATGAACTGGAATAGCAAGTTGTTTAGCGGAACCGTGATTGCCATCACGACAATCACAGCAACCCCTAGACCAATAGCCGTTGAGACTTTTTTGGATACGGCCAAAAAAGTACACATGCCTAAGAAGTAGGCAAGTGCCATGTTCTCAATAAAGACTGAGGTTATAAATAAACTAATATAATGTCCCATTAGTGACCGCCTCCATGTGCCATGCCTTTAGACTGCGGCTTCATTACAAACTCAGCTTCTTCCACTTGCTCTGGTTTCCAGATACGGACGATTGCGATAAACAAAGCAATAATGAAAAACGCTGATGGTGGCAACAGCAATAAGCCATTCGGTATATACCAACCGCCATCAGTAACTGGCTGTAGGATAGTGATACCAAACCAAGTACCTGCGCCTAACAGCTCACGAATGGTAGCAACGAATAACAAGACCGCTGAGTAACCAAGACCGTTACCAATACCATCTAAGAAGCTTGGAATTGGCGGGTTGCTCATCGCAAATGCTTCAGCACGGCCCATAACGATACAGTTAGTGATGATCAGACCAACAAAGACCGACAGACCTTTACTCACATCATAAGCGACCGCTTTTAGTACCTGATCAACTAAGATAACCAATGATGCAATAATCGTCATCTGTACGATAATACGGATGCTCGATGGAATCTTTTTACGAATGACAGAGATAAAGAAGCTTGAGAACGCCGTCACCAATGTCAATGCCACACACATGACCATGGCATTTGCCATACTCGTTGTGACCGCCAACGCCGAACAGATACCGAGAATCTGTAGACCAATGGGGTTATTGTCAAAAATAGGCGTGGTTAAAATACTTTTAGTATCAGCCATGTTATGCCTCCTTGCCGTTTGCTACTGGTAGCGTGGCTGCCAATTCGGTTTTAGGTTGAGCTGCCGACTTTGATTGATTTGCTTGTGTGTCTGCATTATCAAGTGTCTGGCCGCTCTGTTCACGTAGCATATCTAGATAAGGCTTGTAGCCTTGCTCACCTAACCAAAACTGAATCATGTTGCTCACGCCGCGGCTAGTTAGTGTTGCACCGCTGATGCCATCAACCCAGTTGTCTTTTGAATTACCGGCTTTGGTTACACCCGTGGCAACGTCGCCACTGTCATCATAAGAGTGGATACCGTTCCACTTTGCGCGCCACTCTGGCTCTTCGATACGAGCGCCAAGACCCGGGGTTTCTTTATGCTCATAAAAACTGATACCTTTGATAGTATTCATGTCGCTCTCAAGCGTCAAGAAACCATAGATCGTACCCCAAAGTCCATAGCCTTGAATTGGCAAAACGATCAGATCAGGCTTACCCGCGTCATCTTCTTTGACATAGACTTTAGCATATTTTGGCTTGCGGCCAATACCAGCAGGATCATTGTCACCCAAGTCTTCACTTAAGGCTTGGTTTTTTGTCGCTTGACTAGCGTCATAAGCATTACGATCAGGAATACCAGCCGTTTTTAACTCATCGTCATCAAGGTAGTTGCCTTTATTTAGATCAATGATTTTGACATCAAAGTCTTTAAAACGTTCGGCAACATCATCTGCTGTATCAGATTCAGCATCGTACATGTCAGCCGCAACCAAAATGTTTTTGTTACGATCTAAGCGCGCATTTTCGACTTGTGCTGGCTTTAGGCCAACGGCAGCTGCCGAGACCAATACGGAACACACCAAGCACAGCATCAAAGCCACACTAATGGTTTTTGCGTTATTACTTTTGGGCTTGGACATAACGAACCCTCCGAGCGGTTTGGCGTTTGATGTTTGCTTGGGTCACAAAATAATCAAACAGTGGAGCAAATAAGTTGGCAAACAAAATGGCCAGCATGATGCCTTCTGGGAAAGCCGGGTTAATGACACGAATCAATACGGTCATAAAACCAATCAAAATACCGTAAGCCCAGCGGCCTTTATTAGTATGCGCAGCTGAAACTGGATCGGTTGCCATAAACACAGCACCGAAAGCGAAACCACCGATCACTAAGTGCCAGTAGAACGGCAAGCTCATCATCATATTGTCGTCAGAGCCAACCATATTGAACACAAGAGATGTGGCGATCAGACCAACCACACAACCTGCCATGATGCGCCAAGAAGCAATACGCGTCCAAAGCAACACCGCAGCACCCATTAGGATAGCTAGCGTCGATACTTCACCGATACTACCTTGCATGTTACCTAAGAATGCATCACTCCACGTGATCGCATTACCATAGACATCGACGAAGTCCTGAGGAACCACCCCAAGGGCTGCAAGGCCAAGCGGCGTCGCGCCTGAGAATCCATCTACTGCCGTCCATACTGAGTCACCAGACATATACGCTGGATAAGCAAAATATAGAAATGCACGACCCGATAGGGCAGGGTTCAAGAAGTTTTTACCAGTACCACCGAACACTTCTTTTGCAACAACCACACCAAAGATAATACCTAGGGCAACTTGCCATAATGGAATATCAGGTGGTAGACATAATGCAAATAGAACTGACGTCACAAAGAAACCTTCGTTGACTTCGTGCCCGCGGACAACGGCAAAGATAATCTCACAGAGAATACCAACCGCAAACGTCACGATATAAATCGGCAAAAATTGCATGGCTCCGTAGACAAAGCTGGCCCAGATACTGTCTGGGTTATAGCCTGCCATGCTAGTGATAACTGTACGCCAGCCGTCAGGCTGCAAGCCGAGCTGTGCGATAGCAGTTAGTGCTTGATGACCGATATTGTACATACCCCAAAACATTGCTGGGAACGTACATAACCATACCGTAATCATAATACGTTTTAGATCAATACCATCACGCACATGCGATGACGCATAGGTGGTTGAGTCTGGTTGACGTAAGAACGTATCAAACATCTCAAAAATAGCGTAGTACTTTTCGTGTTTGCCGTCTTTAGTGAAAGATGGCTCCATACGATCGAACATATTGTGTAAAAATTTCATCGTGGTTAGCCCTCCAGCTCAATGCGCGTTAAGTTATCACGCAAAATATCACCGAACTCATATTTGCCAGGAGATACAAAGGTGCATAGTGCCAAATCTTCTTCGTCCAACTCAAGTGCACCCAAATCAGTGGCGCTTAAGATGTCTTCGACAATCAAAGCACGTAACAGTTGGGTCGGTAGATAATCTTGAGGCATGACTTCTTCATAGACACCGATTGGTACCATGGCGCGAGGTGAGCCGTTACTTGTCGTGGTGAAATTGTATTTTTTGCCACCAAAGAACTGCGAAATATAGATAGGCAGTTTTGAGAAGCGGTTTTTTCCTGGGCTAAAGAAGTGGAACGCTGGGCGCTCATGGCCTTCAGTCAGTACACTGATCTGATTATGAAAACGACCAAGATAGGCGATATTGTCAAACACTTTACGACCAGACAAAACTGAACCTGAGATAATACGGTTCTCGCCTGCCGCTAGTTGACCTTTAGTCAATGCCGTAATATCAGCACCGCGCTCGGTCGCAACCAAATGTGGCTTGGTAACCGCAGGGCCAGCTAAGCTTAGCATACGGCGTGTATACAGATGTCCAGTCGTGAACAGTTTACCAATTGCAATCACGTCTTGATATCCAATCGTCCATACGGACACACCGCGCATGATTGGATGCAAAAAGTGAATGTGCGTACCAGCAAGACCTGCTGGATGTTTACCAGCAAAGGCGTGATACTCAGTGACATTATTAGCCGCAGTTTTTGCAACTGGCGTCAGCTGTGCATCGCCATGATGGCAGACAAAAGTCTTTGGCGTTAGTGTCGAAAGTACAGCAAGACCATCATTGAACGCTTGTAGCTGCTCATTGATCACCAGCATTGGGTCAAGGGCTAATGGATTGGTATCCATTGCTGTGACAAAGATAGCGTGTGGACGAGCACCAATTTCTGGTGCACGGCTGTAGGGGCGCGTACGAAACGCAGTCCATTCGCCAGAGGCAATCAGTTGGGTTTCAACGACTTCAGAGTCTAGGTCAGCAAGCTGCTGTGAGTCATAGCGCTCAAAGTCTATTTCTTCACCTTTTGGGTCGACCGCGATCACAAGACTTTCAAACACTCGGCGCTCACCGCGTTTAATCGCGACGACCTTACCAGCAGCAGGTGCAGTGTAGATGACGCCAACACGTTTTTTGTCTTCAAAAACGGGCTGACCTTTTGCTACGATGTCACCTTCTTTGACATTCATCGTAGGCTTCATGCCCACGTAGTCATAGCCAACAAGTGCTACATGTGTCGGTTGGTGCTCAGATATCTCGCGGGAGGGTTCACCGGTGATGGGCAAATCCAAACCTTTTTTGATGGTAATCATAAGCGAAAACTTAGTCCATAGTCTAAAACGATACCAGACGTCCTGTTTGGTACATCGGTAGTATGAACATTTATATCACTCAATAAAGCCTTCAATCATCTACTTCTATATTGAAATAGCGATGAAAGCTTTGTGAGGACAATACATGACCATAACTACTATTAAGAGTATTAACGCTGACCTTAGACTCCTTAACAACACGTTAATGTCTTATTCGAATTACCAAAGTGGCGACTGGCTACCAAGGTGTATGCTAAAACTATCGAATCAAAATCAATCACCAAAAGCACACTGCCAAAAGAGATTACTTTGAAAATAACAGCCTTATCACACGTTTCATTGAAATTAAAAACTTGTAACACCAGTATGATGGGCCACTTTTATCCAATCAGTATCATTTAAAAATACGCAATTTTTTAGAAGTGTGACCAAATAACGATCTATTGAAGTAGATGACAAACTGGCTAAAAGGCAACCTAGATAAGCAAGCATCACATCATTATTGTGAGCTGCTATAACTCTAGTCATAACTGTTCTAATATTGTTAGCTCGTGATAGGGATTTAAAAGGCAACCAATGGGGCTTAAGACTGCAGAATCGGTGGTATACAAGCTACCAGATTAGATTTCTATTATAACCCTTTTTGGCAAAATATCAGTTAATATCATACAGATATATTTAGCCATTGCTCATTGTATCTGAATCGCCTCGATATGCTACTAAGCAATAACGACTCAACAAAAAGCGTAACACCTGGTTACTATCACATAGAAACAAATAAAAATTTACCTAGGATTATACGCTAAATTGACCTAAAATTGCCAGTCAGTAATAGAATTTAACGAATGTTGGTGGTGATTCTACGTACTACAACTTATGGTTATGATTGTTTGGTTTCGATTGTATCCTATCTCTATTTGAGCAGATTTCTGACCAATTTTATTTGGTTTTTTGAATCTGTCTATAATTTATGCCGCGTTTGCGTGGTGTTTTCTATCGTTGTTTGATTCTCTAATATCGTTTCATTCTCAACAATGTAATTTACTAAATTTATTGCCAATATTGTGCTTTATAAGGAATGCTATATGTGTGCTGTGCCTGTCATTATCCCGGCCATTGATTTAAAAGATGGTAAATGTGTACGTTTAAAACAAGGTCGTATGGAAGATGATACGGTGTTTTCTGATGACCCAGTCGCTATGGCTGCACGTTGGGTAGATGAGGGCGCACGTCGTCTACATTTGGTCGATTTGAATGGTGCTTTTGATGGCGTGCCAGTACACAGACAAGTGGTCAATGATATTACCAAAGCATATCCGAACCTGCCTATTCAATTAGGTGGCGGCGTGCGTAATATGAATACTATTGAGCAATACATTACTGCCGGTCTGACCTACATTATTATTGGTACAAAAGCCGTTGAAGATCCGGATTTTGTTGCAGAAGCTTGCCGTGAATTTGCAGGACACATTATCGTTGGTATCGATGCCAAAGACGGTATGGTAGCCACTCATGGTTGGGCCAATGTTACCGATACCAAGGCAACCGAGCTTGCCAAGCGCTTCGCTGATGTGGGTGTTTCTTCTATTGTGTATACTGATATTGCCCGTGATGGCATGATGCAAGGCGTCAATGTTGAACAAACCGTCAACTTGGCTCGCGAAGGCGGTCTACCCGTGATTGCTTCAGGCGGCGTGACTGACATGAAAGACATCGAGCTGTTAAGGCCTTATGGTGATTGTATCGAAGGTATCATCACTGGTCGTGCTATTTATGAAGGCACGCTGAACTTGAGCGAAGCACAACGTTACTTAGATAGCTAAATAAAGAAAGTCAGATAGCTAATCACCAGTGAAAATTTGAATGATATAAAATATTTAAAAAAGCAAAGGATGCTTATGGCCACTTATTTTGACCGTCCAATGATACGCCGTTTTATAACAGCGTGGGGTCAAATGCTGTTGCTGTTAAGCATTGTTTGTACATGGCCCGCCTACGCTGCTGGTGAAGAGCTCTCTGGTATTGCAACAGCGCTAGGTGTGGAGAGTGCAGAAGAGACAACACCTGATAGTGATCCTGCGCCAGACGAGGAAGCATCAGAACCTGCCACCTCATTACCGACACCCGCCCCGCCACCAGTAATCAGTGGCGAGAGCACCAATAATGGTCAAATTGAAACCACACCCACCCCGCAAAAAGACAATGAAATCCGTCAGCGTATCAATGGTATTTTTTCTGAAATTGAAGGGTTGCAGGCCGTCAATGTCAGTGTTAGCCAAGGCGTCGTCACCCTAACAGGGGAGACCGCCAACGAAAAAAAAGCACAGCAAGCCATCAATCTGACCAACCGTTTGACAGATGTTGTCACGGTTGATGACAATATCAATCGAACGTTGGATGTTCAAGAGAATGTCTCGACGGTTTATCAAGGTCTAAAAGCGCAATTAGAAAACCTCGTGAAGGCGTTACCTTTACTGCTAGTCGGCATCGTTATCTTTGCATTGGTGACATGGTTTGGCAGTTGGTTATCTAATCGCAAGAGAATGTGGCAGCGCCTAACGCCCAATCCTTTTGTCGCCGAGCTGCTGTCACAAACGGTCAAAGTCATTTTTATTATTTTTGGTCTTATCTTAGGGCTGAGTCTCATCGGGGCGGAGACAATTTTAGGCACTCTGCTTGGCGGTGCTGGTGTCATCGGTATTGCCGTTGGTTTTGCAGTCAAAGACACTATCGAAAACTATATCGCCTCCCTAATGCTGAGTATTCGTCAGCCATTTCGTGCACGTGATCAGGTGGTCATTAATGGGCAAGAGGGCATTGTCGTTCGTCTGACCTCACGTGCGACGATACTGATGACATTAGATGGCAATCAGTTGCGTATTCCTAATGCTGAAGTCTTTAAAGGTACCATTTTAAACTACACTAAAAATCCCGAGCGCCGCTTTACTTTTGAATTAGGCGTTGATGCGAATGATGATCCATTAGCAGCCATCAAAGTAGGACTGGATGCAATAGGTACGTTAGCATTTGTATTGGATGAGCCTAAAGCGATTGCCGTCATTATCAATGTCGGTGACTCTAATATTGTTTTAGAGTTTCAGGTTTGGGTAGATCAATCAGAGACAGATTTTGCCAAAGCGCGTAGTATTGCCATTCGCGAGACCAAACATGCATTAGAAAACGAAGGCTTTAGCTTGCCTGAACCCATTTATCGTTTGCGGTTTAATGACAAATTAGAGAAAGCTTTTGAGTATATGCAGAGCAGTGCTGGTAGCGACAAAGCTGATGTGACGATAACCTCAACCACACCTGAGCCTACTGTGACCCATCAAGATAATGAGAATCCTATTGATGATAAAGATAAAAAGCAAGCGAAGGCGCGAGCCAAAGTTATTTTGCAAGGCCGTAATGCTGATGAGGTCCTCGATGCCCGCCCTGATGACAAGCTGATGGAAAAGGTCGAGCAAGAGATTGCTCAAAGCTCAGATGAAACGGATTTACTTAATAATAATAGTCCACAAGAATAGTAAGAGATAGCAGGCTTAAAAGTCGGCACAAAAAGTGCAATGAAACTCGTATTTGGTAATCAATCAAAGTCGAGATTTTTTATGGAAATGAAGCATCTAATCATATTCGCCGTAATCGGTATCGTGGCATTGCTTGGTTTTAATATCATTAATGGCAATAGTCATGAGAAAAATAGAGAGGTTGCTATTAGCAGTGTAGCCTCTGAACAGCCTACAGCAGCTGTATCTGATGCAGATAGC
This sequence comes from Psychrobacter sp. Arc29, assembly GCF_041431175.1. Classification (NCBI taxonomy): domain Bacteria; kingdom Pseudomonadati; phylum Pseudomonadota; class Gammaproteobacteria; order Moraxellales; family Moraxellaceae; genus Psychrobacter; species Psychrobacter sp. Arc29. The sequence continues at coordinate 7,415 of NZ_JASMRR010000011.1, read as the reverse complement.
TCTAAGAATAGCTCTGCAAATATTGCCAGCAAACCACTTGGCGAACAGCCAAAAGCCATTTTAGATGATGCAACTAATAAAATTGACCAGGCACAGCAATCTGAACAAGATCGTTTGGATCAAATGAGTGATGCACAGTAAGAAAATATTTAACCTAAAATTATAAATAACAAAGCATAAAAAAGGGCCAACGTTATCGTTAGCCCTTTTTATTTATGTTACTACGGTTTCAGATTAGCTTTTTTTGCTAGATCCTCTACGGTTATTACTTCTCTTCGCAGGGCTTTTCTTAGGCTGCTCTTTTTTAGCAGGCTGCTTTTTTGTCTGATTCATGGCACTAGACTGCAGTTTTTCTTTTAAATCAAAGTCAATTTGCAGCAAGTCCATGTTGACGCCAGCAACCTGTACCTTGACCAAATCACCTAGTCCAAAGAGCGTGCCTTTGTCTTTACCGATGAGCTGCTGTTGCTGCTCATCATAAACGAAGAAGTCATCACCAACATTCGAGATATGTACTAGACCATCAATGTATAAGTCAGTCAAGGTGACAAATAGACCAAAGTTAGTGACTGAGGTCACAACCCCTTCGAACTCTTCGCCAACATGATCGGTCATGTAGTGGCATTTGAGCCAAGACTCTACATAGCGCGATGCTTTTTCCGCACGGCGCTCTGTATCTGACGTCTGTGTACCGGCACCATCAAGAGAGAAGTCCATAACAGGCTGCTTGCTATTCGTTACTTGAGCTTTAATACCGCGATGCAACATCAAATCTGGGTAACGGCGAATCGGCGAGGTAAAGTGACTGTATTCATCATAAGCCAAGCCAAAGTGACCAATATTGTCAGGCGCATAGTTTGCTTGCATCATTGAACGCAATAGCATGCTATGGATGCTGATCGCATCTGGTCGGTCTTTAGTCGCTTCGATAATGCGCTGATAGTCCGCTTGTGTCGGATTCTCTTCTGGGAAAGGTAAACCGAAGTTTTTTGCATATTCGTGGATACGCATCGACTTCTCATTATCAGGCTTATCATGGTTACGATATAAGACTGGTAGCTCATGCTTAAGCGCAAAGTTGGCTGCGCAGGTATTAGCGAGGAGCATACATTCTTCAATCAGCTTCTGAGAGTCACCACGAGTGCGCGGTAAAATAGCGTCAATGCCACCTTTTTCGTTGAATTTAATGTACGTTTCAACCGTTTCAAATTCCATTGCATGACGTTCTTCACGCTTCTTAAGCAGTAGCTCATAAAGCTGGTACAACGTATCAATGGATTTTTTGACGTCTTTATTACCCGTTAATGACTTAGGAAGCCTCTTATCATTTGGATTGGCAAGATAGTCGTTCACTTGGTTGTAAGTTAAGCGTGCTTGCGAGTGTATCACTGACGGATAAAACTCATATCCTGTGACCTTGCCTGCGCGCGATATTTTGATATCAGCAACCATACATAAGCGATCTAGATTAGGGTTCAATGAACATAAACCGTTAGAGAGCACTTCAGGCAACATCGGAATCACGCGATGCGGGAAGTATACCGAGGTACCGCGCTCATAGGCATCTTGGTCGAGTGGTGAGTTGGGCGTGACGTAGTAGCTGACATCCGCAATCGCAACCACGACACGGTAGTTACCACCTGAGCGCTTCTCAGCAAATACGGCATCATCAAAATCACGTGCATCTTCACCATCGATAGTGACAAGTGGCAGATGACGCAAATCTGTGCGACCTTTTATGTCATTTTCAGTCGGTTCTTGATAATCAGCAGCTTGCTTGAGTGCCGCTTCACTGAATTCAGAAGGAATATCATAGTTGAGAAGGGTCGTCTCAATAATCAATTCACGGTCGTTGTCATCAGACAACACTTCAGTGATTTTACCCGTACCAAATTCATGTTGGTTTGGCCAGTCAATGATGTCTACTTTAACGGGCGCGCCTTGTTTAGCATTCAATGCCTGTACGTTATCATCAGTGACGGTAATCGGTTGATGATTGTTTGGACTGCCAAGCTCAACACAATAGCCGTCTTCATCACGCGCAAGCGTACCGATGAAGTTATTTTGGCGGCGCTCGACCACGTCAACAATACGGCCTTCGGTACGACCGCGATTGTCTGTCGAGGTGCCGACAGCTGCTACTGTATCGCCATTGAATACCCAGCGCATTTGCTTTTCATGCAAAAACAAATCTGGCATATCACTTAGCACCACAAAACCAAAACCTTTTGGATGTGCAGATACGGTGCCTGTGACGATGTCTTGCTTGGTGACCGTGCGATAGCGATAAGGACGGCCTTCGCGGTTCACTTGTCCATCACGTGCCATTGCCTTCAAGCGATTGCCCAAAGCGTCAAATTGGTCAGGATCATCAATATTAAAGGCTTTTGCCAATTGTTGATGCGTGACTTCCCCATGCTCATTAATCGTGCTGAGTATCAGCTCACGACTAGGAATCGGGTTGTCATATTTTTTTGCCTCACTCGAGGCGTTTGGATCATTCCAACTCATAAATTACCGTATCTATTTTTAAAATTATTAATAGGGACTATCTTAACACGAACGACAGCGCAATATCTTGCGTCAATTGTCTTATGTGTCCTCGGTAGCAGGAAGCAGTCAGTTTTAATGACTGCTATGTGAACAAATCAAATGTCGATATCAATACTGTTTGATTGATTGGTGATCTTTTTGCTATCAAGCTCTTTCGACACTTCTAGCACCGTGGTTTGATTTGATTTATCCAAGTATTTTTGTGCTTTATCTACTTCAGTGGTCAAGGTATTAACCGTTTGCTTCATATTTTCTAGTGCTTCGATTTTATAATTACTGATCATATCCATGGTGTCATAGACATTATTAAAGGCGTTTTGCAATTTATCAAGCTCAATGCTACTACTGGTCGCCTGCTCATGAATCTCACCTGACTGACGTTTGAGCATGGCAGAGGTCGATTCAATCAAGCTACTCGTGGTTTTATTCAATGCCGTAATCTGATCAAGTACCAGTTTTTGATTGGTCATTGCTTGAGCTACGACAACCGCTGTACGTAAAGCAGAAACGGTGGTCGTGGTTGCACGATCAACCCCTTTTATCAGCTCTAAGTTATTACGGCGAATGGTATCGAGCGCTAGATAACCTTGTACATTCACTGCTAACTGAGTCAAGAAGTCGGTATTTTTTTGACGGACGTAAAACAACATCTCTTCTTTAATAATGCGTGCTTTCTCAGGATCTGTTGCCTCTATCGCATAAACTTTTTGCTCTAGCTGCTCATCAATCTTCTTACCAACATAGACATATTGGCGAATAGACTGCATCAACTCCCACATATTGACTTTCTCTTGCTCGATCATCGCATTGTCTTTGAGCAATTCATCTTTACCATTGTAGAGACTGGTGACAACGGCATTAATATGCGATTGTGCTGACTCGTATTGACGGAAATAATCTTGTACCTTATTACCGAATGGGATCAGACCGAACAGCTTACGTGAGCTAGTTAGCTCTTTTTTACTAGGATCTAGATCTTCGACAATACCACGCAGCTCAGTTAAAGACTTAGCGATAGGGGAGTTATCAAACAAACTGTCATTGAGGCTTTTGGCCGGTAGCTCCAACATCCGATTAGAGACTTGCGCTGACTCACGAATTTCTTTCGTACCCAAATTATGAATAGATTGAACGTTTTGCTGAAACTCTGGGCTATGCACCGAGTTAGTAATCACGTGATCGACAAATGCATCAACCTTGGCATCGAGTTCTGGAATTTGGCTTTCATCCAACTTGACCATTTGATCGGCTTCACTTTTTTGTATTTCTTTGACAGGTTCAGGCGCTGTGAGAGAGATACTAGGAGTTGTGGCGTTTTCTGGTGGCGTCAATTCTTGCATGAAATTTCCTTTGATGTCGGCTAAAAGTAGTGTGTTTTATCCGTGACTCTAACGGTCGCGATATACGTTATTGTTATACACTGACTAAAAATTTTGATAAATGCTGATTAGCAAATATAAAACAGACCTTTAGACTACCGCGTAATCAAATGGTTGAGAAGGTAGATTTTGTAAAATAGCGTCAGCCAATTATATCTGGCTAAATACATTTAAAAGAGACAGCAATCAGTTCAAATAATAAAAAACCATCAATATCCCGTAGCATATTGATGGTTAGAGTTATAAATAGCTATATGGACTAACAGCCACTACTCAAAGTAATCCAATGAACAGATTACTTTTTCTTTGTAGGTCCGAGCAACATACCCATTTGACGACCTTCCATCTTAGGATATTGTTCGACGTTTGAGATATCAGCAGTATCTTCAATGATACGATCAAGTTGTTTGCGACCGATGTCTTGGTGCGCCATTTCACGCCCGCGGAAACGGATGCTAATTTTAACTTTGTCTTGATCTTCCAAGAAGCTCACGATTTTTCTCAGTTTAACCTGATAATCGGCCTCTTCGGTACTAGGACGTAGCTTCATCTCTTTGAGCTGAGTCTGCTTTTGGTTTTTCTTAGCTTCTTTAGCCTTTTGCTTTTGATCATAGAGGAAATGTTTATAATCCATGATCTTACATACTGGCGGCTTAGCTTCAGGAACTAATTCAACCAAATCTAGGTTTTCATCACGTGCCGCTTTCATCGCGGTTGCGATATCAACCACACCCATTTGCTCGCCATCTTCTTTGACGAGACGGACTTCTTTGACGTTGATATCTTCGTTGATGTTCAAACGGTTGGACTGTTTAATAGGTATTACTCCTCATCTGTTTTTGGGGTCTGTCGGCCTTTTTTACTGACAGCGGTCTGTACTAATGTAATAAATTCAGAAACACTCATCACGCCAAGGTTCTCACCTTCGCGAGTTCGGACGTTGACACTGCCCGATTCCACTTCTTTATCCCCTAATACTAGCATATAGGGAATACGTTCTAATGTTTTCTCTCGTATCTTAAATCCAATCTTTTCGTTACGCAAGTCGCTAATAGCGCGCAAACCTGCATTTTTAAGCTCACTAACCACGTTTTCGCATGCATCAGCCTGTTTATCTGTGATATTCATGACCACAACTTGCTGCGGTGCTAGCCATACTGGCATCCAACCAGCATAGTTTTCGATCAAAATACCAATGAAGCGCTCAAATGACCCTAAGATTGCACGGTGCAACATGATAGGCGCTTCGCGATCGTTCTGCTCATTGACGAACTCAGCATCGAGACGCTCAGGCATGTTTGGATCAACCTGAATGGTACCGCACTGCCAAATACGTCCTAACGAGTCTTTTAGACTGAACTCAATCTTTGGACCGTAGAATGCACCTTCACCAGGTAGATAATCCCAGTCTAGGCCTGAGCTATCAAGCGCATCTGCGAGAGCCTTTTCTGCAAAATCCCAAGACTCGTCACTACCAACACGTTTTTCAGGACGAGTAGATAGCTTCATAATAATGTTATCAAAGCCAAAGTCTTCATAAACAGCAAGCGTTAGCTTAATAAAGTCAGCAACTTCTTGTTGAATTTGCGCTTGCGTACAGAAGATATGCGCATCATCTTGAGTAAAACCACGTACGCGCATCAAACCATGCAGTGAACCTGATGGCTCGTTACGATGACAAGAACCAAACTCTGCCATACGTAGGGGCAAGTCACGGTAAGACTTTAAGCCTTGGTTGAACACTTGCACGTGGCAAGGGCAGTTCATTGGTTTTACTGCATAATCACGGTTCTCACTAGAGGTGGTGAACATATTGGTTGCGTAGTTGCCCCAATGTCCTGAGCGCTCCCACAAACTGCGATCAACGATTTGAGGTGTCTTAATCTCTTCGTAGCCATTGTCGTATTGTACTTTACGCATATACTGCTCAAGTACTTGATAAATCGTCCAACCATTAGCATGCCAGAACACCATACCTGGGGCTTGCTCTTGCATATGAAATAGGTTCAGCGCTTTACCAATTTTACGATGGTCACGTTTTTCTGCTTCTTCGATACGTTGGATATAAGCTTTTAACTGTTTCTTATCAGCCCACGCAGTACCATAGATACGCTGTAATTGTTCATTTTTCGCATCGCCGCGCCAATAAGCACCTGACATTTTAGTCAGTTTGAACACTTTCAAAAAGCGAGTGTTTGGTACGTGAGGGCCACGGCACATGTCGACGTATTCTTGATGATGATACAGACCAAAGGCTTCTTCACCTGGCATATCATTAATTAGTTTTAACTTATAGTCTTCATTACGTGATTCAAAGATCTCGATCGCTTCGGCACGTGGCGTCATTTTTTTAATAACGTCATAATCTTGCTTGATAAGCTCCATCATACGTTTTTCAATCGCGTCCATATGCTCAGGCGTAAATGGCGTTTCACTAAAGATATCGTAGTAAAAACCATCATCAATAACAGGACCGATGACCATCTTCACATCAGGATATAGCTGTTTAACCGCATGACCTAATAAGTGAGCGCATGAGTGACGAATGATATCAACACCATCGTCATCTTTTGGCGTTACGATTTCAACGTTGGCATCAGCGACGATAGGATCGTGCGCATCTACTAGATGACCATTGACACGTCCAGCAACTGTCGCTTTAGCGAGCCCTGTCCCAATACTTTGCGCCACTTCCATGACTGTTGTATGACCTTCGAAGTTTTTCACGCTACCATCGGGTAAAGTAATCGCTACCATAATCTATTCGCCTGTTATTGGGTCCGTTGGCAGTGATGATTGCAACAATCAATCATATAACCGTGAGACCGCATCAATTATATCTAATCGTTGTGATATATAGTGAGAGTGACACATTACTTGCTACTACTTTGTACTGCTATATATTGTGGGTTTTATTGGTTATTCAAGAGTATCAAACCAATACCGACATCATAGACAGAACCTTGTCATCTATCTAATATAGATAATCAGTAAAAATAAGTAATGTAATAAAAGGGTGATTATAGCAAAAACCGTCTACCAACACTAGATATCATGGGATAGAGCCTTAATCTCAATAAGAAATAACCTGCGAAAGTTATTTTTGAACATTTCAAAATAGAATGTTGGCAAAACTATATGAAGCTTGGCGATTGACCTTATATGTAGTGATGTTTGTAGTAATCTCAATATTGGAGGTATGAGTAGGAGTGCCTTAAAAGAGGTAGAAGATAATTCAAAGATAATAAACGGCAATACATATCTGATAAAACTATCAATTAAAGCACGCTTCTATTATCTTTTTAAAGGAGCCAATCCCAACCCATTGAAAGAATTACCATTTTCATATTCTACTAAAATAAGATTAAAAACATTAATAAAACAGGTTGACACAAAAATTAAACCCTCTATAATACGCCCTCATCAGACGGACTGGCAGTGAGAGATGTGTAGATTACACATTGATAACGCGGTTAACCTGTT
>NZ_JASMRR010000010.1:0-91325 GCF_041431175.1 Psychrobacter sp. Arc29 | reverse complement strand
CGCTGCCTAAGATTGGCATGCAATTTTTACGGCGCTCAGGTCATCGTCAGCTCTCTATTCTAAGTAAAAGCCCCCTTCTGTGAAAGCAGAAGGGGGCTTTTCTTTGTCTATATGAAAATGTTGTGTGCCCCTGTAGCAATGACTGTTAATAACTAGATCAGTCATTTCTAAGATACTTGAAAACATAAATCAACTGTTCTCATATGTCATCAAAATGATTTGACTTCTATCATTATAGCTGCTAATTTTAAACTATATTTTTATTACAGGTACGTAAAGAATATATTGATCTTTTGTAAATGACTAAGCCTAGTATGGTTTAGGTTATTTACTTATGCGATCTACTCCTATCCTCACAATTATCAAAAGGAATTGATAATGAAGTTAGCTCCTCTTTTTTCAATTGGCGCTTTAGCCGCTATTAGTCTTTTCGGCTGTTCTAACCAATCTGCTGACACCACTGATGGTTCTTCAGCAACTTCTCAAGAAACCACTGTCTTACGTTTTTCACATTTTTGGCCAGCAACGTCATCTATTAGTACTGAAGTTTTTGAGCCGTGGGCCAAACAAATAGAGACAGATTCTGATGGTCGCCTAAAAATTGAATTATATCCTTCAGCAGGTCTTGCTAAAGCAGATGTAACTTATGAGTCTGCCACTAAAGGTACGATCGATATCGGCTCACAAGCACATGGTTATACCAATGGTCGTTTCCCATTAACTCAGATTACTGAGCTACCAGGGTTATCAAATTCAGCCACGCAAATGGGTTGTATGCTTCAAACTTTGTATGACGATGGCACACTTGCTGGTGAGTACGAAGACTCACATCTATTATTTATGTATGGTGCTGGGCCTGGCTCACTTCACACGACAGATAAATTGATCCGAACGCCTGAAGATATGAAAGGGATGCGTATTCGTCGACCTTCTGCAGTCGCTGGCGATATTATAGAAAGTGCTGGTGCGTCACCAGTCGGTTTACCTGCAAACGATATGTATACCTCTTTACAGCGCGGCGTTGTCGATGGTTTGAGCTTCCCTTGGGAGGCAGTAACGGCTTTTAAAATTGACGAGATTACCAAATATCATACCAACATTCCTTTTTATAGTTCGGCGCTTATGGTCACTATGAATAAGGACAAATATGACAGTTTGCCTGATGACCTAAAACAAGTATTAGATAAAAACTCAGGAATGGCCATGGCCAATAAGGTTGGGGAAGTATTTGATAAGCATGACCAGATGGCAATACAAGCCGCTAAAGATAAAGGGGACGAAATTGTTGAAATTCCTGATCCGCTAAACGATCCAGATTGGAAAGGTCCACTCGAAAGAGGAACGCAAAAATATCTGAAAGATGTTAATGCTTTGGGTCTGGATGCTGATGGTGTCTATGCAAAAGCAAAAGCTGCTAGTGCTGCATGTAAAGTGGTCTAACCCATTGGAGGTGCAACATGCCACTACTAGTCAAGCTCAGCGTCCTAATCTCCAGACTGTGCCAGCTTATTGGCGGCATCAGTCTTATTATCATCGTCCTCACCACCATGTTAGACGTCGTCGCCCGTTATATCTTTAAGCTCACTGGTGGTGAGTTTGGCTTTACCGTCAAAGGCTCCGTTGAAATCGTCTCCTATTTTATGCTATTTGCATTGCTCGCCGCCTTTGCCGCCTTTGTCGAACGCTCACAAATTATCGTCGACGTCTTCACCCAGAAGATGCCCCAGTCTATCAAAGGCTACATGATGGGCGTCTTTATGCTTGGCTTCTTTGCCATCGGCATCGTCTTTGCTTGGGGACTCTATGAGAGTGCCATTGACGCCATGGAATTTGGCAAAGTCACCCAAGACTTACGTATCTCCATGATGCCCATTTACCTCATCAGTGCCTTGTTAAGTGCCTTACTGGCCATACGCTCACTGATCGAATCCATCAACATCTTTAAAACAGGCGAATTCTTTGACGCCGAGGAGACAGGCGCATGAGTCCAGAAATTATCGGCGCCATTGGCCTAGTGGTCATGATCTTGCTTGTCGTCATCCGCGTCCCTGTCGCCCTTGCCATGCTAGGAGTAGGCTTGGTTGGTTTTGGTGCGGTCACCGCGCCGAGCGGCGCCCTGCAAATGCTCAAAGACATTCCCGTTGATGTCTTGGCAAAGTATGACTTTAGTGCCATTCCTTTATTTATCTTAATGGGCGTGTTTGCGACCCATTCTGGTATGGCAGGGAAACTGTTTGAAGCCACCCGTACGATCTTTGGTGGGGTAAGGGGCAGTCTCGGTATTGCAGGTATTGGCTCGTCTGGTATCTTTGCCTCTATCTCAGGTTCCTCCCTCGCCACCGCCTCAACCATGACCAAAGTAGCTCTACCGCAGATGGAGAAGTATGGTTATCAGCCCGGTTTTGCCTGCGGTATTTTAGCCGCCGGTGGTACGCTTGGTATCATGATCCCGCCCAGTATTGCCTTACTGGTCTATGCCATCCTAACCCAGCAATCGGTCGGTGACATGTTTATCGCGGGTTTTTTACCAGGGATGCTTGGCATGGTGATGTACTCCATCACGGTGATGATCATGGTGCGCTGGAAACCGCATCTGGCAAAGCGTGGTGAGAGAACCTCGTGGAAAGCCAAACTTGTATCATTAACTGGCCTAATCCCTTTTAGCTTTATCTTTATTGTGATTATTGCAGGCATCTTCTTTGGGCTATTCACGCCAACAGAGGGAGCGGCTGTCGGTGCGTTTGTCTCTTGGGCCTATGCGTTTGCCAAAGGCATGCGTCTGGATGGGTTAAAGCAGTCTTTGGTTGAGACTTTAGCACTGTCTGCGGTGGTGTTCTTTATGCTGCTGGGTGCAGAGGCTTTGGGTTACTTTATCTCAGTGTCGCGCTTGTCCTATACGCTAGCGTCTTGGATTGGTGGTTTGGCTGTCAGTCCGATGATTGTGCTGATCTGTATCTTGATCATGTATTTCTTGCTGGGTCTGTTTATGGATGCGCTAGCGATGCTGGTGATTACGATTCCTGTGGTGTATCCGATCATTCTAGCATTGGGGTTTGATCCGGTATGGTTCGGTATCGTTGCGGTGTTGACGGTAGAGCTTGGACTGATTACGCCGCCAATGGGGATGAATATCTTTGTGATTAAGGCAATGGCACCGCATATTAAGCTGTCAGATATGTTCCGCGGGGTGGCACCATTTATTGTGTCGGACTTGGTAAGATTGGTTATCTTAGTCGCGTTCCCTGCGATCTCATTAGTGCTGTTGGGGTAGTTTGAATCCAAATCCAAGCGTATAAAGTCATTGTATTTTAGTGCAGCAGATTTTCTACTCGTTAAGAAGCCATATTGCTAATAGAGCAGTGTGGCTTTTTTATTGGCTAATGCTTTTTCCAAGAATGAAGAGCAGAATATCTTGCAAATTCATGATCTGAGACGCTGCATTATGGTAACTTTTCTTAGTATTATAAAGGCTTGTGAATGTAGTAAACTGGTCTGCATTCATTCCCCTGTATAATTTCATAAGTAGAGATAGTCATGGCTGTCGATTTTACTAATACGCTCATCGTCGCAATTTCTGCAACGGCACTTTTTGATTTAACAGAGTCAGAAAACCACTTGCTAGAACTGCTAGATCAAAGGCCCGCAAGCGCCATAAAAGAGTTTCGAGACTATATGATAGAGCGTGAGAATGACGCTCTAAATATTGGCGCCGGCTACCCACTGATTAAAGCATTACTAAATTTAAATGAATATTGTGATGATAACGAGCGTAAGGATTCAGATATTGAAACACCTTTGGTTGAAGTGGTTATCGTCTCAAAAAGTAGTCCAGATACAGGCATTCAAGTGCTCAATGCTATTTTAGAGCATGGTATCAATATCTCACGCTCAGCATTTATCTCAGGCAGTCCTGTGGCGCCTTATATCAAAGACTTCAACGTCGATCTGTTTTTGACCACCAATCGCGAAGATGCGCAGCAAGTGGCGGATGCCAATATCTGTGCCTGTGCGATATTAGACGCTACTCCTGTCAATACCTATGAGTTAGATACCGATCAGCTACGTATTGCCTTTGATGGCGATGCAGTGTTGTTTGATGATTCGGGTGAGTTACTTTATAAGCAAAAGGGTCTACGAGCTTTTCATGATCGTGAAGTGAAAATGCGTGACTTACCGATTGAAAAAGGCCCTTACGCTGAGCTATTGATTAAACTGTCAAACTTACAGGAACGTTTACCGGCTGGTTTACAGTATTCCCCAATCAAAATTGCGCTTGTGACCGCCCGTAATGCACCTGCTGATTTGCGCGCTATTAAAACGCTACGAGAGTGGGGCGTGAATGTCGATATGGCATTTTTTTTGGGTGGTTTAGAGAAAACAGCCGTGCTTAGGACATTTGCACCGCATATATTCTTTGATGATTCAATCAAGCATATCGATGCCGCACGTCGATTTATACCTACGGCCTTGGTTCCTTATCGTTCGACGTCGTTACTGCACGGTGATAGCTATCTAACTACTGATAAAGACGCAACATTATTGTCATTCAAGCCTGCTGTGCGTCCACTATTTGCAGTAAATCATTGAGCATATACAGATAAGCGAAATTTAAACAATAGGATGGTATATGAATTGGCAGCAATTGCTCAACTTGATTGTGGCGCGAATAAAGCAGGTTGTTGGTTTATACGCTTTTGTACTCATACCGATGTGGGGTATGTTTTTCTTAAATGAAGTGGCGCTATTTGGACTGTGGAATATCTTTGGGATTGTACCGCGCGCGTTAGATGTGGGCAGTATGATCGGGGTATTCGCTTCATGGACGATGCATGGCAATTTGTCACATTTAATTGGCAACACGGTGACGCTATTACAAATTTTGTTTTTGTTCGGATTATTTGAGAAAAATGCCTATCGCACGATTATCAAGTTGGTCATCGCTTCAGGATTGGTTACTTGGGTGATTGGGTCACCATCCTCTATTCATATCGGTGCATCAGGATTATGTTTTGCGATGTTTGGTTATATGATAGGCGGCGCTATTTTTGCTCGGCGTTGGGGTTATCTGATTGCTTGTATTGTCATGGGCACTGGCTATTGGCTGACTATTAAGCAAGGACTGATGCCGCAACAAGGAATCTCGTTTGCAGCACATTTTGGTGGTTTGTGCGCTGGGCTATTGCTAGGAGCCAATTCAAAACATACTTATTCAGCCACGGCTCAGCGTTATTAATTTAATCAAGTGAGCAATCTTTTAGCACTTTTTATATAACCGCTTTTTATGCAGTTACTATATCTATGATTGTTGTCGTATCAGGTATTTTGGTCAGTACAGATACTGATAAACAGTGGGTCATCTGTTGCTAGCTTATACCATGCGGTGGTTTGCTTGACATGCTCATCAATCGTGAGCTTACTACCTTTTTCTGGTATGACATAATCTGCACGTGCAGGCGCATTGCAATCGATAACTTGTGCAACTTTTTCGACACTTCTTCTTCTTTCAAATAAGTATAAATTGACTAAATGCACATCTGGATTGTCTACTTGTACGCTAGCATTACCGATATCTGCCGCGATAAAACGTAATATTTGTGGCTTAGCATAAGACCATGGGCGGAACCATTGCGTACTTTTTGCTACTTTGACAACTTCTACGCCTTCTGGCAGCTCTCGCACTTGTTGACCATACCAGCTATATTCTTGGTTTATCTGAAAGGCAAAAATACCAATCGCTGCAAACAATGGGATCAACCATTTAGGGGCACGTTTGCCTGCCAATTTGCTGAAGTGAGTTATGATCAGTGCTAGTCCAGCCATCCCAAACGCGGCAGCCATCGTGGCGATAAACTCAAAAAGCATAAAATATTCCTTAATGGGGTATGTGTATTCAATCAAGCTGAATTAATTACATTTTATTATAAGTATAAAATAAAAAATCACTCACAAGCAGCTGCTGCCTGTGAGTGATATATAGTAACAGAAGATATATCCTCAACTGTGAGCTTAGTGGTCGATTGCACCGCCCGCGCCACGTGGAGAACGTACGCTCTCAACTAGCTCTTGAATATGTGCTGGTGGTGGAGCAGTCGCATAGGATACCGCGAATGCCACAATGAAGTTAAGTAAGGCACCAACCGCACCAAAAGATAGCGGTGAGATACCAAATAACCAGTACTCTTCAGTATCAGGGAAATTCGCAGTACCACTGATAAAGAACCAACCCTTGAAGACAAAGATATACACTAGAATAGTAATCAAGCCTGTTAACATCCCAGCGATAGCGCCTAGGTTGTTAATACGCTTAGAGAAAATCCCCATCATTAGGGCAGGGAACAGGGAAGCGCCTGCAATACCGAAGGCCAATGCAACGACCTGTGCGGCAAATCCTGGTGGATTAATACCCAGATAAGTCGCTACTACGATGGCGACACCCATTGTAATACGAGCATATTTGAGCTCTTGTTTATCAGTGATGTTTGGGTTTAGGTTACGTTTGATCAAGTCATGGCTAATTGCTGAGGAAATCGCAAGTAGTAGACCTGCTGCGGTTGAGAGCGCTGCTGCCAAACCACCTGCAGCGATAAGACCAATAACCCATGATGGAAGATTGGCAATTTCTGGGTTAGCGAGTACTAAGATGTCATTGTTCACATCCAGCTCGTTACCTGCCCATCCAGCATTGGCAAAACGACCATCCATTTCTGCATCATGTGCAATGCGAGCTGTTTCTACCGCTGCGGTAGCTGCAGCAACATCGCCACCATCCGCTTCAGCGGTGTTAAGCGCTACTTGAGCGGCACCAAGTCCACTGTCGTTATACAGCTGGATACGACCATCATTGTTTAGATCGTTATACTTGATAAGTCCTGTGTCTTCCCATGTTGCCATCCAGTCTGGACGTTGATCATACTCTAAAGGTGCTTCTGCAACCCCTTGTGGATAGACCGTATCAATGAGGTTGAGACGAGCCATCGCACCTACCGCTGGCGCAGTAAAGTACAATAGCGAGATGAATACTAGTGTCCAACCCGCTGTCCAACGTGCATCGGCCACTTTAGGGACGGTGAAAAAGCGAATGATAACGTGTGGTAGACCAGCTGTACCAATCATCAGTGATAGCGTAAATAACACCATGTTTAGCTTGTTAGGCACATCCGCCGTATAAGAGGCAAATCCTAAGTCAGTCACGACTTGGTTAAGCTTAGTTAAAATAGGAACGCCAGATTCGATGTGGTTTGAGAACAAACCAAGACCAGGAATTGGGTTACCCGTTAACTCAAGTGAAATAAACACAGCAGGAATGGTATATGCGACCATCAGTACAACATATTGCGCAACCTGCGTATAAGTAATCCCTTTCATACCACCTAACACCGCATAGAAGAATACAACGACCGCTGCAATGAGCAGACCCGTTGTGTTTTCAACTTCTAAGAAGCGTGAGAATGCAACGCCAGCACCAGTCATCTGACCGATAACATAGGTAGTCGAGGCGATAATCAAACAAACCACAGCAATCATGGCTGCTGTTTTGGAATAAAAACGGTCACCAATAAAATCAGGAACCGTGAACTTACCAAATTTACGTAGGTAAGGTGCTAAAAGCATAGCAAGTAGAACGTAACCGCCTGTCCAGCCCATGAGGTAGGTGGAGGCGCCATAACCACTAGCAGCAATAAGACCTGCCATTGAGATGAATGACGCGGCACTCATCCAGTCAGCAGCGGTTGCCATACCGTTGACGACCGGATGCACTCCGCCGCCCGCAACATAAAATTCGCTGGTTGAACCAGCACGTGCCCAAATCGCAATCCCAAAATAAAGCGCGAAAGATAGACCTACAAAAATAATATTAATCGCAAATTGACTCATGATCTATTCCTCGTCTACGCCATATTGTTTATCTAGTTTATTCATACGCCAAGCGTAAAAGAAAATTAGAATAATAAAGACTACGATAGAGCCTTGTTGCGCAAACCAAAATCCTAAATCAGTACCACCGATTTTGATGCCTGCTAATAATGGACGTAACAAGATAGCAAAGCCATATGAGCATAGCGCCCAAATAATTAGACTACCTGTAATCAGACGAATATTGGCGCGCCAATATCCAGATGGATCGTTATGAGCTTTCATAGGACAACTCCTTTTGTCTTACCTAAAAAATATCAACCATACAAGAAGAGCTTGGGCTACTTTTTACGATGAACATCATGATAAAAAATAGACAGATACTACTTTATATAGTGACAATGAAGATGCGCAGGCGCATATCTATTTATCAGCAATTATTTAGCAAAAATAAATATCATTGTGGACATTACATTGATCCCTTAAATAAAAACTATCAAATAGCAAAACAGGGTTCATTGAGGAAGACAGAAGGGTAGGACTATCCGGTGTCTTTTTCACAATCTCGTCTTCCTGACAAGAGTCTTAATACTTTAACGCTTCAAACATTTATGCCGATTCATCTATATTGGCCGACTCATTCTTATTAGTAGCTATGAGGCCAGCATAGAATCATTCGAATTTCATCTTAGCACGATTCAACAGCGATAGTTATAACCAACAAAGCATAGGCAGAAGTATATCTATTAAAAATCGGTTTGGTAAATATAGCGCTGAATATGAGCGATGCTAAAATTATACGACAAATATCCAGTTTGTGCTGATGAATTATTACTTAATATATTCTATAAAAAACAAATTGCAAAGATTATTTATTTCAAAAATAAATATAGAGAATCGATAATCAAACGTGATGGTCGCACGTCGCTTACTATCTATGTTGTGCACACGATTTATTCAGTTTCGTCACTATTTGGAACTTTGCAAACTTGTCGATGGGTTTGAATCAAATGGTGATGCTTGGACAGATTAAGCGGTACTGATGAAACAAAATTGCTTGTGGTAGGCACGAAAAAACGCCCTTCTCTTAGAAAGAAGGGCATTTTCATTGAAGTATGATTTTTAATAACGATACATATACTATGCTAAATCAGAGTTATCCTGATTTACATGTTTGGATAGTTAGGACCACCGCCACCTTCTGGTGTCACCCAAGTGATATTCTGTGAAGGATCTTTGATATCGCAAGTCTTACAATGTACACAGTTCTGAGCATTGATGACAAACTTAGCGCCTTCAGCATCTTTGACCACTTCGTATACACCCGCTGGGCAGTATAGACGCGCAGGCTCAGCATACAATGGTAAGTTGATAGAAATAGGTACCGTTGGGTCAGTGAGTTTTAGATGCGTTGGTTGATCTTCTGCATGATTGGTATTAGAGATAAACACCGACGACAATTTATCAAATACCAACTTACCATCAGGCTTGAGATAGGTTGGTTGATAAGCATGGTTGGCACGCTCTAACTGATCGTAATCTGGGATATTGTCATGCAAGGTAAATGGCATTTTACCTTTTAGCAAGTTGTGCTCGATAAAGGTGAAAGCACCGCCCATGAACAGACCCATACGGTGAATCGCAGGTGAGAAGTTGCGCGACTCGTAGTTGTCTTGATATAACCATGACTCTTTGTACATAGTGGTATAGGCAACGACTTCGTCATGCTGACGCTCAGCTTGTAATGCCTCAAAGATCGCTTCGGCGGCGAGCATACCTGACTTCATCGAGGTGTGTGTGCCTTTGATTTTTGCTGGGTTCAAAAATCCAGCATCATCACCGACCAATACGCCACCTGGGAAGGTAAACTTCGGTAGTGAGTTTAGACCACCTTTTGTCAAAGCACGTGCGCCATAAGAAATACGCTTACCGCCTTCTAGGACACTCTTGATGACAGGATGCGTTTTTAAGCGCTGCATTTCATCAAATGGAGAGACATAAGGGTTGTGGTAAGACAAATCGGCCACAAGACCAAAGCTTACTTGGTTGTTTTCATCAAAGTATAACCACCAGCCACCAGTAGAGCCAGTTTCAGTCAATGGCCAGCCAAGACCGTGCATGACAACGCCTTGCTCATGCTTATCAGGCTCAACTTCCCACAGCTCTTTTAGACCGATACCATAATGCTGAGGATCAGAGTCTTTATCTAGATCAAAACGGCTGATTAAGCGCTTACCCAAATGACCACGGCTACCTTCGGCAAAAATAGTGTATTTGGCAAGCAGCTCGTAACCAGGCTCGAAGCTAGGCTTGGCTTCGCCATTAGCGGCCACGCCCATATCACCCGTTAACACACCTCTGACCGAACCGTCATCGTTATATAAGATATCATCTGCAGGGAAACCGGGGAACATCATGACTTCAAGCTCTTCTGCCTGCACAGCCAACCAACGAACAACATTACCCAATGAGACAATATAGTTGCCATCATTATGCATAGGCCCCGGAATCAACGAATGAGGTACTTTGGTTGAGCGAGTAGCAGAGTTTAAATAGTAAAAACGATCTTCTGTCGCTGGTACGTTGAGCGGCGCGCCTTTTTCTTTCCAGTCGGGAATCAGCTCATTGAGCGCACGGGGTTCAATGACAGCACCAGACAATGTATGGGCACCAAACTCAGAACCTTTTTCGACCACACACACCATAAACTCATCGTTACCGGCTTCGATAGCGAGCTGGCGCAGGCGAATAGCCGCAGAGAGACCTGCTGGTCCGCCGCCCACGATAATGACATCAAATTCCATTGATTCACGTTCGATCTCAGGTTCTGCTGCCACAGGCTCTGCTTTATCTAGCGTTGCGGTCTCTGTTGCTACTGGTGCGTCAGCGTTCACAGTATTACTATCAATAACTGGCGTTTGATTGTCTTGCTCTTGCATACCTACTCCTAAACTTTTAGTGGCTTATCTCAGGGCATCATTAGCTTAACAACTGAATAATAGACTTGCGGTGCTAACGTCACTCAGACATATGGCTGCCCGATAAAAATGTGTCATCAATACAAAACCCACTTGACCATTTCAATAAAAAATCGTTACTCATTATAAAAGAAAAGTCCTACAAACACGATACGCATTTATGAGCAACGGTGTTAAGGTTATATCGAGGCAATGAAGGTATTTGGGCGATAAAGTTTCATCATACCTGAAACAAAAATTTATAGTAATAATAGATTTGCCAAACTTTGAATACTAAATAAAGGATTGAGCGATGAATAATGACAATAATCATGCTGATAGCAGTCGTGAAAATAACGTAGAAGCTCCAGTTGGCAAGGGTTCTGGTTTGAATAACATGGATGCACTAAGTCACTATCTTAAGTCTACAGCTGGGGCACGTGAAGGACGCGCAATACCGCCACTCGAAAAGTGGCATCCTGAAGATATCGCTGATATGGACTTAGTTATCAAAGCAAATGGGGAGTGGTGGCATGAGGGTGGGCAAATGACCAGAGAGTCACTTGTCAGTTTATTTGCGACTATTTTGTGGAAAGAAGAAAATAATGGCGTTATCGAATACTTTTTGAAGACTCCAGTACAAAAAATCCGTATTCAAGTAGAAGATGCACCACTGTTAATTAACGATGTTGGTATTGTGCAGGAAGGTGATATGAGCTGGTTGGAGTTCACGACGACGACTGGTGATGTGGTACGCTTGGATAACGAGCATCCTATTATATTAAGAGCGTATAATCCTAAAAGCGATGATACGGTAAATGACGCTGTCAGTACTGAGCATACTCTAGACTCAGCAACTGAAGCACAAGTACGTCCTTATATGCTTGTCAGAAATGGTTTAATGGCGCTGATTGGCCGCAATACCTTTTATCATCTGACAGAGATTGGTGAATTAATAGAGCATAATGGTGAGACAATATTGACGTTACAAAGCGGCGGTGAGTCCTATTCACTATCGATGCCGGTCAGTTAAGTAACAATAAATAGTATGCTATTGATTGTTATAATGTGAGCTGCTGGGTTACTAAATGATGCCATGATATGGATAAGCTACAAGATATTTATTGGGATAACGAGAGACATAAGCGGCGTGAAGATAATATGTATACAAAAATGGCGGTAGCGTAGAGATGGCTATTACTGCAAATCACATGATGAAAGTGACGACAATGCGAGCAAATGTTTTGGATGGTAACACTTTCAGAAGTCCTGCCATTCATAAAGCAAATATCCATTCGATGGCTATCGATACGGCCGCGAGTAATACCGCTCGCAGTGCCCCCATTGGGTTGTTTGACTCCGGCGTTGGTGGCTTATCGGTCTATCTGCATTTAGCCCAGCAACTACCCAATGAGCGCTATATATATTACGCTGATACCTTAAATGTTCCTTATGGCAATCGTGATAGTGAAGATATCGAAGCGCTTACTTTAAAAGCAATAGAATGGTTATATCAACAAGGCTGCAAGCTCATTGTTATCGCTTGTAATAGCGCATCAGCTTATGCTTTGGACACAGCAAGAAAATGTTATCCGCAATTACCTATCGTGGGCTTGGTGCCTGCTTTAAAGCCTGCTGTATTGGCAAGTAAAAGTGGACATGTGGCAGTATTGGCTACTAAAGCCACTTTAAATGGGTCATTACTCAATGATGTCATTGCCAGTTTTGCCAATCCTAATAGCACAGTGGTTACCAAGTATTTTGATCCACAACTGGTGCCTTGGGTAGAGGCTGGCATGCCAGTTGAAGATGAGACGGCTCAGCGTCTACGCCAACAGCTACGGGCATTTGCTAACGAGGGTATTGACCAGCTAGTGCTCGGCTGTACACATTATCCATTTTTTAAATCGTTTTTATTAGACGAAATTGCACAGCAGCAGTTATCGATACAGGTGGTTGACTCTGGGCAAGCAATCGCTGAGCGAGTCAAGCAGCTATTGGTCGCAAATCAGATGTCAGCCACTCTTGACAATGAGACAAGTACTCAGGATTTGAGTACGATTAATAAGACAAATGTTGATATCAAACTGCCATTAACTTTCCATGCTACCAAATATAGTGATAGACTAAGCGCTTTGATTGAGCGTTTACTTGGTAAAGAGACGGTATTGCAATACTATCCTGAGTAATTGTTAGTAAAGTTATTTGCGTCAATACCTTGCCTACAGCATGGATTTGATTAAAATAGACTAAATGCATTTTTGTAAGACTAATCAAGACTACGCCAAACAAGATATTTGTGCTCTATTTCATCTCATGCCCTTTTATGCCGCAACCTAAGCTCAGAGGTAATCGTGCCACATCGCCGCTATCATATTCATGTTATATGTGCTGACAACGATCAATTATTGGTGTTGGACAGCGTAGCGATATTTTTTCAGGCGCGAGCGTTTTTGACTTATGACGTGTCCAGTAAGCTGCCAAAAGCCTCGCTATATGGTCGACAATGCATTGATTCTTGTGATTATGCGTTGATGATCATTGGAGACAGCTATGGGACAGTACAAAAGACAGGGGTTAGCCAGATGCATTTGAGTTATCTGAATGCCAAAGCCAAACTCAAGCCGCTACTGATCTTAGTCAAAAATCACTATCAAGAGGCTGGTATCAGTCGCCAATTACAAGAGCTTGTCAAACTAGTATCTAAGCAAGACAATCAAATATATTATTACGATACAGAGGACGATATCGAAGCGTTACTCGTACAAGCCTACTACAACGCAGTAGCCAGTCATAAAGTTACAGGTGGCTGGGTGAGAGCGACCGAGGAGATGATTAAGTTTAGTAATCAAACCATCGCTGAAAGGTTTGCGGATCTCTTATCTAAGAATAAGAATATAAACATAAATACCAAGAAGGAAAGTTCTGTTGATGAGGATTTTGGGGCTGACAATGTTAGCAAGCCGATTATATTGACAGAGACTTTTGAGATTCAGTACAGTGCCCAAGCTTATGAAGGTGGGAACTTAAAAGATGTCACTAGAAGCATAACGCTATCTTGGCAAGAAATATTAGCGGCTTTAGTAAAAATACCGTCTACATTTTCGAGCTATGGGCTACAAAATGCTATTAATCGCCTGATCGCTCCAAAAGCTGAGATAGATATCAAAAACGATATGCCAAATGTTCACGCTGTCTCACGCTGCCAAATCTCTCAAGATGATCTCAATCACTTACAGCGTCAGCTGGTAAGCGCAAATTGGATACAATTGACGACCTACGGTACGCGTTTGTCACAAGAGCTTTGGAAGCTCACGTTTTATGCAAAAAACTTATTAGAAAATGAGAATTCTCAAACGTCTGAATGAGGTCAACCCTCATGACTGCCACCCTTTAATATCATCAAAAATCATCTGCAAAAATGCTCACGGTGACCATGACTACGTTTTGTAATACAAAGCATACGCGGCAATGGTTGTGAATCCGCTCAAGACTCGTGATAATAAGAACCATCAGATACTGATCTTATTTAGACAAAAAATTGTATTAAAATTAAAAATGCATAAAACGTACTACAATATTGACCGATTAAGGAGAGCACACAATGAGTAACGCTAAAAATGATGAGTTATTAAGAGAGCTTGATGGTCTAGAGAAAAGCATGCATGACGCTGATCAATTTCATACGCTAGAAGAACAAGTGGCAGATATGAAACGCCGCGGTATTGATCCAAGCCAAGCTTATAAGGATTTGGATAGAAAAGCAGAAGATGAAGACTGGGGTGATGCGACTTGGAAAGAAAATGGCAAGTGGGAGCCAAAAACGGCTGCTGATCTAGACGATAACGCCCGTGAAAACTGGGACGGTGACAACGGTAAGCCAAACCCGCCACCTATTGTCTAAATCTTTCTTTAAATATCGATATGATAGGTGAAGGTCTTCACTAGGCATCAAACATTAAAAAGCCACGCTAATCATAGCGTGGCTTTTTAATGATTTACGATAGGACTATTCGGTACATTATTATGACCCTTCGTCAATGCGAACTAGCTTGATCGTACCATCGGCACTAGCAACACGGCGATAACGCGTATTGGTAGAGGTTGAAGGGCTTACCGATGGTTGAGAAGAATAGCTATTAGGCGTAGTGGTCTGTTGCTGAATCAGTTGTCCCATGCGATCGGCAGGCGCAGTGTTCAAAGGTCGGCTATTTGCTGGCTGACCGTACTGGACTTGACTTGGTGCTGCATTACCAACGATAGCACGATAGAACTTTTGGCCTGCGCGTCCATCTGCTGGGAAAATGCCACGACTAGATTGGTATTGCTGGATAGCGGTACGGGTATTGTCCCCAATAATGCCATCAACACCGCCAATATCATACCCTGCATTTAGCAAGGCTTGCTGAATATCTTTTGCTTGTTGGCGACTGATACCAGGATCGTCTGTTGGCCAAGCGGTGATAAAATCCGTTTTGCTACTGTCTTCACGAGTGATCAAATCTGATAAATGGGCGATAGCCAAGGCATAATTTTCTGAGGCGTTGTACGAGTAGAACGTATCAAAGTTTTTACCGACCAAAAATGCAGGACCATCGACACCAGCAGGTAGCAATAAACCCGCATTACTCAAGTCGTAAGGCAGCGGACTGCCGTTAGCCAGCGTTAGACCTTGATTGCGCCAGTGGCTGATAGACTTTTTGTCTTTGCGGTTAGAAGCCGCCCAAAATCCATCAGGTAGTTTGACCTCGTAACCCCAAGGCTCGCCCGTACGATAACCACGTTTGTCCAAGAAATTTGCAGTAGAGGCGAGCGCATCAGGCACGCTATTAACGAGGTCACGACGACCATCACCATCACCATCCACTGCCAACTCTAAAAACGTACTGGGCATAAACTGTGTCTGCCCAAACGCACCCGCCCATGATCCTGTCATGTCATTAGGTGCGATATCGCCGTTTTGTACAATTTTTAGCGCATTGGCATACTCACCTTGGAAATAGCTTTGACGACGATCAAAGCAAGACAACGTTGCCAAAGATTCAAACAATGGTTTTTTACCCAGTGTCTGACCAAAGTTAGACTCCACGCCCCATACCCCAAGTACATGCTCTGCTTTTACCCCGTAACGCGATTCGATTTGACGTAGGGTATCGCGCCATTGACGCTTGGCACGGATACCATCTTCGACACGCTCTTTGTCGACTAGCGCTGAGAGATAATCCCAGACATCTTTTTGAAACTCTGGCTGATAGTTGAGCGACTGAATGACGCTAGGATCAGGCTGACTTGGACGATAATTATTAAAAGTATAGCTGTTTACATCGCTAAATTTACTCGAGTTTTTTAGACCATCCAAACATTGCTGAAATTCGCTATTGGATAGATCCGGTGCTGGTGGCTGTGCAGCTTGAGCGGTGCTAGCGAGACTAATGCCGACCGCAACACTAAGCAGCGACAAGGTAGAGAAGGGAGTCAAACGCATGAAAATATCCTATAAACATCAAAGTGGTTATTGAAAGAAAAAAGCAAAAGGTAAAAAAACGATATTAACGTAGAGTAACCAATCTAAACAGTAAAGAAAAGCTGTCGAAGTACTAAGATTATGAATGGTTACGATAAATTGACGATGGCGTGAGGTTGGGAGAGTATTTTGTTGAGCTAAAAGTTCAAAGCGCTAGAAAGTATTTAAATTTCAGAGCTTTTCTAGCAAATAGAACCTATCTACTTAGCTAATACATTATCCAACTCTTTAATAAAGCCATGAATCCGTGCAGCATTTTTACCCAAGTCGCTACCACCAATCCGCGACTTACTACGTATATCGACTAAGCGTTCATTCTCGTTATCCGTGACACGTACGACGACATCGTCTTTAAAACCGAACCAAGCAGTGGTGTCCGTCGCTTCTACAATGCCTTTGTCTGTATCAATATTGACTAACTCCCAGCCCAAGTTCTCAATGGCTTGTGTGGTTGCCGCAATCAATTCAGGTTGCGTTTGGTCATAGCGTAATGTCTGTAGGTCAGGATAGCCGATTCGCTGTTGCTCTGCGGTCTCGATACCATCGTAAGCTGCTGGATTGGGTGCATCAGCGCGTAGTGGGGCAATCGCCACAAATGCAGGTGGGTTCACCAAGTCGGTCGAGATATCATGGATGGGCGGCACGTTTTTGGCGGTATTCATCATGCTAAGCGGTATGGCAATGGCAGTGATAGCAAGCACTGCCGAGATTAACGCGCTACCAATGCTCGCCGTATTTCGTTTAAACAATAGCTGTATGGCTAGTAGTACCAATGCCGCAATACCAGCAAACAACCCAAATTTAAACCCTGCAAATGCAGTCGCTAAATCAATCACGTCAAACTTATAGAGTGGCCCGGCGAGCGCGACCAGTAAGACAGCGATCAAACTTATTAAACCAACGAATATTTTCATTTCACTTTTTCCTTGTGATTGAGTACCAACTCATCGCTGCGTAAACCAATTCTTTATTGCTTATTTCAATAGCCAAATATGCTCTGTGACTTTTAGATCAGGTGCAGATCCTATAGAGGCGGGTTCACTTGCTAGCTCACAGAGCTGATAGTGACTGCCATAATATTGCTGCACTTGCTCATGATTGATAGAGAAGGGCGGCCCATCTTTTTTGCTTTGATCGTAATTAAGTGTTATTAGCAATTGTGGCGCATTGTCGCTAACTTTACGTATCTGTGCGCTATAGTCGGGACGCATATCAGCTGGCAGGGCTATCAACGCTGCTTTGTCATATATCGCATCGATAGTACCAATATCTGTAGATGTTAGCGCAAAGATATCAGCGACCCAGAGTGTAATAGTTCGCTGCTCCTCACCGTCTACTAACTGACCTTGGTAGCATTTAATATCTGGGTTTTCTGCATGCTGAGATACGGTAGGCTGGATATTTTGTTCAGCGAAGAATGCTTGCACCGCCGTCTCAACCAACTCAACGCCCACTACATCATACCCTTGTGCCGCGAGCCAAACCATATCGATAGATTTGCCGCAAAGAGGAACAAAGATGCGGCTACCTGCTGCTAAATCTAAGTGATCAATATACTCAGTTAATAATGGATTAACAGCTGACTGATTAAAACCAATGCGCTTTTCTTGCCAGCGTTTGTGCCAAAACTCAGGGTTCATGCGGTGACCTCTCATTATGATTGTTTATATAAAGGATTTTTACTGTAAATATTGATCAGTGATACTCAAAGAGTGAACAGCAATAAAAAGCCAAACACCTATATGATAAGTGTTTGGCTTAGATATTTAACTAGTATCGACCATCATGTCAAATGTATTCTGAGCGAATCATACATTATTTAATCTATCATTTAGCTTACCATGTACTTGCTAAATTCTTTGCGCAATTTGGCGAGTTTTGGTGGTATCGCAAAGTTGCAATAAGCCTGTCCTGGGTTTCTGTTAAAGAAGTCTTGATGCGCATCTTCTGCTTGGTAAAACTCAACGGCAGGATGTACTTCTGTGACAACATTAACGCCCATGTCACGCAGTTTATTGATCGTGCGGTCGACCGTTGGCTTCTGGTCTTCCTCGGTATAAAAGACCACGCTGCGATACTGACTGCCAACGTCATTGCCCTGACGATCCATCGTGGTGGGATCATGCGTGGCAAAAAATACGTCGAGGATGACTTCTAACGGAACAGTCGTCTCATCAAATTCGACTTTAATGACTTCGACGTGTCCAGTGTCACCACCGCATACGGCTTCATAGTTGGCTGATACCGCATCACCGCCCATATAGCCTGAAACGACAGACTGCACGCCTTTTACGGATAAAAATACGGATTCGGTGCACCAAAAGCAGCCACCGCCTAATACGATTGTTTGCATAATTTTTTCCTATTTTTATAAATATAAAATCATCGTTGTTTGTCTAAGTGTTATCTATCAAACAATGTCGTTTAGCTTAGCAGGGCATCTGGTGGCGATAAGTAACAAACAGTAATGTTATAATGGGCTTTTGCTACGTTGATTTGCTATCGATGAATAGCGCGAGCAAAACTGCCAAGTACTTTTTTATTTACGTTCTATTATCACAGAATACGAGTCGCCCCATGAGCCAATCCCAGCCTGCCATTATCAAACATGATACCCTTTTTGATAAACCGTTTACCACGCCATTAGATAAAGCGGCGCGTTTTTCTTTTGATGAGCAAGTGGTGGCTTGTTTCCCTGATATGATTCGTCGTAGCGTACCCGGTTATGGTCAGGTATTGGCTATGCTGCCCATCTTTGCCCGTCGTCACTGCAAGTATCGCCAGCAGAGCGATAATGGTCAACGCGTTAGCCGTGTTTATGACTTGGGCTGCTCGCTTGGTGCCGCCAGTATGACGCTGGCTGGCGAGTTTGATCCGCAAGATTTGCAGATCAAAGCCATTGATATTTCGCCCGCGATGACGACCGAAGCCACGACGTTATTGAGTGACAACTATCCTGAGCATGATATCGAAGTCATCACTGCAGACATTCGCGACGTTGAGCTTGAGCCATGCGACATGGTGATTTTGAACTTGACGCTACAGTTTTTACCAGCAGCCGATAGAGTCGCGGTCTTAGAGAAGATTTATGCGGCCTTGAGCGAAGGCGGCATACTGGTATTAACTGAAAAAACCCATGCCTTTGATGAGCAATACGATGCGTGGTTGGTTGAGCGTTATTATGATTTTAAACGTGCCAATGGCTATACCGAAATGGAAATCAGTGGCAAACGTAATGCGTTAGAGAATGTGCTGATTACGGATACGTTAGATGAGCATCATGCACGGCTTGATCACGTTGGCTTTAAGCGTCATCTAACGTGGTTTCAGTTTTTAAACTTTGTCTCTATTGTGGCGTTTAAATAATCCTTACTTTTAACACAGTTATTTCTTAATCATTACGGTAACCTGCTTTTATGCTCAACGACACTATCTTCCACGCCGAACGCGAACTATATTTAACCCTATTAGAACTATCTCAGCAGTATCCAAGCGCTTACGAATGGCTGACTCGACTACCAACATGGTTAAATGACATCAAGGACAAAGCCAACTACGCGCATGCCCCGGCTTACCAAGCGTCAGTCGCTCGTTTACCAAGTTTGACGGTCAATCACGTCGATCTAAACAGCGATACATTGACGATTGAGGCAAGTCTAAATGAGTCTCAGCGCAAACAAACAACGGCGTTATTAAAGCAGCTGATGCCGTGGCGTAAAGGCCCATTTCAGATTGGCGATGATGAGTCAGGTATTAAGATTGATACTGAGTGGCATAGTGATTGGAAATGGCAACGTGTTGCGCCGCATTTAAGTAGATTGGACGGTCGCCGCGTATTGGATGTCGGCGGCGGCTCTGGTTATCACGGCTGGCGTATGGCTGGCGCAGGGGCAGATACCGTCATTGTCATTGATCCATCGTGCTTGTTTTACCATCAGTTTATGGCGATTCGTCATTTTGTTGGTGCCGCAGATGCTCATACTCATGCTCATGAGACGGGCCGCTATCGTACGCATTATATTCCTGTGCCACTTGAAGCATTGCCCGAGCACAGTCAGTTGTTTGACACCGTATTTAGCATGGGCGTGCTGTATCATCGTCAGTCACCATTCGAGCATTTGCAGCAGCTTAAAGGCCAACTTATCAAAGGCGGTGAGCTGGTGCTTGAGACGTTAGTTATCGAAGGTGATGCCAATACGGTACTGGTGCCGCATGACCGTTATGCGCAGATGAATAATGTCTATTTTTTACCATCGGTAGCGGCATTAATTGGCTGGCTAGAAAAAGCGGGATTCTCAGATGTACGCTGCGTGGATGTCGCCGTCACCTCAATAGAGGAACAACGAAAAACCGAATGGATGACCTATCATTCGTTAGCTGATTTTTTAGATCCTAATGATGCCACAAAGACTATTGAAGGCTATCCTGCACCCATGCGTGCAACCTTGATTGCAAAAAAATAGCGTTGACTAGAATAACAATACAAGGAAAGAATAATGAAAGTATCATCTGCTCTAATGCTGGCTACGATCGGTTCGCTCTCGCTACCTGCTATGGCAGGATACGGCACACCGTCTGAAGGCTGGGGCTTTGTACAAGACGACTGGCAAGTGGTTTGCGATAATACGCGAACGTGCCGAGTGGCTGGCTATTCAAGTGACGCCTCAATAGATAAGCCTGCCTCAGTGCTATTTACCATATCGCCAAAAGTAGCGCTGCCAAAGGCACAAATTCAGCTGGCATCAAAAGCGTCCAAAGATAAGGCTGAGCTCTGGTTAAATAATAAAAACTATGGGACATTGCAGCCCGCTGGAAGTGACGCTGCGTTATATGATCTATCTACTAAGCAAACACAAGCAATTATCGATAAGGCTCGTATCAACAATAAGATAGAAGTCAGAGCGGGTAACAATCGCTGGCGTATCAGCGACAAAGGGATATCATCGGTATTGCTCAAGCTCGATGATGTGCAGGGCCGAGTAGGGACATCGATGGCATTGATCAGCAAAACCCAGCGCAATCAACAAACGCCAAAAGCGGCATTGCCAATTCCCACCATCAATAAAGCATTTGCGTATTCGGCAAAAGATAAAAAGACGCTTGCCCCATCAAAACTTAAATACTTTCAGCAAAATATAAATAAATGGGTCGACATTGACTCCAAGCAGCTCATCGGATCTGGAAATACGATGGGTGACTGTGAGCTGGTCAATCCAAAAACGGAAATATACCAACGGATGTCAGAGTATGGTTCTACTATGCTTGGTTGGGACTTTATACCAGTAGATAAAGCGCATACGTTAGCCACGCATCTCTGCTGGTCAGGCCCTTACAACTCAAGCACGGGTTATTGGCTCATTAATAACGACAAGCCTAGCACTCCTATGCTCATTACGACAGCAGGTAATGAGTATGATGCAGGTGACATCCGCGCCGCTAACAAAGATCGCGGCATCGGTGATTGCTGGAATAGTGCGACATGGACGTGGAATGGTAAAACGTTCGTTAAGAGCGCAGAGGCGAGCACAGGATTGTGTCGCGGTTTTGCTGGTGGGGCATGGGATCTACCCACCTATGTGAGTAAAGTCATAGACAGTAATGGTAAGGCTCATTAAGAAATCTTTGGAGCTCAATGACGAAAAATGGCTGATTATATCAGCCATTTTTTGAAAGCGACTTCCATGACTATCTTAAGGATGAAGCCAACAGAGCCTGCGCCAAGGGCCAAAAAGATCCAAAAGGTACCCGCGCGCCCAGCATCAGACTTTTTAGAGATATCCCACATAATAAAGAATAAGAAAGCGATGAATATCGGCAGTAAGACGTATAAGCCCCAACTGGTGACCGTACTGGCAGCAATAGCAAACATAGCATAATCCTATAGGGTAATAACGCGTCTTCTATGGCGTAAAAGCGTTATAGAAGCGCAATATAAACCATCATTATAACGTGTAAGCAGTTGCGTATAAACGACTGCTCAGTATCGGGCAACAGGAACGCTACAATTGACAAAGTCATTCGCTTATCAATGTTATATTATTTTTACCAGATGTATTTCACTAAGCATCAGCAAACGAGCGAACAAAATTTATATTAATCCCAATTATCAATCTTAGTTGTCATAACGGTAAGATTTTAGTGCTAATTTTGGCGCAAATGGTGCAATAAAGCGCAAAGATTGTTATATTTACAGATTACTTATCTTTTTGCATTATTTTATCCCTGCAATGTCGGTCGACATTATAATAAGCAGTTATCGACTGCTCGCATTCGCACCGTTTTTGTTGTTTATTTAACTGAGTTCAAATCCCTATGTCACAAGCCCAAATTGATACGCTTGCATCCCTATTCAATGATGCGATTCAAACCCTACAAGCAGATGGTACGCTACCAAGCGACTGGCAGAATAACAGTCAAATCACGCGTACTAAAGACCTTAGCCACGGTGATTTTGCTAGCAATATCGCACTGACGGCGGCCAGAGCTGCTAAGGCCAATCCGCGTCAACTCGCTGAAAAGATCGTCAGCGCGCTGCCTGAGAATCAAGACATTCGCCAAGTAGAAATCGCCGGTCCTGGGTTTATTAACGTATTTTTAAATTCGGAAGCTAAGTTTTCGGTATTAGACGATATCTTTAACTTACAAGATCGTTTTGGTCTGAGTAATCAGTTTGATGGTCAAAAGGTACAAGTCGAGTTTGTCTCTGCCAATCCGACCTCAAGTCTGCATGTCGGTCACGGACGCGGTGCTGCGTTTGGTATGAGTGTATCAAACTTGCTAGAAGCCATTGGTTACGACGTCACTCGCGAGTACTATGTCAATGACGCGGGTCGCCAAATGGACATCTTAGCAACCAGTACCTATTTGCGTTATCTAGAGCTAAATGGTGAGCAGATCACGTTCCCAGTCAACGGCTATCAAGGCGATTATGTCAGTGATATCGCGCAGACCCTAAAAACGCAACATGGCGATAGTTATGTACACGAGTTTGCACAGGTTGCCAAGGATGCGCCAGTTGACGCTCAGTTTGAGATCAATGCTGATGGCGAAAAAACGCTCATCTCAGGTGACAAAGAAGCGCATATTGATGGCTTGATTGCGAATAGCAAAGCCTTGCTTGGTGATAGCTACGCGCTATTTTTGAATGCGGCGTTAAGCAGTATTTTGGCGGATATCAAAGATGATTTGAATGACTTTGGTGTGAGCTACGAGTGCTGGTTCAGTGAAAGATCGATTGATAGCGAGATTGAGCCTGTCTTACAAATACTCGATGACAAAGGTTACTTGTACGAAAAAGACGGTAATATCTGGTTTAAATCGACCGATTTTGGTGATGAAAAAGACCGCGTGGTTCGCCGCGCTAATGGTCAGTCGACGTATTTTGCCTCGGATATCGCTTATCATAAAAACAAGTTCGATCGCGGTTTTGATAAAGTGATCAACGTATGGGGCGCTGACCACCACGGTTATGTCCCACGCGTAAAAGCGGCTCTATTGGCTTTAGGAATCGATGCCGATCGTTTAGACGTGGTGCTGGTACAGTTTGTGGCGTTATGGCGCGGCAGTGAAAAAGTACAGATGTCTTCACGCTCAGGTCAGTTCGTTACTTTGCGTGACTTGCGTGCAGAAGTCGGCAATGATGCGGCGCGTTTTTACTATGTCGCGCGCAAGCCTGAAGTGCACATTGATTTTGATTTAGAGCTTGCCAAATCACAAAGCAAAGACAATCAAGTATATTATATTCAGTATGCTCATGCGCGCGTTTGCCGCGTATTAGAAAAACTGGCAACCTATGATTTGGCAGCAGATGATGCTGTTGGTTTGGCACATCAAGACCTGCTTAGCGCGCCAAATGAAGATGAGTTGATTAAACTATTAGCAGGTTATCCAGCGACACTATTACGTGCAGCGACTGGCTACGAGCCGCATGTCTTGACCAACTACTTAAAAGAGCTTGCTGCGTTGTTCCATGGCTGGTATGACACCAATCGCATTTTGCCTGTGAGTCTCACGTCAGGTGAAACACCAAGCTCAGATGAGATGGCATTGATGCAAGCACGTTTGCGTTTGTCCAAAGCAGTACGGCAGGTATTGGCGAACGGCCTTGGTCTGCTTGGCTTGTCTGCACCTTCTGCTATGTAGTAATGTTCTAACATGTGACATGAGTATAGACAGCCAATAGCATTAATTCGATGATGACCGTTAAATTGAGTAGGGAGAACGAGATCCATGCTAGCCAAAAAACCGAAAGGCGCAACAGAAAAGCGCAAATCAAGTAGCGTATCGGGCTTATTGTGGATGTTTGTTGGGGCTGTATTGACCCTTATGATCGGGGTATTTATCTACCTTTCACCATTATTTAACTTTAGTCCCGCTGATGGTAGCGCCGAGAACGATCCTGATCGGCAGGTGCAGCCGCGCGTGGATACTGATACCGATAATGGCGATTATGAATTCTACGATATTTTGCCCAATCAAGAGATGGCAACCATTCCTGATGAAGATATCGCTGAGATTGATAACGATCAGATAGGAGATATTGGCGCGTTCGAGCCGGATGTCGTCGTGACCCAGCCGGATGGTACGGCAGCTAATGGTATAGATAATGCTGGTAGCTTTGGTGATGCGGAAAATCCTACAGGCGAGGCCAGTGGCGGTAGTAATACCGCTGCGGGCGACGATATCGTTGTTGTTGAAGAGGACGCAACCTATGATGGCACGCCACCGGCTAACACAAGTAGTTCTACAAACCGCAGTAACAATGCAGGAGCAGGAGCAGGAACGGCAAGTATTCAAGCTGCCAAACCTGCTGCGACCTATATTTTGCAGATCAATAGCTTTAGTGATGCAGATGAAGCAGATCGTCGCCGAGCGCAAGTGCTGATGGCGGGTGTTGATGCCAGAGTAGTCAAAAACACGACAGGCAATGGCCTACCGATCTATCAGGTAATCTCGCGTCCGTTAAATAACCGTCAGGCAGTGACAACAGCACAGCAGCGCTTACAGAACAACGGTATTGACTCTATTATCGTTGAACAGCGTCGCTAGATTTAGATTCAATCGTCTTGAGTAGCTGTATGTATAAATAAGAAAGAAAGCGTCGTCATGACGCTTTTTTTATCTCTTGATTTTATCAAATGCTTTCTAGCTGTTTTATCCTATCAAAACATCCATTAAGAGTATGGTTATGACCGTATCTAACTCAGTAACACCGCAAGCAGGCGTTATCAAAGCATTCTTTCAAAAATACTTTATCGATGCCTTTACGGGTATGGCTTTAGGGCTATTTGTCACACTAATTGCTGGCTTGATTATCTCGCAAATCGGTGGCTGGTTAGATTTGCCAGCATTGGTCGCGGTCGGTAAGCTTGCTTCAATATTGATGGGTGCTGGCATCGGGGTGGGTATCGCTTATTATTTAAAAGCGCCAACACTCGTGATGCTTAGCTGCCTCGTAGCAGGTATGCTGGGTGCGCATTCTGAAGCATTGATGGCAGGGACGTTATTTACGCCGCAAGTGGGTGGCCCTGCGACCTTTGTAGCACTGCCAGGCAATCCAATTGGTGCTTATCTGACGTCTGTATTCGCTTATCGCGCTGGTACGTGGATCGCAGGCAAGACTAAGCTCGATATTTTATTAGTGCCCTTAGCAGTGTGTGGTATCGCGCTATTGGTCTGTGCGCTACTTAATCCGCCTGTCGTTGCGGCAGTTAATGCAATTGGGCAAGGGATTCACGCGGCGACTGAGCTACAGCCATTGCTGATGGGTATCGTGATTGCAGTCGTCGTTGGTATCTTATTGACGCTACCGACATCAAGCGCCGCTATTTGTATTGCCATTGGCCTTGGTGGTTTGGCGGGCGGTGCCGCAGTTGTTGGCTGTGCGGCGCATATGATTGGTTTTGCCGTCGCAAGTTTCAAAGACAATGGCGTTAGTGGTGTCATTTCTCAGGGTTTGGGAACCAGCATGCTGCAAATCCCTAATGTGCTGAAAAAGCCATTAGTTCTACTACCTGCCGTTATTGCGAGCGCGATCGTTGGCCCTATCGCGACTGTCGGGTTTGGTTTGGCGTGTACAGCGACAGGGGCTGGTATGGGAACCGCTGGTTTGGTTGGTGTGTTCGGTGTCATTGAAGCATCACAAAAAATCATGAGTACGACTCAATTATGGATAGCGATTATTCTTCTGATGTTTGTATTGCCTGCAGTGATTGCAGGTTTAGTTGCTTACATCATGCGCCGCATGGGCTGGCTAGTTGCTGGTGATATGAAGCTGCCTTAATAGCTCGATTTCAATTTTAAAAGAACTATTAACGGCCTTATAAATACTGTTTGTTAAAAAAGCTCAGCTACGCTCATAGCTGGGCTTTTTTACATGAATTATCTGTTCTGGCTGATACTACAAAATATCTATAATAATGATCAGTTATGTAGCTGACTTTGATCTTTTATGACGACGTGGTTTTAGTTTGCGCGATAACTGAGTAATGTCGTTTATCACCTCACTATAATGTGATGGGAATACCCGCTGAATGGCATCAACCATTTTGGCATCATTCCCAATTAAGCAACGCTGCTGATTGGTCGCAGCGGCATGTAGAATAATCCAAGCCGCTTCGCTGGCATCGAATTTCAACAGTTTATTGAAGCTTCTAATGGCTTTGTCACCAGTAGGCATACCTACTGTACTGGTACTATCATTGCCACGTGCGCTATTGGCAATATTGGTTTTGATGCCACCTGGATGGATACAGGTCGCTGATACACCGCATTTCTGAATGTTAAGCTCTTGACGCAAGCTCTCTGTGAAGCCGCGTACCGCAAACTTACTGGCATTATAAGCAGAGTAAGAAGGCTGAGCGGTCAAACCAAACAGGCTGGAGATATTGATAACATGACCATGTTCTGTAAACTGGCGGGGTTGATCGTGTTGATTATCACTCGTCACTTCGCTTTGTTTGACGCTATTTTTGATCAACGGCAAAAACGCTTTGGTGCCATAAACCACGCCCCAAAAATTGATATCCATTACCCATTCAAGCTCTTCAATACTAGCGCCCTCTATCGTCGATGAGAACGCCACGCCTGCATTGTTAAAGATGAAATTGACTTTACCATGATCGCTCATCACGCTATCCGCCCATGCTTGCATAGCGTCATTGTCTGAGACATCGAGCACGGTTGTTGTTGCTTGAATGTCATAACCAACCAGCATCTCTTTGGTTCGTGCCAGTTGCTCTGCATTAATATCAGACAGCGCCACATGACAACCCATTTTTGCCAAATGAAGCGCAAGCTCGCGTCCCATACCAGAACCTGCACCAGTAATAGCGGCGACATGATTTTGGTAATAAGGCGCAATATCATTATCTTGTTCGCTGGGTGTATAAAAGGGCAGGTGCTGACGTAATGAGGACGCCATCGTGGTTATATTGTTAAGCATAATAAACAATCCTTTGTATTATTAAGAGTGGGTATTCATTGGTGCCATAGACGGTGGCATACAGCAGTAGAATAAAGGTCGCAATAGACTATCTACATTAGCATGATTAATCATGAGGTCTACTTGCGATTGATAAACGCTACTGTCATTTTGTGATAAGGAGCGTCAATTATTTCTAGAGCTCTATGCTGTTAAGTGTTATTGAAATATAAAAATTAATCGAATTTTTGATAAATAATTTAGGCAATCCATAGACATAAAAAAAGCGCCATGGCTTATAAAGCCAGACGCTTTTTCGAATAACTCATTACTAATAATGAGTCATCTAAGTCTCATTATGCATTAAGCAATTTTAGGGATTTTACCTTCGTTGATGACTTCTGCATCAACCATAACGGTCTTGGCATTTTCCATAGAAGGCAGCTCGTACATGGTCTCAAGCAAGGCGTTTTCTACGATAGAACGTAGACCGCGCGCGCCAGTTTTACGCTCCATGGCTTTTTTGGCAATGGCATCAAGTGCTTCTTGCGTAAAGCTAATCTCAGCACCTTCCATATCGAACAAATACTTGTACTGTTTGACCAGTGCGTTCTTAGGTTCGGTCAGGATTTGGACTAAGGCTTCTTCATCAAGCTCTTTTAGCGCAGCAAGTACAGGTAGACGACCGATCAGCTCAGGAATCAAACCAAATTTGATCAAATCTTCTGGCTCAACTTCTTGTAGCAAGTCTGAGCTACGACGGCTGTCGTCTTTTGAGCTAACATCAGCGTTAAAACCGATACCGCCTTTTTCTGTACGTTGCTGAATGACTTTATCCAGTCCAGCAAACGCGCCGCCGACGATAATTAGGATGTTGCTGGTATCAACTTGGATCAGCTCTTGCTGTGGATGCTTACGACCACCGTGCGGCGGGATGGCAGCAACCGTACCTTCGATCAGCTTTAGTAATGCTTGCTGTACACCTTCGCCCGATACATCACGGGTGATCGATGGGTTATCACCTTTTTTACTGATTTTGTCGATCTCATCAATATAGATGATACCTTGCTCAGCTTTGGCCACATCGTAGTCAGACGCTTGTAATAGCTTTTGTACGATGTTCTCGACGTCTTCACCCACATAACCTGCTTCGGTTAAGGTGGTAGCATCGGCCATTGCAAACGGCACATCAAGCAAACGAGCCAAGGTTTGCGCTAGCAATGTCTTACCAGAACCAGTCGGACCGATCAGTAAGATATTACTTTTTGCCAATTCTACCATGGCATCATCAGCGCCAATTTTGGCTTTTTTGCTGTCATTTGCGAGTGTTTGGCTAACTTTTAAACGTTTGTAATGATTATAGACGGCAACGGACAAGGCTTTTTTGGCAGCGTCCTGACCGATTACATACTCATCAAGCTTGGCACGTAGCTCTTTTGGGGTTGGTAGCTTCTTATTGACCCAAGAGGTATCTATTTCGCTGTCATCATCGCTATATTCTGCGCTATCTGCGATTAGATCAGTACATAACTCGATACATTCGTTACAGATGTTGGCATCGTCAGCGGCAATCAGCTGCTGGACATCGCTTTTGGCTTTACCGCAAAATGAGCAATGCGGGGTATTATCTTCTGCCATAAAAGGCGCTCCTAAAGTTTAAAACTGGTTAGTCCATTTGCGGCATATCAATCACTTTATCGGTTAAATGCTTATCTCTTTTATTATTCGATAAGTCAGCTACGATAAATAAAGTGTTTTGCTGTACTGCAAATAGACTATAAATATTCTTATGATGACACTCTCAATTGAGAGGCATAGCGCTTATGCTTTGATTATAAAGAATCAGGACGACGTTCTAATACTTCGTCAACCAAACCGTATTCTTTGGCTTCTTGTGCATCTAACCAAAAATCGCGCTCGACGTCTTTTTCAATTTTTTCGAGTGGCTGACCAGTACGCTCAGACAAAATCTGGTTCAAGCGTGCGCGAGTTTTTAGAATCTCACGGGCATTGATCTCGATATCTGTCGCTTGACCTTGCGCGCCGCCGGATGGCTGGTGAATCATCACGCGAGCATTGGCGAGTGAGTAGCGTTTGCCCTTTTGACCAGCGGCCAATAAGAATGAGCCCATGCTATAAGCACCGCCCATACAGATGGTTGATACTTCTGGCTTGATGAAGTTCATGGTATCAAAGATCGCCAAACCTGCGCTTACTGAGCCGCCTGGTGAATTGATATACAAATGAATGTCTTTATCTGGGTTTTCAGCTTCTAAAAATAGCAGCTGCGCGACGATTAGATTGGCCATATGGTCTTCGACTTGACCTGTCAAAAAGATAACGCGCTCACGCAATAAGCGTGAAAAAATATCAAACGAGCGTTCACCGCGTGAAGACTGCTCAACAACCATTGGTACTAATGCCGCTTGTGTGGTTTGTACTTCTTTGTGCGCACTCATCAGCATATCAAAATGTGGGTTAGCAGTGATGCGTTCATAATCTGTCATAGAAGAGTCCTATCGATAAAGGTATAAAGTAAAAATAGCTTGAGTAATTTTATTGTCTAGTAGGTTTTGAGCTAATGGGTAGTTTATAGGGGGGCTACGCTCACTATTCAAGCCTATAAAACCCGTTTGTGCATAAAATAGGTGAAAAAGTGAGCATCCTATCTGTTTGGGCTTTTTACAAATCTAAAAGAATACAAAAGATAGATACTGACCCAAATATCCGCAAATCAGGTGCATGCTACTGAAGCTTATCCTGATATGGATATCATAGAGCAGTGTCTCACCATACTTTTTAACATAGAATACCTGATTAACCGCCTTGCAATCTACCTATCTTACTACTCAATTATGCAAATGATAGGTTATCAAAATAATCCCTAAGCGCATTTTACTCATAATTATTCTGATAAGTAGAAAGGGCAGCGTAAACTATTGTAATGATTGTCCAAGTTTAAATGCTAAAAAATGGTGCATATTATTGAAAAATGCCATATTTTGGTGCAAATCGATATGTATCTAAGAGCTATCAGAGGTAAAAGGCTGATTAAAAAATAGCTAAACCAGCTTTGTCGTGTTAGTAAGAAAAAATATACAGTCAAAACTAAAGTAAAATCATTATGTTGGATGTATAAGCTTACTTTGTGCAATAGCATGCACCTACAAGTTGGCATAATGATTGTATGGACAGTGAGATTAGCTGACTTTTTGGTCAGGAACTAGATTATCAGATCGTATCTAATGAGCAAAATGAGCAAATGAGTATATAAAATGAGTTGGGCTTCTTCTTTAACATTGAGTTTTGACACTGTTAAGCGCACAGATACTGCCAAAAGTACGGCTGCTACCGCTAAGACGCGGCTATCTCATCGTAAGCACACAGGCGCGCTTATGGTACAGCGTGCCCTATATCCTGAGCCACGTGTACAGCAAGGTATTTGTCATATATTGATGTTATATCCGCCAGCAGGTATCGCAGGCGGTGATACGCTGACGATAGAGTTGCATTTAGACAGTGGCAGCCATGCTGTTATCACCACACCTGGGGCTGGCAAGTGGTATGGTAAAGATAGTGTCAGCCAAAAATATAAAGCTCGGTTGGGCGACAACGACACGCACCAAAGTATGAGCCAAGACGAGATGGCTGCCTATGCAAGCCAACATCTACAAGCCAAACTCGGGGCACATACCCGTTTAGAATGGCTACCGCAAGAAAGTATTATCTATAATGAAGCCAATATGCATGCAATGAGCCGCTTTGATTTAGCTGATTCCTCTAGCTTGCTGACATGGGAGATCAGCGTATTTGGGCGGCAAGCTTACGACGAGCAGTTTTTGCAAGGGCGTTATCATACTGGATTAAATATCTACCGAAATGGTAAGGTTATCGTTGCTGAGCGAGTGGCACAGGCAGCACAAAGTCGCTGGTTTACCTCAAATTTAGGATTAGCGAACCAGCATATCTATGGATCGTTTTGGGCCGTGCCAAGTTTGAGCGACGTACATGATAATCGCGCATTGTCTGCATCTCAAACCACGCAATCAACTGAGACGGCATTCGCCACGACCAAACAGGCATTAACTCGTTATTTAGACAGTACCATCTTGGCCTTACGTCAAGCCATTGCTCAGGCACAATTGCCTGTCTACTGCACTCATAACGGTCAGGCAGTCAATATCCGCTATATTGGTTCAGATGTGCGCGGCTGTTTTGAAGCGTTTTATCAGCTGAGAGAAGTCTTGCGACATCATTGGTGGCAGCTTGAGCCTTGTCGTCCGCGTATTTGGGATACCTAAGTTTACGGTTTTTAATAACTAAGCGACATAACCTGCTGGTCTGCTATAACTTTTATAATAAATAAAATAAGGATTTTCCATGCATCTGACCCCAACAGAAAAAGACAAACTCATGCTATTTACAGCGGGTATGGTCGCTGAGCGCCGCAAAAATCGCGGTGTTAAGCTCAATTATCCTGAAGCCATCGCCTATATCAGTATGCTGCTGATGGAAGGCGCTAGAGATGGTAAGCGAGTTGCTGAATTGATGAGTGAAGGGGCTACCTATCTGTCTGCTGATGATGTTATGGAAGGTGTGGCAGAGATGGTCGATGAAGTGCAAATTGAGGCGACATTCCCTGATGGCACCAAACTGGTCACGGTACACAATCCCATCGTATAGTTCTGTCTATCACCGAAATGATTACTCCAAAATAGGGCGACTACCATGCAAGCAGGCGAATACCATATCCAAGATGGCGATATTATCTTAAACCAAGGACGAAAGGTACAGACCATCAGCGTCAGCAATACTGGTGATAGACCGATCCAAATCGGCTCGCATTATCATTTCTATGAGGTCAATGATGCTTTGAGTTTTGACAGAGAGCCGACCCGTGGTTTTCGCCTAAATATTATCTCTGGGACAGCAGTCCGTTTTGAGCCGGGGCAGTCGCGAGAAGTAGAATTGGTGGCTTATGCTGGCAAGCAGGAAGTGTACGGCTTCGCGGGTCGCGTCATGGGCGAAGTTCATTCAGACAAAATATCAGAGAGCACCACTGATAAAAAGGTAACCGCTACTTCGCAAAAGCGAGTAAGCCGTCGTATTTATGCTGAGCATTTTGGCCCGACTACCGGCGATAAAGTGCGTCTCGCTGATACTGAGCTTTGGCTACAAGTTGAGGCAGATTTAACCAGTCACACAGATAGGGATCAAACGCAGATGCCCCAAAGTGATGAAGGTATTAGTCAGAACACCGAGATAAAAGGTGAAGAAGTTAAATTTGGCGGTGGTAAAGTCATCCGTGATGGCATGGGACAAGGACAATTACTGGGTGCGGAAGTTGCCGATACGGTTATTACCAATGCATTGGTCGTTGACTATACAGGCATCTATAAAGCAGATATCGGTATCAAAGACGGTCGTATCAGTGCCATTGGCAAAGCGGGCAATCCTGATATCCAGCCTGCCATTGATATTCCTATTGGCGGCGCTACCGAAATCATCTCTGGCGAAGGCAAAATCCTCACAGCAGGTGGCGTCGATAGTCATATCCATTTTATCGCGCCCCAGCAGTGTGAGACGGCGCTTATGTCAGGGGTAACTACAATGCTGGGCGGCGGCACAGGGCCAGCTCAAGGAACGCTCGCCACCACCTGTACACCAGGGGCGTATCATATTGCATCGATGCTAAAGTCTACTGATAGCATTCCTATGAATATTGGACTACTGGGTAAAGGTAACGTAAGTGTACCAGAGCCCATTGCTGAACAAATCGAAGCAGGTGCCGTGGGGCTAAAGCTACATGAAGATTGGGGTACAACGCCGCAAGCCATCGATAACTGTTTGAGCGTCGCTGACGACTATGATGTGCAAGTGGCCATTCATACAGATACTTTAAATGAAAGTGGCTATCTTGAGAGCACACTAGGTGCATTTAAAAACCGCTGTATCCATACTTTTCATACTGAAGGGGCAGGTGGTGGCCATGCGCCCGATATTCTAAAGGCCATTGGCGAGTCTCACGTATTGCCATCCTCAACCAACCCAACTCGCCCTTATACCGTCAATACCATTGATGAGCATCTCGATATGCTAATGGTTTGTCATCACCTGAGCCCTGCTATCGCTGAAGATTTGGC
Organism: Psychrobacter sp. Arc29; assembly: GCF_041431175.1. Lineage (NCBI taxonomy): Bacteria > Pseudomonadati > Pseudomonadota > Gammaproteobacteria > Moraxellales > Moraxellaceae > Psychrobacter > Psychrobacter sp. Arc29. The sequence goes on along the minus strand of NZ_JASMRR010000010.1, from coordinate 57,425 downwards.
CTTTGCTGAAAGCCGTATTCGTCAAGAAACCATCGCCGCAGAAGATATCTTGCATGATTTGGGCGCAATTTCTATGATGAGTAGTGACTCACAAGCGATGGGGCGAGTGGGTGAAGTAGTCATCCGCACTTGGCAAACCGCGCACAAAATGAAAGTTCAACGTGGTCATCTAGCGCCAGATGCAACAGCGCAAATAGAGTATGACGAGCAGCGCATTACCCTGACAGACTATGACCAAAGCGCGGACAACGATAACTTCCGCATTAAACGCTATATCGCAAAATATACGATCAATCCTGCGGTTACTCATGGTATTAGCGATATGGTTGGCTCCATCGAAGTGGGAAAATGGGCAGATATGGTGCTATGGTCGCCCAAGTTTTTTGGGGTAAAACCTGAATGCATCATCAAAGGTGGACTCATCGCTGCGGTACCGATGGGTGATATCAATGCCTCTATTCCTACTCCTCAGCCTGTACATTACCGTCCTATGTTTGCGACATATCCAAAATCGGTTGCCCAAACTAGCATTACCTTTATGTCGCAAGCGGCGATCGACAAACAAGTAGATAAGCAGCTTGGGTTGACCAAAGTTATTCAGCCAGTACATGGCATCCGTAAAATTCGTAAAAGCGATATGCGCTTTAACAGCTATTGCCCAGATATGGACATCAATCCTGAGACCTACGAGGTGCGTGCTGATGGCAAGACGCTCACTTGTGAGCCTGCTGATGTACTGCCGATGGCACAGCGTTATTTTTTATTTTAGAGCTTATGATGCACGTTTATAGGATCTCTAGGACAGACAGTGAGCCATAAACCATGTATGCCAATGGTCAGTTGGTTTCTTGAGTGATATCGTATCTTTATTCCAGATCGTGTCTTTATTCCCAACACTTTTACCATCAATACTATTGACCAATAGTTTGAGCAACAACAGCCAGAGAATAATAATGAAAATATTTAATACCCGTTTAAGTACGCTTAGCGATACCCAAAAAGCACAATTGGCAGAACAGTATCAAGCCGATGATTACCTGCTATTGGATTTTGATACCCGTCAGCATTCGCGCTTTAGAGCCATCACTGTTTCAGGTGAGGCAGTTGGTGTTGACTTGCCTCGTACAGGAGTATTAAAAGGCGATGATGTCCTTATCAATGAATCAGGGGAGCTGATGCAAGTCATCGCCAAGCCACAAGCCGTGACTAAGGTGACTGCTGCAGATGACTTTCTACTAATGAAGGGCGCTTATCACTTGGGCAACCGTCATGTGCCATTGATGTTTGACCACAGTTTTGATCAGGGTAATGCAGGCTATGCGCTGTATTTTGAAAACGATCATGTACTTGCGCAAATGTTAGAAAACCTTGGTTTGCATATTGAATCTACCTCAGTGCCATTTGAGCCTGAGACGGGTGCTTATCAAACGGGCCAGCATTCGCATAGTCACTCTCACTCCCATGCACACTCGCATAGTGACTCTCATAGTCATAAGAAAAGTCATAGCCATGATGAAAGCCACAGCCACGGACATCAACATAGCCATAGTCATCATGATGCGCCTGTAGGTCGTTCAAATGATGGTTAATACCAGTGTCCAGCCTACTGATTCACTCCAACTTGGACAGCTACTGATGCTGGCATCGAGCAATTTGCCAATTGGTAGCTATACCTATTCGCAAGGTGTGGAGTCAGCGATTGAGTCAGGGGTTGTCTCTGATGAAGCCAGTACGCTTACATTTATGCAAGACTATCTAGCGCTTGCGGTGATTGGCTATGAGCTGCCTGTATTAGGGCTGATAATGTGCGCGCTCAGCCAAGGTCATGAAGCGCTAGCGGCAAATCTGGCACATGACTATCATGCTGGTCTCGAGAGTAAAGAGTTTGTACTGGAGTCGCAGCAGTTGGCACAGGCGATGGTATCTTGGCTTAATGAAGTATTGAGTCTTGGTATACCTTCTGAGATACCTGAAGATGGATTTTTGCCGCTATTTGCTCATATTGCTCAGCATTGGCAACTGCCACTAGCGCAGTCGATGACTACCTATGGATTTGCTCAATTAGAGAATATGGTGCTCGCTGCTGTCAAGACAGTGCCGCTAGGGCAAATGGCGGGTCAGCGTATCTTATGGCAATTACAAAGTGATCTGGGGGCTGAGATTGATGCTCTAAGCGATGATGTACAACAGGCCTTTGATGCCTTAGTTATGTCGACAAACATGGCCAATACTGTAGGTAATAGTGAAGAGTCAGACTACCAACAGCTATGCCAAGACCTCTATGAATCACTTAATATCTCTAATAACTTGCCCAATTTGGCTATTCTTTCGAGTATGCACGAGGAGCAATACAGTCGGTTGTTCCGCTCATAATTTTATCTTTATTTCTATTTATACTTATTAATATACAAACTGCTTTAGGAAATTAATATGTCTCTAACTCCGCTCAAATCAAAAAACTCTCACGCTGCATTAGACATACAAACTGATAGTGATAGCCAGAAACCGTCTTCTGCTTTATCGTGCTTACGCCTTGGTATTGGTGGGCCAGTCGGCAGCGGCAAGACAGCTTTGACCTTGCGTCTTTGCCAAAACTTGCGCGATACGGTCAATATGGCCGTTGTGACCAATGATATCTATACCAAAGAAGACTCAGAGTTTTTGACCCGCAATGATGCCATGCCTGCTGAACGTATCCGCGGTGTAGAAACGGGCGGCTGTCCGCATACAGCTATCCGCGAAGATGCCTCTATTAATCTGACTGCGATTGCTGAGCTACAAGCGACTTTTGAAGGGTTGGAGTTGATTATCATTGAGTCAGGTGGTGATAACCTAGCCGCGACATTTAGCCCAGAGCTGTCTGATTTGACCTTATACGTCATTGATGTCTCTGCAGGCGATAAGATACCTCGTAAGGGCGGCCCCGGTATTACCAAGTCTGATTTATTAATTATCAATAAGACCGACCTTGCCCCAATGGTTGGTGCTTCGCTGGAAGTGATGGAACGCGATGCTAAAAAAATGCGTGGCGACAAACCTTTTGTATTTAGCAATATGAAAACAGGTGACGGTCTAAATGAGATTATCGCCTTTATTAAAGAACATGGCATGCTGGCTTAGCTAGTCGCCCACATCGACAATTAGAATAGTAATAATAAGGAAAAATCGCATGATAAAAACTTTAAAAAACTCTCACTTTTCACCAGCACTCTCAGCTCGTCATATTGTGTCTGGTTCGGCTGTGATGATGACCTCGCTAATGCTACCGTCATTGGCGCAGGCACATTCGGGTCATATTCACTCGGCTACTATGCAAGCGCCATCGTTTTTAGGTACGTTGCAAGCAGGACTGATGCATCCAGTGACGGGTCTTGACCATCTGTTTTTGGCAGTCGGTATGGGCATGTTGTTTTATGGTCTACAAAAGCAGCGCTTAGGTATGATGTCATTGACGGCAGGGTTGTCGTTAGGTGCAGTATTGGGCACGGCTGGCGTCTTGATGGGCGGTGTTGGATTTGCTGCATCATCTGGATTAATTGAAGTCGTTATATCATTATCGGTGGTTGTATTGGCTATGGTCTTAATGAGCCAAAAAAGCAGACAAGAGGCATTCTCTGCACAGACGCAGGTAGCACGTACGCCAAGTATTCAGCAGTTGTCATTGTTTGGTTTTGGTGGTTTGGCCGTCTTTCATGGGTTGGCACATGCGCTGGAAGTACCAGCAAATGCTGGCGTGAGTGGTCAGCTAGGATTTTATGCAGGGATGCTAGTGACGATGCTGGCGCTATATGCCATTGGTACGTTGATCAGCCAGCAGCTGCAGCAGCGCCTAGGTGATAATTTATGGTTACAGCGCGGGCTCGTCGTACTCGGACTGGGTGCAGTGTTTGTTCCTGCTTTTGTATAAAGTGAACTCTATAATGATTTGCTAAATAAAGCGGTTATCAAGCTTCCGTAAAAAAATACGGCCCCGATCATCGATCGGGGCCGTATTTTTTGAGATGTAGAACAAGAGCGCTATTTAAGTATTATGGTTTAACACCACACAGCGCTCAGTCTAAATTACATGCCTTGCTGCTGTTGTTGTTGAGCCGCTAGCAAGTCTTGGTAGCTGACTTCTTTGTCAGTGACTTTACCTTGGCTGATCAAGTAGTCTACTACTTGGTCTTCTAGTACAACAGACTCAATGTTAGCGCGCTGCTGCTTGTCATTGGTGTAGTACTCGATGACCTCGCTTGGATCTTCGTAGTTTTCAGCGGCTTCTTTGATGAAGGTTTCAACACGCTCTTGATCTACTTCTAGACCTTTAGTGTCGATAACACGGGCAACGATGATGCCAAGACGGGCAGCACGTAGCGCTTGCTCTTCAAATAGCTCATTTGGCAGCATGTCTTTATCGAAGCTATCAGCATTCGCACCGAACTGCTGAGAAAAACGTTGCATCATCATGTTGCGTTGACGCTCGATTTCTTGCTCTAGCATCGCGTTTGGTACATCAAACTCGTTCTTTTCTAGCAATGCGTCAAAAGTCGCTTGCTTCACTTGGCTACGCGCAGCGTTTTTGATTTCGCGTTCCATGTTTTTGCGTACGTCTTCTTTTAGTTTCTCAACGCCGCCTTCTTTTACGCCGAATAGCTCAAGGAACTCTTCATTGATTTCAGGTAACTTAGATTTTTCAACCAATTTTACATTGATTTTGAACTGAGCTTCTTTACCAGCTAGGTTCTCAGCTTGGTAATCTTCTGGGAAAGTGACGTCGATGACTTTTTCTTCGCCAGCTTTCATGCCTTTGATACCCGCTTCAAAACCTGGGATCATTTGGTTGCTACCGATAACCAATTTGAAGTCTTCAGCAGAGCCGCCTTCGAATTTTTCGCCGTCGATAGAGCCTTCGAAGTCAAAAGTCACTTGGTTGTCTTTCGCCGCCATGCCTTTTTTCTCAACGAATTCTTCACGTTGCTTTTGTAGGTTTTCGATCATGGTGTCAACGTCTTCTTCACTCACTTGTGCAGTGTGACGCTCAACTTCGATCTCATCGATACCTTGTACGTCAACTTCTGGGAAGATTTCAACAGTGGCTTGATACACCAAGAAATCGTCTTCAAGTTTTACGTCGTCGATGTTAGGCATGCCAACCGCGCGGATGTCTTCAGATTTGATCGCTTCAAAAACCGTATCACGGATCACATCGTTGATAACTTCTTGTTGAATGCCAGCACCGTACTGAGAGCGGATGTGTGACATAGGGACGTTACCTTTACGGAAACCGTCAATCTTGGCAGTTTTCGCTACTTGGCGAATACGGCCTTCAACTTTGTTTTGAATTTTTTCAACAGGAACTTTAACCGTTAGCTGAGTTTCTTTATTAGATAGCTTGTTGGTTGTGACTTGTAAATCTGTAGCCATGTTAATTACACCTTTAAGATTAAATAGTACGTTTGATTGAGTAGTACTTAGGGTTAAATGGTAATAGACAAACCGTGCCTCAAATTACGGGCATGTACGACGGCTGCCGTTGGAATAAATAGGGGATAGTGATAATGCTACAACTTCAAAATCAGCACCAGTAGCAATCGCCGCTGATACCAAAAGGCAAATTTGCCCAAGTTGTTAGTGCTATCAAATATCAATCATAAACCGTTAATGCACCGCATAATAACGCTTTTTGGTGAATTATACAGCCAAATAACGGATTTCAACAAAATTTTAAAAGTAGAACAGTATAATCTATCTGCTTATTAAAGTAAAAATTATCTCTTTGACGGCAGGGTTTCTGAGGTTTTTTGCTATTACAAGCGCACTTATTTTTCAAGAGAGCCTATAAAGGCAACTGCGCCAATAACTGCTGAATCGCCTGACCACGATGACTGATGCTGTTTTTATCAGCAGCGCTTAGGCTTGCCGCACTGGCTTGCAACTCAGGCAACCAAAACAATGGATCATAGCCAAAACCACCGTCACCATGCAGCGTATCCAAGATTTCGCCATGCCATAAACCTTGAGCGATAATCGGTAGCGGGTCATCTGCATGACGCACCATCGCCAATACGCAAACGAATAACCCTTTAATAGGCTCGTTAGCGTGCGCAGTACGAATAGGCTGCAAGTCAGCAATGAGTTTGGCGTTGTTTTTGCCATCGTTACCGTGTTCGCCAGCATAGCGCGCCGAGTAGATGCCGGGTGCGTTACCTAATATAGGTACACAGAGTCCTGAATCATCAGCAATCGCAGGCAGTCCGCTGATACGGCTCGCATGACGCGCTTTGATAATGGCATTTTCTACAAAGCTCAACCCATCTTCTATCGCATCGTCGATATCGAGCTGACCTTGCGGGACAATCGTCACGTCCAAATTCGCTTCGGCAAATAGCCGTTTAAACTCAGCCAATTTGCCTTTATTGTTGCTGGCGAGCATCCACTGGTTATTAGAGGTTGATTGGGTAGCGAGTTGTGCAGTATCGGTAGTGCTCATAAGGTCGTTCCGTTATATAAAAAAGATGAATAAATTAGCCGAGCTTTAACTTTTGGTATTTTTATAGATGCTATATAGGTCGACCTCGATAACGATGTTAGTACTGATGCCATAGGGTTTGACGAGGCAAAAGGTCGTCGTTGAATAAATAACCAATGACGATGCAGAATGTACGAGCTATAACATTTGGTAACTGATATTATTGGTTGCTGTTGCTATAATAGATACCAAGCTACAGTGAAATATATCTTATAGCTTGTGAATATTAAGTTAATAAAGGTCTATGCAGTCAAAGACTTGACTCGTGGACTAAGAATAACAGCTAGGTTAATTTTGGATTCATAATAATACGTGATACTGTGTTACGCAATAACGTGTATTAAGCGATAACATTCACTTCAAACAATAAACTCAGCCAATTTAGCTCGATACTAAGTGTTTCTATTCATAAGGCGTATCTATTTTTAGGTTTGCCTGTTTTCAGAGAGACAGTAGTATGAGTGGCCAAATAAGCAAGGATAAAATAATTATGTCAAACATTACACTGCCAGATCTACCATATGCAAAAGACGCGCTAGAGCCGCACATCAGTGCCGAAACGCTAGAGTATCATCATGACAAGCACCATGCTGCTTATGTAAACAAGCTAAAAGACATGTTGCCAGGTTCTGGTCTAGAAGACAAAACATTGCCAGAAATCATCACAGCCACTGCTAAAGATGACAGCAAGCAAGGTATGTTCAACCAAGCAGCCCAAGTATGGAACCACACGTTCTATTGGAACTGCATGACGCCAACGAACGGCGGCGGCGAACCTACTGGCGATCTAAAAGCAAAAATCGAAGAAGATTTCGGTAGCTATGACAAGTTCCGTGAAGAGTTCAAAAATGCAGCATTGACTCAGTTCGGTTCAGGTTGGGCATGGCTGGTCGCTGACAAAGTCGGTGGCAAACTATCAATCGCCAAAACTGCTAACGCTGACACCCCACTTGCACATGACCAAGTCGCGGTATTGACTTGTGATGTATGGGAACACGCGTACTATGTAGATTACCGTAACCGTCGTCCTGACTATGTTGACACGTTCCTAGACAAGCTCGTTAACTGGGACTATGCAAACGCAAAATATAAAGGTCAAGATGCTGGTGTTGAAGCGTAATATTCAACCAAGTATTTGATTTGAAAAAAGGACGCCGTGAGGTGTCCTTTTTTTTGGTGCGTATTTTGATAAAAACTGATAGGACAATAAAAATATCACGCTAAGATAGCGATGCCCTATAGTTACTTTTCTGACTTTGATAAAGCATGACCTAGACAAATAATAAGACCATAATAACGAGACAATATAATGATAACCTTACAAACACCGCACCTAAACCTGCGCCCCTTTATCGCCGACGATGCTGCCGACCTGCTCGAGTATCTGTCCAGCCCCATACCCAGCTGCTTTGCAGGCGATAAAGTCACCTCAATAGATACATCCGTAGCAAAAATCGCCAAACGACAAAAAGACGAGGGCGACTATCTTGCCGTGTGTCTGAATGAGACGGGCAAAGTGATTGGCGAGATATTCTATGTCAAAGAAGAGCCAGACACTTATTCTGTCGGTTGGAACTTTAATGAGCAGTTTCATGGCAAAGGCTACGCCAGCGAGAGTGCGCAGGCGTTCATTGATTATTTGTTTGATAAAGACGATGCCAGACGCGTCTATGCCTATGTCGAAGTGGACAATGTTGCCTCACAAAAGCTGTGCGAGCGCTTGGGTATGCGTAAAGAAGGGCACTTTGTGGAATTTATCTCGTTTATCAAAAATGCAGACGGCACGCCAAAATATGAAGATACCTTGCAATATGCCATCTTAAAAAAGGAATGGCAGGCAAAGCGTGATGCTGTAAGCTCATTGGTATTGGTAAAAATAATCCCACCAGCGCTATAATGCGCATTATCAACCATGAAAATAAAACGAGGGCACGGTGAATAAAGCACGAATCGCAGTACTTGCCATATTGACATTCTTGGTCATCAATTTGTGCTTTGTGATATTTAGCAACTTGGTAGGGATGCAGGCGTTTCCTGATTATTCACCCATGGTAATGACATTATTTAATGTGTTTTTGATGACCCTTGGACTGCTCAGCGTATGGCAGCTGTTTACAGGGATTGACGGTCATGCGATGCGCGGCAAGATACTGTTATTGCTCGCGGTGGAGTTTTTTGTGGTGTATGTGGCAGGCATTACTAATATCTTCCCTCACTCGGTCGCGCCGATGGGGCAGATGCTATTTACGGCAGAAATATTTGGCGCGGTGCTGGCGGTGCTGCTGTTTGTTAGTGCGAGCTGGTATATGAAGGCGGTGTCTGCGTCTGTGTGATGGACGTGGGGTGATGTGAAAAAAGGACACGATGGGTGTCCTTTTTGAGTTTTTTAGGATGTTAAACGTATTGGTTACTGTCTACTAATTTAAGGCTTGCTGCTATTGGCTATCAAGTATTTTAATTCAGTAATTGATAGTGTCTCATCTCTTTTTCTGTGAACTACAGAATGACAGTTTGCACAAAGGGGAATGAGGTCAGTTTCTGGATCTATCTTTTTAGGCATTTCAAATTCTGATACAGGAACTATATGATGGATATGGATAAATCCTTCAGCATATTCTCCATAAAAATCTCCAAAATTAAATCCACAAGCAGAACAAGAGTTACCGTGAATGGCAATCGCTTGCTTTCTATATTTAGAGTTTCTTTCGTATGTAGTTATATAGCGTTTTGATTTCTTGCCTTCACTTAAAGATTCAAGCGAATCCTGATAGTTTTCTATAGTTTTATCTGAAATATAAGCCTTCTTTTGCTCTGAAACTTTATTAGAACTGACTTTCGAGATAATAAGATGGTAAGTTTCTGCGTCGATAGCTCTTACTCCATCGCGCCAATAATTGGATTTTCTCGACTCAGGAATTGTTTCTAGGTAACTCGAATCATCTTTCGCTAAAACTGCTTCTCTGAAGGGTATAAAATCAGTAATAGTAGCAAAGAAGTCATTTTTAATACTTTCTTTGTCTGGATAGGTCTTGCCGATTTTAGCAATAGCGAAATAGTGAGGAGCATCAGATAGTCTTTTTTTCGAGAAAGATTTGTTTTTGAGGAATCCCTTGTAGTAAATAATATTAGTGCCTGGCTCCAGATATTTTAAATATCTTTTGGGAAAGTGATAAAGGATACCGGTTTCATCAGCCCAAGCAGATTCATCATTTTCAGTTATTACCGTATACACTCTATTATTTCCTTATATTTTAAATTTAACAATAGTATAACTTTTATACAAATAGCTTAATTTTATCTATCAAAGCATCTCAAACTCAAACTGACCCAATGACTCTCGTAGCATTGCAATATTATAATAAACATGCGCATTGACAGTGTTTTGAACATTCAATATATGGCGTTACCGATGACCACTCTATTCAGCTAAAATCCAGCCACTATCCCCATCTACTATCGACTCATCAAACACCCTTTTAAAGCCTTGCCGAATCAGCTCAAAACGTGACGGCGTAGGCTCGTTGTCTACTTTAATTACAGATGCGTCTATCGGTGTAATGGCTTGCCATTGCGCATGTTGATTGGCTTTCTCCGCCAATACAAAACTAAAAAAAGCCGTGTCACCTGCCATCATACGCAAATCATCAACGACCAGTTGTTCGGCTGCACCGCTAGTAGAAGTGGCGGGTAGTATTTGGACGCGATACCCTGTCCAGTTACCAGAGAACCAATCAAGACGCTGGGCATAGGGTCGGCTTTGCACTGGCAGGTTTGCGCGTAGCGTCTGCGCATTGTCGTACTGCGTCAGGTAGCGATATTCAGGCAAGCGGCTATCTAAAATGCTACCTCTTAATTCAATCAGTCTATGTTGATTGTCTTCGGCAACGGTACGCCACATGAGTATCGTCGGTAGGACAGGCATGGTTTTGATGCGCGTCGTATTGATATCAGCCGCTGCCAAAGTTTGCTCAGCTTTGGATTGGGCGTGGTACTTTAGTCCTAAGCCGAGCAGTAAATAGCTACTACTGAGCAGCAGCATCCAAACGGCAAGGCGTTGACAGTTGATCAGCAGCCTTGCTTTGAATACCGCAAGTTTGCACCCTTTAATAAGTCCCACAGTCACCGCTACAAGTAATGGCAGGGTATAGAGTGGATCAATAATAAAGACGGAGGCAATACTGATGGGGGTTATCTGCAAAGGATCTTGCAATGGCCAAAACAACTGTGTGCCATATACGGTAAAGCTGTCCAAGATAGGATGGGTAGTCAAAACCAACGTCATGGCGAGTGCTAAGCGCCGCGTTGAATAAGGTAGCGGCATATCACGCCAGTGGTGATAGCGACTAAGCATCCACGCGCCTATGATACCTACTGCGGTCAGGACAAATAAGGAATGACTAAAGCTGCGATGGTAGGTCATGTCGCTGATAGGGTCGGGGTAACTAATCAGTACATCCAAATCAGGCAGCGTACCCAGTATCGCCCCGTATAGGTAGGCTTTGCGACCCTGATATTTGCCAAGTGCTGCCCCTTGGACGCTCGCACCTAAGACGATTTGACTGAGTGAGTCCATATGCAGTGATGGTGATCCCAAGGTAATTGATGATGATATTAATGCAGCAAAAGAATTCTACTGGATAAGTGGTGTGGATGGCTATCGGGTCAAAGAATGTCAAAATACTGGCGCTGATGATTGCCTACCAGTATTCAGCACCGTGTACTTCACTATCTTCTAGTGAGTCTATTGAGTTATCGGTTATTTCATTCGCTTTTTCTATCAATTTGCTAAATAACTTCTGCTCTTGGCTATCCAAATAATACCTTGTAACAACAGTTTCATAGTCAGCAGGATGATGTAGGATTGCTGAATAATGCAGGCAAAAGCGGTCTTCTTTAAAAGAAAATATCGCTTCTAAGCTGGATTCTGATTTGACCCCATGTAGATACAAGTAGTTTCCTACTTTGAATTTTGAAAGATCCTGAGCATTTTCCCAAGCTGATGCCAAATTACCTTTATATTTTATAATATAAGGTACATAGACATTCTGTATGTCATGGATGCTAGCAAAATAATCAACCAGCCTTTTGCGGCTTATAACCTGAAAATCAAAAAAATACTCGCGTTTTTCATAATTTGAGACGGCATTAGATAAAGTACCTTCTAAGACGTAGGATTTGAGAATTTCAGATGGTCGTTTGTCCCACCACCCATTAAGCTCTGAGTGAGGCGGTAACCATAACAGGTATGCATGTCCTTCCTCTGCATAGTCTTCATTCTCATCAAGTTTTATAGGGTATGTTTGACCTACTTTTGGTAGTAAGCTGTCTAGCTTTATTACCTCTTCCCAACTTTCATTCCAGCATAGTTTTGACCATTGCATCGTTTGCAGTAATTCGACGCTTGTTACTTTGTTACTGGGTCTTTCATCATTTTTCATTATCGAATCTGCAGAAAAAACAGGATCATTTTGTTTTTTGCCACATTGAAATAAGCGAATTAGACGGGTCAAATTGATCATTTTAGTCCTAGATGGCGCTATGCGCATCATTTTAAAATATAAGGTTTTACGATGTTAGAATATCAAGGATGGTTCGTTATTAGAGAGTCTTTCAACGAACGGGATGAATCAGAAGAGAAGTTAGAGAGTATTTGGAAAATCCTTAAAGTACTTGTTGGCAATATTAACTATAATAGAAAAACTGAAATTTGTCAGATGAAGATCACGAATGGTGATTATAAACTTATGATTGCAGGAATGGACAATCATAAATCATTTTCTTGGGTTGAATTGCTGCAGCTTCTAGATTGGATTGCCACAGAATCTAAGGGCTCATATGGTTTATTACATTTTTATGATGACGAAGATAAAAATGGCTTGGATAATCACTTTCAAGTTATAGTATTAAAGAAAGGAAAAATCAGCTTTGAACTAGATACATTTCTATCCCCTTATAATCCAGAAGTAGAAGAGTGAAGGTAGAGTGCATTGCTCGCATCATTTATAAAAATAATAAATTTAATTTGGTTTCTATAAGCAAGCCTATTCACATAAATTGATATTTAAAAAATTATGAGTTCTTAAAATCTATCTTACGTATTAAGTATCTCATTGACCAACTCACAACACCTCAAACCCAAACTTACCTAGCGCCTCTCGCAGCATCGCAATATTATAATAGGCATGTGCATTGACAGTGTTTTGAAAGAAAATATAGAGCGTATCAAAGTGCTGCCGCTGATTGGCAATCGCTTGCGCCCAATCCTGCATCTCCGCCTCGCTATAGCGATAATCATGACGATCAGCAGCACTCATCGCATCCCACCAGTTCAGGTTATTGCCATGCATACGCAAATAACCAGTACGCTCAGTGAATATCAGCCGTGATGGTGGTAGCCCGCCGACTTTGGGATAATCGACACTACACCAAATCAGACCTTGCTGTGCAAAGCTACCGACCACTTGCGGGGTATGCCAGCCGTTATGACGAAACTCGATAGCGAGTGGATAGTCTTGAAACCAACTGACGAGATTGGCCAGATAGAGACGATGCTCGCGAGTACGGTCAAAGCCGTGCGGAAATTGGAGCAATAACGGTGCTAAGGCGTCGGCGTCCACCAGCGGGGATAGGGCATTTAAAAATGCCTGTGCGTGCTCCGCCGTCCCTTTTCGTGCATGAGTAAAGTCTTGATGCAGTTTGACGGCAAATTTGAGCGCGCTGTTCGCTTGTACATAGGCTTTATCAATCATGCCCGCAAATGCCTTTTGCCCAATCGGCGCATAAAAGCTGCTGTTAATCTCCACTGCGCCGTATTGCTTGGCGTACTCACGTAGGAAGTCAGTCTTTTTGGTGCCAGTGGGGTACAGCGTACCGAGCAAATCGGTATCGCTATAGCCACCAGTACCAAGATAAATACGCGGGGTAGGGGAACTGTCCATGTTGACTACTCGCTATTGTTTGGAATAATGACGCTTATTAAGTTATTTCTTACGTGACCACAACCATTCAATCAATGCCAGTAGCGCGTCATTATTTTTGTCAATGTTGTCTTGATTGTCGCTAAGCTCACGACTGATAGCCGCGCGTCCATCGTTAAATAGCGTTTGCGCATAGCTGGTTGCGTCATCGACGCCCATCAGCTTTACATAGGTAGATTTATCTAATTTCTCGTCGCTACCTGCAGGCTTACCCAGAGCATCAGTCGTCATAGTCACGTCTAGCACATCGTCTTGGACTTGAAAGGCAAGGCCGATATGTTGGGCGCACTCTTCCAATGCCATACGTTGTGGTGCCGTTGCGCCCGCACAGACGCCGCCCATGAGCATCGCCGCTTCGATCAGTGCCCCTGTTTTATCACGGTGAATGGCTTCTAAATCGGCTTGTGCAATACTAGCACTGGCCTCGGCATTCAGATCTAGCATTTGACCTGACACCATGCGTCGTGCGCGCGGGGCAAATATGGCCAATAGCTGACTTGCGATATCTGCATCGAATGGCGCAAAGGATGGCATCTCTGCGGTCAATACTTCAAATGCTAGCGTCTGCAACACATCCCCTGCCAGCAGCGCAGTCGCTTCATCAAAGGCAATATGAGCAGTCGGCTGACCACGGCGCAGCTCGTCATCATCCATACATGGCAAATCATCATGCACTAACGAATAAGTGTGTAGCAGCTCTACGGCCAATGCAGCGCGGCGTGACATATCATAGTCCGAGTCATTTTCTAGCAATGAGTCTAGATCAGCATTGAGCGTGTCGATGTCGTCATTATGCTCGTCTGTACGTTTACTACTACCGCTATTAATACTGGCGAAAGCACTGGCAACCATCAATGGGCGTACCAACTTACCTTGACCCGTCATGACATAACGACAGGCATCTACCAGGGGACTAGGCAGCTTGGCATAAGCAAACAAGACCTCGATGTCTTGCGCCAGTTGCGCGCGCACAGCACCATGAAATTGCTCAGTGCTTTGAAAAGAGACAGCGTTAAAAGGGGTAAAGCCAGAAGAGGTAGCGCTAGAAGTAAGGGAAACCGTCATAATCCAACCATTTATCAGAGATACAATGAAAACTTATTAAGGACAAGGTAAAAACGGTATTAGTGTAGCATGATAGGCCATATTGCTCGTGTGAGACACCGTATCAATCGTTTGTTTTTTGCATTTTACGGCTGTCATCTGTTCAAAAACGAGGCAGTACAATCGTAACCTTACAACAAGTCTTGGTTACGTATCGCTGATGTCATTCACTGGTTGAATATGGTCTGATAAAAGCGCAAGCTAAGTAAGTCGTATTAATCGGGCTACACCAACGGTTTATCATCCTTGAGGTGGTGGACCATGAATAAAAGCAAGACGGAATACATTCAAAATAGCAACTCAGTATACAAGTATTCACTAAAACACTTTGCGCATAAGGTAAATGCCTACAGGTGATTTAAGAGTGACTTGCGAGTATGGCATTAGCTTGTGACAGTTAGGGGCATAATCCCCTACACTAATTGACGTGAAAATGGTCTGATGTTGACTGTAATGGATTTTTACTCAGCGTATTCAGTCATCAATTGTCAGTGTTGGACCATGTCTCAGTCAGTATTTTAATAGCAGTATTTGCAACATATAAATGAAGCGCCGTGTGATGGGGTACAAGAGACGTCAAAATACGTATCACATCATGAGCGCTGGATAATAAAGACATCTTCACTTGTGTGCCATCTATATGTTTGTCTTTACGACATCACAGGCGCACAGTGCTATTACCCATTTTACTAACAGTAACTGGCTATTTATTTTAATTCAAAACGTAGCTTTCGTTATATAGAAAGGAGTTTCAAATGGTATATCAAGGAAATCGCATCACGGTGACAATGCTAGAGGATGGCATCGCCAACATGCACTACAACGCCGAAAATGAGAGCGTGAACAAATTTGATGCCGAAACCAATAAACAGTTTGGTGAAGCCGTGACTGCTTTAGAAAAAGCAGACGACGTCAAAGGTCTTATCGTCACTTCAGGCAAAGGCGTGTTTATCGCTGGTGCTGATATCACAGAGTTTGTGGCTTCTTTCAAAAAATCAGAAAGCGAGATCAAAGATTGGGTCGTTCATGTCAATGACGCTTTCAATCGTTTTGAAGATTTGCCATTCCCGAAAGTGGCTGCCATCAATGGCGCGGCAATGGGCGGCGGTTGTGAAATGACCTTGGTGTGTGAATACCGCGTCATGAGTGACAAAGCGATCATCGGTCTACCAGAAACTCAGCTAGGTATCTTCCCAGGCTTTGGTGGTACGGTTCGTAGTACGCGTATCATTGGTATCGATAATGCGCTTGAGCTTATCGCCACTGGCACACCAAAAAAACCACTTGATGCGCTAAAACTCGGTTTGGTTGATGCGACCGTTCCTGCTGACGACTTGCAAGATGCAGCCATTGATCTGGTCAAAAAATGTATCTCAGGTGAGCTTGATTGGCAAGCAAAACGCGAAGAAAAACTGGTTCCTGTTAAGCTAAACCAACTTGAGCAAGCCATGGCGTTCAACAGCGCAAAAGGTATGATCTTTGCCAAAGCCAACCCCAAGCAGTACCCAGCACCAGCCCTCGCTATCGAAGCGATCGAAAAACACGTCAATCTATCACGTGACGAAGCGATTGAAGTTGAAGCCGCCGGTTTTGCAAAAGCTGCTAAAACGCCACAAGCAGAGAGCTTGGTTGGTCTATTCTTAAATGATCAGCTGGTCAAAAAACTGGCCAAAAAACACAGTAAGCTTGCACATGATATCAATGAAGCGGCTGTACTAGGCGCTGGTATCATGGGTGGCGGTATCGCGTATCAGGCAGCCAGCAAAGGCTTGCCAATCATTATGAAAGATATCAAGTCTGAGCAATTAGACCTTGGCATGGGCGAAGCCAGCAAACTGCTTGGTAAAATGGTTGAACGTAAGAAGATGACCCCAGCGAAAATGGGTGAAACCTTAAGCCGTATCCGTCCTACTTTGAACTATGGTGACTTTAGCGAGACTGATATCGTTATCGAAGCGGTCGTAGAAAATCCAAATGTGAAGCGTGCGGTTCTAAAAGAAGTAGAAGGCCTAGTAAAAGACGACTGTATCCTAGCGTCAAACACCTCGACGATCTCTATTACCTATCTTGCTGAGGCGCTTGAGCGTCCAGAAAACTTCGTCGGTATGCATTTCTTCAACCCAGTACATCGAATGCCACTGGTCGAAGTTATCCGCGGCGAAAAATCTTCTGAAGAAGCCATCGCGACTACCGTTGCTCTAGCCTCTAAAATGGGCAAAGTGCCAGTTGTGGTTAACGATTGCCCAGGTTTCTTGGTCAACCGTGTCTTGTTCCCATACTTTGGCGCGTTTGATTTATTGCTCAAGCAAGGTGCTGACTTTGCTCATGTCGATAAAGTCATGGAAAAATTCGGCTGGCCAATGGGCCCTGCTTATCTCATCGACGTGGTCGGTTTAGATACAGGTGTACATGGCGCAGAAGTCATGGCGGATGGTTTCCCAGATCGTATGAAACCAGACTATAAAGGTGCGATTCAGCACCTATATGAGAACGAGCGCCTCGGTCAGAAAAACGGCGTAGGTTTCTACAAGTATGAAACTGATAAGCGCGGCAAGCCAAAGAAAGTTGCCGATGAAGCCACTTACGAGTTGCTAAAAACCACGACTGATAGTGAGAAGCAAGAATTCGACGATCAAGCAATCATCGACCGCACTATGCTGGCTTTCTGTAACGAAACCGTTCGCTGCCTAGAAGACAACATCGTGAGCACGCCAAGCGAGGCCGACATGGCGATGATTATGGGCGTAGGTTTCCCGCCATTCCGCGGCGGCCCTTGCCGTTATGTCGACCAAATGGGTCTAGATAACTACTTGGCACTATGTGAAAAATACGCTCATCTTGGCAAAGCCTATGAAGCCCCGCAAAAGATTCGCGATATGGCAGCCGCAGGCGAGACTTTTTACTCAGTTGAGTAATGAACATACCGTATTAGGATAAGTGTGGTACGTCTGTCAAAACAAAGATAGCAATGGATTTATCACTATTTTTTCATGACAGACGTGCTGTTTTAGCTGGTTCATTGCAGCGCTGATAAAAGATACTAAATGCTAACGCGCATTACATATCGTGCGTTACGTAAGATAAATAAATCATAGCGCTGACGTGAACGGTTTACACTGACAATAAAAATTGAAAAGGAAGATAGTATGACAACTTTAAGTCCAAAAGATGTGGTCATCGTAGATGGCGTGCGCTCGGCAATGGGTAAAACCAAAAACGGTATGTTCCGTCATGTACGTGCGGATACCATATCCGCTGAACTGGTACGTGCACTGGTTGAACGTAACGACTTTGATACCAATGACATCGAAGATATTATCTGGGGCTGTGTTAACCAGACCCTAGAGCAAGGCATGAACATCGGTCGTAACATTGGCCTCTTGGCGGGTATTCCAAAAACTGCTGGTGGTCAAACAGTTAACCGTCTGTGCGGCTCATCTATGCAGGCACTACATACAGCGGCTGCACAAATCATGACTAACCAAGGTGATGTGTTTATCATTGGCGGTGTTGAGCACATGGGTCACGTCGGCATGATGCATGGTATTGATCTAAACCCTGCCGCCTCTAAGCACTATGCAAAAGCCTCAAACATGATGGGTTTGACCGCTGAGATGCTAGGTCGCATGAATGGCATTACTCGTGAAGAGCAAGATGCTTTTGGTCTTGAGTCGCATCGCCGTGCATGGGCAGCGACCACTGAAGGTCGTTTTGACAATGAAATCATCGGTATCGAAGGTCATGATGCTGATGGTCGCTTACAGTTATGTACCGTGGATGAGGTCATCCGTCCAGACGCGACTATGGAGCAAATGCAAAAATTACGTCCAGCGTTTGATCCAAAAGGCGGTACCGTCACAGCGGCAACATCATCTGCACTATCTGACGGCGCATCAGCGATGCTAGTGATGAGCGCGCAGAAAGCAAAAGATCTAGGTCTCAAGCCACGTGCCCGTATCCGTAGTATGGCCGTTGCTGGTTGTGACGCAGCGATCATGGGTTATGGTCCTGTACCAGCCACCAACAAAGCCTTGAAGCGTGCTGGCATGAGCATCGATGACATGCAAACCATCGAGTTAAACGAAGCCTTTGCCGCACAAGGCCTATCAGTCCTAAAAGCACTGAACTTGACCGACAAGCAAGACATCGTCAACATCAACGGCGGCGCGATTGCTTTGGGTCATCCACTAGGATGCTCAGGCGCTCGTATCACAGTAACATTGCTAAACGCAATGGAGCAGTCAGATACCGAAATCGGTCTAGCGACGATGTGTATCGGTCTGGGTCAAGGTATCGCGACTATTATTGAGCGTGTTTAATTTTAAAATCGGTAGCCAGTTTGTAACATTTGTTGATTAAAAACGCTCTAATAATGACCCCTAGCCGTGATGGCTGGGGGTTTTTTGTGAATATAATGAGCGAGTTAATGCTTGGCGTAGTCAAGAGCATACACGTACTGATGAAAATTATCTCCATTGACGCATTCAAGAAACTGTGCCTAAATAAGGGTGAGCTGAGCTAAGACTATTATTAATGAAAATTCTAATGATGGTCATTTTAAAATAGCTTTTAATAATAAATATCAGCCGTACAAGGAGTGTACTATGTCTACGATGATTACTGATCGTACTTACCGAATTGCTCGTGAAAACACCCAAGCGATGATTATCGATGTACAAGAACGCCTCACGCCGCATATCTATGATCACGAAAATATCGTCAAAAAAACAGTGACCATAATCAAAGGACTGCAAGCGCTCGGTATCCCCATCATGCTCAACGAGCAGTATAAAAAAGGATTGGGCGATAGCTTGCCAGAGCTTCGTGATGTGCTGGAGGGCGACAATGCAAAGAGCTTTGAAAAAGTCACATTTAGTGCCTGCGATAATAATGATACATGGCATCATTTAGCGCAGCAAAACCGTAGTACCGTATTGCTTATCGGGGTTGAAGCGCACGTCTGTGTGCTACAGACTGCGCTTGATTTGCTAGACAATGGCATGCAACCGGTCATTATTGGCGATGCTGTTGGCTCGCGTTTTCCATACGACAAAAAACAAGCCATTCGTCGCATTCGCCGTGCAGGTGGGATAATCTCGACAGTAGAAACCATTTTGTTTGAATTGTGCCGTAGCAGTGAAGACCCTGCCTTCAAAACCATTCTTAATCTGATTAAGTAGATGGTTATATAATAAGGTACTGAGTCATTTAACCCAATTACTTATAATAGATAGCGCTTGATAACATCAGCGCTATTTTGTTGTTAGCCACACCGTAATGTGTAAAATTATCAAAAAATTAGAGAGAAATATGTCCTCAAATACACCTGTGTCATTGACCGATCAAAAATCTGCTACAACTATCGACATAGAGGATGTCACTCATTTCTTACTAGAGCTAGATGCGCTCAAACGCGTAAATCGCCGTAGTTACGTGACTGAGACCGATCGCAGAGAAAACTCTGCCGAACATTCTTGGCACTTAGCCATGGCGTGCTGGTCAATAGCTGAGTTGTTTGAGCTGGATGTCAATCATGAACAATTGCTAAAGATGGCCTTGGTACATGATTTGGGTGAGATTGACGCTGGTGATACGTTTTTGTTCGCAAACAGTCGTAGCGAGGCACATATTGAGGAACGCGCTGGCATAGCCCGATTGCAAGCAGAGCGTGGTAACGGCATCGCGGCTTTGAGTGAGGTTTGGGAGGAGCAAGAAACGGGTAGTAGCAAAGAGACTCAGCTGCTCAGAGTGGTTGATCGCTTATTGCCATTTTTGCTTAATCTCAATACTGAAGGAAAAACGTGGATTGAATCTCAGGTGACGCGCTTGCAAGTGGCGGCGGCGCTTGCTTTTATCAAAGACAGCTTTCCTCCTATTCATGATTGGCTCTCACACAATATTGACTATGCGACCGAGCAAGGATGGTTGATCGACGCGTAAATCTATAAAAACGCTAGGCATAAAAAAGCCCAGTTGAGCATTGTGATCTATGTTTCACTGGGCTGATATTCTTGAGCACTTTTACACAGTCATGTTACTGAGCGTTTGCCATTCCTAATAGTTGGCCCATTTGTACCACGCTATTGGCATTCATGCTATCTAGCCAGTCAGCTTTTGCTGCTTTTGGCAACACTACGATAGCCGTTGAGCCTAAATAAAAACGACCAAGCTCTTCGCCTGCCGCAAACTGCATATCGTGATCCGCTTCTTGTATATCATCCGTGCGAGCAATCTTACCCGTCGCGACAGTCTCAATACCAGCGACAATCATAGCGCCTACCATGACAACGGCCGCTTTGCCATATTTGGTATCAAACATGCAGACCAAACGCTCATTACGCGCAAACAAGTCCGGCACATTAGCTGCCGTGGTATTGTTGACCGAAAACAGCGTACCAGGGACGTAGCGAGTTTTGGTCAGCGTACCAGTAAATGGCATATGAACACGGTGATAGTTGCTAGGTGCTAGATAGATTGTCGCAAAGCTACCATCGGCAAAATAACTGCCATCTTCGCTATCAGCGAGCAATTGGCCAACGTCATAATGACGACCTTTGGCTTGTAGCATTTTATGATCTTTAATTTGTCCAAGCTGAGAGATGATACCGTCCGCAGGACTTACGATGCCGTTTGCAGTGGTATCGATGGTGCGAGCATCTTCTTTTAGCTCACGGGTAAAAAAGTCATTAAAACTCTCATAAGCGTTGAGGCTCTGGCGCTCATACTCATCTAAGCTGATGTTATAAGCTTTGGCAAAACCACGGATAAAGGTGCGTTTGACATAAGGATGACGACTGGCGGCCAAACGTCCAGCGACTTTACTGAGTTGCTGCTGCGGTACCAGCTGTTGTAAGGTGGTAAATACATTCATAATAAGGCTACCAAAATAGGATGTGATGTCATTATTGCATAGGCAAGTTAATGGTCATATTTTATCATGGACAGCGTATTATTGTCTGACCATAAACTGTAAGCCATTTATAAATAAAGAAGGTCGTAAATGAAAGCACTGATACAACGAGTGAGCCGTGCGAGCGTCACTATCGATGAGCATTGTGTTGGCAAAATTGATCATGGGGTATTGGCCTATATTGGGTTGGGTCATGATGATGATTTCGCCGCCGCCCAGCGGATGATTGACAAAATCTTGACCTATCGTATTTTTGAAAATGATGACGACCCTGCTAAATTTGGTAAACTGGATAAAAACGTCCAGCAAGTTGATGGTGGATTGTTATTAGTGTCACAATTTACGCTGATGGCAAAAACGGATAAAGGTCGCCGCCCTGATTTTGGTGGTGCGATGGTACCTGATGCTGCTCAAGAGTTGTTTGAGCAACTCATCGACTATGCCAAAACCCAGTATTCAAATGTAGCCACTGGTCAGTTTGGCGCTGATATGCAGGTCGAAAGCGTCAATGATGGGCCACTCAATTTTCTATTGGAGATCTGACACCAGAGTGTCATCAGGCTGTCATAATTAATCCGTTTAATAGATAGAGACTGGTGAGTATTTATCGCCTTTTTATATGCTAGATTTTGTCCGCTAACACCGAGAATGTCCTATGTATAATGAGAAAATTTTGATTGTTGAAGATGAACCTGCGATTCGTGAAATGGTTGTGATGACGCTAGAAATGGCTGGGTTTGATAGCCTGCAAGCGGCTGACGTATCAGAAGCGCATCAACAAGTGGTCGATCATAGACCGTCATTAATATTATTAGATTGGATGTTGCCCGGAGACAAGAGCGGTGTTGATTTTTGTCGTATGCTCAAAAGTGATGAGATGCTCTCTGAGATACCCGTCATTATGCTGACGGCCAAAAGTGAAGAAGACAGCAAGGTTCACGGCCTTGACGCAGGTGCAGATGATTATATGACCAAGCCTTTTTCGACGCGTGAGCTGATTTCCAGAATCAAAGCGGTATTGCGCCGTAGTAGCGCGATGAGTAGCGACAAGCCTATCGAAATTGGTCAGCTGAGTCTCGATACCAAAAGCCAGCGCGTGACAGCCGCAGGAAAAGTCATCGAGGTCGGCCCAACAGAATATCGCTTGTTAGCATTTTTTATGAGTCACCCAGAGCGCGCCTACACAAGAACGCAGCTGCTCGATCAGGTTTGGGGCGGTAACGTTTATATTGAAGATCGAACCATTGATGTACACATCAAACGTCTACGTAAACTATTGCGCCCTTATGATTGTGATACATTGATACAAACGGTGCGCGGTACAGGCTATCGGTTCTCTAGTCTCATTGAGCCAAGCTAATCTTGTATGAGTTGATTCTTATAACTTGATCTTGTACGGACAATGCCACCATAACAATAAATAAAATAGCGGATAGTGGTAAGGATAAGAAATGAACAAGATAGCGCCAGCAAAAAAGAAAAAAGACCATAACTATAATAGTGACCAGCAAGATGCGCCAGCACAAATCGCTAGCCAAAATGCGGCGGAGCAACTGGAGAAAATCAGAAGTGCGCTGCGAGCATTGCGAGATGCAGTCATCTTACTGAACGAAGATGATGGGTTAGAGTGGTGGAATCAGGCGGCGCAGGATCTCTTGTCATTGCAGCCAGCTGACAAAGGCCAAAGTGTGTTTGACTTTATCACCGTGCCTGAGTTCCGCCAGTATTATCAAAATACCACCCTACCTAACGATGGTGTCCATATAGAATCGTGGCGAGATCCCAGCCGTTATCTAAAATGTGAGCTCACGCCTTTTGGTGACGAGAAGCTATTGTTTATTTATGACGTGACCCGCGTACAGCATTTAGAGCAAATGCGCCAAGATTTTGTGGCGAATGTCTCGCACGAGCTACGCACGCCACTGACAGTGATGATGGGCTATTTGGAGAACTTCTCTGATCAGCCAGATATGCCACCGCAGTGGCGTCGCGGTTTTGAGCTGATGACCCAGCAAACAGCCCGTATGAATCGAATCGTAAATGACTTATTACTGCTCTCAAAGATTGAAATCGAAGAGACGCATGAGTTTAATGATGTCGATATGACCAAACTCCTCACCAATATCTATGATGATGCACAGGCATACAACCAAGCGTACAAGCACACCATTCATTTGCACATAGATACTTATGACGGGTTATATGGGTCAGAGGTGTACTTGATCAGCGCCTTGTCCAACCTGGTCATCAATGCGATTAAATATACGCCAAAAGGCGGTAATATTACCATCAGCTGGACGCAGACATCGGATGGGTGCCGCTTTGCCGTTGAGGACGATGGGCTTGGTATCGCACCAGAGCATATTGCGCGTTTGACAGAGCGCTTTTATCGTATTGATAAAGGGCGTAGTCGTGCCACAGGCGGTACAGGATTAGGGCTGGCTATCGTGAAGCACGTTTTGCATCAGCACGAGGCGCAGTTGCAGATTGACTCAGTAGAGGGAGAGGGGTCGACATTTAGCGTGGTATTTCCAGCCGCATATGTGAGGTCGGCTGAGACAAACTAATACAGGCCTTGCCCCATATTGTTTAGAATCGTCGTGCGCATTTATTTAGCATGCCTAATTTATTATACCTACTCTTTTTGCAACAGCGGATAAGGGTTGACGGCACTGCCATTGATATAAATACCGTAATGTACATGTGGCGGTGTCCCTTTTGCATTACCGCTATCACCCACATAACCGATAATATCGCCTTGATTGACCCAATCATTGGGCGCAATATCGGCATAGTCTTCTAGATGCGCATAATAATGACCAGCACCGCCAGGCCCTACCACGACGACCACACGCCCACCCAAATTATTCTCACCAACCTTACTCACAATTCCCTGCGTGGTCGATTGTATCGGCGTGCCACGTTCTGCAAAGATATCGATGCCTTCATGTGAGCGCCCTTGACTGCGTGCCGCACCCCAAGTGTCTGTCAGGTTTTTCTCTGGCAGTGGACTGGGGAGACTGTTTTCTGCAGGCAGTTCTTGCTGCAACAGACTCAGCTGTTGCCACTTGGCGACCATAAATGATTGGGTCTGCTCGCTAATGCTGGGTAGCAGCTTATCAAAAACAAATAAGAATCCTATCAATACAACCGCCTTAATCAGTACGCCGAGTACACGACTGACAAAAGAAGGCTTCGGTGGTTGGTTTTTTCCATCTGCTAGCATTGATGTCTCTTATCTGTTTGATGTTATATGAGCTAATATTATAAAAGCCCTATCTGCTAAGGTATGTATAGCATTGTTATCTATGACTTTTATCCCCATAAATACAGGTGTGGTTAAATACAAGCACAGCGAATATAACTTTATCTATTTAACGCTTCGGTTGAGCGATGATGGTGCTACGAATGGTTAACTTTTTATGAATGATGCTTTGAACACGGCTGACATTACAGATACGGCTACTATGGCTGAAACGGCGCTTATCATCGATACTGAAACCGATCAAGGCCGTGATCCGAGGCCGATTCAAGTGGCGACTATAAACGTGGCAACTGGGTTTGAGTGGATGAAGTACTTCAATAGCGGCCGCTCTATATCACCTGTCGTCATCAAGGTGCATGGCATTACTGATGCTGATGTGGCTGGTCTTGAGCGTTTTGAGTTGGATCAGTTTGAGCTGCCAGAGTATTTGATTGGTCATAATGTACGCTTTGATTGGCGAGTGATTGGCAGTCCTTCTGCTAAGCTGATTTGTACTGTGAGACTCGCGCGTGCTGCCTTTCCAGAGTGGCATGCTTATGGACAGTCCAAGTGCATCGAGCAATTATTGGGTAAGGGTGAGGCGAGCATAATGACGATTGCCGCTCATGACGCGCTTGGCGATGCACGGATGTGTTATCTGCTTTATCAAGCCTGCTGCGAGCGTTTAGAGATTGCGCCGACCGATTTTGCAGCGGCACATGCTATCTCAAATAAAGCGATGCCTGTGAGCAAGATGCCATTTGGCAAGCATAAAGGTAAGCCAATCAAAGAAGTGCCTATCAACTATGTCAAATGGATGATAGGCAATATTCATAATATGCAGCCGTCACTGTATTCTGCCCTAAAGAAGCGTATAGAAGCAGAAAAAACAAACAATGCTGAGTAATAAAAGCGCATTTACCGACTTTGTGTATTGATACGAATAAATGATATCAGTCGCTATGGCCTCTTATACTAATGGATGAACAACGCTATTCACCTTTACTAAACCAATCTACTGCCATTTGCCAAAGCTCGGGTGCTTTAGCATTGGTTTTACTGCTAAAGTAGCGCATGTGACCGATATGATTTAACCCCAAATCTTCAGGATTTAAAAACCGCTTTTCGACTGGCATGTTCGTAAATACGCGTATCATGTCATCCATGTTTTCGCTATTGGCAATATCATCATCGCTAAAGCCAAGCCACAATGCTGGCATGCTGAGCGCATCGTAAAAATGGGTGTGTATACTTTTACCAAAAGCAGTTTTGATATAGCCTGCGCCATTACACCATTCACGCCATTGACGAGCCACACCGCGCGGTAGCGGCTCGCCCATGCCAATCTTGTCTGAAGGCGTATAGCCTAGTGTTAAATTGGTGAATGGGATAAACGCATCCATAAATCCCATGGCTTTGAGCTTATAAGGCATACCCATGTTTTTGATACGGCCTGAAGAGCACGCGACATTGAATACGGACGTAATCGCCTGATAGTTTGGCATCAAACCGATAAGCTGCCCGCCTGCGCTATGACCGATAAGGTGATAAGACGCCTCGGGAAACTCATCTTGCAGCGTATCAAGTACGGCAGGCATATCATGGCGACCCCAGCTTATCAGCGAAGCATCACACTTTGCCAGATTGGTCGAAAGCGACTCACCAATCCCTTCATTATCAAAAGTCAGTACGCCAAAGCCGCTCTCTGCTAAATATAGGGCAAAGCTATGGTAAAAATGGCGTTTGATACCGGTGGCGGGCGCGATCATGATCGCTGTTGTCGTTCCCTCTTTAGGGCGATAGACAGTGGCTGCCAATGCCTGATTGCGATCGGTCATGATACTCAACGAGTATGTGTCGATATTAGTTGCGCCATCAGCAATATTAGGACTAATCAAAGGATTGTTAATAATACTTTCTGCATGCTCTACGGCAGAAGCAGCGTTGTGATTATCCATCGTGATACCTTCATGTTTTTTATGAGTAGACAGTGACTATTAAACTGCGATGAGTCACCAATTCCCATCTTTAAAATGTAGTTGTTGCGTAGTGATAAATCGTTGTGACTATGTGGTAGCATTGCTTATGTTAAGATAAATACTAGCGAGACAGGTACTCAAATATGACTTTCAAGTTTTGTATAACTTGGTTGAACTCATTCTATAAATGATGTGCATAACACTATAAATGAAACGTGTGGTATTTGACCTTTACTAATAACAAACACTCAATAAAAAATGATAGATAAATTAAGGAAACTATATGCAAATGAACATTAACGATGATACTTATGATGTAATCACGAGCAAAGACATCACCAATATAGAAAAAGCTGTGGATAAATCAACACTAACGATGCCGCTAGTGGCCGTATATTGCGGTTCGCGCTTGGGCAACAATAATGTGTATGAGCAGGCAGCACGCGAGCTTGGCAGTGCGTTGGCAGATAATGGCATGGGACTGGTATATGGCGGTGCTAGCATTGGTCTCATGGGCGCGGTCGCAGATGAGGTCATCAAAGGCGGCGCTGAGGCGGTCGGCGTCATTCCAACCTTTATGCTCAAGCACGAAATCGCTCATGAGCAGCTGACTCGCTTGCATTTGACCGATACTATGCACACGCGTAAGACCGTTATGGCAGAGTACGCCGATGCCTTTATTACCTTGCCGGGCGGACTGGGCACACTAGAAGAAATTATGGAAATCGCCACATGGCGTCAGCTGTATCAACACGAAAAGCCAATGATTATTCTAAACATCAATGGTTTTTATGACCGTATGATTGAGCATCTAAAATATACCACCGAGCAAGGGTTTATGAAGCAGCAAGATTTAGATCGTTTGGTGGTGTGCAATACCATCAACGAGGCAATCGAGATGCTACAGACCGTCGTGACCATCAATGATAATGTAGATACAGAAAAAATGGCTGGTAGCAACAGCTAAGCTTTATAAAGTCAAGTAATTAAAAGCAATCACGTAAAAAAGGAGCAGGTAACCAAATATCGGTTGTCCGCTCCTTTTTTACATTCAGTTTTATATTTATAACACTGAATGTAAACTCTAGAAATGACTAATATCGGCTATACACCAGCGGGTGAGAGATCATCCAGTGCTGCTTCACGAATACTATGATTGACATCTGCCATCGCTATTGGGAATCCACGCTGCTCAGCGAGCACACGTGCAACCTTATCAACAGCCAGACCATCGTTGTGTGTCAGGTACGACCATTCGTGTGCATAGCGGCTACGATTCATTGGTGTATCGTTTTGTATCAATCCCAGCGTCGTCAGCTCAGTCACTATCTGATCAGCGGCGATCAAGGTTGAAGATGCTTTGACGTTTTCTGCACGAGCGTAGCGTATATTAGAATACAAGCTTACGTCAGCCACGCGCAACGTATCGTCTTCTCCAGGAATTTGCTGCCCACCATATAAAGCATTGCCGACAGTACGCGCACTATTGAATGTCGGTACAAACTCAGCCACATATTCAATCGCTTGCTGGCTGCGCGCTTGTAGCGGCGCTTTGTCCCAGCCATCCTCGATATAGTGTACGTACTGCTGTGGTAGTTTGGGCTGAGCGCTGTCTGTGCTAGATGCGACCAGACCGTCATCAAATAAAGTAATGGCTTTACTCATGCCATGTATCTGAAAATACCCGCCTGGATAGGGGGTCAGCTGTGCCATGCCTTCGGGCGTACCTCGCTGACCGTAGACGATAATCTCTGGAATCTGCCCGCCTGCATCGCCCCAATGGGTGACATAAGATGATTTAAACTCGACCATGCGTGTGACTTCAACACCGACCATGTCATCGATGACACCAGTGCGAAAACCGCAAGCATTAACCAAATAATCAACTTCGATAGATTCAGCTTGAGAGTCGTTTGCTTGCTGATAGTCGATGCGCCATTTGGTGACATGGTGATCAGCATTGGTACAGTTTTCACAATCCACAGGGACTACTTTTTGCACTGCGGTGTCAGTAAAGACATGGGCATGGTCATATTCTTCAAGCGCTAACTGCGCAGAAGCCGCCAAGCGAAAGATATTCCAGCCGTATTCTTGTACGACAATCAGTGGAAATTTTACTTTATTTAAGTCTAAGTATTTGGCTACTGGTATCACCCACTCATCAACCGTACTTGGCACCGCAACTTGCTCACGCTTAGACAGCTCAAGCAACTGCTCATGGCTATAGAGCTGATAGTAATCTTCAGGCTCGCCAAGTACTTTATTGTTGGCATCCTGCTCGATGAGCTCTTGATAAGCTTCTGTCAAAATATCCAAACGCGGTAGCAAGTCTTCAGGCAGTCCTTCATCGCGTGTCGGCACCGCAAATACAGTAGGACGAACATCGATGGTATAAGGATAGAGGCGTAATATATCAATACATTGCTTGAGGAGCGCCACACAATCTTCATCAGGTATCTCGCGGTACAAGTTGCCGCCAGCATGCAAGTGACACATTGGTGGACCATCAATGAGTGATTTTTTCTTCTCAAACAAGTAAGTCTCAAGCCCTAATGCCGCAAGGCGAATAGCAATCGTTGACCCTGCAGTACCGCCGCCCAAAATACCGACGCGTTTAGTAGGACGTTTGGTGGGCGAGTTTTGATAATCTCCATAAGACAGCACCTTAAAAGAATCATCTTGTTTGACAGAATGAGCGTGATTTTTATTAGAAGACTGAGTCATTGTCGTCATTATATCCTTAGTAGCATTTGCATCAGGCCATGCTCGGTGTAATCGTTAAATATCTTGTAACTATTGATATGCGTGCGAAGGCCGCTAAGTTCAATATTTATTTATAAGCCACAATAGAGGTATTTTCCATTGTGTAGTAATACTTCATTTCTATAAGTTCATTTTACGAAGAACTACAGACAATATGATGGCAAATACGTAAGTAGATGCATGAGTTTTGTCAACGAGATGGTCTTAGGCAGTTTCTAATAGGCGAGGTCGAGTGCAACATCTGGAGAATGGAAATAAGGTCAGTTTTCTGTAGCCAAAAAGGCTTGTGTTTAATCGTTTTGTAAAATTCAGCCACTTTTGTAAGTTTGTATATTGATGGTCATCATCGCTAAAAACTGTGTGTTATATTTATTTCGCTCAAGTGAGGTTAAAGCTCTGTTTTTATCGTTTTCACACCAAAAAATAAAAACGGCTTATAAAATTTACTATTACAATTATCAAAATGACAAGGAAGTGGCTATGAAAAATATCATGATGTTATCTGCACTAACTGGCGTATTAGCGTTGACGGGCTGTACGACCCTAAAAAGTGTCGTTGGAAATGACATGTCAGGCACGCACGAAGTCCAAGCGACCAATAAAAACACTGCCCCTGTCGCTAGCAAAAATGGTGTGTTGGTTGATGCAACCAATTACATGACGCTTTATACTTATGACAAAGATTCAATGAATAAGTCAGATTGCGGCGCAGCGTGTCAAGTTGTATGGCCAATCTTCCAAGCACCAAGCAATGCTAAAGCTTCTGGTCAGTTTGCGGCGTTTAAGCGTGAAGATGGTAAGTATCAATGGGCTATGAACGGTAAGCCATTATACTTCTATGCTAATGATACAAAAATGGGCGATAAAGATGGCGATGACAAATTTGACGTTTGGCATGTTATCCCAACCAAATAGTATCTTATAACACTATTGTTAGACAAAAAAAGCAGCCCTATTATGGAGGCTGCTTTTTTATTGTTATTAGTAAAAATGATTAATAGCGAATGACGTCTATTTTGACTTTTTCTCTACCAGTTCGCCGTCTATCTGAATAGGCACATTGGTGGTAACGCCTTGCGAGTACGCATCCATGCCATAAGCAGTACGATCGATATTACCTGTGGCGCGGAAACCAATCACAGGCTCTTTCGTAAGAGGGCTGTTATCGATTTTCTTTAGCGTTAGGTTGAGTGTTAATGGTTTGGTTTGACCGAGTAACGTAAAGTAGCCAGTTACTTTTGCTTGTTGTGGATTGATAAAGTTAACCTGAGTGGATTTAAAGCTCATGGTAGGGTACTTCTCAACATTGAAAAACTCGTCGGTTTTTAGATGCTTGTCACGAGCTGCCCAAGCAGTATCGATACTGTCTGTATCAATGACAAAGTTAAGCTGGGTTTGGTTTGGGTTTTTTAGGTCAAACTGAACGGTACCGTCGACATCACTAAAGTGTCCCATAACCGTAGAAAACCCCATATGCTCAACAGAGAAACCGACACGAGTATGTGAATTGTCTAGTTGCCACTGAGTTGGTAGGGCAGCGCTTGCCATAGTCGTGATAGCAAGTGCTGAGCTGATTAATAGTGCTTTAGTAGTGGTTTTGATGGCAGTGTTTATCATTGAATAGTCCTTATTTAGTGTTAGGGAAGTTGTGCTTACCGATGAATAAATAGTGCGATCTTTTTTGTAGAAAACTGACTAGCCATATCGCCTAAAAGTACGATAGATAAATGACAGAGAAAAGCTAAATCTCGTTAGATTAACTACAGATATCTGTATAATTGATTAATTTAACTAACCAAAATATTGTACTGGGTTAACTCGTATATCTCAACACTATTTCCCTCTTAGTGACAACTTATCACATATATCTATCATAACTGTGGCTTGCGTTGGGTGACAAAAACCGTTAAAATCGCGGTTTAATTTTCCCGCTGGGGAAAGGCTAAGTGAGCAGAAGAGTGGTGCTTTGTGCTGGAATAAGCCAGTGACGCAGTTGCCATACTTATAATGTCCTTAGTGCCTCAGTTACGTATGTTTTCGTTTGTTTGAGACATCGCTCATGATGTTGATGCAAATTGCCATACATACATCGGACCTAGAGAGTTTATTATGCGTAAAGATATCCATCCTAATTACCAAGAAGTTTTATTCCATGACACTAACGCTGACGTGTTCTTTTTGACTCGTTCAACGGTTAAGACTAAAGCAACTCGCGAATACGAAGGTACAGAATACCCATACTACCCACTTGATATCTCAAGTGCGTCGCATCCATTCTATACTGGTGAGCAACGTAAAACCTCTACTGAAGGCCGTGTTGCAAGCTTCAACAAACGCTTTGGTGCATTTGGTGGCCGTAGCAAAAAAGCTGCTGACGCTGCTGAATAATTTACACTTATGGTGTAAATATATTTTGCTAAGCAATAAAAAACCGCTGATTATTCAGCGGTTTTTTTGTGTCGATAAATCAATACTTGCGTGTTTTTAGCAATCCGTCTGAGCGGCGGATGAGTCTAACAGTTGGGTCATGTTCTCTACGATCTGCTGTGCCCAATAACCGTACATGAGGCTGCTAGGATGAAAGCCATCACTGGCGAACATAACGGCAATGTCAATAGGCTGACCATTGCCATGCTCTGATATCATGCGCGCAAAGTCAGTTGCCATATAGTTGACACCATCATGAGCAGCGCAGACTTTTTGCAATATCTCATCAAGTATTGAGGCTTTTGCCCCAACAAAATTATTGAGCGGGGAGGGAATCGCAGGCATTTGCGCCATCGGTGGTAAGCTTAAAAAGATTAATTCGCGTACGCCAAATTTACGCTGTGCAATATCAATGATATCTTCAATTTGCTGCTGCCATTGATGCACAGAGACGTTGGACGTCGTATCGTTGACCCCAACGCTCAGCAGCATCACATCGATAGGTTGGTCAGGAGTAGGGAGGACATATAATCTGCGCAAAATATCAAAGCTAGTATGACCAGTCGTCGCTTGTAATGACCAATTGAGCTGTGCAAAATTCGATTGGATAACGGCATTCTGTTCCAATATCGGAATCAGCTTACCAACCAGTGCTTCTTGCTGAGTCTGGCTACCGACACCAGCTGCTGCTGAGTCACCCACAACCATCAAATTGAGCGTCTCTTGGCTTTTAGATGAGAGTCTATCATCTGCTTTTGATAGCTCAACCATACCATGTCTTTCGCCGTTTGGTTCCGGCAAACGCACGGTTTCACGCTTGATTTTGCGTCCTTGATAAAGGTAAACAGGCGCAAATAATACATCTTTCGCGATAGATGTTAGTTTATTGGTATCTACCATCCCGCACGTTCCCTAATAATCGTGAGGCTGTCCTCAATTAATAATTGACCATCAACATAGACATCGCGTAATAGGTTGTCTGATGGTGCACCCAATGCTTGCTCTTTTATGGTTTTGATCTGACCACTGCCGTCTTGTACCAGTGCCAGTCGTCCTTTTTTCGAGCGTTTTGAGCGGCTGGTGATAGGGTCTTTGTAAATGTCTTTCCAGATACCATCGATACAGATAGCGCTCGATTTCATCGCCCAGCTCATGGTGTCACGGTTGACTTGTTGCAATAAACCACCGCCCATACCAAATGTCACGTTTTCTATGCTAAAGCCTGCTTTGATAATCACTTCAATAATTTTGTTTAAGCTTTGTGAGCTGATGCCATCGCCTTGGATGATTCGCACGTAGTCAGGTAGAACTTTATAGCCTTTGCTGTTTACCGTAGTGCCAAACTTCACTGCCAAGCGCTCTAGCGCTTCACGGACGACTTTAGTCGGCTCGCCGCTGTCTGGTCGAATGACCAAGGTGCCGCCCATGTTTTTGACGTCATCTTTTAGGGCATCGCCCCAGATATTGTCGATCGCATTCCATAGGTCGTAACTGTCAGACACAACTGAAAAAGCTTTATCTTCGCCGCCGAACTGCTCAATCATATTGCGAAAAGCAGCGGTTTCGCCATCACGTCCCCATGCCGTCATCGTACTGTGTTCAGCCGCTGGGATAGAAAACGCAGGCATGTCATCACCCATTTGATACCAGCGACTGGCCGCAATGATTGCTGTCATTGAATCAGTACCAGCAAAGTTGACCAAATGCGCCAAGCTGCCAAGGGCAACAGTCTCCTGACTCGAAGCACCGCGCGCGCCAAAGTCATGTAAGCGAAAAGGCAGCGACTCTGTATTGTCTGCTGACTTTTCTAGCGCTTGACGGATAATTTCTTTGCAATAGCGAGAGACACTAGCGACCGTCGATGGATACCAAATTGCGCGTAATAGCGCTGTTTCGATATAACTTGGTAGCCAATAAAACTCAGGATCAGTGTTGATAACTTGGCAGACCACATTTGATACCGGAACGATCCTACCTTCGGGTACTGCTTGGATACGCAGTGGCAGGTAGCCGTTGTGTTTTTCAATCAAGTGCTTCCAGCCAGCACGATTAAAGGTCAAGCCATGCGCTTTAACCACTTTTTCGGCTTCGTCGATATCTTGATGCGTGATAGGGGTGCTTAGGTATTCTTTAATAAAGGCTTGTAAGCCGAAGAACACCACATCGTAGTCGCCTTTGCGCGCTTCAATGTAGCTGGACAGATACTCACTACCACTTGGATATTGCACCCAATGTGAGGTTTTATAGCTGTCACTATTTAAGATTAAATTGTTTAGATTACTGGTGTACATCACAGAACTCCTCTGCTTTGAGATGCCGCAGCTGCGTTGAAAGAACAGTGGCGGCGGTTGAGTGCCGTCTATCGGCACTGGTATAAAAAGTTAAAAAATACATTGTGTAGATATCAGTGAGGGTTGATTTGACCATGACCTGCTCATCCGTCTAATAACGAAAAACTACAACCCAACCATTTTGGTAATAATTGCATAGTGATCTTCAAACATCATTTTGGCATCAAGCTCTGCCAATGGTAACCAAAATGCTTTGGTCGCATCATCGCCGCCTTTTACTTTTGGCAGCCCTTTTGGGTCGTTTTTTAGCTGAAAATAAAACGCTTGGGTAATAGTGCGTCCGCGTGCTGAGCGATACGGATCGTCAAAGGTATGCTGACTGTGGCAGGAGCCGCGCAGTACGGGTTCAGGGACTTTGAGGCGCGTCTCTTCACGTAGCTCGCGAATACAAGCATCAAATAGCGTCTCTTTTGGATTTAAAAATCCACCCGGCAAAGCCCACAGTCCGCGTCCTGGCATACTGCGTCGCTCGACTAGCAAGATGTGCCCCGACTGTACAATCAACGCATCAGCCGTCATAAAGGTCGGCGGATAGGGGGCAGATTGCCACTGTCTTTTGTATTTATCAATAAAGTCTGCTTCTTCGTGCAATTGATGATAATCGTCCGTTTTTTTGAATTCATCGAGGACGTTGCGTGTTGACTCAGGCGTACGCTCAGGCGTTGGCGTCGCCCCCATCAGATAGCTGTCGCGAATAGGCGTGGCTGATAGATTATGATAATTAGGTACTGACACCGATGCCCAGTTAGGGAACAGCGATAAGTAATATGATGAGCTGTCTTTCGAATGACCAATCAGACCAATATCTGTTTGCAAGTCACCGGTGACCGATTTGACGCCTGCTTGGACGTATTGTAGCCAGCGCGTATCGTTGTATAGTGCATCGTCTAGACCGACGCAATGGATACGAGCGGCGTCTTCTGCTGAGTAAGCGCCCTTAATCATCGCAGCGCGTTCAGCGACGCTAAACGGATTACGTAAGCTGCGCGGTAGATTGGCGGAGCCGATCAGCATAATCACTTCATCAGAGCGTTTGAGCGCTTCGTCAATGACTGCCTTGTGCCCACAATGAAATGGCTGGAAACGCCCGATAAAAACCAAATAACGGTAGTGTGTACTGTTTTTCTGATCGGGGTTTTGCTTATCTGAAGCTTGCTCTGATAATTCACTCATAGACGCCAATTTCCTACAACTTATTTTTATTGATAAAAAATTAATGACGCTAATACTGACACAGCCTGTGACTTTCTGACAAGTGGAAAGATATTTAGGGGTGTATCCTTAGTAGGCATTATTTGCATTTAGTCTGCTTGATAAATAATGCAGATGTCTTTATATAGAGGTTAGTTTATCGATAATTATGCCAACCTTATTTAATTCACCGCTGAGGGATGTCATTAAAAAAACCAATGACAACCATTTGCAGCGGTTACGGTTCAATTCACAGTAGCGCGGTCGGAATTACTCCTTGATTCAGGTATAATGGCCATTATAGACGGATTAAATTTTATGACTATTGCTGCCGGTGCATTACAATAATAAACCTCAAGCACTGATGGCTTGCAAACTGATATAAGCCGTAAAAATTTTAAAAAATTCAAATTCACGACACAGTAGCCGTAATAGATATTGCGCTTGTGTCACAATGCATAGGAAATATTATGACTGAGCAAAATCAAGCCGCTGACTATGAGTCAGCATTAGATACTGAGCAAGTTGAAGCAAAAAGCAATATCACCATCACTGAGTCGGCACAGGGCTATTTGGCAGATTTGTTAGCCAAGCAAGACACTGATGGTATTGGTGTGCGTATCTTCGTTGAGCATCCAGGCACGCCGCGCGCAGAGTGCTGCATGGCTTATAACCAGCCGGGCGAAGAAGACAGCGCTGATTTGCGTTTTACTTATGATGACTTTTCGGCCTTTATCGAAGCAGCATCGGTACCTTATCTAGAAGATGCGGTCATCGATTACAATAAAGATCGTTTTGGTGGTCAGCTAACGTTTCGCGCGCCAAACTCTAAAGTACCGAAAGTGGGCGCTGACGCCAGTGTCGAAGAGCGTATTAACTACGTCTTACAGTCAGAAATTAATCCTGGATTGGCCGCGCATGGCGGTGACGTACAGTTGCTTGAATTGATTGATGAAGAAGGCATCGGTCTGACTGCGGTCTTAAAATTCGGCGGTGGTTGCCAAGGCTGTTCAGCCGTTGATATGACGCTACGTCAAGGCGTTGAAGTACAGCTTAAGCAGCAAATACCAGAGCTGACGCAAGTGGTTGATGATACCGACCATACGCGCACAGAAAATGCGTACTACAAATAAGCCATTATTGACCGATTATGACAATCAAGCATTAAGCTGTCAACAATAGATGGTTTTATTCATAAAAAAGCTGAGTTATGATGAACTCAGCTTTTTTTATTGCTATGATTTAGCAGACAGGTTTTTGAGATAGTTTTTAAACGCTAACTCTAATCGGTAATTTTTGATCAATACATTTAATCCATACAAAGGAATGTACGATGAGTGATGAACAAGCAGCCCAAGAATTAAAGAACAACCAGCGTCTTGAGACCTTGGCAATTCATGCTGGCTATAGCGTGGAGCCGACCACCAAATCCGTCGCTGTGCCTATCTACCATACCAGCTCCTATGCGTTTGATAATACTCAGCATGGTGCTGATCTGTTTGATCTAAAGGTCGCGGGCAATATCTATACGCGTATTATGAATCCGACCAATGCGGTACTAGAAGAGCGCGTTGCTGCGCTTGAAGGCGGTATCGGTGCGCTTGCGGTCGCCTCTGGTATGGCTGCCATCACTTATGCGATTCAGACCATTTGTGAAGCAGGTGACAATATCGTCGCCGTATCAACGCTATATGGTGGTACTTACAATTTGTTTGCCCATGCATTGCCGCGTCAAGGCATCGAGGTGCGCTTTTTTGATCATAAAAACCCAGAAGCCATTCGTGATCTAATCGATGACAAGACTAAGATGGTCTTTGCCGAAAGTATCGGTAACCCACTAGGTAATATCGTAGATATTCAGGCGCTCAGTGATATTGTTCATGAGTATGGTGTGCCTGTCGTGATTGACAATACCGTTGCCACGCCTGCGTTATGCCGTCCGTTTGAGTTTGGTGCGGACATTGTGGTTCATTCATTGACCAAGTATATGAGCGGTACAGGGACGTCGATTGGTGGTGCGATTGTCGATAGCGGTACGTTTGCGTGGGGCGATTATCCTGAGCGTTTTCCATTACTGAACACGCCAGATGCCAGTTATCATGGGGTGAATTTTGTCAAAGACGTGGGCGCGCCTGCCTTTATCGCGCGTGCTCGTGTTGCACCATTACGCAATACGGGTGCTGCTCTTAGTCCGCTCAATGCTTTTAGTATTTTACAGGGGATGCAGACGCTGAGCCTACGGATGGAGCGTCATGTACAGAACGCACAAGCGGTTGCAGAATACTTACGTGACCATGACAAGGTCGCTTGGGTAAAATATGCAGGCCTGTCTGACCATCCTGAGCATGAGCTTGCCAAAAAATATATGAAAGGCACGCCTTCTGCTATTTTGACCTTTGGGGTAAAAGGCGGCTTGGAGGCAGGGTCGCGCTTTATCGATGCGCTACAGCTGATTACGCGCTTGGTGAATATCGGCGATGCCAAGTCACTGGCCTGTCATCCTGCCTCGACCACTCATCGTCAGTTAAACGGGCAAGAGCTTGAGCAGGCAGGCGTTAGTGAAGATATGGTGCGTTTATCGATTGGTATCGAGCATATTGAAGATATCAAAGCCGATCTTGCGCAAGCATTAGCTACTGCTTAATATAAAAGAATGCTCATTTGGCAAAATTATTTGAGTGATTATAATCCATAAACAAAAAAGCCCATGTCGACCTGATATGGGCTTTTTGTTTGCGTTAAATATACATATTCAGCATCTAAGCAGATAGGACACGCTGAGCGATATCTCGGTAATCCTGCGAGGCAAGACGTGGTCCAAACTGCTGGATGACTTGTGACGATATTTCGCTGGCAAGACGTCCACACTCTGGCAAGCTATAATGCTGCGATAGCGCATATAAGAAGGCGCCCGCGTAGTTATCACCTGCGCCGTTGGTATCGATGACACTGGTTACTGCTGGCGTTGCCACGTCATAAACTTCAATCTCCGACTCGTCATCAGGTTTGTGGGCAATGACCGCGCCGTTGGCACCATCAGTGACGACCGCTGTTTGGCAATGCTCAAGCAGGGCACGGGCAGCGGCTTTGACTTGTTTTTTATCGGTGAATAGCTTGGCTTCTTCGCTATTACAGAATATCACGGCGACTTTATTGCCGAGCATATTAAGTAGGCCATCTTTGGCAAATTTCACTACAGCAGGATCCGCAAAACTCACGGCGATTTTTGCATTATGAATCCCGGCTTGTTGGCGCAGTTGCGTCATTGCTGGTTGGATGCTTTCAGACATAGCCAAATAGCCTTCTAAATATAGCCAGTCTGCTTGCGTCAACGCATCAAAATCAACATTGTCAGCTGCGATTTCGCTTGAGGTGCCAAGATAGGTCTGCATGGTACGCTCGCCATCTTCGGTGATAGCGACCACGCAGGAGCCGGTCACACCGCCTTCATGGATAGATTTGTCTGAGGTTGCGACGCCTGCTTCGTGCAAGTCTCTGAGGTAAAACGCCCCTTGATCGTCATCACCGACGCGGCAAGCATAAAACGGCTTGCCGCCGAGGCTGGCAAAGGCAAACATCGTATTGGCTGCTGAGCCACCGCCGGCTTGTTTTGATGGCTCAATCTCAGCCAACTTAAAGTAAGCCAGTAGTTGCTGCTGCTCCTCAAACTCTGCTAGTGTCATATTACCTTTGGTCAGCTCGGTCTCTTCTAGCGCAGCATCTGACAGCACATATTCGTGATCAACCAACGCATTACCTATCGCCATTACATCGTACATTGCTTACCTCTCTTCAATTAATTTATAAACAGTTATCTTTTTTATAGTTAAAAACTAGTCAGCTTGTAACTCTAGTAGACGCTGATAAAGTGCATTCTTTTTTACACCAGTGATATCAGAGGCCAGTGCGGCTGCTTTTTTGACCGATAAATCTTCTAACAAACGCTGTAGCAATTTATCATGAGTACTGATGTCGTCAGTATCCTTTGCTACACCGACACCAGCGACGACCACGACGATCTCACCGCGTTGCTGATTGTCGTCTGCTTTCACAAACTCGACCAACTCGCCAAGGGTGCTCTTATGTACCGTTTCAAACGTTTTGGTCAATTCCCGGCAAAAAGTCACTGCACGGTCTGCACCAAATATCGTCGCCATATCTTCTAGGCTAGATACGATGCGATGCGGCGCTTCATAAAATATCAGAGTTTCGGTACGTGCGATCAAATCGTTCAGTTGTTTCTGACGGCCGTGAGTTTTGGCTGGTAAAAAACCAATAAAGCTAAATCGATCTGATGGCAACCCTGCCACTGACAATGCGCCAATAGCAGCAGAAGCCCCAACGATAGGTGATACGGGCACGCCTGCCTCATGCGCGGCCTGTACCAATTGATAACCTGGGTCACTGACCAGGGGCGTACCAGCGTCACTAATCAAGGCAACCGAATGACCTTGCTCAATCATTTCAATGATTTTAGGCGTTTGAATAGCGCTATTGTGTTCGTGATAAGCCCATAGCTTATTATGGCCTTTTTGCTTCGTTTTGGTCTCATCATCTTCTACACTACTTGTGGCATGACGGGTCTCTGAGCTTTTTGCTTCATCCGTTTTGCTGCCTTTGGTATCAATACCAAAATGCGACAACAGCTTACCTGAAGTGCGAGTGTCTTCACAGGCAATGATCGCGACCTGTTTTAAGACATCAATCGCGTGTGGTGTCATGTCGGTCAAGTTGCCAATCGGCGTGGCAACGATATAGAGACAAGCTGGCATTGCAGTAGGGGTAGACATGAAAACCTCGGGTTATTAACAATAATAGTGCGCTATTATATTCAGTCGTTATCTATGATTTTTCAGTCAAATAGTGAGTGAAGAAATCGATAAATTTGGAGAGCATAACGCGCAGAAGTGGCTAGTTTAGCATGTTGTGCTATGATAATTCTTAAATGTTAAGCAGACGAATTAACCTTATGGCGAATCACAAACCCTTGAGCTTAACCTCACCGAAACAACGCCAAGGTAGTCAGTTTGAACAGCAGGCATGTGAGTATTTACAAGTACAAGGGTTGCGGTTGGTGGCGCAAAACTGGCAACAGCCAAAAATAGGCGAGCTAGATCTGGTCATGATGGAAGCAGGACCTGCATGGTCAACGCTAGTATTTATCGAAGTTCGTCAACGCAAGCGGTCGGTTTATGGCGATGCAGCACTCAGCGTGACGACAAGCAAGCAACGCAAAGTGATTAAAGCAGCGCAGTATTTTTTGCATCAGCATCCTGAGTACGCTCGTCATGACTGCCGCTTTGATGTCATTGCTTATAATACGGCAGGTAAGCTCAGCTCAAAAGAGAATCCGTTGAACGATGAGCCGGAATGGCTTAAAGGCGCCTTTGTAGCCAGTGCATGGTAGTAAATATATAACGTCAATACTGGATGACTCGCGCGCCTGACTGAATCTAGCGCGCAATACTCGTTACCAAAAACCTAACCGCTGCTGGCCAAAATTAAGTAAAGTAGCTGTTAACGAAATTTGTCTTATCACTGCTAGATGAAAATTGACTCAATTCATTGAATTTATAACACCGTCACCACCATGCTCTAAGAGGTAAATAATGACACGGATGCATTTGCGCACTGCTATTTTTGGTTCATCACGCTCTATTACGACGGGCATTATGCTTGCTGCTTGTGTGGTCAGTACAGGCTGTGCCACCAACTATCTGACCAACAGTACAGAAGGAACTTACGGTGTGCCAATGACTGAGCGCACCATTCCGCAGCGTCTACTGGATCGTAGTATCGAGCATACTGCCAAAATCAACGTGTATGGGTTAAAAGAAGACTTGCAGCAGACCAGTCGTATGGGTATCGATAGCTTCAATAGCGAAGTGTTGCTCACAGGGGAAGTACCGTCTGAAGCGCTCAAAGCAGAAGTAGAAAAGGTCGTCAGCTCTATGCCAGATGTGCGCCGCGTCTACAACGAGATGGAAGTGAGTGCCTCAAAAGGCTATAGCTCAACCGTTCATGATGGTTATATCACCTCAAAACTATTGGCAAAAATAGCCGCCAGCGATGGCGTCAAAACCTCGCAGATCAAAGCAGTCACCAACAATGGCGTGGTCTATATAATGGGTCGCATGACACCCACCCAACAAAGCAACCTGATTGATGTGGCGAACAGCACTGTTGGGGTGACCGAGCTGGTACTGCTGACGACAGTTGTCGACGATAGAGGTGTAAAGATAAACGATGATGATATTATGTACGAGAACAATCTAGCCAATCCGGCGGTCGCACCCACTGTCCAAGATACCGCTGTCAGTACGGCAACGCCGATAGTAATAACGGAAGAAGAGGCTACTACGGCGCAACCATCATCAAGCCCATATATCGACCTTTATCAAAATCAGTAAAATTACTGAGTCTACCAAGCTGAGTCTACTAAGCGATGACTGACGATAAATAAGAGCCTATATAATGGCTACTTAGCTATATGTGATACCAGTCACATCATAGGATGCTAGTAGCTTTTTTTGATATTAATCACAATAAGCCTAAATAGATATAACAGTAAAAGCACGAGAAATCCTCAGCCAGTGAGTACTATATCAATAGTGAAAAGTAGCACAAGCAGCATATTGGTCACTTATGTTTTCAAGTGAAAGTATATCGTTGACCAATTAACGAAACAGCATAGCTGCTATAACGCTACTCATTATTGATTAATAAATATAATAGGATACTGGCAATGAAGGATTCAAAAAACCGTATACAACAGAGTGAAGACATTAATAGAGATGCTATGAATAGCATCGGCTCTTACACTGGTAAAAAAGTACGCACGCTGAGATTCACAGGCGCTGCGGTGCTGGCGTTAGGTAGTATTGCACTCGCGACGCAAAGTGCACAGGCATTATCACCACTCGCTATCGTCAATGGTATTACTTCTAGTGGCGGTGTAGGGGTGAGTAAAGACATCTTATACGGTGATGAGCCTTTGCAAGATTTGGATATTTACTATCCAAAGCCCTTGGCGCAAGCAATGAAAGCCCAAAGCGCTATCAATAGCAGTTACCCAATGGTGGTATTTGTTCATGGCGGCTCATGGGAGAGCGGCAATAAAGAGCAGTATGCTTTTGTCGGTCAAAGCTTAGCGCAGGCAGGCTATGTCACCGCAGTGATTAATTATCGCAAAGCACCTGAGCACGTCTATCCCGATTATGTCGAAGATGCCGCGCAAGCGATTGCTTGGAGTATTGAGAATGCGACCAGCTTACATGCTGATCCATCGCGTGTCGCTGTCATGGGCCACTCTGCTGGCGCGTTCAATGCCGTTGCCGCAGTATCAAATGAAGACTTTTTGGCGCCTTATGGCATTAAGCCAACAGACGTTGCAACCGTCATTGGTATTGCAGGGCCTTATAGCTACGACTTCCGTAAATTCGATAGTGCGACAGCCTTTGCTCCAGATGCGACGCCTGATCAAGTGATGCCCGATCGTCAGATTAAGGGTGCACAGCCACCGTACTTGTTATTAACAGCAGAGAAAGACAAAGTCGTACATCCGACAAACGCAATCAAAATGACAGAAGCATTCAAAAAAGCAGGCGTCACCGTTGAAACTGGTGAGATTGAAGGCGCGAGTCACGCAACCAGCATTGGAGCAATGGCACCGCCGCTACGCTGGGTCAATGACGTACGCGCGCAAGTGTTAACGTACTTGGATAAAACGCTTAAATAGCTTATCCCTCTCCGTATGAGTGGCTGAGAATGGCTTGATGTTTCATATTGTCTCAGTCCTCAAATACACTTGGGTAAGACAGTACTGTAAGATATGCAAACTCTTGTTATAATGTCATCACTTTAAATCTATACCCTATTCTAAACTTTAAGGCAGACTATTCTATGAGCATGAACGCTGACGATTTGATCGCAATTTTACAGACTCACTTCCCAGACGCTTTTATCCAAGCTGCCAATCAAGGTAATAAGTTTGATGTGCGCGTGGTTGATGCAAGCTTTGAAGGTAAACGAGCCGTTCAACGTCAGCAAGCCATTTATGCGCTAGTCAATGATAAGATTGCGAGTGGCGATATTCATGCCCTCAATATTCAAGCGCTAACGCCTGCTGAATGGGACGCTCAATCAAAAGGCTAATTAAATAGCTTTCTACACGACCAGATAATATGGAATTCGTCATATCAATAGATGAATTCTATCTACCTGGTTTTCATCATTTTTTATACTCATCGCTAGGTTGTCACCCTTATGGATCAATTTTTAATCACTGGTAGTAGTCGTATCGCAGGGGAAGTTACTATTTCAGGCGCCAAAAATGCCGCTTTGCCATTACTTGCCGCTATGATACTGGCCGAGACCCCAACGACATTGCACAATGTACCGTCGCTAAAAGACGTGCGTACATTGATTGAATTGATCGGTGGCATGGGGATTGATATCCAAAAGCAGGGCGATACGGTCACTTGCGATACAAAAAGTATCGATAATTTTTATGCGCCGTACGATTTGGTAAAAACCATGCGCGCATCAATTTTGGTATTAGGTCCGTTATTGGCACGTTTTGGCGAAGCTGAAGTGTCACTACCTGGTGGCTGTGCGATTGGTTCACGTCCTGTTGATCAGCATCTAAAAGCGTTTGAAGCGATGGGTGCGGTAATCAGCGTAGAGAATGGTTACGTGAAAGCGCAAGCGCCTAAAGGCGGTAAGCTGATTGGCTGCCACTTCTCATTTGATATGGTGACAGTTGGTGGTACGGAAAACGTCATCATGGCAGCAGCATTGGCTAAAGGCACGACAGTTTTGGCTAACTGTGCATTAGAGCCAGAAGTAGTCGATTTAGCCAATATGTTAGTTGCGATGGGTGCCAAAATCAGCGGTATCGGTACTTCTACCATGACCATTGAAGGGGTAGAACGTCTACACGGTTGTGAGTATTCAGTGGTACCGGATCGTATTGAGACAGGCTCGT
Organism: Psychrobacter sp. Arc29; assembly: GCF_041431175.1. Classification (NCBI taxonomy): domain Bacteria; kingdom Pseudomonadati; phylum Pseudomonadota; class Gammaproteobacteria; order Moraxellales; family Moraxellaceae; genus Psychrobacter; species Psychrobacter sp. Arc29. The sequence continues at coordinate 12,982 of NZ_JASMRR010000010.1, read as the reverse complement.
ATCTCGCTGGTGCCTTGATGACTCAAGGTGATGTGCTGACCAAAAACACCACGGCATCTTTATTGTATCCAGTACTTGAGAAGTTTGAAGCGATGGGTGCGGTAATTACGACAGGTGATGACTGGATTCGCGCGCAAATGAAAGGGCGTCCAAAGCCAGTAGATATTCGCACTCAGCCACATCCAGGTTTTCCAACGGACATGCAAGCTCAGTTGATGGCGATTTGCTGTCTGGCTGATGGAACGAGCACCATTATCGAAAATATTTTTGAAAACCGCTATATGCATGTGCCTGAGCTTAATCGCTTGGGTGCGTCTATCCAAGTGGATGGTCATACTGCGGTAATCAGAGGCGTCGAGAACTTTACGGCGGCACCTGTTATGGCAACAGATTTACGCGCCTCTATGTCACTCGTAATGGCTGCTGCAACGGCAGAAGGCGAGAGCTTGATTGACCGCATTTATCATATTGACCGTGGTTATGAGCATGTCGAAGAAAAGCTGCGTAGCCTTGGTGTTAATATCCAACGTGTCAATACCAACAATTAGTATTGATAGGTCAACCGTAGTTTATATATGAATTACGTTATACATTAAAACTTCCCTTAAATGGGGAAACTAACTGCACATGGACATGATGTCATTATGACTGAGACAAGCAAACCTGCACCAGCCGACGGTCTACTAAACGAAGTAAACGATGCGTTTTCAGGTCTAACCTTGGCGTTATCAAAAGGCCGTATTTTAGAAGAGACGATGCCACTGCTACGTGCAGCGGGTGTTGATCTTTTAGAAGACCCTGAAGCCTCGCGCAAACTTATTTTTCCAACATCAAACCCAAATGTACGTGTATTAATCTTGCGTGCGAGCGACGTACCGACCTATGTCGAACACGGTGCGGCTGACTTTGGTGTAGCGGGGAAAGATGTTCTGCTTGAGCATGGCGCGAACCACGTGTATGAATTGCTTGATTTAAAAATTGCTCAATGCAAATTGATGACTGCTGGCGTAAAAGATGCACCACTGCCCAATCGTCGTCTGCGTATCGCGACCAAATATGTCAATGTAGCGCGCGCTTATTTTGCGAGCCAAGGTCAGCAAGTTGATGTTATCAAGCTTTATGGTTCAATGGAGCTTGCGCCATTGGTCGGCTTGGGCGATTTGATTGTCGATGTGGTTGATACGGGTAATACTCTACGCGCGAATGGGCTTGAAGCGCGCGATCATATTTGTGATGTGTCATCACGTCTTATCGTCAATCAAGTCAGCTATAAGCGCAAATTTGCGTTACTAGAACCCATTTTAGACAGCTTTAAAAACAGTATTGCCAATGCCTAGTAAACCGGTGTCAATCATTGGTAATATAAAGCATGATGATGCGAATTTTTAAACCAGTTTAGCAGGCTATGAGTGATATAGCGTGCTAAACTGGTTTTATTGTCTTAGCTTACGAAAAAATAAAATCACCGTAAAATTTAGACAAGAAGACAGCGACTAAGTCGCCATATTTGTGAATAATAAGCATACTTCAGCTATATTCACGCCGTTTATTTTCAGCAGTATTTTATGCTCAGATATAGGATTAGGTCATGCGCCAGTTAAGTACCCAAGATGCCGATTTTGATAATCAATTGACACAACTGCTTGCCTTTGAAACCGTCAATGATGCTGAATTATTACATACCGTTGACGATATAATCGCACAAGTACGTGCGGATGGCGATAGCGTCGTATTGACATTGACTCAGCAATTCGATCAGCATCCAGCGACAACGATGCAAGAGTTAGAGCTGTCTAAAGAAGCACTTGCCGATGCATTTGCCAATCTGGATCAGAATGTAAAGACGGCGTTGACCACAGCAGCTACTCGGGTACAGACCTTTCATGAGCGCCAAGTACAAGAAACGTGGCAATATGAAGATGAGCTAGGCAATCGCTTAGGTCAAAAAGTCACACCACTTGATCGCGTTGGCATTTATGTGCCGGGTGGCTTGGCATCTTATCCATCATCAGTACTGATGAATGCTATTCCTGCCAAAGTGGCTGGCGTCGCTGAAGTAATCATGGTCGTACCAGCGCCAAAAGGGGTGCTCAATCCTTTGGTATTAGCAGCAGCACATTTGGCTCAAGTTGACCGTGTCTTTACCATTGGCGGCGCGCAGGCGGTAGCAGCTTTAGCCTATGGCACTGAGACTATTCCAGCCGTGGACAAAATCACAGGGCCGGGTAATAAGTATGTCGCGGCAGCCAAACGCGCAGTATTTGGACAAGTCGGCATTGATATGATTGCAGGCCCCTCAGAAGTGTTGGTATATGCAGAGGGTGAAGCGCAAGATCGAGCTGATTGGCTCGCGATGGATTTGTTGTCGCAAGCAGAGCACGACCGTATCGCTCAAGCTATCTTTGTGACGACCAGTGAAGAGCAGCTAAAAGAAGTTGCGTTAGAGATAGAAAGAGCACTCGCTGAGCTACCAAAAGCAGATATCGCACGCGATTCGCTACAAAACCGTGGTGCACTGATACTGGTAAAAGATCGTAGCGAAGGTATGGCGCTTATCAATCGTATTGCTCCTGAGCATTTGGAGTTGTCCGTTGATAATCCTGACGCACTATTAAATGATATTCGTCATGCGGGTGCTATCTTTATGGGTCGCCACACGCCTGAGGCCATTGGGGATTACTGTGCAGGTCCAAACCATGTGCTACCAACATCCGGTACTGCGCGCTTTTCTTCACCGTTAGGTGTTTATGACTTTCAGAAGAAATCATCAATTATTTATTGCAGTGAATCCGGTAGCAAGCCATTGGCTGAGACGGCGGATATTTTAGCGCAACGTGAGGACCTAGAGGCCCATGCGCGCTCAGCCCGTTATCGTTATCAGTAAAATATTTTGAGCGTCTTCGGTGTTACTTTTGATAGATATTTTTAATAGTCTGTATGGCTAATTAGTAGGATAATTTATGAGTGAGTCAAAGATAGATACCAGACTTTGGTCATCTAAAGCACGCAATTTGTCACCTTATGTGCCGGGTGAACAGCCACAGCACGACAATTTATGCAAACTGAACACCAATGAAAACCCATTTCCGCCCTCACCAAAAGTAGGGGAGGCAATCGCTAAGGTACTCACTCAGCAAGCGCAAGAGCTGCGTTTATATCCGGCACCTGAATCCAACGACCTACGTGCTGCACTGGCACAAGCATATGACCTTGATGTCAGCCAAGTGTTTGTCGGTAATGGCTCAGATGAAGTATTGGCGCTTATATTTGCCAGTTTTTTCCTAAAAGAGCGTCCGCTTTTATCCCCCGATATTGGCTACAGCTTTTATCCTGTCTACGCGCAGACTTTTGGTGTGCATCTCGTCAAGATTCCGCTAGAAGACGATTTTAGTATCGATCCTGATGCTTATCGCCAGCCTTGTAGCGGTATCATTATTGCCAATCCGAATGCGCCAACAGGTTTGCTCTTATCACTTGCTGATATCCGTAAGCTAGCAAGCGAGCATTCTAATGCCGTGATTGTAATTGACGAGGCATACATTGATTTTGCTCAGACTGATGCAGACAGTACAGACGCGCAAGTCTCAGCGGTCAGCTTGATCAATGAATGTGACAACGTTATCGTGACGCAGACCTTTTCAAAATCACGGTCACTTGCTGGTTTACGTGTTGGGATGGCCTTTGGTAGTGCTTCGTTGATTGAAGCATTGACGCGTATGAAAAATAGCTTTAATAGCTACCCACTGGATAAGTTAGCGCAAGCTGGTGCAACGGCAAGTGTGCTAGATGTGGATTATTTTGAGCAAACTCGTCAACAGGTCATCGATTTGCGTACGTCATTGACCTCAGAGTTGACGGCGCTAGGCTATAAAGTATTGCCCTCGCATGCCAACTTTATCTTTGCGCGTCCAAAAGATGGTAATGCAAGTGCTGTGGCGAGTATATTGCGCGATCAAGGGATTATCGTTCGCCATTTTGATAAGCCGCGTATTAATGAGTATTTGCGTATTACTGTTGGTACCTCAGATCAGCATGAGCGTTTGATTAATGCGCTAAAAGAGCTGCATACAGAGACTAGCATGACGGCTGATTAATGGTTTACCTGCTTGTGTAGTAGATGCTATCGATAAGTACTAAAAAAGCCTGCTAACGCAATGTTAAGCAGGCTTTTCTTTTTAGAGGCCAGCGCAAAATAGTATTTCAGTCGTTTATACTTTTTTCGCCAACACTGCCAGTAGATTACCTACCTTATCTAAGCACTCTTGATATTCAGCATTACAATCAGACGCGACCGTAATACCGCCACCCGCCCATAGATTGATCTGTCTTTCCTTGACGAATTCATCATGTGATAACGCATTCGCTTGTAGCGTGCGAATCAACACATTCCATTGACCACTGCCATCAAAGTTCATATAACCCATAGTGCCACAATAAGCACCGCGCGGTGTGGATTCGAGTTCGGCAATGATTTCGACGGCTCGTTTTTTTGGTGTGCCAGTGATAGAGCCAGCAGGCAAACTACCAAACAGTACAGCCAATGGGTGAGTATCAGATTTTAGCTCAGCAGTAATAGTGCTGACCATATGATGAACGTTACTAAAGCTTTCAATCGCAAACAGTTGCGGTACTTTTACGCTACCGATTTTGGCATATTTACCCAAATCATTGCGTAGTAAATCCACAATCATGACATTTTCGGCACGGTCTTTTTCGCTATCGACCAGTTGTTGCTTATACGATTCATCTTGCTTATCAGTGGAGCCACGAGGCATAGTGCCTTTGATTGGCTTGGTCAGGATATGGTGTTTATTAGTAGCATTATCTTTGGTAAAAGTAAAAAACAGCTCAGGGGAGCAGCTTAATAACTCAAAACTGTGGTTAAGGGCATCAACGTGCTCAACGCTCGCGCCATTAACACTCAAATAGCCTGCGAAAGGTGCTTGCGTATTGTGATTCAGTGAAGGGAGATAGTCGATAAGTGCTGAAGTTGGTTGAGTCGCATCGTTTTTATATGGCAGATAGCCAGACCACTTTTGCGTCAGGTTAATTTGATAGCAATCGCCTTGCTGTAGATAGTCTTGGGTACGATCAAATGCTTGCTGATAATCACGCTTGCTCCATCGTGCCGTTAGGACGATAGGTCTAGTATGTGATGTGCTCTTAGATTGTGCTTGATTAAGATATTTGTTAGATAGCTTTTTATCCAGTTCATCTAGGTAGGATGTCAGATCAGTTACCAACTCATTTTTTGCCTTATTGCCGACAGCTTCATCAGAGCTACTATTGGTTTGAATGCTTTTTAGCTCCCAACCGGTATCAGTATCTGCAGCAGGTGTTAGATAGATATCGTAATGCCCTAACGAGGCACAAGGTTGATTCGCCAATTTGATTCTGTCTGCAGGACTTAACTCATAAGCAGCGATATCGTAACCGATAAAACCAACTAGACCATGATGATAATTGGGTTTTGTGCTTTTCGAATCTATGTTGTTTGAGCTATTACTATCGGTATCATAAGCTTTGCTGTAAGCAATAAGCTCATTTTGCCATTCTAGATAACTCATATAGGCTGTCGTGATAGGTTTGCTATGAGTAGAGCAGTTATCACGGCAGTTTTTAACCACTCTATAATTATTGACTGAATCTTTAGAAGGTTTTTGATCAGTAGCATAAACCGACCAGCTGACTTTAGGCAGTAAGCCAATCACTGGTCGTCCATCATTATTTAACCAAGCCAATTGCCAATTTGCTGCATCATCTTGATTGAGTAAATGGCGTCTTAGCTGTGGCATTAATTCAGCAGCTGACACATCACCAAAACGCCAGCTAGATTTACTAGCTGGCGATGGGTCAGAATCTGTCTGCTCAGTTATCATTTGATTTGGTGCGACCATGGTTTAAGCGTCGAATTTTTTGATGATTAACGTGGCATTAGTACCACCAAAGCCAAAGCTATTGCTCATCAAAGTTTCAAGATTGGATTCGCGCATTTGGGTGACGATATCGAAACCTTCAGCTGCAGGATCTAGGTTGTCAACGTTGATGCTTGGGGCAATAAAGCCATCTTGTAGCATAAGTAAGCAGTAAATCAGCTCTTGCGCACCAACAGCGCCTAAGCTATGACCTGTCATTGATTTGGTTGAGCTGATAGCCGGTACTTTGCTGACATCGTTATCAAAAACTTTGGCAATCGCTTTGAGTTCTGTGATATCACCCAATGGTGTGCTGGTACCATGGCTATTGATATAATCAACGCTTTCTAGGCCAGCTTCAGCTAAGGCCTGTTGCATACAGCGTACAGCGCCTTCACCACTTGGCGCAACCATCTCAGCACCATCAGAGGTAGCACCATAACCCACGATTTCAGCCAAGATATTGGCGCCACGTGCTTGTGCGTGCTCTAAGCTTTCAACCACAACCATTGCGCCACCAGCAGCAATCACAAAACCATCGCGATCTTTGTCATAAGCTCTTGAAGCGAGTGTTGGCGTGTCGTTATATTGAGTACTCACTGCACCCATCGCATCAAACATACAAGACTGTGTCCAATGCTCAGCTTCACTACCACCAGCCAATATCACATCGGCTTTCCCCAGTTGGATAAGCTCAGCGGCATGACCGATACAATGAGTCGAGGTCGCGCAAGCAGAGGCAAGCGAGTAGGAGACACCTTGGATTTTTAGACCAGTGGCTAGGGCTGCTGATACTGAGCTGCCCATGGTTTTAGGTACAGCCATCGCACCGACACCGCGTAGACCTTTTTCACGCATAGCATCTACAGCGTTCACGATGTTTTCTGTTGACGCACCGCCCGAGCTTGCGACGACGCCCACGCGTGGATTGTTATTGATGGTGTCAAGTGACAGTCCTGAATGCTCAATGGCGTTTAGTGCACTGACATAAGCGTACAGACTGGCATCACTAAAAAAGCGTTTGAGCTTACGATCGATACCACTAGTATCCAGTTCTGATTGATTAATACTACCGCTCACGTGTGATTTAAACTCGTGCTCAGCATAAGAATCATTAAACGTAATACCAGACTTTCCTTCTTTAAGAGCAGTAGTGACCGTGGCTAAATCATGTCCGATACAAGAGACAATCCCTGCTCCAGTGATAACGACGCGACGCATATTCTATTCCTTGTAAGTAACGATTTGCCGCTATTGACAGGCAATAATCGTTGTAAATCTATATATGAGGTTTAACGATGAATGAATTTGAGCATTATAGTGAAAAAATAGTCTATGTAGATAACGATAGCATGAATTAAGGTAACTACAGCCTATTAAAGACGATATCAATTCAGTGTACAATTATGCTCTAACTTACGGCACATGATAACGTATCAAGCGTTGAAAATCTTTGGACAAGTGTAAAATAATGGCGAAATAGCCTCTATCGCTACAAGGTAATGAGAAAGTAAGTGGCTATGAAGCTCTTTTGTTCAAGCAATCGCTTGTCTATTTATGAAAGACAATGTGGGTAACCTAAAGGCTATGGTTAAGTCGGACAAAAATTAAGTTATACTTTTAGATACAAAATTTGTGACAGTGATAACATTGTTCGCACTGACAAAGACTATAGCGATTGACTAAAATAATTGCTTAAGATTACTAATACTAGAATAAAACCAATCATCATACTAAGGACATCACGATGGCAAAGCGTAGTACTCTTTCAAAAAGTATCAATACTATTGGCTCTTTCACACGTAATAACCTAGAGCGCGTAGGCTCCATGATTGATAGCATGAACGCCAAAACAGGCAAGCCGCGTCAATATAAAGCGGTAGATCTAGGCGATGAGGACTATCAACAAGACTTATTTCGTGAGCAAACCTTAAAGGCTACGCAGCAATTATTGGGTCCACGTTTTGCTACTTATGGTAAATATGCCAAAAAAGTCGTGCCAAATAGCTTTTTTCAATCCACCGTTGATAGCGCGTTTGCTCAAGTTGCAAAACTTGCATCAAACTGGAGTCAATTAGACTTACCGAACGAGCATCGCTTTGCCAATATTGCTACTTTAGATGATGAAGAGCGTTATGCACTTGCAACCGATATTGCTAACCAAAACCGTGCACTTGCAGCAATGGGTGGCCTGACAGGTCTAGCAGGTCTACCAGGTCTACTGGCTGATACTTTATGGTTATTATTGGTATCTCTACGTACTGTCTACCAAATTGCAGCTATATACAATAAGCCGCTAACGGGTAAACAAGGTGTGAAAATGGCATACGAATTGCTCTCGAATGCAGACCTAAGCAAAATGCAAGAAAAACAAGCATTGCTAGCAGGTATGGGTATCGGTAAAGGTTTGCTTGATAATGCTCAGAGCCGTGGGTTGCATAGTGAGCTCAAGAACTTAGGTCTAAAAAATCAAAACGTAAACTACTATGCTGAGCAAATAGACAGTATTGCTAGCCAAGTAGGAATTGATTTGGACAAAATCAACCTATTATGGGTTCGCCGTTTCATTCCCGTTACAGCAGTAGCCATCGGCGTACATTACAACAGTCAGTTGATTGATGAAGTGATTGGCGTTGCTCAAGCGACTTTCGCGCCAGAGGCAAAACTTGCCAATCGTGCCATTACTGATGACAGTAGTAGCGAGGCTGAAGTAAAAAAATCCAGCAATAACGATGCGCAGAAAGACACAGAAAAGACAGAAGAAAATAGCGATACAGAAGACACCAGCAGCAAAAAAGACTTAGACAAGCAAACGTCTGATAAAAAAGCCAAGTAATAGACATACTACTTATTCGCTTGGCTACGTATATTAATAAGCACAATGGTATTTATCTTGGTCTGATTGAGTAGAGTGACTTGAAATCAGGATAAATACCACCACTTAGTTACTATCAAGCAGCATTTCTATTCGAATATCTTTTCTTAATGGTGCTTGAGCTTGCCTTGTTTACTTTATTTATGACGCTATTTTTCGGCGAAAAAACGATAAAGTGATATAATGTGAGGCTGAATGCATATCTATCAAATGTTGTAAAGCGAAACCATTCATAAGTGGTTGAAATAGCAGCAACAACTCTTTATAATACACTGTCCTAAAAATGGGTGCCCAGAAATCTGCAATTATTGCCAGATAGATGGTGCATTGGCCCATTTTTTTGTTTTATACCAAACGGGAGAAGGATGCCTTATGGCAACAACTAACCAATTGATTCGTAAAGGTCGCAAAACCATCAAGGAAAAGTCAAAAGTTCCTGCGTTGGAAGCGTGCCCACAGCGTCGCGGTGTATGTACTCGTGTATATACTACCACGCCAAAAAAACCTAACTCTGCCATGCGTAAAGTATGTCGTGTACGTTTGACTTCAGGCTATGAAGTATCAAGCTACATCGGCGGTGAAGGTCATAACCTACAAGAGCACAGTGTTGTTCTAATCCGTGGTGGTCGTGTAAAAGATTTACCAGGTGTACGTTATCACACTGTTCGCGGTGCATTAGATTGCGCAGGCGTTAAAGACCGTAAGCAAGGTCGCTCTAAGTACGGTGCTAAGAAGCCTAAAGTTTAATAACTAAACGTTATTAACAAAGCTTTTTGCACTACCCAATAACTGTGCATGGGTTCGGTGTCAGTAGTAATATCACTTTTATATAAATATATCTGTGATTTGCTCTTAAAACATACCACCATGCAGTAAGGCTAACTGATAACTCACTGCTATATCCTAATGATAAGTAGTCGATGTTGTGAATGTTAGACACTCCTGAAGATAAGGAAATTTATTATGCCAAGACGTCGCGTCGTTGCTGCCCGTGAGATCCTACCGGATCCTAAATTTGGTAGCCAAACTGTTGCAAAATTCATCAACCATGTAATGAGTGATGGTAAAAAATCTACTGCTGAGCGTATCGTTTACGGTGCACTTGAGACAGTAAGTGAGAAGCGTAAAGTTGAAGATCCAGTATCTTTCTTCGAAGAAGTGCTTGAAAACGTACGCCCAATGGTAGAAGTAAAAGCTCGCCGCGTTGGCGGTGCAACCTATCAAGTACCAATGGAAGTACGCCCCTCCCGTCGTACTGCCTTGGCTATGCGTTGGTTAGCTGAAGCTGCTGCTAAGCGTTCTGAAAAATCAATGGCTTTGCGTTTAGCTGGCGAATTGAATGATGCTGCTGATGGCAAAGGCGCTGCTATGAAAAAGCGTGACGAAGTTCACCGCATGGCAGATGCTAACAAAGCATTCTCTCATTACCGTTTCTAAGCTACTTTTTAACAGTAGCTTGAGATTAGTGGCTCATACTCATTAATCTTACATTGTTGTTTATTCTATTGATTGCCGCCATCATCATTCGGTCATATATAAATGTTATTTATTAATGACTGGGGTGGCGGACATCTATCCAGATGTTTCTCTTAACAAGTATGACTTTCATCCTTTCATTAGAGAACATCCCAAATTTGATGCCACACTATTCTTAGTATTTGCTCTTTTTTTGTCCGTATTAGGCTCAATAATCAGTAAGTAATATTACGAAGCTGAACGCTTTGTCATAGAGTATGAGGTAGAGACACAATACATTATTATATACACGACTTTTCCTAGGAAAACACTATGGCTCGTAAAACTCCCCTAAAACGCTATCGCAATATTGGTATTTCAGCGCACATCGATGCTGGTAAAACGACCACTACTGAGCGTGTTTTATTCTATACCGGTGTTAGCCACAAAATTGGCGAAGTACATGATGGCGCAGCCACTATGGACTGGATGGAGCAAGAACAAGAGCGTGGTATTACTATTACCTCAGCAGCAACAACTTGTTTTTGGTCAGGTATGGCTAAACAGTTTGACGAACACCGTATTAACATCATCGATACCCCAGGTCACGTTGACTTCACGATCGAAGTTGAACGTTCTATGCGTGTACTTGATGGCGCTTGCATGGTTTACTGTGCAGTAGGCGGCGTTCAGCCACAGTCTGAGACCGTATGGCGTCAGGCGAACAAATACAAAGTACCACGTCTTGCATTTGTAAATAAAATGGACCGTGTTGGTGCTGATTTCTATCGTGTTATCGAACAGATCAAAACCCGTCTTGGCGGCAAGCCAGTACCATTGGTTATTCCAATTGGGAAAGAAGATGACTTCGAAGGCGTTGTTGATCTAGTGACCATGAAAGCTATCTATTGGGACGAAGCGTCTCAAGGTATGCAGTATGATGAGCGTGATATCCCAACTGAACTACAAGACAAAGCAGCAGAATACCGCGAATATCTTGTAGAAAGCGCTGCTGAAGCCAACGAAGAGTTGATGAACGAATATCTAGAAAACGGTGAATTGACTGTAGACCAGATACACAGTGCTATTCGTCAGTTGACTATCGATAATGAAATCATCCCACTTCTTTGTGGTACTGCCTTTAAAAACAAAGGTGTACAAAAGATGCTAGATGCGGTTATCCAGTATCTACCAGCACCAATCGACGTACCTGCTATTAAAGGTATTCTTGATGACAAAGACGAAAGCGAAGGCAGCCGTGAAGCATCAGATGAAGCACCTTTCTCAGCACTAGCGTTCAAAATCATGAACGACAAGTTCGTTGGTAACCTAACCTTCGTACGTGTTTATTCTGGTGTCATGAAGCAGGGTAGCAGCGTTTATAACCCAGTTAAAATGAAGCGTGAGCGTGTTGGCCGTATCGTACAGATGATGGCAAACTCTCAAGAAGAGCTTGCAGAAATTCGTACTGGTGATATCGCAGCTTTAGTTGGCATGAAAGATGTTACTACTGGTGATACACTATGTGACGAAGACAACGTGATCACTCTTGAGCGTATGGAGTTCCCAGATCCAGTTATCTCTCTAGCAGTTGAGCCAAAGACTAAAGCTGACCAAGAAAAAATGTCGATCGCTCTTGGCCGTTTGGCAAAAGAAGATCCATCGTTCCGTGTACACACTGACGAAGAATCTGGTCAGACAATCATCAGTGGTATGGGTGAGCTACATCTAGAGATTCTTGTTGATCGTATGAAGCGTGAATTCAACGTTGAAGCAAACATCGGTGCGCCGCAGGTTGCTTATCGTGAGACGATTCGTAACACGGTTGAACAAGAAGGCAAATTTGTACGTCAGACTGGTGGTCGTGGTAAGTTTGGTCACGTTTGGCTACGTCTTGAGCCACTTGATCCAGCTGGCGACACTGAATACGAATTCGCTGAAGAAGTTGTTGGTGGTACGGTACCAAAAGAATTCCACGGTGCTGTTGATAAAGGTATCCAAGAGCGCATGAAAAACGGCGTACTTGCTGGCTACCCAGTCGTTGGCGTAAAAGCCACCTTGTATGATGGTTCTTACCATGACGTCGATTCTGATGAATTGTCGTTCAAAATGGCAGGTTCTATGGCCTTCAGAAAAGGTTTCTTAGCCGCTGACCCAGCACTACTTGAGCCAGTAATGAAAGTAGAAGTTGAAACACCTGAAGACTACATGGGCGATATCATGGGCGATCTTAACCGTCGTCGTGGTTTGGTACAGGGTATGGAAGATCTACCTGGCGGTACTAAACAGATTCGTGCTGAAGTACCATTAGCGGAAATGTTTGGTTATGCCACTCAAATGCGCTCTATGTCACAAGGCCGTGCAACTTACTCAATGGAATTCCAAAAGTACGCTGAAATTCCAAAATCAGTTGCTGCTGAAATCATCTCTAAGTTCAACTCTAAAGATGATGACGAGTAAATAAAACTTACTGAAGGTGACAATATAGAGTATCTCTGTGTATTGTCACTAAAGAATAGGCCAATAACTTGTTAAAAGACTTGTTATTGGTCGCAATTTTCTTATAATATCTGCACATTAGTATGTGCGACCTTTTAACAATTATCTTAAGGTGACCAAGATTGTCTTAATTGTCATATTTATATGAATTAAGCCTTGGAACCAAAAAAAAGAGGAAATACCCATGGCAAAGGCCAAGTTTGAACGTAGCAAGCCACACGTCAACGTCGGTACAATC